>NZ_JADEYQ010000043.1 GCF_022627575.1 Sphingobacterium rhinopitheci
TCATGTAAAAAAGTATAAAATAAACTATCACGACGAACAAGAATATAATATTCTTACACTTAAGATTCTGAAAATAGTTTTATTTCAACTCTAGATATGGTTTGGTTTATTTCACAGCACAAAACTATACATTTAACATTAATCTGCACTAATTATTCTTTAATAATTTCGTCACATTGTAGACGAAAAACTACAAAACTCAAACTTAGCCTATATCTATTACATCACTGAATATCAGCGCCAAATAAAGTTCATTTTTTTTAGAAAAATGAGATCACTCCTATTCCTATTTATAATAAATACCTGCATAGTTTCAGTTCATTAAAATTAGTTTAAACGTAATAATTGATACCCAAAATTATTGTAGAAAAATTTATATGCTGTATATCTCCAGCATGGAAAAAACTTGCTCAAACTAAGAACATGAATATGATATATCATGGCGCATCATCTATGATGTAGATCAAAAAAGATTTCCTTAATATTAATTAAAAGAAAATTAATTTATCTTACCGATTAATTTACTATATTTATAATTAGTCTAAACAAACTTAAGTAAAATAATGGTTATATGAAGAAAAAACTTAATAAACTATATAATATTAACTTATCAAAATCACTTATAATATTTATCGCTGCTATATTTTATACAAATATTGCTTATTCACAATCTAATACCGGAACTATCTCAGGCAGAATGATACTCAAAGATAACGAATACACCCAAGGTGCAACGGTAAAAATCACTTCCTTGAATAAAATTACAACCACAGATTCGGATGGTGCTTATGAATTCGAGAATCTTCCTTTCGGAACCTATATAGTTGATATAAGATTGAGCGGTTATGAACCAGCAGAAGCTTCAGTAAGAATTGATGAAAGCAATACAAAAGTGACACTTCATTTTGAGCTCGTTTACACTTCACATAAGCTAGAAGAGATAGTAATCACTGAGGGAGGAAATAGATTTGCACGAAAGGAAAGTGAGGAAGTTTCAAAAATGGACCTCAAAAATATGGAAAACCCACAGGTATATACTGTTGTCAGCAAAGAACTCATGAAAGAACAGTTGATAACGGACTATAACAGCGTCTTTAAAAATGTACCTGGCGCAGGTATTTCAGAAATAAGAAACCAAGGACGCTCCTCAAATATATCAAGGGGTTTTCCAACACCACAATTGGTGAGAAATGGGGTAAGTAGTTTCACTTATAACGCAATAGATCCTGCAAACTTAGAGCGTATTGAGGTTATAAAAGGCCCATCGGCAACATTGTTTGGAAGTACAATTTCTTCGTTTGGGGGCTTGTTTAATAGAGTAACAAAAAAACCATATGACTATTTTCAAGGGGAAGTTTCATATTCTGCGGGCGATTGGGATTTAAATCGCTTTACAGCAGATATTAATGCTCCACTCAACAGCACAAAAACTGCCCTATTTAGAATAAATACAGCTCTGCATAGTGAGCGTAGTTTTCAAGATGCCGGATTCAATAAAAGCTTCTTTATAGCCCCAAGTATCTCCTACAAAGTCAACGATCGACTTACATTGCTCATAGATGCAGAGATGAGCCAATCAAATGCTACATCACCGACAAGATTAGCCCCATTTTCTGGACCTACTGCTACCGTAACGAGCATCACCGAAATGCAAATCCCTTACAACCTATCCTTTGCCAATAATAGAGTTAACTATTCCGGTCAACAGTACAATATATATGCGCAGGCAAAATACATAATATCTGACGAATGGACCTCACAGACTATCGTATCACGGACCCGATCTTCTGCAGAAGGATACACAATGGCAATGGTAATCTTGAGCGATGAGCGCATAAGACAAGCCGTAACAAGTCAAGAAAACCCTTACTATGGCACTGATATACAACAAAATTTTAATGGCGACTTTAAGATAGGAAAATTACGCAATAGAGTGATAGTAGGCCTAGACTATTACAGTCTACGCACTACACGTAATAACGCGACGGTAAACTTGCCCCCTATGAATTACAAGAATCCTGGTGAAGCGTACAATAACCTTACAGAAGACCGAATAAAACCCCTATTTGCTAGCGCGAGATTTACTAATTTCGTTTCTAATAATGAAAGAACATATAGTGCATATGTCTCCGATGTATTGAATATAACCGAAAGATTAATTCTGATGGCAGGTGTGCGTTTAGATCGTTATTATAATAAAGGTGTATATTTCCCTAACCTAGATTCCCTTGCCGGAAATTACAATCAGACAGCATTCTCCCCTAGATTTGGAGCCGTATATCAAATCATAAATCAAAAAGTATCCGTATTCGGAAATTACATGAATGGTTTTAACAATGTAAGTGGATCTGATTTCTTAGGCAACACCTTTAAGCCCAATCAGGCTAACCAAATAGAAGGAGGATTCAAATTCGACTTTAATAAAATAAGTGCAACGCTGAGTTATTATAACATCAATGTAACTAATATCACACGTGATGATGTAGAAAACCCTGATTTCCAAATTCAAGATGGTACACAACTGAGTAAGGGATTTGAATTAGAGCTCATAGCAAATCCTATTCGTGGTTTGAATATCATCGCAGGATATACCTTTAATGAAAGTAAATATACAAAGGCTAATGAAAATATTCTAGGCCTGCGACCTACCACCGCAGGCTCCCCGCGCACCGCAAATCTTTGGGCCAGCTATAGACTCACTCGGAGTGCTGCAGCAGGATTAGGATTTGGCGTCGGCGCCATTTATGGAAGTGAATATTATCAAACAAATACCGCAACTTTTAAATTTAGTATCCCTTCCTACACCGTACTCGATGCTTCCATATTTTATGATCAGCCTAAATATAGAATAGGCTTAAAAGTAGATAACATCAGCAACGAAAAATATTGGTCCTACCGATTGGCAGCACAAAACCCAACGAGAGTAACCGGAAATATTACCTTCAAATTTTAAATACTGTATACAAGATTTATACGAGGCTTTTAGTTTAAATTATGAATATCAATTTTAAGAAAATAGTAAGACAAATACATCTATGGCTTGGGCTAGCATCGGGGCTAATTGTTTTTATCATTTGCATAACGGGATTTCTTTATGTTTTTGAAAATGAAATCCGTGAATATACAAATAAGGAATATCTGCATGTCTCCATAGAACAGAAACCTTTCATCGGATTAAAAAAAATAGTTGAAAATTATGAACTGTTAGAAACAAACCAAAAATTAACGAACATAAAAATAAATATCGAGCAGCCTAATGCTGCAATAGAGATCTCCACACGAAAGAGAGACACCTACTATTTCAACCCTTATGACGGCAGTCTAATACGCCATAGAAATTCGGATTGGCTATATATTGTGCTGGAGTTACATCGTAATTTACTATTAGGAGAAATGGGCAAATCTATACAGGGATGGTCTGTTATTATTTTTATAGCAATGCTCATCACTGGCCTTGTACTATGGTTTCCAAATCAACGACGACTACTAAAACAATCCCTAAGAATAAAATGGAATGCTTCTTCCAAAAGAATAAACTATGATCTACATCAAATTTTTGGGTTTTATGCCGCTTTCGTATTGCTTATTATTGCTTTTACAGGAATTTATTTTAATTATGATACCGTCAAACAAGCCGTAAACCTAATAACAGGTACCACACTGCGAAAAGGAGATAAGGCAACATCAACACTGCAAAACGCATCAATTACAATGGCAGATCGATACCACAACATATTTGAACGCGTAAATATAGAGTACCCCGGAGCAACATCAGTTTCTTTTTCTATCCGCAAAACTGGAGAATTGAGAGTCAGAATAATCTATCCTTATAAATGGGCTCGAAAGCACAATACTATTTTCTTAGACAACAGTACTGGACAGATCCTACGTACTAAACTATATAAGGATAATAATCTTGCAGACCGCTATGAAGCTAGCAATCGAGATCTCCATACAGGTGTATTCTTTGGTATTGGAGGCAAAATAATATGGAGCTTAGGAAGTCTGATTGGCGCTTCGCTTCCCATATCCGGATTTCTTATTTGGTGGAATAAAAGAAAAACCATAAAAGCAAAAAAATAGAGTTGTCAAGGTAAAGGTTAATATAGAGATTCTCTAGTATAAACATGCACTATTTCGTTAATAGCTTATACTTAATGATATGCAATTAGCATGAAATTATATCTTTCACTACTAAGTCTTAGTATTCTAATTCTGTACTTACAGAGATTGACCAAAAATCATCCTAAAATATTTTTAATAAACAAAAGGAAATTTAATATCTACTAAATTAATAGATATTAACAAATAGTTTATATATTCGTACTACACAAATTATAAACTAGTAAATAAAAATAATGAACATGACATCCAATTCACTTCCAAAACAACTTCCATCTGTTATTAGCTGGTTTAGTAATATAAAGATAGTCATGAATAATAAGTCATATATACCAAAACCTTCATGATATACAATTCCCATTTACATAGTATTTCGTAACAATCAATATAGCCTTATAAATGATTGTAAAGCCACGAAAGTCCTAAACTAATTAGTTTAGTAAAAGTAGATTTTTAATATCTCACTATATAGTATATAAAATAAACCATCAGCTACAATTATATAGTACAAATAATTAATAAACAGAAAGCACTATAAAGATGAATGAACGAGAAACCAAGTTAGAAAACACAAAACAAAAGAAACTGCTAATTCGTACCGAAGAAAAAGTAGCCGAAATAGGCTGGTTTACGGACATAATTGGCGGTGACACAGAATTTCTTGGCGTATTGGATGAAGAGAAACGCAGTACCTTTGAGCATTGTAAAGACCTCACTTTACAAGCTGAAAAAGCAGGATTTAAAAATATATTATTTCCGACAGCTTACACCGTAGGACAAGAAGCAATCACTTTTGCTTCTGCTATTGCTCCTTTTACTAATAAGATTAAATTACTTGTCGCTATCCGTACCGGCGAAATACATCCTCCTACCCTAGCTAGAGCCCTGTCAAATCTAGATCATGTACTTGAAGGTCGTTTTGCAATCAACATCATCAATTCAGACCTGCCGGGAAACAGAGAGGATCCGACATTACGGTATAAACGATGTGCTGAAACGATTGAAATTCTTAAACAAGCTTGGTCCCAAGATCGTATTGATTTCCATGGAGATCTTTACAATCTTTCTCTCCCATCCGCTCCTGCAAAACCTTATCAACAGAATGGTGGCCCATTGCTTTATTTTGGAGGAACCTCAGATGGCTCTAGGAATATTTGTGCCAAATACTGTGATGTATTCTTGACATGGCCCGAACGAGAAGAATCTTTAGCTACCACCATGGCGGATATGAGCGCACGTGCATCAGCCTATGGTCGAACAACAGACTTCGGTTTGCGCATCCATGTTGTTGTTCGTGAAACAGAACAAGAAGCACGAGAATACGCTAAAAAACTAACTTCCAAGCTCGATGAAGGGAAGGCTGCAACAATACGAAGCCGCGGAGAAGATTCTAGGTCGTTGGGCGTATTGCGTCAAGATCAACTACGGATGGAAGCTAATGATGAAGGTTATGTAGAAGATATATTATGGACAGATATTGGAAAAGTGTTCTCGGGTTGTGGCGCAGGATTAGTAGGTAGTCCACGACAAATAATCGACAAATTAAATCGGTACATTGATATGGGATTCCGCGCATTTATATTTTCAGGTTTTCCTTTAGAAAGAGAAGCTGAATATTTTTCTAAACTAGTACTGCCTCATTTACCCAATGTTTCTTTATCGGACAAACAAAATAGAATGCCAAAAACTACTCCAATTACTCCCTATACAACGGCAAAATTACGATAGTAAACAGATGAAATATGGCTTTTTTTTGTTAACGGAGATAGCAACCAAATTATTGGTACATTAAATTGTCGAAAAGGATATAGAAAAAATTAAAATTGTAGCGCTAATTGACAACATTTTTTAAACACTACCTCAGGATCGTAAAAGCCTGCTTAATTGATCTTTTCTTAATAATCAAAGGTATTATAAGGCTTAAAATCTGACTATAGACTACATAGAAAATTAACAGTAAACTGTCTCCACTTTTAAGTAGCAATTCCATTGTGAAATGATCTTCTATCGTTTAGACATCTATGGATAGAGGTAAAAACTAATAAACCACCGTTCGTTATCGAACCTTTATTGAGACTAATATTTACTTACGCTAATAAATGCAAGTGTACAATTTACTTTGAAAGTGTGCACTATGCTGAATAAGTTGGCCATTGCAATATAATAGAGAACGTCGTCATGCTATATTGGAAAACCTTACAATTCAACCGTTTAATAACAAAGAACAGTAACTTAAAAAATTACGTGACTAACACTGTCGATTTATTTTGCGAGACTAGTGTAGGAAAAAGTACAATAGCTTTAAACTTATCTTATTCATTTGCTAAAAATATGAATACGATATTAACCGATATAGATGATTTTTACGTAGCATTGTACTAACATAACGTAATAAGATTGAGATTTTTTTTTCATATAGCCTATCATGGTCAACAATATGCTGGCTGGCAAAGACAGCCTGATGTGCTGAGTATTCAGGAACTGATCGAAAATGCATTGCACAAAGTATTGAAAACGCCAACCACTATATACGGATGCGGCAGAACGGACAGTCAGGTTAATGCAAGTCAATATTTTTTCCATGCTGATATCGCGGAACCTTTTGAATATGACTTAGTATACAGACTTAATAAAGCACTTCCTAGTGCAATAGCGATCTATGACATCCTGCCCATGGAAGGTACAGCTCATGCGCGATTTGATGCCATACAGCGGCAGTATGATTATTTTCTACATACCTATAAAGATCCTTTTTTGAATATGCAGAGTGCGTTGTATCTCTATCCGAATCTAGACTTAGCGAAAATGAATGAAGCGGTAAAACTGCTTCCCAAGTATCAAGACTACCGTGCATTTTGCGTGCATCCTGATAAAAATGAACATACACTATGCCAGGTTTCTGAAGCCAATCTGTATGTGAATCCAGCTGGTGATAGAATACGGTTTAATATATTGAGTAATCGTTTCTTAGGGAAAATGATACGTATCCTTACGGGGAAGCTTATACTAATAGGAAGAGGACGATTGTCGGTTTCGGAATTTGAAAATCATCTCATCACAAGAGAAATACCAAAGACATTAACCCCCGCCTACCCTGTAGGTCTATATTTATCCAAAGTGACTTATCCATACCTTGACTTACCGGCACGCAGCTCTTTAATGTCACCTAAGCAGGATACGGAATGGCTCAAGCTATAAAATAGACTTATTGTCACGCATATACGATTGTATCAGCATACAGTAGCATCCTGAACTAACTAAAAAATGCTACTACATGCTGATGCCAATAATTAAGCTCTAGCTATGTAGTGCTATGCTTTACCATTAAATACAAACAATCAAAGATAAACTTGAGTGAATCTTATATTATAAAAACAACCTTTTTTGAGACTAATAACTAGCATTATTTTGGCTCAAAAATACTTTATCCCATTTATTATTAGATATTTAAATAAATAAAACATCCCGTATGATCTGTGATATGGAAGAATTTTAAATTAGGTATCAATCCCAAAAGTTGTGTGTGAATTGAATAATAATTCTGTTCTGGACTACCTAATGTTTTTAGGACTAATTTTCTCAAGCCACCTTTTTACTTATCGCTCTTCGTTGTTTTCCTCAAGCTATACAAGTTACTGATCGATTCCATGTACAGAAACTCGCAATAGAGGCTCTTCAAGATATTCGAATTAAATATAGATGGGAGGCTATAGATTTAGAAAAT
>NZ_JADEYQ010000044.1 GCF_022627575.1 Sphingobacterium rhinopitheci
TGCTGTATCTACTGTCCTTTTTACATCGTCAGCTTTCATCGAGTCACATAATTCCCAATGAATAATATAGCGGCTAAAATCGTCCAAAACAGTACTCAAATAGTACCATCCCCAGCCAATAATCTTGAAATAAGTGAAGTCCGTCTGCCACATTTGATGCACAAATGCTGTTTTATCTTTGAACTCATTAGCTGCTGAAATAAGAAAATGATTGGGTGCAGGAATCAAATCTCTTTGTTTTAGTATCCTGTAAACACTTGATTCAGAAATAAAAACACCTTGTTCATCTGTTATTTTGTAAGCTAATTCTCTTGAAGACAACTCGGTATGTTCCAACGCAATTTCTACAACCAGATCCTTTTGCTCTTGGGGGATACTATTCCACTGCCTACGACAACTTCTTTTACTTGTCTCCAAGCCATCAAAGCCACTTTTGAGGTAATTCTGATACCATTTATAAAAGGTACTTCGGGCAATTCCAAAGCTATCCAAAGTTGGTTTTACACCGATTTCACTCCGTGTGACTGTTTGTATGATCTCGTATTTCTCACTTGCTGATAATCGCATATATTTCCTGTATTTATGGATTAATCCAGCATGTCTGAACTTTTTTTTACAATATCGTAGCGAAGAACTAGATCGGCTACAATTTCTTTCAGACGAGCATTTTCTTTCTTTAAATCTGAAACCTCATCACTTGTTGCTTCTCTGGTAATATCACCTGAAAGACGTTTTTTACCCGCTTCCATAAATTCTTTGTTCCAGGAATAAAACTGCGATTGGGCAATGTTGTGTTTACGGCAGAGTTCGGCCACTGAAATCTCTGCTCGAAGGCCTTCCATTACAATTAGAATCTTTTGCTCTGAACTGAAAATCCTAAGGGTGTACTTACGAATGTCTTTGACAAATTTTTCAGTGCTCTTTTTCTTTGGAGTTTCCATATTTAAATTTAATGTTTTTAATGAAAACCCTCCTTAAGATTATAACTTTAACTGTCCACTTTTTGCTGACGATTTACATGGAAAAGGGTTATTATCGCCAATAGCTATGGTATAATATCCTGTTGCTGCAAACGTTAATACAATAGGATCTTCACCTGGTACTGGTTTTGTAAGTTGATAAGCTGTTTTACCATCTTTCCTATCTAAAGCATCAGGTGCACTAAGTCTTACGATTGACCCACCAGTTTGTAAATAGTTTAATAATGCTTCAGCTTCAGTCCGAGTAGGAACTCTATAATTAGTAGGACAAGGATCCCGATCCGTATTTTTGATAGGTTCAGTTTCCGTACCTAACTTCCATTTATCAGTCACTGGTACTCCAGAGTTTGCTAAAGTAGTTTGTGGCATATAATATCCACTACCTGCTATAGGCATAGGAAAAGGATAAGCATTCGTAGACTGAAGTGCTCCAGGTTTCGGAATATCAGCACCTATGGTATTATTCTTCAATAATGTTATTTCACCACTAATAAAAGGCTCTTTTTTACCAAATAAATAGTAATCGCCAAAGTTAGCTTTAGTAAAAGTCGTATAATCATTAGGTGTGGGGAAATTGGGGTCGGCACCTAGGTTATAGTTCATCCAAATCTGCCCATTGACTTCTACATCACCGGGCCCCAATGGTCTAAAAGTTCTGATTGTCAGCTTGAGGTTATAAATCATACCTGGTACTAAGCGTGTAGATGCAAAAGGGCGTATATTAGTTACAGTAGCACCACCGGCACTCATTTTTGTAATTTCAAAAAACTCAGAACCACTGGTAACAAACTTTGTACCTGTTATTAACGAACCTCCAGTAGGAGCAGTAGCAGATACAGATCTAGTGGTTCCTGGTACGGTGAACGAAATATTTTGTTCTCCTGGACTACCTCTTCCTGTCGCTGTCGAAAAACGATAATTCCCTTCGGGGTACAAATTGATGAATTTTGCTTCTAATTCTGTGATATTAATATTCAATTCAGGAATAGCTTCTATGGTTATAGACTTTATACGTGCAGCAACATTTTTGAACCTTGGGTAGATTTCTTGTGGATTATTACCACCTATTTGTATCAACTCATCATATATATAATTCAGGGTTAGCAGCGTTATATGATCGCGCTTGTATATCTCCATAGTTATTAGGATTTGACGTAGCTAATACAAATTGTGGCAAAGGTCCTGTTGGACTATTACTAGTAGCGCCAATCATACGGTATGAATCACCACCATCTAACATAAGTGAAGGGGAATTTGCTTCGTTACCAACAGTATAATCTCTAAATTGAGTGAGCTCATTTTTGCTCATATTATAACCTCTTATTTGGTAAAGCGTACCATTAGGTATATTAGTTTCAACTACAGCGGCTCTATTAATACTTTTTTTTATAATCTTAGAAGATACGCTACTACTATTATCTATCTCAGGTATAAATTCTGCCACAAGTTCCAGCTTATTTGACAACTGAACTCTTTCTACAATCTTTAATCGGTCAAACGATGCAGCGACATTATTTTTGATGTCTGGACGATCGTTTTCATATATAGAGGGCATACCTACTTTAAGTGCTACTATATTATCTCCCAAGTTATCCTTTCCATTGATATCTTTACAGGCTGACAAGACAGATATTGAAGCCATAAAAACAAACAATCTTATTGTTGGTTTTAAAGTTTGATTTATTTTCATTTGTAATATTTTTTATTCCCAATTAGCTAAATAACGTTAATTCCAGTTAAAATCTTCGTTAATATTTGCTTCTTCTTCCTCTACTATTGGCACTTTGGGATATGTATTGATTGAGCCTGCCAACAATCCATGTTCTACGTATATAAATGTTTTTGTTAATTGCGGCTTTATATAATTTATTCTTTTCTGAAGAATAGTTTTTAAAACTAATTTAACATTTTTAATTGGTCTGAAAAACAGGGAAGTCTACCTGATGAGTTAACTGACGCAGACCAAGAATTTATTCAATTGAAAATAAAAGACCTAACACTTTCATTCCCAGAAATAACTGAAGATGGACAATTCAATAAGAAGCGTTCCGTTTACCAATTTAGAGATAAATACTTCCAAAGTAATTCAAGATTATCAACATTTTTTAATATATACTATTAGTCTATTATTTCTCAAAAATTACCCTAAAACCGACATTATAATTAGCACTTCCACTAACTACTGCTGACCTTAAGTAGGAGTTAGCAGTACTCTTGGTACTGATAAAACTACCACCCCGGATGATAAATGCAGAACCAGATTGGTTTAAAGGGTCAATAAGTGGACTGTCTTCTGTGCTAATTGTTGGATATGGGTCTATTGTATTAGAATCTGTGTTTTTGTCGTCTGTTATTTCTGCTACATTACCGTACATATCGTATAAGCCCCATGCGTTTGGGATTTTTTGACCTACTGCATGTGCTTTATAGTTGCTGTTTTCTGAAATCCAAGCGTAATTAGTTAACACTTCTTGTTGAGTTCCAAAATAAAATGGCGTTGTAGATCCTGCACGTGCTGCATACTCCCATTGGGCTTCCGTAGGAAGTTTGCCGCCTACCCAAGTAGCATATGCTTTGGCTGAATCATAGTAAAGCAAATTCATAGGATAATTTTCGAAGCCTGGAGTAGTAGTATATTTGTTCGCCGCCATATCATATATTGGCAAAGTGCTTTCGTTATTTACATTGTTATACAATACTTTTCCTTGTAGCATTACTAATCCATCCTGTGGAGCTCTGACACCGATAGCGTTTAAAAATTCTGCATATTGACTAATTGTTATTTCATATTTGGTCATACAGAAATCCTTCGTCAATTTTACCCAATGCGCCGGCCCGCCTTGAAAGCCTAAGGCATTAGGATCAAGATTTCCCATTAAGAATGTTCCTGCTTTAATAAAAACGGTACTGATATTGTCCGAAGGAAAATCATCAACAGAGAAGCGATAGGATTTGCCTGTCGTCATTTGAAGTGTATTTTTTTGTTTAGATACTTTTGACGCAAAACCTTGATTCATCATTACCAAATCTTGGTTTGCAGGAAGAGTCTGCGCAGGTATCAAAGCTCGGTAAGTATATGTATCGTTAAATGATGCACTTCCTGGTTGCTCTAAACGATAAGGCCGAATGCTTGTAGATACTGTTGGATTCGTAGTCAATTCATTTTCACTTAGATTGAATACGCTTGTATTCTGTAATTTATTTAATATGATTTCTAAACGTGGATCGGGTTTATTTCCTTTAGAAGATGTAGCAGGGAGTTCTACTTGCATCAAACTCAGTAAATGTGTAAAATTCAGCGTTACTACAGAAACTGCACCTATATTTACTGATTTTGCGGACATTAGGTCTGAAGCTGCATGATTATTATTATCACTTTGATCAGATTTTACTACGAACTTGTAATTATTAGGATTCGTCATTTGAGGATCATACGGATAGTAAGCATAGAAATCTAAATTAGGATATCCTTCTGGCCATTTTACATTAGACTCCCACTTTGTACCGTCGTAAGTAATTTTGATATTATGTATCAAATTTCCTGAGTTGGCCAATGGCTGTCCTGTAAGTACTGCAAAAACTCCAATACTGTCGCCAGTGGTAAATTGTGTGTTAAAATCAGTTCTATTACCTGGACTAGAGAGCGCTAATTTTGATCCTAAGCTTAGATCGTTATTTGAACCATTTATACTTATACTAAACTGTATATGGTCATCTTGTAATTCCTTTTGTTGTACAGAATCATCTTTCTTACAAGAATGTAATAGGCTCAGAAAAAAAATGAATATATATATAATTTTTGTGTTTAACATGATATTTACCTTTGATGATTAAGGGTTTAGTACTATTCGAAAACCAATTTGCCACGCAGAATATTCTTTTTGTATACTATTTCGGCTATAGGCCGATGCGAGTTGTACAGTTGCTGAATAATTTCCTCCTCGGTAATAAGCATGACCATTTTTACTTATTCCTCCCACTTGATCAATAATTGGAGATAATTCACTGTTAGCAACTGGATATGAAACGATTTCGTTGTTTTCAGGTCCATCTAGACACCATTCTAATACATTTCCTGCTATATCAAATAATCCCCAAGGATTGGGCTTTTTTTCTCCCACAGGTTTAACATAACCTCCTGTATTGTTATGATAATAGCCATAGGCCATCATTTCACTTCCAAAGTTTCCAGTGAAAAACTTGTTTTTAGTTGTCGCCCGATACGCGTATTCCCATTGCGCTTCTGTTGGCAATGTACCTCCCTTCCACTGCGCGTAAGCTAGTGCTCCATGCCATGTAACACCTTGCATAGGATAGTTTTTAATAGCTGGCATTACTACCCATTTGTTATTCTCAAAATATGGTGTAGATTCTTTTTTTGAATAGAATAAATAAGTAGATTCATTATCAATGTTATGATATATTTTCGCTATATTATTGTACGCTACACCATTTGCATTTAAGAAATCAGCATATTGCGAGACCGTAATTTCATGTTTACTCATATAGAAACTTTTACTAATTCGAACCCAATGTTGTGGTTTCTCATAGCTTTGAAGGGTATTTGAGGTATCGGGAGCTCCCATTTGGAAGGTTCCTGCTGGAATATAAGCATATTCGACCGGATCTGTACTTATTGTTCCTAAATCGTCAATTCCCGAAGAATTGTTAATCCATGATGTTATATTTGATAAAGTAACCGTTATTTTTCTGTTATTAATTGTTATCAAATAATTATACATTTTTCCCTTTTCGAAGGCGTCAGAAGTAGGTAAAGTATAATCATAGGTGACACCATCTATAGTGAAAGTGAAGATTTTGTTTGATTGATTCGTATTAGGGATGACGATAGCTTCACGGCTTAGTCCAATAGTAATAGGATTGGTTGATATGATCTGGTTTGTAATAGTTCCTGATGACAAGTCAAACTCAGCTTGAGATGCAAATCCTTTTAATGCAATATTGACGTTTTGTAATCCACTGGTCGTGTTATCAAAATTTTGCAGCGAAAATGCAATTTTACTTAATTGATGATCGAAAGTTAACGAAGCTGGATTTCCTTGCTTATTGATGTTGTTTGTTGTATTACTGTACAAAAAATCTATAGCCTTCAGATTACTTTGGTTAGAAATATTAATTGGGTAAGTGTTTGATACCCCAGACTTAAATGGAGCATATGCTACAAGATCCAACGAACCAGATTGTGGATAGTAGATTGGATTTCCGATTAATTGAAGTTCATCATTCGATGCATTGTAAATAAGTTGACGATTGGTCTCCAGTAGTTGACTGAATCCAGACGTGTTGCTACGTTTAACAAAGAGTCCAATAGTATCTTGATTATCCCAAGTAGGGGTGGCCGTTCCAACTAGTGTGCTGACATTAGCTTTCATTTTTATGCTTTGATCGCTCAGATCAAAGTATTCATTTTCTTGATGTGAGCAGGCACTAAACGCAAGGAACGAAAAAAAAGCGAATAGTTTAATTCCTCGATAACAATTCATATAATAGACTTAATGTTATGATATGTGAAAATATTTTAAAGTTTCTAATTATTCAATTAGAATAAGTTCCATTGAAGATATATTTATGATGAAATACTAGTAATGTAATTTTAATGTATCAAATTTTCAACAAGAGGTCAAAGGTCCATTTCTTTAAGAAGGGCCGATTATATAAATTTGAGATAATGTCTATTTTCAGGAAAAACCTTATAAATATCATTACTTTTTACAAATCTAGACAATTCAACTTGATCATCATCCTTATAAAAACCTAAACGACAATCTCCTATTCTACAACGATAAGCTGTAGAAAAGCTTTTCATTTTTATTACGTTAGTTAACTCTTCTAACTTTTCAGCATTTTCAAGTTCAATGATAAATTCTTTGATTTTAGCCTTCAATTTTTTATCTGTGATCTTTTTAATATCATTAATAAAGGAGCGCAAAAAACAACTCTCATTAGTCTAAAATATTAATTACTTCTTCACGACTTCCAACTTCGCTTCTGTCTGATTGCAGCATAAGTAACAACAATCCTAAATCTTTCTTTTCCTCATCAGTTAATGATTTCAAACGTTCTTTCTCTTTATAGTCTACATAAAAAGAAAGTAACTTTAACTTAGTTAAAGTGCTTTCATCGATATCTATGTTTTTTCTCATTTTCACATACAAATATATACAATATATAATACACAAAAAACACATAGTGTAATCTTACCCTAACTAGCTACATTCAAAACTAAAGAATTCCAATCAGAATTGCTATTGTTATCCTGTTGGAATGTTGGAAACTCAGAGAGTTTTCCATATTTCAACAGGAATTCTGTTGGCGTC
>NZ_JADEYQ010000045.1 GCF_022627575.1 Sphingobacterium rhinopitheci
TAGTCAAACTCAATCATTTTTATCATCCCGAGCAGCTCATCGAAGCTTTAACAGAATTTGTAGACAATTATAATAATAAACGTTATCATGAATCACTGAAAAATTTAACACCAGCTGATGTCTATTTCGGTAGAACAGATCAAATTTTAAGAAAAAGAGAACAGATTAAAATGAATTCTATTGAGAATAGAAGGCGATTGTATAATCAACAAAAATTACTAAATTTATAACAACAATCTCTCCTTAAGGAGATAGACCTAAGTGTCCAATTTAGTTTGATGACGTACAAATGTAGCTACAAACTATCGTTTATTGTTACATTTCTTTCCCACCTCGTCCTGCGGAGCAAGGATTTTCCATACGCTACACTACGTTACGCTGAAAATCCTGGAGCAAAATTTCTTCACGCTTCGCTAAAATTTTAGTGCTACACTTGGTTGATGATAGCTAGCTATCATCAGCCAAGTGTAGGTAAAAAACAAATTTTTTAAATGGAAAAAGATACTGTTTTACGTCTTCGCTTAACTGCTGAAGACAAGCAAAAGATACAAGAACGAGCCGAAAGCGAAGGTTTAAAAATAAGTTCCTATGCTCGTAAGATGTTACTTTTTGGAGAGGTTATAAAAATCAGTCTAGAGGAGCAAAAAATATTAAGTGGGGTTGCTAATAATTTGAACCAGTTGACCAGACATTACAACCAAACAGGGGAACGAAAGCCCGAACTTGAAACAGTATTGAAAACCTTAATAGACGAATTACGAAATGCCTATCGCAAACGCTAATACAGGAAACGGATTTAGTAAAGGCGTTAGTTATGCGCTGCAGGAACAAAAGCAGTTGTCCGAGGATCAGCGTGCTGTTGTTTTGGAGTATAATAATGTATTTGGAACAAGCCGAGATATAGGTCGTCAGATGCGTGATATAGCTGATGATCGGGAGCGCGTGCAAAAGCCTGTTTTACACCTTCAAATTAATTTTCATCCTGATGAAAAGTTAGGTAGAGAGAAAGCTAAAAAAGCTGTGCATGCTATTTTACAAGAGGTTGGTATTTCATCGGATAACCATCAATATGTTTTGGTACAGCATCGTGATAAGGCGCATGATCATTATCATGTTGTAGCCAATCGTGTTGGTATGGATGGTAGTTTAGTGAGTAATGAGCGTATTATAGAACGCTTGCAGGTCGCTTGTGATAAAGTGGAGCAGGAACAGGGGTTACGAAGAACGGAGGGTAGGACAGTTTTTTATGATCCTAGCCAAGAGAAAGGGTTTCGATATGCTACAAGTGAAGAAAAGAAAGCACATCGAGCGAAAAATAAAAAAACAAATTTGGATAAAAATCCGAATAAGCGAGAACAACAGGCTGTTATTAAAAATGAAGTCATAAAAGTTCTGCAGGATAAAAAAATAAGTACTGCAGATGCTTTTAAAAAGGCATTGGAAAGTAGGGGTATTGATGTCCGATTTATGGAGAATAAGTACGGTATTTCGGGTATATCGTTTAAGACAGACAAGATAAGTGTTAAAGGCTCTCAAATAGGGGCTAAATGGAATGATATAAGTAAGATATTAGAACATAACAGTAAAACTATTCAAGAAACGAAGCGCATTACTAGGGCAGAGGTAGAAAAGCATTTACGAGAAGATTTACAAATAGCTGTCTCGCGTTGTATGTCTGTAGGCTATGGTGCTAATATTGATCATATCTTGAAACTTCGGGGACTAGAACGTACTCCACAGGGCTATTCTTATCAAGTTAATGATGTTCCTTTATTGATAAGCTCGGATTTAGAAAAGGGGATAAGGGATACCATTTACGAAGTTATGTCTTTGCAAGATCTGTACGAGAAACGTAAAGCTTATGAGGAAAAAATTAGGAGAGCAAAGCCAATGGAAATAAAGAAAGTACCTCTTTTCTTTAGCAAGGAAATAAAGGAGGCTAACGCCAAAGCGGAAGCGTATAATAAGCGGTTAGAACAAGAAAAACAGAAGATTGCGCAAAACCCAGTTAAGGAGCGTACTAAAGTGTGTAAGCAATTGCTTGATAATTATATTGATAAAGCCCTTAAAAGTAAAATTACGATAGATAATCGAGTTCAGACTCAAGAAAAGGAAAGAAACAGACTAGAACAAATGAAGGTTACTAAAGAAGAAAATCAAGAACAAATCCAAAAGCGTGATCGATCTCGAGGTTACAGAAGATAATAAACGGAAATTCCTTTTGGAAAAAATATATTTAATTCAACTTAACTGAATATAAACAAAATGTATATTTGGTTCTTTCTAATTTTAAGCTAAAGCCTTCAACTTTCTTTTTTGAATATTTTAGGAGTGTCAGTAGGCTAAAACTGAACTTGTGTTAAATTATCTATACTACACGCTAAGACTATAAATTGGTTAATAATCAGTAAAAAATATTCAATAATTATTAAATTTATTAAGTGTTTTCGGTAAATTTTCTGTACCGCTCAATCGTCCATATAATCTGGCAATATATAATGTTGGTGATACCAAGGAAAAGGCCTGAAAATTAGATTGGATAAACAGATTTGTCTATCCAATCTAATACAATAATTATTCCACTTCAATATCTAGATAACCTTTTTTATTAATATTAAAAATAATAGGGATCGTTCCTGTATATCCGCGAGGAACTCGTTTACCAGAAAGAATATAAAAACCTAACAAACTAAATTGTGTATCATCATTAAGTTTATCAGGATTAGAATAATGATTAGTCATAATCCTGAAAGAACCTTTTTTATTTAGTTTTATTTGAACTTGCATTTTATAAATAGATTTATCTGGAGTTAAATTTTTAGTTTCGAGTAATCGTTGGCCCGCCTCTTGCACTACATTAAACATTTGTTTTTTGTCATAAAATAAATAATCACTTATAAAAGCATATTCAAATTTATCGAAATCCACCAAGTTTAAATCATTTGGTTTAAGATCTATTTGAAATCTTATAGTATCACCAACATTATATATTGTTTTATTAGGTATAATATCAGCAAAGATTTTTTTATTTTCTAAGCCTGGAAGTGTTTCATATTGCCAATCTTCCTTTTGACATTTAAGGGCTGTTGATATAAAAGTGATTACAACTAAACATAGCATAAGTATACGTTTAGCAAAATTTTTATTAATAACCATAAAGTTCAAATAAGTCTTTAATTTCATTACTTAAGTTTCGATTAGGATATAATTTGATTATTTTATCTTTTAATTTGATTATAGATGTTACCTCTTCAGTTAGAAGTTCGTATATTTCTTTATAAGTAAACCCTGAAACACGATCTATACCGCTTTTCACTACAATTACATAATTAGTACCATTTCTTAGTATTAGGTTATTATTATCATTATCGATTAAATCTCGAAGTAAACCAGAAGGTATCCAAAGAGCCCGAGTGGCGCCAATGTCATTGTTACTAGGAATAGTGCTACTATAATTCGTCCTATAATAAGCTGTCATTCTGATGTCAGCTTTATTATCATTAGTAAATGTAAAACCATCGAATGAACCTGGGAACGTTTTTTGCATTAATTCGTATTCAATGAAATGTGACCAAGCTTCAGCTACACCTACGTATTTTGATGGACTTGGTGAACCATCACCATATGTTCCTTTTGTTTTGTCAAACAAAGCTTGATATTGTACTTGAGCCCAGTATCCATTTGTAAGTCTATCTTTTTTGTGGCTATAGTGTGCTGCTTCATGAAAAATAGTAGAATAGATTTCAGACGTAGTTTTGTGATTAGTTCCTATTATTATATCTGGAAGATTTTTATGTTGTCTTGTTACTGTCGCTATTACATCAAGAAGGGGGCTTAAGGCAAGAATACCTGTTTTTGCAGATAAGCTACCAAAGTTTTCATTATTTTCTGTTGCAATTGCTGGATAGTAATAACTGTAAGAAGTAATACTTTGATTATGGAGTAATGGTGCGCCTCCAACAGTAGAGTTTTTGAATACCCATGTTCTGACATTATCAGGCCTTTTTATTGAATTTTCTTTTGCAAAATCATCATAAATTACATAAGCATTATTGATTGTTGCCTTTACCCACAAATCTCTTTTTGAACCTTCTGTATATTCAATAGTATAATTGAAATCTTTACCTTTACCTAATTGATCACTAACCCAAAAGCCAGCATGTTCGGTCCATCTTTGTGTAGTTTTATTAGTATAGTTTCTATTCCATAATCTTACAGTCGGAATATCTTTGTATCTCCTATTTACATAATATTCTCCATTTTCATTAGTTGTTACTACGTCGCTCCACCACAAAGTTCTTACTTGAATTGCTGCTCTTCTTAACGGGACAGTTCCTCCAAAGCTATTTTGAACAAGTATTCTACCCTTTGGATTATAACGTTTGCTAAAAAGGGCGGCATATTGAATATTAAGATCAAGATCCAGTGTTTCATTAAAAGAAATGTTTTCTAATTCTTCCTCATCATCACTTGGTCTATATATTTTATCTAAAATTTCATATTTAATATTTGGGAACTTATAATCGTAATCTACAATTGCGTATTGCCAAGTATATTGTTCTTTTGGTATACTAGGGTCTTGATAATAATCTAAATCAGCAGAATTTGTGTATCCATATGGAACAGAAGAAAATATTAAAGAACTGTCTGATTCTAAAGTGACCATATCTTCGTATGTTGCTGGCAAAAACCTAACGTATAAATGGGTGGGTTGTATATCTTTTGAATTAGATGATATCTGAATAGCATTAAGCATGTTGCTCATTGAATATGGATTATCTAATTTTTCGCCTAATTCACTTTGATTATTATTTGGAGGTTCAACATTGGTTAAATTATTTTCTTTTTTACAGCCAAAGAATGATAAAGAAAGAATAATTAAAAATAGTAAGTAGTTAGTTTTCATATTTGTTATATTTCTTTCAAAGAAACAAATTTAATAGTTCATGTGCTATATACTTGGTTATATATGTAGAATATTAACTACATAAAAAAAGAATCATCAATATACCGAACTATCCTATTTTCATAAAATTTTATATAGTTGTAAATACGTATTTACAAATCATTATGTCTATAGTTATACTCTAAATCTAATATAATAAACGAATATTTTAAATCATTATCTGATGTTTAGACCGTATTATTTATAACTATCCTATTTTTACAACGATTTTTATATATTCACTCTATGAAATCTATCAAATATATTAGGGTGTCATCTCGTGATCAGAATGTAGATAGACAGCTGTCAGATTTAGAGTATTATATTGATTACTGTAGTGGTAGCATTAAGTTTGAAGATAGACCTTTCGGAAAAAGGATAATACAAGAAGTCGAAAAGGGATTAATTGAAAAGATCCATGTTCATTCTATCGATAGATTAGGAAGAAATACTGTTGATATTTTAACCACCATTGACTTTTTTAATAAAAAAGGTGTTATACTTTATATTGAAAATTTAGGCATATCCAATTTACTTAATGGGAAAGTTAACGAGGTGTTTAATCTTATTATTTCGGTTTTAGCTAATGTGTCTGAGATGGAGCGAAGGACACTTCTCGAACGTCAACAGGAAGGCATACAAAAAGCAATACAAAAGGGAATATATAAAGGTCGTCTAAAAGGGACTAAAGAATCTTCAGAAAAGTTTATATCAAAATACCCGCACGTTGTTAAGCTATTAAAAAAGGGAAATCTATCTCTTCAAGAAATAGCTCTTATTACAAAAGTATCTAAGTCTACCGTGTTTAAAGTTAATAAATATTTACATATCTAAATATTTGCATATAAGAATATTTAGATATGTTTTTTTGTTTTATTAACTGTCTATATTACTTGTTAATGTATTTTTCTTTAATAGCTGTTCTAATAAGATTTCTAACATTAGTTTTTTTATCTAATGCAATTCTTTTTAATTGATATAAATCTTCTTCTTCTATACTAATCAAAAATTTGGTTTCTACGGGCTTGATTACTTTCCCTTTTTTTTCTTGTAATGGACTAGATACGTTATCCTCAGCAATTTTTTTAGCGAAATTTCCTAAACTATTTTTCCCACTCATAATATTTGATTTTTATCTATGATATTTTTGATAAAACTTCTTTTGTTAACTCTATAATTTGATTCTGTGCTTTTGTGTTTTCTTCTATACCATCGTTTATTGCTGAACGTGTGAAAGCAACTAAATCAGAAATAAAAGTATTCGATACACTAACGTTAAATCTTTCTAAAGCCTGATTCATTTCATTTGTTAATGTGGTATTAGGCTTAACCATATTAAATACAATGAGCGTATCTTTTTCCTTCTTTGCATTCTTAACTATTTCAATAGTATCTTCAATAGCCAATAAATCATATAGTCCTGTTTTTGTAGGTATAACTATAACATTAGCTATTCTACATAACATAGGAAGATCAGATATTAAATATGGAGGTGTGTCTATAAAGATAAAGTCATAATCCATATTATTTATATCCTCTAATTTATTTGGAGGATATATTGGTACTGAAGAAGAATTACGAGATTTATATAATGAGCCTTGCAAA
Organism: Sphingobacterium rhinopitheci; assembly: GCF_022627575.1. Taxonomy (GTDB): domain Bacteria; phylum Bacteroidota; class Bacteroidia; order Sphingobacteriales; family Sphingobacteriaceae; genus Sphingobacterium; species Sphingobacterium rhinopitheci. The sequence goes on from NZ_JADEYQ010000045.1 coordinate 6,551, forward strand.
TCTAAATCTATTATAGCTGTGTTTACAGAATCTTTTAGTATATGTAAATCGTCAGCAAAAAGTGGACAGTTAGTTTAATAATCTTAAGGAGGGTTTTGATTAAA
>NZ_JADEYQ010000046.1 GCF_022627575.1 Sphingobacterium rhinopitheci
TGGTACCCCTTGTTCTTGTTGAGCTAAAATCTTAATGATTTGAACCTCGCTGAATTTACTCTTTTTCATAATCCCTAATTTAATAAAACTACATTTTTAATCGTAGCGTTTTTTAGGGAAGATTACAAACAGATTCATTCCCTATAACTCGTACGCTATCCAATGCTTGTTGGACTTTTGGAGGCAAACCTTTCGATACTAAATTTTTTATATCGTTATTAATATCTTTTCCTGATTCGCCAAGATATTTACATAATTTTTGGATTGAAAGTCTTAATAAAGCTGCCGAACTTCTTGGTGATAAATTTAAAACCATAGCGGCTTCATTGTAATCTGCTATAATGTCTTCGGGTAAATCTAAATTAGCAGGCTCTAATATTGAATTTTGAGGAAATATAATACTTTCTCCTAGCCATATTGTACTACCTAAACAACGTTCACAATAAGAAACTTTAAATTTTCTATCCTCATGTTGACGTCCAAAACCATTGGATCTTTCAGCTGCTTTCAAATAAAACCAGTCTTGATGAGAATAAATATGACAATGTGCACAATTAAATGCTTTCAAGTCAAGTTCGGGAGCAATGTATTGTCCTTTCATTTTAGCAGTTTATAAATTAAATATTGCACATAAAGCAACTGTGTTAGTAAAACTAATATACACAATGTTTCTCTAGTACTCCTTTATAATATATGAATTACAGTTTAAACAACTTAATTCAAAAAGTCTCAAAAAACGCTGGTTTTTCAAGTAAATGAAATAGTGTGTAAAAAATAAATTCATTTTATTTTTTAATTCTTCGATGTATATAAGCTAAAGTATTCTTCAATTTTCTTTTTAAGTTTTTCACCTCTTAAACCTAGAGCTATAATAGTTCCATTCTCATCAATTAATACCGTATGCGGAATTGCACTTGCGTCATATACAGTTGAAATAGGATTTGATAGATTGGAGTCAATAAATTGTATCCATTGCATACCAAAACTATCAACGGCATCTTTCCATTTATCTCGATTTCTGTCTAATGATATACCTACGATTTGTAGTCCTCCGTCTTTATATTTATTATGAAGATCAACTATTTCTGGCATCTCTTTTAAACAAGGAATACACCATGAAGCCCAAAAATCTAGAAGAATCAACTTTTTTGAAAAGATAGCTTCGGATAGTGTTATTTTCTCACCTGATAACAATTCACCTTCAACATCAATATATTTGTCACCAACTTTTATCTGGTTCATATTTGAAGCTGTAGCTTTAATACCTTTCATCATTTCTGCTATAGATGCTTTAGCTGCATTTATTGTTTGCTTATCACTCTCACTTAGTTTCGATTCTATTTCTTCCTTTGTATCTTTTTTTAATGTAACACCAAGTAAAGTGTAAACATACTGACCTGCAGGGTTAGTGATATTACTCTTTACAAAGTGAGAAATATTATAAACATAATCTAAAGCTAGTTTTTTATTATCTTCATGGACCTCTTCTTCGTTTTCAATTGTCCACTTATTTTTAGTTAATGCTTCTTTACGTTTTTTCGCCAATTCCATTTCCCGCGCAGCCGATTTATAAGAAAATTCCAAAATAGTAGCAAAATCATTGTTAAGTGTTGAACCCCTAATTTGGAAATAGTCGATAGGGTTGCCCTCCATATATGTAACATTCAATGGTTCATTATCTAAGGCAAACATTCCTCCCGCATGCTTATTAAACACAATCGAATAAAGTGACGTATCATTAGGTGACTTTATATTAAAAACAAATCGACCATTCTCAACGTACGAACTATCTATATTAATTGGTATAGCCATTGGATTAGAAATATCAACTTTTGATAGGTAAACGTATTCTCCATTGAATTTATCAGGAATTGTACCGGTAATTGTATTTAGTTTTTGAGCTTCTGCTAAAAGTCCTGTAAACATTAACAAGAATATTAGTTGATATTTTTTCATTTTCTTTTCGCTTATTAAAATCTTAGTAGGATTATGTATTTTTTGTAGGTGAATCTATCTGTAAAACATGCATTACCGAACCGGTATTAGCGACAAGAATTGCATAGGTGACTTGTTTCCTATGTTTTTCTAAGGTATTATAAGATTTATAATAGGTCACTAACTTTAATTAGTTATGTAATACATAACTAATTAAAGTTAATGATAAAAATTGAAAAGTCTTAATTTAAAAATACTTTTTTTTGAAAGGTACAAAGAATTTAAGCAGCTTTATTTTATACTCTCACTCCAACTTTTTATCGGCCTAATTTTCTTTTTTAGTAAACACTTAACAAAAAACAATGTTATTAAGGTAGTTTTTTATAAAATTATAATAGTTTGAATGTCTCATAAACCCCTCAATAAATTAGTAAGCAACAGTAAATAAAGTCTTATTAAATTTTTCTTCTTCAATTTCGTCTACTACTGCGACAGCTAGATCTTCAACCGAAATAGAGCTTTGCCCCTTCTCGTCGAAGATTGGCGTCATTGTTCCATATCGATATTTTTCTGTTCTTCCAGTTGTAATGCCTGGATGCATTTCTAATGCTGGAGATAAATAAAGCCAATCCAATGAGGTTTCTTTTTTCAATAGATTAAAGTATTCTCGTGCAGCTCTTGCTACAGGTTTGAAAATTTCAGGAAACTCATCGGTATCCACTGCTTGTATTGATTCCGTAACATATAAGCTACCTGCTCCACCGATAACGATATATCGTTTTACTTTTGATTTGATTGCAGCTTGTTGAATTGATAATGAGCCATTTATAAAGTCCTGATACATGTTGAGATTTTCCCATCCTGAGCTATAAGCACTTACCAATATATCATACCCTGTAATATTTTGGGCTAATTTGTCTGTGTCAAAAATATCAACATTTAAATAAGTTAAATTTACATTTTCTGATGTTTTATTGTCTCTCGATATTCCCAAAACATCATAATTTCTATTAACTAGTTCATTAATGATTTTGGATCCTACGAATCCAGTAGAACCTATAACTGCTACTTTTATATTAATTTTAATGTTTATACAAAAATAATTCATAAATGATTACTTTAAGTTATGTATTACCTATTGGTAAGTAATTACTAATAAGTAACTATATTAGGGTTCAAAATATTTATTATGAAAAAATATAGTATACCTATTTCAGAGCAATGTAAGTCTTCGTTGAAAGGAATTGAGGATGTCCAAGAAATAATGGGTGGTAAGTGGAAATACTTAATAGTTTCTACCCTCTTTTTTTTAGGTAAATTAAAATTTATGGAACTATGTAGGCAGATAGACAAAATATCGCCTAAGGTACTTTCTAAAGAACTAAAAGATTTAGAGATAAATCAATTAGTTACTAGGACAATATGCGACACTAAACCTATCACTGTTGAATATGAATTAACTAATCTTGGGGAGAGCTTACATACTATAATTATAGAAATGGGGAAATGGGGTATTGCCTACAGGGAAAGTATTTTAAAATAAATAATTTCAAACTAATAATCATTAGTTTGAAGTCTCAATAACCCCTGATTTAATAAAACTCCAATACAAACAACTACTAACAATAAATACTAATCTAAAACAGAATATCACCAAACCAAATTCTATAATAAATCTCGTATTACCCTCAAATCATCAAGAAAACATTTTGACATTTGTTTGGCGCTGGGTACTAAAGCCTTAATCGTAAAGATTAAGGCTTTTTTTATTTAGATACTCCGCTATTTAATATTTTCATAGATTAATTGGAATTTCGTAGCCATGATCTGCTAACAGATAAACATGGGATTATAGAACGATACTAAAATTAAAATCAGAGGGGTAAATAATCATGGAGTTAGCAGCTTTTGTAAAGATATTTCCATATCTAAAAACATTTCTACGCATTAATTTCAATCTTAGATAAAACCCAATACACTACAAATCAGCAGCTTTTAAATAAGCCTCTCTACTTTCACTATAAAAGCGTTTGAATTCTCAAAAAACAGCAAAAAATATTTTGGAAATAAAAGGAATTGGTCTATATTTGCACTGTCGAAACAACAAAACAGCTTGCCCAGCTGGCGGAATTGGTAGACGCGTTGGTCTCAAACACCAATATCTTCGGATGTGCCGGTTCGACTCCGGCGCTGGGTACTAGACCGGATAAGTGATTAAAATGATCATTTATCCGGTTTTTTTCTGTAAATCGTCAGCAAAAAGTGGACAGTTAAAGTGGATCATATTCAAAATCTGTGGACTAGGCAAATAATTTAGTTAATCTGAAAAGGAAAAAATTGATATCAGCTACCCCTCTAAACTGACTTCTGAATACTTTTATTTTAGCATTGAAGGACTCTGCTGAAGCGTTGGTACTTTTATTATCAAAGTAGTTTAGGATCTATTTATGATGGATATTTATTGTTCTAGATACAGTATTGAATGACTTGAATCCTGATTGTTCTACTTTATTCACCCATTTGGCTAGCCTTGTGGTTCCGTAGAGCTTATCAATTGATGTGTTGAATATCCACGAAAGTTCCTGTGATAAGCGGTATGCTTTTTCAATATCTGAATAGCGTTCAAATAATAATTTAGCTCTTTCTTTTTGTTCGCAAGTCCACTTATACTCGCTTTTATAGAGTAAATATCGGCTTCTTGCAAGAAGCTGTTTGACCGTGTCACTATTAGCAAGAACTTCTGGATAATAAGTTTCTTTTTTCTTACGCGCTTGTTCAATTGCCTGGTTTTCATCATCTATAGCTTGCCATCGATGTTTTATTCGGATTTCTTGGAGTGCTTCGCTAGCCAATTGTTGTACATGGAAACGATCTATTACTTGCACTGCATTAGGAAAACAGCACTTCGCGATCAAACCCATGTTTCCTGCTAAATCAAGCGTGATTTCGGTTACTTTTTTGCGTTTTCGTAATGGAATTTGTTGAAGAAAAGGGATGATTACTTCTGATTTTGTTCCGCTTATTATAGCTACAATTGTACCTTTTTTACCTTGTGACTCCTTATTGGTGATCACAGTATAGAGCTCTC
>NZ_JADEYQ010000047.1 GCF_022627575.1 Sphingobacterium rhinopitheci
AAAGTCTATAAACGCAAAAAGCCTTAGATTTCTCTAAGGCTTCTGTTTAAAAAAAGGCACCGACCTACTCTCCCACCTGTTACGGCAATACCATCGGCTCGGGCGGGCTTAACTTCTCTGTTCGGAATGGGAAGAGGTGAACACCGCCGATATAGGCACCCAAATATCTTTAAGTTCTATACTATGACATACTATTGAAAGAAAAAAAACAATAAGACGAAGACAATAGTGTCTATCCGCTTGGAAAGCTTCGGGCTATTAGTACTACTCAGCTTTGGTCTCTCAACCTTTACACTTATAGCCTATCAACGTAGTCATCTTCTACGACCCTTGTAAGGAAGTCTCATCTCGTGGCTAGTTTCGCACTTAGATGCTTTCAGCGCTTATCTAATCCCGACGTAGCTACCCAGCCGTACACCTGGCGGCATAACTGGTTCACCAGCGGTCAGTCCATCCCGGTCCTCTCGTACTAAGGACAGATCCACTCAAACTTCCAACGCCCACAACAGATAGGGACCGAACTGTCTCGCGACGTTCTGAACCCAGCTCGCGTGCCACTTTAATGGGCGAACAGCCCAACCCTTGGGACCTTCTCCAGCCCCAGGATGTGACGAGCCGACATCGAGGTGCCAAACCTCCCCGTCGATATGAGCTCTTGGGGGAGATCAGCCTGTTATCCCCAGCGTACCTTTTATCCTTTGAGCGATGGCCCTTCCATACAGAACCACCGGATCACTATGTCCGTCTTTCGACCCTGGTCGACTTGTTGGTCTCACAGTCAAGCAAGCTTATGCCATTGCACTCCACGTACGGTTACCAAGCGTACTGAGCTTACCTTTGAAAGCCTCCGTTACCTTTTTGGAGGCGACCACCCCAGTCAAACTACCCACCAAACAATGTCCTCGACTTAATCGAGTTAGAAACCGAATACAGAAAGGGCGGTATTTCAAGGTTGATTCCATGACTCCTAGCGAAGCCACTTCAACATCTCCCGCCTATCCTACACATCCTGTACCCAATTTCAATGTTAAGCTATAGTGAAGGTGCATGGGGTCTTTCCGTCCCGTTGCGGGTAATCGGCGTCTTCACCGATACCACAATTTCACCGAGCTCATGGCTGAGACAGCGCCCAGATCGTTACACCATTCGTGCAGGTCGGAACTTACCCGACAAGGAATTTCGCTACCTTAGGACCGTTATAGTTACGGCCGCCGTTTACTGGGGCTTCGATTCAATGCTTCTCTTGCGATGACATCCCCTCTTAACCTTCCAGCACCGGGCAGGTGTCAGGCCTTATACCTCATCTTTCGATTTTGCAAAGCCATATGTTTTTGCTAAACAGTCGCCTGGGCCTTTTCACTGCGGCTGCTCTTGCGAGACAGCGCCCCTTCTCCCGAAGTTACAGGGCCATTTTGCCGAGTTCCTTAGCCATGATTCACTCGAGCACCTTAGGATTCTCTCCTCGACTACCTGTGTCGGTTTACGGTACGGGTTTTCTTTACCTGAAGCTTAGCGGGTTTTCTTGGAAGTCTGATTACCTGCTCTATCAACGCCGCCGAAGCTTTGCTGTACTATTGGATTTCAGCAGGGTCCGCGGATTTGCCTACGGTCCCTATACCTACGTCTTTTAACGAACTATTCCGTCAGTTCGCGGCAGTGTCACTACTCCGTCACCACATCGCAGTAAAAAAAAGTACTGGAATATTAACCAGTTGTCCATCGGCTTTCCCCCTTCGGGTGCGCCTTAGGCCCCGACTAACCCTGATCCGATTAGCGTTGATCAGGAAACCTTAGTCTTTCGGTGGGCGGGTTTCTCACCCGCCTTATCGTTACTTATGCCTACATTTGCTTTTCTATTAAGTCCACAACACATCACCATGCTGCTTCACCCCTAATAGAATGCTCCCCTACCAGACATACATCTTTCAGTATGAATCCATAGCTTCGGTAGTAATCTTGATGCCCGTTTATTATCCACGCCCGGTCGCTCGACTAGTGAGCTGTTACGCACTCTTTAAATGAATGGCTGCTTCCAAGCCAACATCCTAGCTGTCTGTGCAACCGGACCTCGTTAGTTCAACTTAGACTACATTTTGGGACCTTAGCTGATGGTCTGGGTTCTTTCCCTCTCGGCCTTGGACCTTAGCACCCAAAGCCTCACTGCCGGCCATATCTTGTAGCATTCGGAGTTCGTCTGGATTTGGTAGGATTTGACTCCCCCGCACCCAATCGGTAGCTCTACCTCTACAAGACTCTATGCCGACGCTGTTCCTAAAAACATTTCGGGGAGTACGAGCTATTTCCCAGTTTGATTGGCCTTTCACCCCTACCCTCAGGTCATCCGGAAACTTTTCAACGTTTATCGGTTCGGTCCTCCATTTGGTGTTACCCAAACTTCAACCTGCCCAAGGGTAGATCACAAGGTTTCGCGTCTACCTCTGCTGACTATACGCCCTATTCAGACTCGCTTTCGCTGCGGCTGCGTCGCTGAACGACTTAACCTTGCCAACAAAGAGTAACTCGTAGGCTCATTATGCAAAAGGCACGCTGTCACAGAATTAATCCGCTCCAACCGCTTGTAAGCACACGGTTTCAGGTTCTTTTCACTCCCCTGTTCGGGGTTCTTTTCACCTTTCCCTCACGGTACTAGTTCACTATCGGTCTCTCAGGAGTATTTAGCCTTGCCAGATGGTGCTGGCGGATTCCCACAGGATTTCTCCGGTCCCGCGGTACTCAGGATACCACTATGCTGTCATTCTTTACCTGTACGGGGCTATCACCCATATCGCGCAGTTTCCCACCTGCTTCCAGTTCATAGCGACAATACAATGTCGTGGTCCTACAACCCCCATAATGCCGTAACAATATGGGTTTGGGCTCTTTCCCGTTCGCTCGCCACTACTTGGGAAATCATTATTATTTTCTCCTCCTACGCTTACTTAGATGTTTCAGTTCGGCGCGTTCGCGTATTATACAACATACCTTCAGTATGCTAGGTTGCCCCATTCGGAAATCTTCGAATCAAATCGCATTTGCCAATCCTCGAAGCTTATCGCAGCTTATCACGTCCTTCATCGCCTCTGAGAGCCTAGGCATCCCCCGTGTGCCCTTATTTACTTTCTTCACTCATATAGCCCTTTTGCTACTATAGAGTTGCTTTGATATATATTCTACCTATACTAATCATTATCTCTTTGCGGCTTATTCATCCGGGGTGAAATAATAACTCAAGCATATAGATAGTATTAATCTACTATTGTCTTCTCTTGTGTTTTTTTTCTTTCAATATGTCAAAGAACTCTTTATAGT
>NZ_JADEYQ010000048.1 GCF_022627575.1 Sphingobacterium rhinopitheci
CAGCAGAGTCCTTCAATGCTAAAATAAAAGCATTCAGAAGTCAGTTTAGAGGGGTAGCTGATATCAATTTTTTCCTTTTCAGATTAACTAAATTATTTGCCTAGTCCACAGATTTTGAATATGATCCGAGTTCTAACGAAAGTTAGGACTCTTTTTTTTGTGGCATGATGAGAACCTAGGTTCGATCCGTGGAGGCTGATTAAAAAAATATATGATTGAGACAGAGCTATTTTGAAAAAAGGTATTGATAAGTACGAAAAACGATGTATATTTGCATCACAATAAAAAAGGGGATACCTTTTCGGGGTGTAGCGTAGCCCGGTATCGCGCCACATTTGGGATGTGGAGGTCGTAGGTTCGAATCCTGCCACCCCGACAAAAAGAGTTCTAACGAAAGTTAGGACTCTTTTTTTTGTGGCATGATGAGAACCTGGGTTCGATCCGTGGAGGCTCAAGGTATGTGTTTGGGGATAGCGGGGCTGAGCCAATCCCGCCACGGATCATGCATAAAAGTTGTGTTTAGGTAAATATTTCAGTGGTAATATAATGGAATGGCTTAGGAATGTTGAGTGTTTTGAAGGCAGTTTATTAATAATATGGGTTCTACTATTGCCTTCTATGCCAGGCGGGCATCCTACTTTCTCTTGACAGAAAGTAGGGCAAAGGTCAAGACTTATTTCTTTATGTTCGCTACCGCGACGCTCCACTACAATAGCGGTTTCCTAGGTCTCCCTGGTAATACCCCACGCTAAGACTGGAAATCCTTATTCCTGCTAACTGTAAGCCACAAGTGGTTGTAGTTGCACTGCTCTTAGCTCCATACAGAAAGAGGTCGTCCTTTTTCGGAACTGCTAAATATTATTTCAGTAGTAATATAATGGAATGGCGTAGGGTATGTACACTTCCTTTTGAAAGAATGCCTACTTTTTTCATGATTTTTTTTAAGGTTAACTGGACATTACGGTCACTGTATTGTCCAGCTTTGCCTCCTTTAAATAAATATACTTTTGGTTTATAGGCTAAATAATATTCTCTTAATAATATTATAAGCTTATTGGGTAAAGCTATGACACGGTCTTTATTGCCTTTGCTTTGTCGAATAAATAGTAGATCGCTGTCTGATTTTACATCTGTAATTTTGATATTTAGTAATTCGGATAGTCGAAGGCCACAGCTGTAAATGGTGGTAAGTATGGCTTTATGTTTTAAGTTTTCACAAGCATTTAATATGTTTCGCACTTCATCTTGAGAAAAGAAATTGGGCAGCTTAGTTTCGTTTCTTTTGGGGTACAGATAATCTAGTTCTATTTTTTGATGTTTCACCAATTCGTATATCTTTTTTATTGCTCCAACCAACGAATGTTGGTACGATGCACTAATTTTATCGTGATCTACTTTTGTATTAATAAATGCTTCAATTTCAGAAATTGGAATATCGACAAGTGTTTGGTGATTTTTCATATGTTCTAGAAAAAGTTGCGCATAGGAAGTGTATGCTCTTATCGTATTATTTGTATACCGTTGCGTAGTTAATCGACTATACAAGGTTTTTATAATTGATTCGCTATCCATATCGTTAATTTTTTATTTACCGTAAATAACTTCGCTATCCCAAATTATTTATTATTTAAGTATCTGATTTACATAATTTTAATTATATTCGACTATCATTTACCGAAGTGCGGATATAGGCTTTGTTTCACGAAGTTTTTCTGTATTTTGTTTCGTGTAAAAACAATGTTGTTAGCAATCCGCGTAGCGGATTGCTAACAACAAACGACTTTGCAAAATAGCTCCGCTTTCGTATCTTCGATACAGCTCCGCTACTTCGCAAAGCCCCAAAACGTTGTAGGCAATTTTAACCAAGATACCGTAAATTACTAGAACAATGAATTTCATCTATAGACTTTTACTGACATTTAATGCAACATCATTAATAATAGTAATCTTTTTGATAAAAGAAGAGGTTACATTAAATAGCCTACACGAGAGACTAAATTCTCTACCTAACTATGTTTCTTATTTAGTTTATTTTTTACTCCCAATAATATTCACATATTTTAGTCTTTTAATTTCTAGTTTTCTAGGTAATTCTAATATTTCGAAAGGTTCAATTACAGAAGTAGAAAATGCTAATAATGCTTTTCTTCCAAGTTATTTGGGATATTTTTTCGTAGCATTAAGTGTAAATAACTGCTAATTTAGCCCCCAATAAGTTCGGAGTGAAATTTTAGATTTCAAATTAATACATTTGAGATAATGAAATATAAGAAATGGAGTTTAGCTGAAAAGCTAGAAATCTTATCTAGTGGCGATGCCATAGG
>NZ_JADEYQ010000049.1 GCF_022627575.1 Sphingobacterium rhinopitheci
CAATTATTAGGTGACTTATAAAGCAAATATCTGCTTCTAGCTAATAATAATTTCCTAGAATCACCATTGCTAAACTCTTCAGCTATAAAGCGTTTACCTTTTGATTTAGCCTCTTTAATTTGATTATTTTCTAAATCTATAGCCTCCCTTCTATATTTAATTCGAATATCTTGAAGAGCCTCTATTGCGAGTTTCTGTACATGGAATCGATCAGTAACTTGTATAGCTTGAGGAAAACAACGAAGAGCGATAGTTTTCATTGAATTAGCCATATCTAAGGTGATTTCCTGAACTTTAGCTCTTAGTCTACGCGGTATTTTTAACAACTGCTCGATAATAGGTTCCACCTTAGTTCCTGGGAAAATGGCTTTAACTTTTAGAGATCAGGTGAAAATATATTACGAACTACTAAAGTCAAACTCATCACAAGCAACTCTTATAGAGCCAACATTTTTTGAGACACTTATCTACTTCAGTAAGTAAACTTAAATGTCCAATTTAGTTTGATGACGTACAATTTTATCGTGACTCATAATTTCTGACATAATATCGTACAACTTCTCTCGATCTTCCTCAGATATACCGTATTCATGTTTATAGTATTCTAAAACGATTTTAAACCTAATGTGGGTAGCACTATGAATAAAAAAATAATTTAGGTGACCTATTGAGTTACGGTCCTGAACTTTATTTGCGTACATAAGTAAATATCGCCCTTCCGACAAATAAAACGCTGTTCCATTATCAGATATATATTTGAAAGATGGAAGATCTTGCCTTTCTATACAAACATCTTCAGTGAAATCCACAGTAAACTTATCCATGCCATTTTTACTGAACTGATAGCAAATAATATCACCAAAAAGCTTTTCGTCTTTTGTGTTTGAAGAGTACACGCTTAATAAAATTGTACCACACACACCCGAGATTGGTTCAAGGTCTATATATGAACAATATATATTCTCTGTTTGAAAACCTCTCAGAAAACTGTAATCTAAAAAAGGAATAGATTTAACGCAAAAATACCCGAAAAATTTCTTTAACACCATTTCATAAAATTAAAAAAGTTCTTTCCAATTAGGCATATTTTTAGACAACCAAGTTTCAGCCTTTTTCATATACTCAGTATAATCCTTATTTTTAGGGTTGTGTACATCATCAAAGAAAATTGGATATTTAAGTTTTCTCTCTTAAGGAGCAATGTGTCTCAAAAAACGTTCATTATGTCTTTAGACCTACTTGTCCACTTTTTGCTGACGATTTACACAGAAGAAGTAGAGAAAAAATAATTCGAATTACGAAGTAAACATTCGTTTTATTTCATATTTTTAACTAAATTAATTTTTAAATCATAAAGAAATGAAAAAAAACTTTCTATTAACAACATTAGCGTTGTCTATTACTATTCTATCTCAAAGTTGTAATAAAGAAAACAATAGTATTACTAAAAGTGAAAAAGAGACATTATCTTTAAAAGAATTAACTGCAATTTCAACAGGAAAAGATAAAGAGTTTTTATTAAAGACTAAGATTACAAAAAATGATATTCCTTTAAATTCTAAAATAAATAAAGTTGCTTCTACTGAGTTTTCTACTAAATCAGTAGAAGCAGAAGAAAATTTAGTTGCATGGCCTAAGTTAAAATGGGGGTTTGGTGTTGATTGTAATAGAAAACCCGGTATTTGTTTAATTTTTGGCGCAATGGAACAAGAATTACCTTTAAAACCTCTTGAAGAATCTGATTGGAAAATTACTTTAATTGAAGATAAACTGATTATCAATCCTATTGAATCAGGAGAAGGTTTAACTTCTGACTATTATCTTCCTATTACTTCATATGTTCCAGTAACCCCTAATTTAGCAATAAAACCTGGTATTTATGAAGGAAATGCAACAGCTGTTGTAGTAGATTTAGTTCATATTAATTAATGAAAAAATATATTACTATAATATCCATCTTTTTTTTATTTACATCTTGTGAATCTATTTTTTATAAAATGTATGGTATAAAAAAGATGGATGCATTTAATGAAACAGAATATTTAAATTCTGTTGAAAAAATGAGTATTAAGGATAGTAGCGTTCAAAAAACATCAATAATTAGTGAATTAGA
>NZ_JADEYQ010000050.1 GCF_022627575.1 Sphingobacterium rhinopitheci
AATCGCAAGATTAAGCTTTTTTGTTTTATATGCATTTCCTGCCTATCTAGCACTGTTATTTTCCTAGAAATCACGATAAGATTCGAGCCAGAAGGGTTGGGTGGGTTCGATTCATGAAGGTTTAGGGCTGCGTTTGGGGTCTGTGTGGCTAAACCACTCCCTCGCTCTCCGCCAACAAAAGCTTAATCGCAAGATTAAGCTTTTTTGTTTTATATGCATTTCCTGCCTATCTAGCACTGTTATTTTCATAGAAATCACGATAAGATTCGAGCCAGAAGGGTTGGGTGGGTTCGATTCATGAAGGTTTAGGGTTGCGTTTGGGGTCTGTGTGGCTAAACCACTCCCTCGCTCTCCGCCAACAAAAGCTTAATCGCAAGATTAAGCTTTTTTGTTTTATATGCATTTCCTGCCTATTTAGCACTGTTATTTTCCTAGAAATCACGATGTCAATATGTTGTAAATAGTGTTTTATGTGTAATTGTTAGGAAGAAGTCTTTAAAATAATTAATACGGTTTTATAATTGCGAAATAAGATACTTCGCTTTATATTATTGTATTTATTCAGAATAACGCAAAACAGTTTCGTGATGCAATATTTTTTAATTTTTAAGTTCTTGTTTTATAGTGTCTTATGTGTTTTTTTTGTTTATTTACCGAAATACGCATATAGAGATGGATTGGCGAAACTTTTTGTATATTCGTTTCGCTAAACAAGTTGTTATATGATATGCTTCCCTAAATTGCGCAAATGAACAAAATCACTATATTATTATTTCCACTTTTTATTTCAAGTTTCACTTTTGCTCAATCAGCAGAAGAACTGAATTTAAAATCCAAACAATTAATCCAAGAAAGAAAATTTGAAGAAGCACTTCCATTAGTGAAAAAGTCCGCTGAATTAGGAAATCCAGAAGCTCAATATAATTATGCTATCTTTTTACAGGAAGGAATTGGAATTCAAAAAAATGAACAAGATGCTATTAAATGGTATTCAAAATCATCTGATAACGGATTTAATGACGGACATTATGCAATGATGATGGCATATGGAAATGGTCAAGGAATTGAACAAAACTCTGAAAAAGCTTTTGAATACGCACTGAAATGTGCAAACAATAATGACGCAACGTGTATGTGGAATGTTGTGAATTGTTATTTAATCGGCAACGGAGTAAAATCAGATATTTCGAAATTTAAAGAATGGATTATTAGATTAGCAAAACTTCCAAATCCTGAGAATCTTTCAAAAAGTGGAAATATTACATCTGCAAGATTGGAGCTTGCTAATTTTTATAAAAATGGTGAATATTTTGAAAAAGATATTTATCAAAGTTATTTATGGTATTTAATATACAATGAATATAAAGTTGACTTTAGTATTATAAAACAAGAAGAGGTTATAAAAGAAATAAAAGAACTTGAAAAAAGTCTCACGAAATCTCAAATCGAAAATGCTCCAAAAGACGCTGAAAATCTTTTAGGAACAAAGCTAATTAACGTAGATGAACTTTATAAAAATTCACTTTAAAACAAGCACATCATATAACATCGGTTTGGCGAAATGGCGGTTTAAGGGAAATATTGAAAGTTCGTGCATTTTTAGCCGTAACAGCTTTTTATATTTCCTTTTTTCATAATTTAGTAAATAATAAAAAGCTGTTGCTTAAGTTAGTGCAAAATTGGAAGTTATGGCTTTCTCATCCGCCACTATCGCCAAGCCGCGGCCCGTTAGCCGTAATCCTAAAAAAACTTTACATAAATGAAAACCATTGATTATTTAGAAAAACAATATAATCACGCATTTGAAATGTTAAAATTTGGAGAATCAAAAAATATTGCATTAATCGCTTTTAATGGTGCAATAATAGTTGGAATTTCTAAATTACTTACTGACAACATAGATTTTTACTTAAAATTGTTTTTTATTTATGTAATATTGATGATGTAATCTTACCCTAACTAGCTACATTCAAAACTAAAGAATTCCAATCAGAATTGCTATTGTTATCCTGTTGGAATGTTGGAAACTCAGAGAGTTTTCCATATTTCAACAGGAATTCTGTTGGCGTC
>NZ_JADEYQ010000051.1 GCF_022627575.1 Sphingobacterium rhinopitheci
GATAAGTACAGCAGTAATGCTCGAAATATAAGCAGAAGCGCGATGCGGATGCGAAGAAAGTTCTTTAAGAAAATGATCATGTAGCGTAATGAGTAGTTGAGAAACGAAAGTTACAATTTAACTTTAAAAGTTAGCAATAACAAATCAACCTTAGTCAATACTGAATAGATATTAATAAGACAATTCTATTTTTTATAAATAGTTAGAGTCAAACTTCATTTTACAATGGAGAGTTTGATCCTGGCTCAGGATGAACGCTAGCGGCAGGCCTAATACATGCAAGTCGGACGGGATCCAGGGAGTAGCTTGCTACAAACTGGTGAGAGTGGCGCACGGGTGCGTAACGCGTGAGCAACCTACCCATATCAGGGGGATAGCCCGAAGAAATTCGGATTAACACCGCATAACAATGTAGTAACGCATGTTACCACATTTAAATATTTATAGGATATGGATGGGCTCGCGTGACATTAGCTAGTTGGTAAGGTAACGGCTTACCAAGGCTACGATGTCTAGGGGCTCTGAGAGGAGAATCCCCCACACTGGTACTGAGACACGGACCAGACTCCTACGGGAGGCAGCAGTAAGGAATATTGGTCAATGGAGGCAACTCTGAACCAGCCATGCCGCGTGCAGGATGACTGCCCTATGGGTTGTAAACTGCTTTTGTCTGGGAATAAACCTTACTACGTGTAGTAAGCTGAATGTACCAGAAGAATAAGGATCGGCTAACTCCGTGCCAGCAGCCGCGGTAATACGGAGGATCCAAGCGTTATCCGGATTTATTGGGTTTAAAGGGTGCGTAGGCGGCTTAATAAGTCAGAGGTGAAAGACGGCAGCTTAACTGTCGCAGTGCCTTTGATACTGTTAAGCTTGAATGTGATTGAAGATGGCGGAATGAGACAAGTAGCGGTGAAATGCTTAGATATGTCTCAGAACACCGATTGCGAAGGCAGCTGTCTAAGTCAATATTGACGCTGATGCACGAAAGCGTGGGGATCAAACAGGATTAGATACCCTGGTAGTCCACGCCCTAAACGATGATAACTCGATGTTAGCGATATACAGTTAGCGTCTTAGCGAAAGCGTTAAGTTATCCACCTGGGGAGTACGCCCGCAAGGGTGAAACTCAAAGGAATTGACGGGGGCCCGCACAAGCGGAGGAGCATGTGGTTTAATTCGATGATACGCGAGGAACCTTACCCGGGCTTGAAAGTTAGTGAATGATCCAGAGACGGATCAGTCCTTCGGGACACGAAACTAGGTGCTGCATGGCTGTCGTCAGCTCGTGCCGTGAGGTGTTGGGTTAAGTCCCGCAACGAGCGCAACCCCTATGTTTAGTTGCCAGCATGTAATGATGGGGACTCTAAACAGACTGCCTGCGTAAGCAGTGAGGAAGGTGGGGACGACGTCAAGTCATCATGGCCCTTACGTCCGGGGCTACACACGTGCTACAATGGATGGTACAGCGGGCAGCTACACAGCAATGTGATGCTAATCTCGAAAAGCCATTCACAGTTCGGATTGGGGTCTGCAACTCGACCCCATGAAGTTGGATTCGCTAGTAATCGCGTATCAGCAATGACGCGGTGAATACGTTCCCGGGCCTTGTACACACCGCCCGTCAAGCCATGAAAGTTGGGGGTGCCTAAAGCATGTAACCGCAAGGAGCGTGTTAGGGTAAAACCGATAATTGGGGCTAAGTCGTAACAAGGTAGCCGTACCGGAAGGTGCGGCTGGAATACCTCCTTTCTAGAGTTTCAGATTGAGACTCGTTACGCTATATACATGATTATAAGAAGAGAGAAAAGACATTTGAAGAAAGTGCCCACCCTATAAAAGGCGTGGAAACGATAAGAGATGAATGATAAGCTAGTCCCGTAGCTCAGTTGGTTAGAGCACTACACTGATAATGTAGGGGTCAGCAGTTCAAATCTGCTCGGGACTACGAAATATACGGGGAATTAGCTCAGCTGGCTAGAGCACCTGCCTTGCACGCAGGGGGTCATCGGTTCGACTCCGATATTCTCCACA
>NZ_JADEYQ010000052.1 GCF_022627575.1 Sphingobacterium rhinopitheci
ATTTGGTGTTCTTTGTAATAGTTTTTTATTATTTTTAATATACACTTCCTCAATAGATAAAGTGTCTGTTTCTTGGATTATTTCTTTTAGGATAGTGTCTTGATTAATATAAATTTCTTGTTTATAAGTTTTAAATCCAATAGATTTAATTGTTAATATATAATGCCCAGAATCAACGTTAGAAAAATTAAATTCTTTATTTGAAAACATTGCTTTATATGTAGCTTTGCCGCTTATAAGACTAGCTGATGGGGGGGCTATAAGGCTTATACTATTTTTAAATATAGATCCTTTTATTGTATATGATTTATGTTGAGCTATTAGCATTTTGATTGATAATGCTAATAACAATATTAATAATATTTTTTTTTTAATTATCATAATATAAATTATTTACCTAATTCCAGTTGATTTTTTATAAGGTCATAATACTCCCCTTTTTTGTGTATCAAACTTGCATGTTTACCAGATTCAATTATTTCCCCATTTTTTAAAACTATAATATTGTCTGCATTTTTAACAGTCGAAAGACGGTGGGCTATAATTATCACAGTTTTTCCTTTAAAGAAATTTTGTAGATTATTGTGTATTATTCTTTCGTTTTTAGCATCCAGTGCAGAAGTAGCTTCATCAAAGAAAATAAAACATGGGTCTTTGTAAACGGCACGAGCAATTAATATTCTCTGAATTTGACCTCCAGACATATTATTTCCATTGAGACCAATTTTTGTATTATAACCTAATGGAAGAGAATTTATATATACTTTTATGTTGGCAACCTCAATTGCTTTATTAAATTTAGTTATATTAAAGTCTGGATCGCCCATTATAATGTTTTGTAATATTGAATCGGAAAAAATATAACCATCTTGCATTACTATTCAACTATTTTCTCTTATACTTTTTGGTGATAATATTGAGATATTATTTCCATGGTATGATATTTCACCTTTGCATATGGGGTATATTTTTAATAAAATTTTAAGTAATGTTGTTTTTCCACTACCACTAGCTCCAACTATAGCTGTAATTTTCCCATAAGGTATATGTGTACTTATATTTTTTAGTACAAATGGAGACATTTGTTCAGCATAACGAGTTTGACGGTCTGAAAGGTCATTGCGATTTCCAAAACGCTCTTTTGCGGATAAACGTCCGTCATCGGTCAAAGGCACAACTACTGCGTGTATGTGTGGTTTTTTTTCGTCTAAATGAAGTGTAAAGCGAACTATGTTTTCTTTTCCAAACTCTTTACAAACAAAGTCATAATTTGCTTTTACCCACGCATTAGCCTTTTCAGAGCTTTTGAAAATATCTTTCATTTCTTCGTGACTTCCAGTCATCACCATAGGAATGAATTTTACAGCATCTTTCCGAATAGCTGTTTTACCCTTGTAGCCCTCTTTTATTCGTGCATTGATAGCATCGGGTAATTTCATTGTTGAATAACGATTATTGATTAAATCTTTATTCAGATGCTCCCTTTCGGGATCGGCAGATTTGAACGTTTGCTTTTGAGTTTTATCTCGATCAATGTGGGCGCCGAGTTTGCCCCCTCCTCCACTTCCTTTTGTTGCGTGAAAAACTGCGTATCCCATATTCAAGTTTTTTAAAATTGTTTGATTATTTCTCGGATATGTTTTCGAGAGATAAACAAACAAATGCCCTATTCGAAGCTATCTTGATAGCGGAGATCAGGGCATTTGTTTGTTTGATGTTTTTTTTGAGGTTTTAAAAAAATCAATATATGGAATATCTGTATTTATTAATATAAGATTAATAAATACATTATCTTTTCGTTTATATAGATTTTCACTTATTGTTTGAAAAGCTTCTTTACTTTGTTTTGAAAACATATTATTCCAAAAGAATACAAT
>NZ_JADEYQ010000004.1 GCF_022627575.1 Sphingobacterium rhinopitheci
GAGAGCTCTATACTGTGATCACCAATAAGGAGTCACAAGGTAAAAAAGGTACAATTGTAGCTATAATAAGCGGAACAAAATCAGAAGTAATCATCCCTTTTCTTCAACAAATTCCATTACGAAAACGTAAAAAAGTAACCGAAATCACGCTTGATTTAGCAGGAAACATGGGTTTGATCGCGAAGTGTTGTTTTCCCAATGCAGTGCAAGTAATAGATCGTTTCCATGTACAACAATTGGCTAGCGAAGCACTCCAAGAAATCCGAATAAAACATCGATGGCAAGCTATAGATGATGAAAACCAAGCAATTGAACAAGCGCGTAAGAAAAAAGAAACTTATTATCCAGAAGTTCTTGCTAATAGTGACACTGTAAAACAGCTTCTTGCAAGAAGCCGATATTTACTCTATAAAAGCGAGTATAAGTGGACTTGCGAACAAAAAGAAAGAGCTAAATTATTATTTGAACGCTATTCAGATATTGAAAAAGCATACCGCTTATCACAGGAACTTTCGTGGATATTCAACACATCAATTGATAAGCTCTACGGAACCACAAGACTAGCTAAATGGGTGAATAAGGTAGAACAATCAGGATTCAAGTCATTCAATACTGTATCTAGAACAATAAATATCCATCATAAAAAGATCCTAAACTACTTTGATAATAAAAGTACCAACGCTTCAGCAGAGTCCTTCAATGCTAAAATAAAAGCATTCAGAAGTCAGTTTAGAGGGGTAGCTGATATCAATTTTTTCCTTTTCAGATTAACTAAATTATTTGCCTAGTCCACAGATTTTGAATATGATCCAAGTTGTGTTTGAATTGAATAATATTTCTGTTTTTTTTTGTAAAAAAGTAAATAGATTTTGAGCCAGTATTGGATCATACCGAAAGTTGTGTTTAAGCAAATATTTTTGGGATTGATTCAGAATTTCTAAATCAGCAAGAGCCTAATCTAATAAAAAAAGCTTCTTATTTCTAAGAAGCTTTTTTTATTTATCTGGGTAAGTAATCGGGCTCGAACCGACGACCCTCGGTACCACAAACCGATGCTCTAACCAACTGAGCTATACCTACCGTGATTGTGATACAAAAGTAGTATTTCTTTTATAAAAAAACAAGAGTTTATCGCATTTAAAATAAATTAAAAGCACTTTTTTTCACATTGCACTCAAATTCACGGATATACATATATAGATTGTTTAGACATTATTAGATTATGACATAATTTTGATAAGCGTAATTAAAAATATTAATATATTTAAAAGAAAAAATGATTACAAAACAACAAATAGAATTATGGATTGATGAAGGTTTTCATATCCTTCAAGATGGTAAACCGGTAAAAGTAGATGGTAATATTTGGGACTATATTAGCTCACTAGATGCCACTCATAATAATGTTTTAGTACTTCGTGAAGTTATAAATTGGGAAGAAGAAGAGATTGCTAAAATATAATTGTCATACAAACACAAAAAATAAACATATGACATAATTATACCAATAAAAATGGAGCTATCTAAAAAGGTCTAAGAAAGAGATACCAGTTATCAAAAAATACACTGCTCCAAAAAAGTTAGATACCTTCTGGCAAGGATTGTAACTTAATTGAAAAATCACTTCGAAGGTGGTAATAAGCCACTGGATGATTTGTATCACTGGTGAACTTATTATTTCCACAGGACTTACTTCTGAAGTTAAAGTTTCTTCATTAAACGTGCTTTATAGGATCTGAGCGCCAGTTTATTTTCCTCTTCAGTTCCTGTGTAATACGAGGGCATCTGTAGATCCGATAGCTATTTTCATACACTTATTGTAAGAGAATAGATAATTCCGTTATTTTACTAGCTCACTTAACCATTACCAACATCGTCAGTCATTTTTAAGCAAAAAAATACCTCTATTATAATGGATAGACTGCTATCATAAGAAGGCCTCTAACACCTAAGCAAGCCACCCGTACAAGTTAAAGATGCATTTGTGTAGATAAAAAGCAATAGCAAGTTTACGCAATTCACTATGAAGGGACAAGAGAAACCAGCCGTGGAGTTCGGCTTGATAGCTATGCACATTAACCTAAGAAAGTAGTCGAAAAATCGGAATAATGGAGCTTCAATTAGCAAACCTAATGACAACAACTACCTCTTTACGATAAAAACAACTAACAGAATGATAAAAAAATCAAAATATCCAACAGTAGATTGATTCTGAAATAAAAATAAATAATTGAGCTAAAGAAAGCTATAAAATACAAGAAACTGCTATTTCACCCCCCTCCATTAAACTACCCTATTTTAGAGAAGAGATATTTTTGCAATAATTTGTGGTAAAGAATACCCAGTAAAAAACTAATGATTAAAGCTAGTGCTCCAGAAATCGGTATACCTACATAGGAGGATATCGAGTTAAATACAATTATAAATACCAACATATGTACCAAATACCATTCATATGAATATTTATTAATGTAAATAAATATACTATGTATCCATTTTAGATGGTTACCTAACAAATAAAGCAACAAAGCTAAACTAAGATAGCCCATTAATGATGGAATATCATTATACAACTTCAATATTCCACCCTTTATACCTGTATACCCAACCAAAGTTAAGCCAAGGACAAGAGAAATTAACAAATATTTTACTGAAGGTATTTTAATAAAATCTGGATTCTCTTTATACTTTACTGCTATCATCATCCCTAATACAAATTGCCATAAATACTGTATAAAAAAACTATTCCAAATACGGTTATCTGATTCTCCTATAATCGCAACTATTGTACTCCACAATAAACTTATAACAACCGAAATTAGAACACTTTTCCATTGAAAGCGCTTCACAAAATTGATTAAAATAGGGAAAAGAAGATAAAATTGCAAAATTGTAGATATAAACCAAAATTGATATCCTAATGAAGTCATCCATCTTTCGTTGAACATCTTAAATAGAAATACATGACTAAATATAGCCGTTATACGATCACTATGCTCATATAGAGAAGGAAATAAAGCTGTGATTAAAACAATAATAATATAAGGAATATAGATTTTTAGAAAACGTTTTTTTATAAATTCAATATATTTAAGAGGCTTCTTTAATTGCGAAAGATACAGCCCAAAACCTGAACATAATATGAATACATGAATACCAGCCCCTCCAAAAGATATAAGTTTAGCACCAAATCCCTGCAAAGGAAAAAATTGCAATAAATGAAAAATTACAATAGTAAAAATAGAATATCCTTTGAGATAATCCACGATTTTCAATTTCATAAAAGTAGTTTTGGTTTAGGTTAATAATAACTAAAAAAGCTTCTCAAAAATGAGAAGCTTTTTGGGTAAGTAATCGGGCTCGAACCGACGACCCTCGGTACCACAAACCGATGCTCTAACCAACTGAGCTATACCTACCGTGATTGTGATACAAAAGTAGAATAATTATTGATTTACTCCAAATATTTTAAAAGAAAAAATCCTCATCATGAATTAACATAATGAGGATTAAGGAATTATTTTTTATTTTATTAAATCATCTCTACGCTACGCTTCACAAAAGATGTCAAATCTGCTCCTGTCAACAATCCTCTCGATAATAAAGCTAAATCAAAAGCTTGCTTAGCTAATTTTTGAGCCTCTTCATCGCTACTATCTAAGATACGTTTTATCAGCGGATGGTTACCATTAACAGCCACTTTATAATTGTCTGGTAGGTTGCCATAAAAGCCCATACCACCTCCAGTCTTAGCCATATCCTTCATACGACGCATAAACTCATCTAAAGTCACAGAAACAGGTAATTCGTCTACACTTAGTGCTTCCACTTCGACCTTCATATCAGCTCTATCGATTGCTTTTTGGAATAAATCTGACGCTTTTTTACTTTCTTCTTCAGACAATACCAATTCGATTTTTTCGTCTTTTTGAATCAAGCGATCAATAACATCAGAATCCACGCGTTTCAATTGGATCTTCTCACCACCTTTTTGCTCTAAATACGATGTGAAGTGTGTATCTAATGGGCCATCCAATACCAATACATCATATCCTTTGTTATTAGCTGTTTGGATAAAACCATCTTGTTGCGCAGCATCTGAAGCATATAGATATACTACATTAGCATCTTTATCTACTTGGATATCTCTTACTTTCTCGTAGTATTCTTTAAAAGTAAAGCTTTCATTTTTGGTATTTTTAACTAAACAAAAATCATTTGCCTTCTCCGCAAATTTCTCATCGCTCAGCATACCATATTTGATAAATAAACCGATATCATTCCACTTTTCATCAAATCCTTTACGATCAGTTTTGAAGATCTCTTGCAGTTTATCAGCTACTTTTTTAGTGATATAATTACTAATTTTCTTAACATTACCATCCGCTTGTAAGAAAGAACGCGACACATTCAATGGAATATCTGGCGAGTCAATAACACCATGTAATAACATCAAATATTCAGGAACAATATCTTTTACCTCATCTGTAATAAATACCTGACGCGAATACAACTTGATTTTATTGCGTTGGATTTCAAGTTCATTTTTGATCTTAGGGAAATATAATATACCCGTCAAATTGAAAGGATAGTCTACATTAAGGTGAATCCAAAACAATGGCTCATCCATTGAATAAGGATAAAGCTCACGGTAAAAAGCTAAATAATCTTCATCTTTCAATTCGGACGGTGCTTTGGTCCATGCAGGATTCGTATTATTGATGATATTATCTACCTCTACAGATTTGTATTTAGGCTTACCTTCTTCATCTTCACCATCAGGCTCTGATGTAGTCTTTGTACCAAAACGAACTGATACAGGTAAGAACTTAGCATATTTGTCTAGAATCTCTTGTAACCTTGCTTTACTCAAAAATTCTGCTGATTCATCATTGATATGCAAGATGATATCCGTTCCACGTGTAGTACGTGTTCCCGTAGAGATTTCATAAGATGTACTACCATCACAAGTCCAATGTGCAGGCTCAGAACCCTCTTGATATGACAAAGAATCAATCTCTACCGTATCCGCTACCATAAATGCAGAATAGAAACCTAGACCAAAACGACCGATGATCTCATTAGCGTCGTTTGCTTCTTTAAATTTCTCCATAAACTCTGTAGCGCCAGAGAATGCAATTTGATTGATATATTTTTTTATTTCTTCTGCAGTCATACCAATACCATTATCAGAAATGGTTATGGTTTTAGCTGCTTCATCAAATTTTACATCAACAAGCAAATCACCTACTTCACCATTGTATTGCCCTAAAGATGAAAGTCTTTTGATTTTCTGTGAAGCATCTACTGCATTGGAAACTAATTCACGTAAGAAAATTTCATTATCCGAGTAAAGGAATT
The DNA here is from genome assembly GCF_022627575.1 of Sphingobacterium rhinopitheci. GTDB lineage: Bacteria > Bacteroidota > Bacteroidia > Sphingobacteriales > Sphingobacteriaceae > Sphingobacterium > Sphingobacterium rhinopitheci. Next base: position 5,362 of record NZ_JADEYQ010000004.1, read on the forward strand.
TTTTGATAACCGGAAATATATTCTCGGTATGGATCGAAATAGTACCTTTTTCTGTGCTCATATATTTTAATACTTAGTTTTAATAATTAATAACATTAAGCATATATCAAGCAACGTTCCAAAGGTATTTACTAGGACAATTTGACAGCATAACATACACAAACTGTCAGAATAAAATTATCACCAAGCGCATCGACATAATCATTATTTATATTAATGCCTAAAATAGTTATTGTCTTACACAGCGTATATTCCTAAAACCCGAATTAATAACATTAACACTTCCTAGTAAATTAATAGATAACAATTCCAATGTCACCCCCTGAGTAGACGCAGTTCCATAATAATAATTATGCCCTAGGTCGAGTATACTTAATAAATCTAGTGATTTAGAGTTCGTCCAAATACTAGCTATACCAGTAGAGTTCAACAGACTTAACTGAACTAATCCTTCGACTAGTGCTACTGCTATTGCAGATCCATTATAATTAAAACGTAAATTGTTGTGCGGATATTGGGGCACAGCTGGACTCGTAACAGGATATTCAATATACTGGTTAGCAACACGATTAGGGATTAACCCTGGATAAGAATACAAAATAGTTGAAGCGATGCCGCCTACTAACACATTATAATCACTTGAATTTGCCGTTCTCCAAGTGTTCTCAGGATAGACTAATTCGCATGGATCAGCTATAGCTTCTGAAGCTGCGAATATACTTGGCAGGACACTACCTACAGAAAAATAGGTATTTGGTTCCGTTGTCTGATGATTGATATGTTGAAAGCGGTAAGGATTATGTCCTTCTACGTAATACAAATTGGCACGCGCCCATTTTGTTATAACCTCACAACAAGAAGCACCTAAGAAATTTGCAGTACCTCTCGTCGTAACAGGAGATTCAATAAGATCAATTTTAAAAAGTTTACTTCTACCAATGATGGGCTTAAAATTAGCAGAATTAAACGCCGTTGATAAATCTCCAAAAACACGAGTAGGAGAACCATTATCAACAGCATAAGCATCCAGTCCAATCGTCAATGATTTCAATACAACAGTTAAATTAGCTAAGGTAGTTTCATCAGCAGTATAAAAATAAGCTACTTGACGATCATCATAATTAGAATCAGCAGCACGTTCAAATTTTGAGGTGGTAATGGCTGGTACATCACTTAATATTCCGGTTCTAGCACCGCTTATTAAGTCAAAAACTCCAGTTTTCAATTGTGAGACTTCTATTTCAGCTTCTTTAATATCTGCAAACATCCCCATGGTATTTAACTCTACCGCAATTCGTGCGGTTTTATGTTCAAAAAAAATACCCAATGGCGTATTAACCAGTGCTATTGGAGTTATGTTACCTGAGTCAAACAAAAAGTCTGTATTATTACCAATAGGTACTTTAACATCTGCAGGCATAAACCCACTAGTTCCGGCATTAGTCGGAATAGGTAAATCAGCAGGTACATTTGTATTATAAGAATAAGCGATCCAATTATAAATCACCCCTGCATCTACTACCAATTTTATTTGTTCTCCGGACTTCATCTTCCTATTGTAGGCAATTGAATTATCGGCGGCTTTATAAATAAGTAAATGATACACTATATCATCCTCCATCTTAGTCGCTTTTAGAAACTCTGATTTACCTGTAATCTCATTTTTAGCAAAGATTTTATGCGTAGCAATTGACTCCATATCCCCGACGCTAATTCGAGAATCAAATCCCTCCTCATGGCTTATTATTTCACCAATATCATCATGGGCACTGCCTATAGCGCTCCCCATTCTATTGGCATTTAGAACTATATTATCATCCTTTATACCAAGGACAGTGACGACAATAGTTGTTCTCCCGTCCTCGTCCATCCCCTCTACAGAATTATTACCTTTTTCTTTATTACAACTATGAAAAGGAGTGAATAATAATATCATTATTGTACACGAAATATAATTCATGCCCCCCCTATTTATCAGACTATTTATCATATCTAAAGATTTGTTTTTAAAGAATTATAAATCCCCTCTATCAGAAGTGCCCGGTGTTTCGATCTCCCATTCTTGTACATCAGGGCTAAAATTATTAAAAGATGTACCACCAGATACCTCCGCAGATCCTGCAGCCAAAGAATCTTCCATATTTAAATCAATTCTAATAAATTGTACGGGAATGTATTTTCTCTTAACCTTCATATATCTTTAGCTTTAAGAATGAATAATTTTAATAAATTAGCACATTTAACGATTGTGTTAAATCAAACATTTACCAGAAGTAATTTTAAATTGCTTTAACAATATAACTATAAAATATTAACTTTTAATTAAAATTTTAACAATTAATAAACATAAATACAGGTAATTAAAATATTTTTAGATAAATATTTTGGAAAGAACAAAATGTCTACTATATTTGTAGAGTATTCAGAATTGCATGAGCAATACCAACCGAGTGAAGGACACCGCGGTGGTAAAAAGATACGGGTGTAGAGCCAAAATAAAAGTCTTCTAATTGACCGACTCTCCCAAAAACTTCTGAATACAATTTATGGTTTAACATTTTAAATTTTTAAATTGTATGTCAACAACAATTCATTTGTACCAACATTTATTAGAAAAGTTCACCTCTTATTCTTTGGAAGAATTAATCGAACTAAACAACGAGACCGTAAAAGGTAATGGTTGGGGCTCTACAAAAGCAACATTTCGAACTGCTATTTTAGCGGCTTTTTCTAAAAAAGGAGTAGATCTTTCTAAGATTATAAGTAAAGAAGATGGATTTACGTCTGTCAAATCAGTACCTGTTCGATTAGAACAGAATGCTTTAATACCAATAACATTTTGATTTCTGTAAATATTTCAATTAAATTTTAAATTCTTTTGCCAAAAAAAGCTGAGGTTGTGAGAGACTCAGCTTTTTTAGTATAAAAAATGCTATTGAGCATGCTTCAAGGCATACAATGCAAATGTTCCCAACCAATGTGATCCCATATAATCATCTTGAGCAGACAAATTAGCTAACGAAAACTGAAGGTGATCATCAGCAATCTTACGTAAGTGCCCTAAATCTAACTCACTTTTTTGTGATATCCCATATAAGCAAGCTGCTCTACTATAGTTTAAACCATCAAGATGCACTAATTTACCATCTGTACGATCCTTCACTACAGCCGGCTTAAGGACAAATCCTTTATCAAATATTGGCGCCATAAACTTATTTAACCAGATATCATATTCTTGGCCTTCCATGATCTTAGACATGAAATAAGCTTCCTCTAAGCAAGGAGATATAAAATCATATCCACTAGGTTCATATGCAAGATCACAATTGATATCGTTACTAAATAAGCGTTTTCCGTGCTCTACAATTGCGTTTTCAAACTTTTTGTTGCCAACCGCTCTTGCGTAATCCAAGGATAAGGATAATCCAAATGCGGAATTGTCATGCTGACCAGCACGTATTGGATAAACTAATTTGGGTAAATATTCTATATAGCGATCCACCAAAAGATCAACTAATGGTTGTAAATCATTCCTCCATCGCTTAGCATCAGTATCATCCCAATTGCCAAGGCTTTCTTGTAATTTGAACAACCAAGCCCAGCCATAGGTACGCTCAAAGGAAAGGTTATTTGGATCTTCAAAAAAAGCTTTTTCTATAGCTACATTATCAGGTGTAATATGCTGATTCAACAACGTTCTGATAGCAGCGTCTTTATCTAGATTTGGAAATTGTTGCAAAAGCTCTACAATAGACCAATAACCATGAACGGAGGAATGCCAATCAAAGCAACCATAAAATATAGGCCTTAATGCTTTAGGCGTCTTCAAATCAGCATCAGAGCCCAATACTTGTCCCAATTTATTGGGGTACTCTACTTCTAAACAATGTGTAGGCAACGAAATAATATGCTTAGCTAAATCCGCTGACAATACTATTTTTGTAATAGTATCCGCATCTATAGCATACTGACTAGTAGATTTATTATCTGTACAGGAGGATAAATATACAAAGGAAGTAATCAGTGTAATAAATAGTTTGTTCTTGGCTATCATTTTGTGTACATATTATTTATTTACTAAAAATACTAATATTTTCTTAGTTGCCCTAAAAGCTGTAGTGAATAAATCGAAACGGCAACACATAAAAAAGCCCCAAAAAGTGATTTACTCTTGGGGCATTGTTAATATTCAACAATAGATTATCCTCTACGAGAACGGCTTCTTCCTTCCGAACTAGCAGATGATCTGCCTCCTGAAGAAGCACTTGATTTACCAGATGATCTGTTGCTCCAACTGCTGCTAGAACCAGATTTACGTTCTTTATTTTTATCTATTTGTTTTTTGTGTCTTAGGTCAGGCTTACCAGAAGTAGCTTCCTCCCCTTTTCCCTTGCCTTTGCCCTTAGCTTTTGGCTTCGAAGAATCAGCCTTCGCTCTTTCCAAAAATTGTGGAGACATACTCAAACCACTCATCACCTTTACAGGTAATTCAAAGCCTATAGTATATTGTATATCCTTGATATAAGGAATCTCTTCTACATCACAGAATGAAATCGCAAAACCCTCAGCTCCAGCTCTACCCGATCTACCGATACGGTGTACATACGACTCCGGCATATTGGGCAACTCATAGTTGATCACGTATTTCAACAAGTCTATGTCAATACCACGCGCGGCGATATCTGTCGCCACAAGTACCTTAATAGATTTTGCTTTAAAATCCTCTAAGGCACGCTGACGTGCATTTTGAGACTTGTTACCGTGAATGGCTGCAGATGTAATATTATTTTTATCTAAAAACTTAACTAAGCGATCTGCACCATGTTTGGTACGTGTAAATACCAATACAGACTCATCAACTTCTGAAGCAAGCAAATTCAATAATGCTTTATTCTTATTCGCTTTCTCAATATAATATAAAGTCTGTTGAATAGTCTCTGCTGTAGTTGATGCTGGTGTTACTTCTACTTTGGCAGGATTACTTAAGATATTATCAGCTAAAGCTTGAATATCTTTAGGCATTGTAGCCGAGAAAAATAAGGTTTGACGACGCTCGGGAATAAGCTTCAACACACGCTTAACATCGTGAATGAAACCCATATCCAACATTCTATCAGCCTCGTCCAATACAAGAATCTCAATCTTATCCAGCCATACGATCTTTTGGTTTACTAAATCTAATAACCTTCCTGGTGTAGCGATCAAAATATCAACACCCTGACGCAATGTTTGCACTTGACTAAATTGATTGACACCACCAAAGATAACGCTGTGTTTCAACTTCAAATTTTCACCATAGTCACGGAAAGACTCTCCGATCTGAATGGCCAACTCACGCGTCGGCGTCAATATCAATGTACGGATTGATCCTCTTTTGTGATCTTTAGGCTTGAAGTTGTTTAATAACTGAAGAATAGGAATAGCAAATGCGGCAGTTTTACCGGTACCTGTTTGTGCACATCCCAATATATCTTTTCCTTTTAATACTTCAGGAATAGCTTGCTCTTGAATTGGTGTAGGATTCTCATAACCCAATTTCTCTAATGCCGCCAAAATAGGTGCACTTACTTTTAAATCTTTAAAAGTTGTCATATATAAAATTAAAGCAGTTTAATGTGTAAAGAATAACCACTTGCATTTATAGTCACCTATTGCAGCTTTAAAGCTTTCTTTACTTTTTAAAAATTGTCACTTCATCACTCATGATGTGACATACTTGTATACCCGTATTAGGGTATACCAAATTATCCTCCTATACTTTTCTTGTATAGAATAATAATTCAACAAGAAAAGCCGCTAAGAAACTCAGCGGCTTTCGATTATCGTTAGGTAAACCTTAGTTTTGCTCAGCAGCAACTACTGAAACGTAAGATTTGTTATTCGCTTTTTTGCGGAATACTACAGTACCTTCTACTAAAGCATATAAAGTATGGTCTTTACCAATACCTACGTTAGCGTCAGGGTTGTGTACAGTACCACGTTGACGAACGATGATGTTACCAGCAATAGCTTGTTGACCACCGAAAATTTTAATACCTAATCTCTTACTGTGTGACTCACGGCCGTTCTTAGAACTACCCGCACCTTTTTTATGTGCCATTTCTTTATCTTAATTTATGACTCTCGTCAGATTAAAAAATTCGATTATAAACTGATACCAGTGATCTGGATTTTAGTGAATTGTTGACGGTGACCGTTTTTCTTTTTGTAACCTTTACGGCGTTTTTTCTTGAAAACGATAACTTTATCACCTTTCAAATGAGACAAAATCGTTGCTGAAACTTTAGCACCTGCGACACTTGGTGTACCTACAGTGAATTTGCCATCATTTTCTGCCAACAATACATTGTCAAATTCAATACTAGCGCCTTCTTCTCCTTGTAAACGGTGTACAAAAAGATACTGGTCTTTTGCAACCTTAAATTGCTGCCCTGCTATATTTACTATTGCGTACATTGTTATATAATTTGTTTAATTATTTAATGAAGTGCAAAGATATGCGTTTTTTTTGAAATACACAATACTTATACAGGAAAATATTGTTACATACTATCTTTTGGCGCACCTGCACTTTAGTTAAAGATCAGAATCAAAAAAATCCCCTTCAACAATAAATAGCAAACAAATAACGTCATAATTTAAGCTTGCAAATTAATAAGCTATGCAACTTACGCAAACGTTTGATTATTTTTTTTATTCATATTTAAATAATATTATATATAATATTACGGTATAGAAAATAATATTTTCTTTTTCTATAAACCTATTAATATAATATGATGAACAAAATCAAAAATCCGTACCTGGGGAAATTCTACCCAATCACCTCAGCATTAATGCTAGCGTTGATAGTTTCGCAAACAACTTACGCCTCAACACATGGCGTAGTCGAGATGCCTATTACCAACCGTACCCAACAAACCATAATAGGAAATGTGTCTGCAGAAGGCAGCCCACTCGATGGTGTCACTGTATCCATTAAAGAAAAACCTTCTGTAGCAGTATCTACTGATAGTGATGGTCATTTTTCAATCAATGCATCTATTGGTCAAACTTTAGTATTTAAAAGAATTGGCTACGCGACACATGAACAAAAAATAGATAAAAACAACTTACAAGTGATATTACAATCTACTAATGAATCATTAGAAGAGGTAGTTGTAGTAGGATTTGGAACACAAAAGAAAGCTAACTTGACAGGTGCTGTACAAGCTATCAGTGCTAAAGATTTACAAGATCGCCCTATCACAAATGCTTCAACAGCTATGCAGGGTAAATTTGCGGGTGTTACAATTACACAGAATTCAGGTCAACCTGGTAAAGACGGAGGTACAATTCGAATTAGAGGTTTAGGTACTATCAACAATTCAAATCCTTTAGTCATCGTTGATGGTATAGAGAGCTCATTAAATAATATCAATCCAAATGATATAGAGAATATATCGGTATTAAAAGATGGACCAAGTGCAGCTATATATGGTTCCAAAGCAGCCAATGGTGTAATTCTTGTTACCACAAAAAAAGGTAAAATAGGAGAACCGCAGCTCAATTATGCTGGATATGCGGGCTGGCAAAGCCCAACAAGCCTACCCCAATACATGCGTTCTTATGATAATGCTATCATCCTCAATGAAGCTCTTACAAATGAAGGAAGAGCGCTACGTTTCACGGATGAAGAGATTGAGGGCTTTAAAACACATTCTAATCTTGACAAATACCCTGACACAGATTGGTTAGGTTTATTATATACAGGTAGTGGCTTTCAACAATCACATAATATACAATTATCTGGTGCTACAGAAAAAATAAACTACATGGCTTCAGTTGGGTATTTGGGTCAAAAAGGAGTTATTCCTGTTGCAGAATCTAACCGATACAATATACGCACAAACATAGGTGCTAAAATAACTGAACGACTTCATGTTAATCTAGGGATAGCCTACAATTATCAAAAAATAAATGAACCAGTTAATCCCTACACAGGCGATATGGCTCAAATATTCAGACAAGCAAATAGAATCCCTTCGTTTATAGCTTATAAATATTCAAATGGTTATTATGGTTACTACGGAGACGGCAATCCTATAGCATGGTTAGATATGAAATCCATGGATCGTATTAATAATAAACATACACAAATTAACTTTTCGGGAGAATACAAAATATTCGAAGGATTGAAATTCAAACAAGTAGTAGGATTCCAACCATTCGACAATACATCATCAAAATTTGTTAAAGAAATTCAATTTTATAACAATTTAACCGGAGCACCTACACAAAGACAGGGTGTTAACAACCTAACGGTTTACAATGCCGAAATTGAACGCCTTACCTTACAATCTCTATTAACATATGACAAAAGCTTCGGTAAGAATCAAATCAATGCATTAGCAGGTTTCATGGATGAAACCAATACTGCGAATTATTCTTCTGCTTATCGACAAGGATTCCTTAACACAAACTTAGAAGAATTAGTTCTTGGAGATAGTGAGGGTCAAGTCGCAACAGGTGGTGCCCGAAAAAATATTTTACGATCATTTTTTGGTAGATTAAACTACAGTTTTGACGGAAAATATTTAATTGAAGGTAATATTCGTCATGATGGTACTTCCAGATTTATCGGCACCAACAAATGGTCTACATTCCCTTCTTTTTCTGCGGGATGGAGAATCTCACAAGAAAGCTTTTTCCAGAATTCAAGCTTAGCAAATAGTATTTCTGAATTAAAACTTAGAGGTGGTTGGGGTAAATTAGGTAATCAGACACTAATAGCTGTAGCAGAAAATACCTACCCTTCTGCAGATCTATACTACCCTGCTTTAGATGTATTCACATCAGGCTATAACTACCCTATTGGATCAGGATTAGCATCCGGTGGTACAGTTGTATCTCCAGGAAACCCTATGATTCGATGGGAAGAAACTGTAAGTACTAATATTGGAATAGACCTTAACTTTAAAAACAATTTGGGATTTGTAATCGATTATTTTGATCGTAAAACAAATGACATGCTATTAGAACCTCCTGTACCTGCTCAATATGGTGTAAGTAGAGCTCCATACTTTAACGCAGCCAAGGGACGTAACAGAGGTATAGAATTACAAGTTAATTATTCAAACCAATCTGGTGAATTAAAATACAACATCAGTGCTAATGCTTCTTACATCAAGAATGAACTAGCAGATTGGAATCAGCAAGAGCAACCTTATAATAGTTATTTTGTATACAAAATAGGTGCTCCTATGCGTTCATTCTATGGCTATGAAACTTTGGGTATATACCGTACAGATGAAGAATACAAAAACTCCGGAGTAATTGGTGTTAACAACAATGTAGGAGCAGGAGATTTAATCTATAAAGATCAAAATGGCGATGGAAAAATTGATGGTCAAGATCGCGTTTATTTGGGATCGCCAGACCCTAAATACATATTTGGATTAACGGCTAACTTTAATTACAAAGCTTTTGATTTGAGCATGTTTTTCCAAGGTGCTGCAGACGTAAAAGGATACCTTTGGGGCGAAGCGATTGGTACAATTTCTGGCTCCGGAAAACCAAATATTATATTTGAAGATCGTTTCAATAGCGTAACCAACCCAAATGGATCGATGCCTAGAGCATTGACGACATGGGTTCAAAATAGTCCAGAAAATACACCTTCAGATTTTTGGTTACAAAATGCGAGTTATTTACGTTTAAAAAATATAACGCTAGGGTACAATTTGCCACAACATATTGTATCTAGAATGGGTATCAAAGGGTTAAAAGTATATTACAGTGGACAAAATTTATTAACCTTCACCAGTTTTATGAAAGGATTTGATCCAGAAGCTCCTGCGAGCACAAGAGGTAATTATTACCCACAAGTAATAACAAATACATTTGGCCTAAACATTAATTTTTAATACAACAAACCATGCTTAATAAATTTAAATATATCCTTATCGCAAGTGCTATAGGTTTTACATCTTGCGAAACACTAGACCAAATACCACTAGATCAGTTAGAAGTTGAGACATTCTGGAAAACACAGGCTGAAGTTGAGTATGCTGTAACAGGTCTTTATAATGGCTGGGAAGTAGGTTCGCAAATATTCTATATGGATTGTGTATCCGATAATTCGAATTCGGATTTCCCTTGGGAAGGTTTCCAAGCCTTAGGCAACGGTACTGCTAGCCCTACCAATGCAGGAAACGCATCTTCACGATACAGCTATATCCATATCCGAAGAGCAAATTTAATATTGGAAAATATTGATAAAGCACCAATTTCAGAAGATATTATAAAAAGATTAAAAGCAGAAGTACGTGTAATTCGAGCATATAAATACCTTGATTTGGTTACATTATTTGGTGATGTACCTTTAATTACAAATACAACGACATTAGACGAGTCGTATATAGAGGCTACAAAAAGAGCAGAAATATTTGCCTTCGTAGAAAAGGAATTTCAAGAAGCTGCTGCTGACTTACCTACAGTTCCTGAAAAAGGGAGAATGTCTAAAGGCTCAGCTTTAGGATTCTTAGCCCGAACATTCGCATTTCAAAAGAAACACCAAGAAGTTATCACTGTAACTCAACAAATAATTGACCTTGGAGTATACAATTTATTTGCAGATTATGCTGGTATATTTGAAGAAGCAAACAAAGGTAATTCAGAAGTAATATCGGATATTCAATATATAGAGAAGACATTTGGATATACTGACTTGGGTATCATGATCCCCAATTCATTGGGGGGCTGGAGTTCCATTGTACCTACCCAAAAACTAGTAGATGCCTATGAAACCATCGATGGTGAAACGATTGAAGAATCTGCTACTTACGATGTGTTAAAACCATTCAAAGACAGAGACCCTAGATTTGAAGCTACGGTATTATATCCAGGAGCATTATATGCTGGCGATATTTTCGATCCCCTATCTCCAATATCGAAAGATTACCCTTCAGGACCTGACAATGCTTCTAGCACTGCATACAACTATAAAAAATACATCCAAAACCCTAAGGCATATTCTAATGTTTGGAATGTAGGTGTAAATATAATTGTACAACGCTATGCAGAAATATTACTACTTAATGCGGAAGCAAAAATTGAATTAAACACGGTAGATAATACAGTCTATACAAACATCAATCTTGTACGCCAAAGAGCAGGACTACCAGCAGTAGATCAAGCGAAATATAATGGACAAATTAAACTCCGTGAATTGATACGTCGTGAGTTTCGAGCAGAATTTGCAGGTGAAGGAAGACGCTGGTTTGATATCATTCGTTGGGGCATTGCCAATGATGTTATGAATGGTCCTGTATATGGTTCTCTTTCCAAAGGAACTGTAAACCCGACTACTGGCGAAGTAACATTTACCTCTGCTACAGACCGCTTTTATGTTGATGACAGGGTATTTACTGTAGGGAAAAATGAACTTTGGCCAATACCACAATCTGCAATAGATGCTAGCAAAGGTACATTAAAACAAAACCCCGGGTACAATTAAATTAAAAACTAAGATGTTGCTCATTCGAAATCTATGATTTTAAATCAGATTTTAAACTGATCGACTATTTTCAATCCATCACAAAGGACCAAATTCATGTTGAATTCTGGTCCTTTGTCTTTTAACATAGGATAAAAGTAAAAAAATTTTTGATATCAAATCACCTCTATAGTTTTTTAGGATTATACCTATTCTGGATTACTATGTTATTAGTTTATCGATATTATTATTTCACAAATCTTAATTCAGCATGAAATAAGACTTCGACATCTACCAACTCATAATCATCATCGTAAATAGGATTATATAAAAATAGATAAACAGATTTATTGAAATTATCAACCTTAAATATTTTATTATTTAGCAAATCATCAAATTTCTCAATAGTACGAATACCTTCCCAATTATCATAAGTACCTATAGGATGAGGGTCAAAACGATGATCTTTTTGGTCATCATAATACCAATAACTAGGTGCTTGATCCGAAATAAACATACTACGGTCTGCATTAAACAACACTTCTGCCATTCCAGTATTCGCGAACCAAGGTACTTCAAGATCAGCCTCTCCTAATGCGGATAAATAAATATCCCTATCAAAAGTAACTCCGATTAGAAAACCGTTATAACCTTTAGAATTTAGTTTAATTGAAAAGGGTTTATTATTCAGATTATACACATTATGCTTATTCTTTATTTCTATTCCCTTTTGAAAGAAAGATACCTTAAAACTGTTATCCTGCGCTTGTAAGTTACTAGTACTTATACAAAGTAACCAAAAGAAGAGTATTCCTTTTATCATAAAATTTTATTTGTACCAGATAATAAATAATGAAGCAAATTTAAAACTCATTATTATCTCTTAATAAATCTAAGGTAATTTTCAATTGTTTTAAGTGTTTACCATACAAATAATTAATAGCATAATATAAACCTACCATCATCATGATAGTAAAAACTACCATAAATAGTAAAAAAAATGGTAAAAGATCCCCTATATGGTCCATTGATTTAGAAATTAAATTATCCTCTCCTTTTACAAATTTTAAATTTGCGCCAATATACCCCAAACTTAAACCACAAGAAAGGCCCATTATTAACGCTACCAAATTAAATGTATAATAAAAATCAATAAATGATCTCAGTTCGTAATAAAACCACCACAAATTATCCTTCATGGAATAGCTAAGCTTATATGATTTCTTGTAGAAACGGTAAAATTTAAGAAGAAAAAAAACGGCTATAATCGAAAAAGTAATATAAAAACTCCATGCAACAAAAAGTAGTATTTGGTGTACAAAGATTAAATATGGTACCAGCACTAATGCAGCAAGACCGATGATAAGCATAACAATCAATCCCCAGAAATCATTTTTCATATTTCTACGCACCTTATCTATAGCATTGTTACTACGCTTTAATTCTAATGGCGGTATAGATTGATAAGGAATAATCTCCCTACCCCACTGATTTTTTAATTCATCAAAATTCATAGCCTTGTTTTTTTATAATATCTTGTAATTTATCTTTTGTACGATTGAGTTTGACACGTGCATTGCCTTCCGAAATCCCCAATTGCATAGCAATTTCTCGATGAGATTGTCCTTCCAAAAAAAGAAATATCAGTGCTTTCTCGATTTCATTTAATGACTTTACGGCAGTATAAAAGTAAGCTAACTGCTCCTCTTTCTGCTGATGATCGGAATATACTACAGCATCCAATCTATCCGTCAATTCCTCCACTTTTGGACGGCACTTATCTTTCTTGACATATACTAGCGACGTATTTAATGCTACCCGATACATCCATGTAGAAAATAAACTTTTCCCTTGGAATGATGGATAGGAGCGCCACAATTGAAATACCATTTCTTGGAACAAATCCTCACGGTCGACCTCATTATCCATATACAGCTTAGACAGCTTGAACAAGATGGCTTTATGTAATTCGATTTGCTTTAAAAAGTCCTGTTCCAATTTTCCTATCTTTTATTAATCAGTTAGTATTATATTTTTCGAAACGTTACAACAAAAAATATATAATATCTACTGAAGTGTAAAATATAGGCATCTGGCAGCAAAAGTAAATCAAGATTATACGGACAAAATATCGTAAAAGATAATTATGAATATAGAGTCAAAGAAATTAAAATATCATACAAATATGTATTTTGAACACTTCCAGGAAATACATAAAAAAACGTGTATCCAGATAGTACATCTTATTACACTTCCTAACATTGCATTTGTGCTACATTTTACCATAGCAAATTTCCTAAAATAAAATTGGAATATATATAAGACATCAGGTTTTACTAGAATCAAAGATAGATGCCAAATAATTATAAAACATAAAGCCCCTATCAAGGGGCTTATACGATAAAACTAACTACTAATACACTACTTATTCTACTTCAATCAATCTTTTCGCTATAATTGCTTCTTCTTTTTTACCAATTTTCACATTCAAAATACCGTCAACATAGGAAGCAACTATATTACTATAGTCGACCGTTTCTGGCAAGGTAAATGATCTAGAGAAAGAGTTGTAACTATATTCTTTTTTACTATACACTTTCTCTTCTGTCTCGTTGGTCTCCACCTTCTCTACAGAAATACTGATTATATTTTTATCTACGTTAATTTTAAAATCTGACTTCTGTAATCCGGGTGCTGCTAGCTCTATTGCAAAAGCATTTGAAGTCTCTGTAATATTAACTGCAGGAACACGCGTAACCAAACGGTCTGTTACAAATGAATCATTAAACAAATTATCAAATACAGAATTAACAAAAGGGTTAACAACATCTGTATTAACAGCTTTAGTAGGGATTTTAATTAATGCCATATCTTTAACCTCCAATTTTATTTTTATTATTAATTTCTTTCTTAAAAACAACTTATATACCAATCCAAAAAAGAAGACAAAATAACATACAAAAACCAAAAACAATGACAAAAAGTCACTTAAAAGTAACCTAATACAGTCACAGAAGCATAAAAAAGGCGCTCTGTTATTTTTTATATAACAGAGCGCCTTTTGTTAATCGTAAAGATTAGTTATCTAGTATAAGAAAGCGTTACTTGCGAATTTGCTAAATCCCCACCAAAAGGAGGATTTATTTTCCGTATTGCAACTTCAGCAGTTTCTACAAAAGAATATTTCTTTAAAACCATATCTAAAATATCTTCCAAAGCAGACTCTAACAGTTTACGTTTTGGTGTCATTACCTCCAGAAGAATTTGATAAAGCTCTTCATAATTAATCGTATTATTCAAATCCTCGGCATCCGAATTTTTGAATGGAAACGTAACTTCCATATTTACAAAAAATTCATTACCAACGACACGTTCTTCTTCATAAAAACCTATAGGCGAAAAAAAACGAACTTCTCTCAGCGCTACTTTTTGTATTACCATAATATAAAATTAAACATTTTATATGATTCTTTATATATTTACTATACATAACCAAAATAAAATATGAAAAGAATAATCTTAGCAAGTTTTGCGCTATTGGCTACATCCTATATCCAAGCGCAAACAAAATTTCAACCACAAGACACAGAGTTTTACACCCCAAAATTAAGAACGGTAGAGACAGCGCCAAACAAAGCGCCAAGTGATGCAATACAATTATTCAATGGGGCAAATTTAAATCAATGGGTAAGTAGTAAAGATCCTTCCAAACCGGCGGATTGGCTAGTTGAAAATGGCATTCTTACGGTAAAACCTAAAAGTGGTGATATTCAAACAAAGGAAAATTTTGAAGACTTTCAATTACATCTTGAATGGCGTAGCCCCTTAGAAATCAAAGGAGAAGGACAAGGTAGAGGTAACTCTGGTATATTCCTACAAGGTCTATACGAATTACAAATCTTAGACAACAACAACAATCCCACCTACGTGAATGGTCAAGCAGCCGCTTTATATAAACAGCAACCTCCGTTACTCACAGCAACAAAAAAACCTGGGGAATGGCATACATATGATATTTTATACAGCGCTCCGAAATTCAACAAAGATGGTATCTTAGTGAAAAAAGGAACTATTACGATGCTACATAATGGAGTGGTCGTACATTATAATACACAAATTGAAGGAACGACGGAATACATTGGTTTACCACAACAAAAATCTCATGGTGCAGGTCCTATCATTTTACAAGATCATAATGATGCTGTAAGTTTCCGAAATATTTGGATAAGACCGTTATAATTTTACAAACGTAATTATATAATCTATGCTGAATTAATTAATTTCGGGCCTTTATACCATATTTACAATGAAGAAAATCTTATTCGCATTATTAATAAGTTCAACAACATGCGCTTATGCACAGCGTAATTTCACAATTGATGAAACAGTATATGGGCCCAGTAAATTTGCTCCAAAATCATTATCATCAACACAATGGGCCAAAAACGCTGATATTTTCACCCATTTAGACGATTCATATCAATATTTAATAGCTCGCGATGCCAAAAATTATTGGAAACCTCAACAAATAGCTTCGCTCGATGAAATCCAAGCTGCTATAAATAGCAGTATAGGAGATGGCATAATAAAGCTTAAATATTTTCCCTCGCAATACCAATGGATAGATCAAAATACTATTGCATTCGATATCCCTTCTCCAGAAAACACATACTCTTTTCACTATAATATTGGTTCCAAAAAGGCTAAAGTAGTCCATAAATTACCAACTAAAAGTACCAATCCGGAATTTACAACCAATAATAGTCAGACGGCTTACCTAATCGGAAATAACATCGAAATATTAAGCCAAGATGGACGCAAAATACAGGTAACCAAAGATACTATTGACGGCATAGTAAACGGTAGTGACAACACACATAGGCAAGAATTTGGGATCAATAAAGGTATGTGGTGGTCACCCAACAACCAAAATCTATTATTCTACAAAAAGGATGAGACAATGGTTAGCAAGTACCCATTACCACAATGGGATATGCCTGTAGCTACTATCGATAATACCCGTTACCCCATGGCGGGAATGAAAAGTGAAGAGGTGAATCTGATCATTTACAATACGATTAATAACCACTTTACAACATTAAAAACAGGTGAACCAAAAGAACAATACCTAACGACAGTAACATGGGATCCTTCTAATGAATATGTATATGTCGGAATCTTGAACCGCGGACAAGATCACCTTAAACTCAATAAATATAATGCTAAAACGGGAGATTTAGTTAAAACATTATTTGAAGAAACTTCAAATACATGGGTAGAGCCACAAAATCCACTTATTTTTATTCCTAATAATCCAGATCAGTTTTTATATCAAACGGACAAGGATGGTTTCAACCAATTGTACCTATATAATGCAGAAGGAAAATTAATTAAAAATTTAGGATATAAAGATGTAATCGTAATTGACTTCAAAGGCTTTAATAGTTCTTATAACAAAGCTTATTATACGGGAGCAACAAATAAAGGATTAGAACGTCACTTGTTTGAAGTAGATCTTAAAACAGGAAAAACAATACAGCTTACTACAACCAACGGAACACATAATGCTAATATTAGCCCATCTGGCAAATATATATTAGACCAATACAGTAATTTGAATACACCTAATAAAATTCAAATTATAGACACCAAAACAAATAAGGCAACAACTATTCTTGATGCACAAAACCCATTTGACGGAACTATCAATTTACCAAAGATTGAATTTTTAGAGTTTTTATCCCCAGATGATAAAACACCACTAAATGCACGTATCACCTACCCTACCAACTTTGATCCTACAAAAAAATACCCCGTTATGGTTTATTTATACGGAGGATCACATGCACAGTTGGTGACGGATAGATGGCTCGGTGGTGCTGGATATTTCGATTTATATATGGCTCAAAATGGCTATATCGTGTTTACACTAGACAATCGTGGCTCAGATGCGCGTGGTAGAGATTTTACACGTGTCACGCATCGTCAATTGGGAGAAGCTGAAATGGAGGATCAATTAGTAGGTATCGACTATTTAAAATCTTTACCATATGTCAATAAAGATAAGATGGGCATCTTCGGATGGAGCTATGGCGGATATATGACAACTTCATTAATGACAAAACACAACGATATTTTCAATACTGGTGTCGCTGGAGGTCCAGTGATGGATTGGCATCTGTATGAGGTCATGTATGGCGAGCGTTACATGGATACACCACAAGAAAACCCCGAAGGATATAAAAAGACTTCTTTATTAAATAAAGCAGACAAACTAAAAGGAAATCTACTGATTATTCACGGTGCACAAGATCCAGTAGTCGTACAGCAACACAGCATGCAATTTGTAGAGCAAGCTATTAAAGCGGGCAAGGAAGTTGATTATTTCCTATATCCTACGCATGAACACAACGTTAGAGGCAAAGATAGAATTCACATGTATCAGAAAATAGCTAAATATTTTGACATACATTTAAAGTAACTTCACAGCTTTCACCTGCTTCAATAGGTTGATTTTCAATGAAAATTAACCTATTTTAGTTTTATTTAAATACGACTAGGAATTAGCCCATAGATTACTTTCAAACCGACAAAACCTTCCGTATACTCCCAACCTATTCGCGGATAAACATTTTCTTATTGCTATAATT
Source organism: Sphingobacterium rhinopitheci (assembly GCF_022627575.1). Taxonomy (GTDB): domain Bacteria; phylum Bacteroidota; class Bacteroidia; order Sphingobacteriales; family Sphingobacteriaceae; genus Sphingobacterium; species Sphingobacterium rhinopitheci. The sequence goes on from NZ_JADEYQ010000004.1 coordinate 23,488, forward strand.
TTAAAAGGTCAATTCAAGCTATTATTATTTCAAAATAATAATTTAGAAATTATTAAGTTTCTTAAAAAACTTATAGGTTACCTCTTTAATTCCCCCATACATAATTCTATCTATGATTAAAAATAGAATTCAGGTAGGAAAACCAACCATACGAATTCAATCTGCTTAAATTCCAAAACTCACCTTTATTATTTTTTTCTGACAATTATATAAAGCATTAGAACCTTTTAAAGTTTTTATACCCCTTTATTAACATCTTTAAAATTAACCTTTGCTTTATATTAAATAAATATCACTAAAAAAGAAAACGTTTTCGTAAAAAAAATAGAAAATTAATTAACTAACGAGAAAGTATTTATTTAACTTAGATTGACCAATTTACATAAATAATATAATTAAAATTTATACACCTGGATGCCGAAAGACATCATAGTATCGCTAAATTTTAATTACTAACTCCAAAACATATGAATCAACTCAAGACAGGTGATTATGCCGTATTCTTCGTTTACTTTCTACTTGTGGCTTTATATGGCTACTATATTTATACCCGAAGGAAATCAAAAGATCTGGATTCCAAGGATTTTTTCCTCGCTGAAGGATCTTTAACATGGTGGGCAATTGGTGCCTCACTTATTGCTTCAAACATTTCGGCTGAACATTTTATTGGCATGTCCGGATCTGGATTTGCATTAGGATTAGCCATCGCTACATATGAATGGATGGCAGCTGCTACTTTAATTATTGTGGCAGTATATTTCATTCCTGTTTACTTGAAAAATGGCATTTATACCATGCCTCAATTTTTACAAAAGCGCTATAATAACACCGTAAGTACAGTGATGGCCGTTTTTTGGCTATTGGTATATGTATTTGTAAACCTTACCTCTATTATTTATCTGGGTGCGCTTGCTATATCTTCCATTTCTACCATCCCGTTTACATGGAGCATTGTAGGCTTGTCTATAAGTGCCGTTATTGTGACACTAGGGGGAATGAAAGTTATCGGTTACACTGATGTCATACAGGTATTTGTATTGATTTTAGGCGGCTTAGTAACTACTTATTTAGCGCTTAATTTAGTATCAGAGCATTTTGGATATGGCAATGACATATTAAAAGGACTGGTCATAATAAAAGAAAAAGCTCCATTGCATTTCGAAATGATATTCGACAAGTCAAATTTATATTATCGGGATTTACCCGGTTTGAGTGTATTGATTGGCGGTATGTGGATCAACAATTTAAATTATTGGGGTTGTAATCAATACATTGTTCAACGTGCATTAGGAGCTGATTTAAAGACAGCGCGAAAAGGTATTCTCTTTGCTGCTTTTCTCAAACTGTTAATTCCTATCATAGCTGTTCTCCCAGGTATCATCGCTTTTGTCCTTTATCAAAATGGAATGTTTCAAACAGAAATGAAAGATTCATTAGGTGTCGTAAAGCCAGATCACGCCTATCCTACATTATTAAACTTATTGCCTGAAGGTATAAAAGGATTGGCATTTGCAGCATTAGTAGCCGCTATCATCTCCTCCCTTGCGGGACAAGCCAATAGTATATCGACAATATTTTCATTGGATATTTACCATAAATTTTTTGATAAGAATGCCTCGGAGAAAAAAATCGTCCGTACAGGAAGATGGACTGTTATCTTATCCTTGTTAATCGCAAGTGTGGTAGCCCCTGCCCTAAGCACTTTGGATCAAGCATACCAATTTATTCAAGAATATGTTGGTTTCATTTCGCCCGGTGTTCTAGCGATTTTCCTATTTGGATTTTTCTGGCGTCGTACGACATCCGCAGCGGCACTAACGGCAGCTTTATTAACAATTCCACTTTCTGTGGTATTAAAATTTTTACCGGTTTGGACGGGTGGAGCATTTCCTGATTATCCTTTCTTAGACCGTATGTCAATAGTTTTTGTGACGCTTATTATTCTGATCGTCATCATAAGCTTATTGGACCGCAAAAGCAAAGATGCTCCCGTTATCATAGAAGTAGATCCATCTGAATTTAGGTGTTCCCCAGGTTTTATTGTGGGCTCAGTCGTGATCGTCGGCATTCTAACCGCTTTATATACCGTGTTTTGGTAGCATTTATTAATAGAGATATCTTAATAAAGAGCTTTACGGAGAATGTAATAAACAATTGCAAGATTGACAATTCATACGCACAAAGTATGATAAAAAAATAATTAGTAAAATATAATAACAATGAAAAAGACAATGAATTTTACAGAGAAAGAGAAGAACCCTTTGAAGAGCATTGAGGTTTGGGAGGATGACGTATTAATTCGATATCCAGAAGAAAAAGTAAAAAAAAGTGAGGCTGAATACCGCAATTATGATACGCCAGACAGGGACACTGTTAGGGAGTTTTATAGGATGAACCATAAACATCAAACTTACGATTTTGTACAGGAAAAAAGGCACGATTTTCTACAATTCAATCGCAAAGAAATGACTATATGGGGAGCTATGGAATTTTTGAACACATTAGTTGATGATTCTGATCCAGATATTGATTTAGATCAATTGCAGCATTTACTACAGACGGCTGAAGCTATACGTGCAGACGGGCATCCAGATTGGTTCGTTCTAACTGGATTTATTCATGACATGGGCAAAATATTGTGTCTATTTGGAGAGCCACAGTGGGCAGTAGTAGGTGATACCTTCCCTGTAGGTTGTAGATTTTCCGACAAAATCGTTTATTCCGAATTTTTTGAGGCGAACCCAGATAATCAGGACGAGCGGTACAATTCGAAATATGGCGTATATAAACCTAACTGTGGCTTAGAAAATGTGCAAATGTCATGGGGACACGATGAGTATCTCTATCAAATACTAAAGGATTATTTACCAGAGGAGGCACAGTATATGATACGTTATCATTCATTTTACTCGCAGCATAGGGATCATGCTTACGATCATTTAATGACAAGTCATGACCATAAAATGTTCGAATGGGTGGATAAATTCAACCCATACGACTTATATTCTAAAAGTCCAAAACCACCTGTCATAAGTGAATTAAAACCTTATTATGAGGATCTTATTGCTAAGTATTTACCAAAAACAGTAAAAATGTGATTTTTTTTAAACAAAAATCCTTACACAATACGAAGTAAAAAACACAACTTACACTAGAGGTTATTCCATAATAAATGAATTACTTTTGCTTATTATGAATAAACGCAATTTGAAAAAAAATAAATAATTCGTTTAGATAATTAATAAAAATAGCTACGTACGTTGTTATTCATCTTAAATAACTGAAGAGGCTGTCCAAAAAAGGCAGCCTTTTTATAATGCTGAATTTCTAGGTATGTGATTATTGTTCCATTATCAAATAAATAACTATAAAAGAGATATTAAAGCTATTTAATATAAGACAATTGCAATATATTTAGTTCCTTTGTTTAACTAAATAATGTCGATTTCTGCATGAAAAAAACAGAAGAAATAAGTAGTTTTTTTTACGGTCAATATTTTGCTGAAGGCCTACGTATTACAATAGGAACTATAATTCCCGTGATAGTATGTGCTATATTTGGAGAGTTCAAAACAGGAACGCTTATTTCCTTGGGTGCGCTCATAGTGGGATTATCGGATACACCAGGAGCACCACATCACCGAAAACTAGGAATGTTCTATTGTACTATATTGAGCATCTTTACGATGATCATTACCTGTTTAGTGAATAACTCACTCCCATTAATGACTATCACGATAGCCGCAATATCCTTTGTAGGTGCTATGCTTGCTGTATTTAACTCTAGAGCATCCACTATTGGTATGATGTGCATTCTGATAATGCTAATTAATATAGACGACGTTTACACATATAAAGAAGAACTTATTTTTTTATTGTACTTTATTATAGGGGCACTTTGGTATATGCTGGTTAGTTTTTCGATTATGCAGGTCAGACCTTATCGACTCGCTCAACAAGAGCTTTCAGAAACTATTATTCATGTTGCGGACTATATCAGACTAAAAGCCAACTTTTACAATACCAAAAGCGATGTTGATGCAAATTACCTTAAGCTTATCGATAAACAAGTTTTAATCAATGAACACCAAGAAAATCTTAGGGATATTTTATTTCAAAGCAAACGATCTATAAAGGATACCACAAAAGAAGGACGTTATCTAACCCTAATATTTAATGATATCGTAGATTTATTCGAACAGAGCATGACTACGCATTACGATTATGATACTATTCGTAATAACTATGCTGAATCGGGCATATTAGATAACATCAAAGCTATATTAGCAAAGATAACGCATGAATTGGATAACATTGGTTATAAAATAAATGCTAACAAAACACCTATTCCCATATACAATTTTGAAGAAGAGATTGATAAATTAAGAATAGCGATAGAAAATTACGATTCAACTCATGATAGAAACTCAATACCGTTAAAAAAAATCGTTATTAATATCCGTACGATAACAAAACATTTAAAGGATATTTTTTACTATGCGCAGTTTAAATCAATAAGTATTGAGAAGACGGAAATTGACGAAAGCAAAAAGTTTATCAAAACAGATGTACTAAACTGGCAAAGCTTCAAAGACAATTTGAGTTTGAATTCTTCGGTATTTAGACATGCTCTACGCATGTCTATTGTACTTTCAGGAACATACCTAATTCTCAATTTTTTCTCCTTTCAGCTTCAAGCGATTTATTGGATACTATTGACCGTGCTGGTAATCCTCAAACCCGGTTTTGGTCTTACCAAAGAAAGAAACTTACAACGATTGATAGGTACTGTAATAGGCGGTATCATTGGAGGGTTAATACTCTTTACGATTCACGATATCAATGTTCGTTTTGGTATATTAATATTATTCTTTTTGATTGCATATAGTTTGTTTCGCGTCAACTACATTATGGCAGTTATCTTTATGACGCCTTATGTACTTATTATGCTTAGTTTCACGGGGACCAATTCTATTGAGATGGCTCAAGAAAGAATAATAGATACTTTTATAGGTGGTACGATCGCATTTTTATCAAGCTATATTATTTTCCCCAATTGGGAAAGTTTTCAAATTAAAAGCAATATGCGCAGTCTACTGATAGCCAACTATCAATACATTGCACAGGCGATCATACTATTATCCAAAAAAGAATTAAGTACAACAGATTACAAGCTTGCACGAAAGGAAGTATATATTGCGTCAGCGAATATGGGATCTACATTTCAACGTTTGTTGACAGAGCCAAAATGGAGACAAAATATAACAAAAGAAGTCAATCGATTTGTAATCTTAAATCATATCTTCTCCTCTTATTCAGCTACATTAATGACACAATTGAGGAATGCTGACACTTCATATTTTACTAATACGCATTTGAGGTTATTATACAAATCACTCCATATATTAGAGAAGTTAATCTATTCTTTGGAGGATACATATAATGTAGTGGATTTTGCCCCTATCGGTGATATGGTTAAACTAGAAGATGGAGATAGTAGTTCTGATGATGGTAAATTAATCGAAGATCAACTGCAGTTTCTACTAAAAATAACAACAGATTTACAAAAGATAACAAATGACTTCACTTCGAAAAGTGAAGAAATAGAAATAAAAAACAGCTTAGCAAATGGATAATATTTACGACATCGTTATTATAGGAGCAGGACCAATAGGCATAGCATGTGCTATTGAAGCTAAAAAAAACAATCTATCTTATATTATACTTGAGAAGGGATGTTTAGTTAATTCATTATACAATTACCCTGTTAATATGACCTTCTTTTCGACCTCCGAAAAGTTGGAAATTGGTGATACACCATTTGTCACTACCCATCCTAAACCAAAGCGCACAGAAGCATTAGAATATTACCGAAGAATACATAACAAATTTGAGCTGCAGACAAAATTATTTGAAGCTGTCACAGATTGTGATAAACACAATGATATTTTCAACATAACGACGACAAAAAATAAGTATAAAGCAAAGAATATAATCGTTGCTACCGGGTTTTACGACATCCCTATGTTACTAAATATACCAGGCGAAGAATTGGAGAAAGTAAAACATTATTATAATGACCCACATTATTATTCAGGTCAGCATGTTATTGTCGTAGGGGCCAGTAACTCATCTATAGATGCAGCATTGGAAACTTACCGCAAAGGTGCTAAAGTAACCTTAGTAATACGCTCTAATGAGATAAGTCAACGTGTTAAATATTGGGTGAGGCCTGATATTGAAAATAGAATTGCAGAAGGAGAAATAGATGTATTTTATAACAGTAATATCACCGAAATAACAGCATCTGCCGCAAGTATCTCCACACCTAATGGGGTTATAACAATCCCAAATGATTTTGTGTTGGCATTAACAGGTTATAGACCCAACTTCGAACTATTATCTCATTTTGGAATACAAATGGATCCTAGGAATTCGATGATTCCACATCATGACGCAATGACCATGGAAACAAATATTACTAATATGTATTTGGCAGGTGTCGTTTGTGGTGGTCTCAATACCCACCTATGGTTTATCGAAAATTCAAGAATACATGCAGTGCGCATCATCCAAGATATCCTACTAAAACAAGCTAATTTTTAAGCCCTCTAACAAAAATATGTGCGATTTTCTTTTGAAGTAGAAGAACAGAATCAAATTCATCTTTATGAGGAACAAAATAATTTTTAAAATCTTTCATTACCACAGAACGCATGCCCATACAAGCATTTAGAAAAATATTTGCTATTTCATCTGTATCTATTGGGGTCAATTCACCACTTTGCACAGCATAATCAAGCACCATTTTGACTAAATCTTTTTGATCTTTAAAAGATTTCATCAATAATTCATTGATATCATTCGGTGTGTCTTTACGATTTAACAGCGTATATTCAATGATGTAGAAATACTTTTTCAAATAAGCTATCCTATTTTCCAAAACTATATAAAGCCCTTCTTCAGCAGTAATTTGAGGATGTATCAATTTCGTGATCTCCTCTTTAAGCTCCTCCGCAATATCTTCAACAACCGCTTTGAACAAGCTAGATTTGTCGGGAAAATAATAGTATAATAAAGCCTTAGAAAAAGCTAAATCTTTAGCAATTTCAGCCATTGTGGTTTTTGCTAAACCATAATGAGCAAAACGTTTCTTTGCTACTTCTAAGATCTTACCTCTCTTTTCGTCTGCGTTTTTTGGCATGTGATATGAAAAAAAATTATCCTTAATACGTGCTTTCTGTTATCTTTACACAACTTTTGAATTAAAGATAATACTTTGATTTGAATTTTTAAAGGTAAAAGTCAAAAACATCATAAGTGGAAGTACAACATAATATATCCCTAAAAAATCACAACACATTCGGAGTAGAAGCTATCGCAAACACTTTTATTGAAGTCCATAATGAAAAGGATTTAGTAGATATTTTCAAACAAGGAATATTTAAGGAACCTTTTTTTATTCTTGGTGGCGGAAGTAACATTCTATTTACTAAAGATTTTGAGGGTACTATTATAAAAATAAATAATAAAGGGATTCAGCATTTCATCGAAGGCAACAACATTTACATTACTGCTGCTGCTGGTGAGATATGGAACGATTTAGTATGGTACTGTATTGATCATAATTTTCCTGGCTTAGAAAATATGGCTTTAATACCTGGTACAGTTGGCGCTTCTCCTGTACAAAATATTGGCGCCTATGGTGTTGAATTAATGGATATTTTTCACACTTGTAGGGCATTTGACAGCTATACGGGTGAAATAAGAACATTTACAAATAAAGATTGTGCTTTTACCTATAGAGATAGTATTTTCAAATCCAAATATAAAGGAAGATATATCATTATGTCTGTCACCTACAACTTAAAGATACATACACCTTTGAACACAAGTTACGGTTCTATAGAAAATGAACTTGTTAAAAGATCTATTTCAAAACCTACAATTAAAGATATTGCTGAAGTAGTATCGCATATTCGAGTAGAAAAACTACCTGATCCTACTACGATAGGCAATGCTGGTTCTTTCTTTAAGAATCCAATAATCGATGTAAATAAATTAAACAACCTGTTAAAAATATATCCAGATATAGCTTACTATACATTAGATAATGGATTATATAAACTAGCTGCTGGTTGGCTTATTGAAACTTGTGGATGGAAAGGCAAACAAGTAGGTAATGTTATTATTTGGAAAAATCAGGCTCTTGTAATTACTAATTCAGGAAAAGCAACCGGCATCGAAATATATGATGTATCCTCACTCATAATTAAAGACGTACAATTGAAATTTGATATTGAATTAGAGCGTGAAGTAAACATATTATAATTTTTACTGAAATATTTTTTTTTATTTTTCACTACGAAAAAGTTCTCTAAACTAATTAAACAAAGATTTTGTTTGTTTACGATATTTTTTTTGTCATTAAACAACAAAAAGAACAAAACTTTAGCACGGTGTTTGTTTAGTTAAAAACAAGTAATAAAATTCATCAAATTATTAACAATCGGTAAATCTAATTACTTCACCTGAGGCCCTTGTAAATACTGGTAATTATATTAACTAAAAAACAATAAACGACACCGCTATGAACAAATTTGAATTCAACTCTCTGGTTATTCATCACTCCGACTCATTAAAATCCTATGCGCGGAATTTCACAAAGAATAATGAAGATGCCAATGATTTAGTGCAAGAAACTATGTTAAAAGCAATTACTTATTTTAGCAACTTTCGAGATGGAACAAATTTAAAAGGTTGGCTTTATACCATAATGAAAAATACTTTCATTAACAATTACAGAAGAATCAACAAAACAAATAGTCTTATTACCAAAGAAGAAGAGATATCTGCTGCTAATTTAGTTGTTTCATCTACAAAGAACATGGGAGAGAATAAATTCGTAATGGAAGACATCAATATTGCGTTAAACAATCTTTCGGAAGATTATTATACGCCATTTACGATGTATTTCGAAGGGTATAAGTATCATGAAATATCAGAGCAATTAAGCATTCCTATCGGTACCGTTAAGACGAGAATACACGTAGCGCGCAAGGCCATGAAAAAAACTTTATCGTGCTATAAATAGTTAATTGTAGTTTTACTACATGATTGAAGACAATACAGTATTCCCGAGCTATACAAAATCACAGTTAGCCTTGCGGAATGGACAAGATAAACCAGCAATATGGGTTGCATTCAATGGTTACATTTACGATGTAACAGAAAGTAGACTTTGGAATAAAGGGAAACATTATGAACATTGGGCGGGTCAGGATCTTACCGAAGAATTAAAGGATGCTCCACATAATGAAAGCGTATTCAAGAAATTTAATATAATAGGGGTCCTGTTAGGATAAATTTGATATTAGCGAATACTATTCGCTAATATCAAATTTTGACAAGGAAACGAATTCTTTTATTCGATCCGATATTTCTTCATCGTTTAATGACTGTAATCTGTCAGTACCAAACGCTTCTACACAAAACGATGCTAGAGCAGCACCATAAATTATTGCATTTTTCATATTAGAAAAGTTAATACTTTTTACTTTAGCTAAATAACCTATAAAGCCACCCGCAAAAGTATCTCCTGCACCAGTAGGATCAAATACATCAGCTAACGGTAGTGCGGGTGCAGAAAATATTTGGCCTTCACCAAATAATAATGACCCATGCTCTCCTTTTTTGATAATTAAATATCTTGGGCCCATATCTAATATTTTATTAGCGGCTTTTACTAATGAATATTCCCCCGACAATTGACGGGCTTCAGAATCATTAATAGTCAAAATATCAACACGCTTCAATACTTCTTTCAGATCATCCAAAGCAACATCCATCCAATAGTTCATCGTATCTAAAACGACCAACTTAGGTTGCTTATGTAAACGATTCAAAACAGTCATCTGTACATTAGGTGTTAGATTACCTAACAAAAGGTATTCACAATCTTGATATGATGGAGGAACTTTAGGGTCAAAATCAGCTAATACGTTTAGATCTGTAGCCAATGTGTCCCTGCTATTCATATCATTATGGTATTTCCCTGACCAGAAAAAAGATTTCCCTCCTGTAATCACTTCGATACCTTCTATAGCTATATTTCTATTTTTGATAATATTTATATTGTCCCCAAAATCATCACCTACTACACTGATTAATTTGACATTATCATATAAAAAAGAAGCGGCAAGTCCTGCATATACTACAGCACCACCTACAACCTTATCTGCTTTTCCGAAAGGGGTTTCAATAGCATCAAATGCCATCGTCCCAACTAATACTAAACTCATAATATTAAAATATATGAATATAAACAAAAAAACCGGCCTCATAGCCGGTTTAAAATTTTTGCTCCTGAAGCTGGGCTCGAACCAGCGACCCTCTGATTAACAGTCAGATGCTCTAACCAACTGAGCTATTCAGGAATGCTATCATTTTTCTCAGTAAACTATCCAATGTAACCAATAATTACAAAGGAACTATAAATCATAGCTTTTGATTTATGCCCCAAAATTAACTAATAATTTCAGATAACAAAAATCTTTTATAACTTAATTATCTTAAAAAAGATAAACAATATGGTAACCAACCTATTATTTATACTAAAAATGAAAAATTCATAATTAGTAAACCTTTCCTATTTCCTACAAGTACGCTATATGAACATTATAATAGCTCCAATGAAATCTATATAACATCGACATCTTGATAATCCTTACTAAAAAATGAATTCCACTCCGCCCTCCTCCTCAATAAAAACTAACAACTGCTTCTGATAAACTACTTTATTAGAGGAAAAACATATCAATTTACGGCAACAAATTCTCGAATCTATATGCATAAAACTATCTTTTTAACATCCTTAGCAGAATCCTTATGAATTACCAGCTGACTTAAGCATAGTAGTAATTTTATACATAAAAACTAAGCAATTCTTACTTAAGAAAAAAATAATCCACTTAAAATCAAATAACTAAATTAAAACACAGGCAATTTCCTTAACTAAAACGTTTTCGTAAATAAGATATATTCGTTTAATAATTATTAAGCATTAATTAGTTATTATTGTGAACATAAACCATATAAATACAACATTTAGTAACCAATTTTGAGTATCTTTCTAATCATACTTTTATGATGAAGATAGCACTGTAAACCTAAAACAGATTCAATTATGAACAAACAGCATGTTTTATGCATCCTCACCTTAGTATGGATAATCTTGGCAGCAGTGCCACCTGGATATTCTCAACCAAACCAAACAAGTATTCAAGGAAAGGTGCAATCTGTTGATGGTACACCAATCGAAGGTGTTAGTGTATTATTAACCGGCAGAAATACGGGCACTTCAACGGGGATAGATGGAAAGTTTAAATTGGATGTGCCAGCAGGTACTAAAGGTTAAAGAATAGAATATATGTCGAATACTTATAAAAATAAACCAATGAAAAAAAGATCAATTTTAAAAACTGTTTCTGCATTAGGTTTGAGCTTACTATTGTCGTCATCAATTAATGCGCAAACACAAAATAATAAAGATTTTAGGCCATTATTTGACGGAAAGACTTTAAATGGCTGGAAATCTGTTGGTGGAAAAGCTCCTTACACTGTAGAAGATGGCGCAATTGTCGGTAGAATGACAAAAGGCACACCCAATTCTTTCTTAATTACGGAAAAAAATTATGGAGATTTTATCCTCGAACTAGATATTAAATTAGAAGGCAACAAGACTAATTCTGGCGTACAAACTAGAAGTCAGATTGACCCCAGTGCAAACAATGGCATGGGTAGAGTTTATGGTAGACAAGTAGAAATCGATCCCTCTCTTAGAGCATGGTCTGGCGGTATTTATGACGAGGCACGTCGTGGATGGCTGTATCCATTAGATTTGAATGAAAAAGCAAAATCTGTATACAAGCAAGATCAGTATAATCACATTCGTATTGAAGCAATAGGTAATGAAACACGTACTTGGATCAATGGTGTAGCTGCGGCCTATGTCGTAGATACTATTGACGCTTCAGGTTTTATTGGCCTACAGGTACATAGTATAAATGATGCGGAAGATGGGAAAAAAGTTTATTTTAAAAACATTAATATTCAAACGGAAAATTTAAAACCAAGCCCATATCCTGCTGGACAATACATCGTCAATCTAACTCCAAATTCTCTAAATACAACAGAAAAAAAAGATGGTTATAAGCTATTGTTCAATGGTAAAGATGCGGATGGTTGGAGAAGTGTAAAAGGAAATAAATTTCCAAAAAAAGGCTGGGTCATACAAGATGGCATTATCAAAGTTCAAAAATCAGATGGTGGAGAATCAACCAACGGTGGAGATATTATCACTAAAGATAAATACAGTGTCTTTGACCTATCTTTTGAATTCAAGCTAACACCTGGAGCAAATAGTGGCGTTAAATATTTTGTAACCTTAGCCGAAAAAACATCTGGATCAGCCATAGGGCTTGAGTATCAAATCTTAGATGATGCAAAACATCCAGATGCTAAATTGGGGAGAGATGGAAATCGAACCCTAGCTTCACTTTATGACTTAATTACTTCAGACAAAAGACGAGGGCCGACCAGACCAATTGGCCAATGGAATCGTGGAAGAATTGTTGTAGACAAAAACAACAATGTTAACTACTATCTAAATGGCGTAAAAGTACTATCCTATACAAGAGGATCTAAAGAATTTAAAGATTTGGTAGCATTAAGTAAGTATAAAGATTGGGATAAATTTGGCGAAGCAGCTGAAGGTTATATTTTATTGCAAGATCATGGCGATGAAGTATCATTCCGTTCAATCAAGATAAAGAATTATAAATAATCAGTTAACAGGAAGTAAATATGAATCATTATTTATCACGAAGGAGTTTTATTAATAAGTCTATTTTAGCAGGCGGTGCAGTAATACTTTCGAATAGTGTTCTCGGCAATGTAACACTAGCAAGTGCCAATGACCGTGTTAATTTAGCTTGTGTAGGCATTGGAAATAGAGCTAATGAAATCATCAAAGATCTATATAAAACAGGACAATGTAATATTGTGGCATTATGTGATGTAGATATGGGGGCACCACAAACGCAAGAAATTCTAAAGATGTTCCCAAATGTTCCTCGATTTCAAGATTTCCGACAAATGTTTGATAAGATGGGAAATCAATTTGATGCTGTTGTAGTGGGAACACCTGATTTTGCCCATTTTGCCATAACAATGCAGGCCTTAGATCAAGGGAAACACGTCTATGTTGAGAAACCAATGGCTAGGACCTTCTACGAGGTAGAGCTCATGATGGAAAAAGCGAAGAAGAACCCTAAATTAGCTACTCAAATGGGTAATCAAGGGCATTCTGAAGCGAATTATTTTCAGTTTAAAACATGGAAAGATGCAGGTATCATTAAAGATGTAACGCGTATAGATGCGCACATGAACAGTCCTAGACGTTGGCATGGATGGAATCCAAATATAAAAGGTTTTCCTTATCCCGAGAGAATCCCTGAAACGCTAGATTGGGAAATTTGGCAAATGCAAACCATGGGACATCATTACAATAAAGATTTTGTCAATGGACAATGGCGCTGCTGGTTTGATTTTGGCATGGGAGCATTGGGTGATTGGGGAGCACATATATTGGATAGCTCACATGAATTTTTAGAATTAGGTTTACCGACAACGGTAGAAGCTAGACATTTAGAGGGGCATAATTCTTATTTCTTCCCGATGTCATCATCTATTACCTTCCATTTTCCTAAGCGTAAAAATATGCCTGCGGTAGATATCAATTGGTACGACGGTATCAATAATCTTCCACAAATACCTGAAGGATATGGTGTGTCAGGATTAGATCCAAATATCCCCCCTCCTAGCACTGGAAAAATTGAACCTGCAAAACTAAATCCAGGGAAAATAATATATGCTAAAGACATGGTTTTCAAGGGAGGATCACATGCTAGTACACTACAAATAATTCCGGAAGCAAAAGCTAAGGATATGGCGTCAAAACTTCCGAATGTTCCTAATAGTCCTTCCAATCACTTTGCAAACTTCTTAAATGCATGTAAAGGAACGGAGAAAACACGATCTTCTTTTGAAATTGCAGGGCCCCTTAGCCAAGTATTCTGTCTGGGTGTTATCACACAGAAAATGAATAATAAAATTGAATTTGACCCAAAAACAAAGCAGATTACAAATGACAAATTTGCTAATGAAATGCTTTATGGACCTCCCCCAGTCAAAGGTTGGGAACAATATTATAAAGTATAACTTGGGGAAACTACTATAAAAAAGGTATTAATGAATATATTAATACCTTTTTTTGTACATACCGTTTAATAAACTCAAGCAGAAAATTATAAATATAGTAGGCAGTATCGATGTTTATAAAAAAGATTATCCGCTAACATTCCATTATTCTACACAAATAAAGAATATGACAAATAATTAAATGAATTAGAAATGGCTATTAAACAATAAAACCGGTCAAATAGACCGGTTTTATTTGCTCCTCCTCTTGGGCTCGAACCAAGGACCCTCTGATTAACAGTCAGATGCTCTAACCAGCTGAGCTAAGGAGGATCATCTCTCTAGAAGTATCTCCTTCGAAAGTGATACAAAGATAGGGAGTCAATATGAATATTCCAACTAAAAAATATTATTTTTATTACTACAAAGGATGTATTATGCTGTTTTATATTGCTTAATTACCTTAACATTTTAACTATTAACAACTTCCGTATGCGCCTTTTCATAACTTTCATTATGAACACTTGCTACAGCCCTACCAGAAGGATCATTTAAATTCTGAAATGAGGCATCCCAAAGTAAAGCTTCAGGCGTACTGCAAGCTACTGACTTAACGGAAGGCACTGTTTCAGCAGCAGTTTGTGAAGGGAAATGCGATTCAAAAATTGAACGATACAAATATTCTTCTTTATTTTTTGGTGTATTGATAGGGAATCGCTCAGCAGCACTTGCAAAATCATCATCAGATACTTTGGATTCGGCTTGTTCTTTCAACGTATCAATCCAACTATAGCCTACCCCATCCGAAAACTGTTCTTTTTGGCGCCAAGCAATACTTTCTGGAAGATAATCTTCAAAAGCTTTACGTACTACCCATTTCTCCATACGCCCATCTTTTATCATTTTGTCTTTTGGGTTGATCATCATCGCTACATCCATAAATTCTTTATCCAAGAATGGTACACGTCCTTCAACACCCCAAGCTGCTAATGACTTATTAGCACGTAAACAATCGTATAGATATAATTTTTTTAGCTTACGAACAGTTTCTTCGTGAAACTCCTGTGCATTCGGTGCTTTATGGAAGTACAAATAGCCTCCGAATAGCTCATCAGAACCTTCCCCTGATAATACCATTTTAATACCCATCGATTTGATAACACGCGCAAGAAGATACATTGGCGTTGAGGCACGAATGGTGGTTACATCATATGTTTCCAAGTGATAAATAACGTCACGAATAGCATCTAACCCTTCTTGAATCGTAAAATTCACTTCATGGTGAATCGTACCAATATGATCTGCAGCTTTTTGCGCAGCAATTAAATCTGGGGCACCTTTTAATCCTACAGCAAAAGAATGTAATTGTGGATACCAGGCATCTTCGGTATCACCAGATTCAATACGCTTAGAAGCGAATTTCTTTGTTACAGCAGCAATTACAGAGGAATCCAAACCGCCAGATAATAAAACGCCATAAGGGACATCAGACATCAATTGACGATGTACAGCTTGTTCCAAAGCATCTCTCAATTTGTCGATATCAGTATCATTATCTTTTACAGCATCGAAACTTTCCCATGCTCTAGTATACCATTTTTGAGGTGCTAAACTATCTTTACTATGTATATAATGTCCCGGAGGGAATTGTTCTATTTTGGTACAGAATCCTTCTAAAGATTTCAATTCTGAAGCTACAAAAATCTGACCTTCCTCATCGTTACCATAGTAAAGAGGAATAATCCCCATATGATCACGTGCTACGAAAAAAGAATCATCACGAGAGTCATACAAAGCGAAAGCAAATATCCCGTTTAGATCCTCTACAAAAGAAGGCCCTTTTTCTAAATATAATGCTAATACAACTTCTGAATCCGACTTTGTTGCGAAATTATAGTGTGGCAATGAATTTCGTAAATCTTGGTGGTTGTATATTTCACCATTTACAGCTAATACGACTTTACCGTCAGGGCTAAATAATGGTTGACTTCCAGATTTAGGATCTACAATAGCTAAACGCTCATGCGCTAAAATAGCTTTTGAAGAACTAAAAATACCAGACCAATCTGGTCCACGGTGACGAATACGCTTCGACATCTCTAGAACTTGAGGTCTAATTTTTGATTCTTGTTGTTTTAATTCAAATGCTCCAATAATACCACACATAATATTTTCTTTTATTTATATCGTCTTTTAATGATTAACATCACAAAAGTACAACATAAAAATGAATTTCATAACAATTTTTAATTTTTGTTATAATTTTAACAAACAATAAGCCTTTTTGTTAAAATTTTATTACAAATAACGGTTTTATATTGTTTTTTTACATTTTTAAAAATTAAAGAATAGTAATTTTTGAAAGGCCTGATATTTTTTCAGACAAACGCAATTATGTATCTTTGAATATGTTAAAAAAAGAAAGGTATAAAGAATTTGTAGCGTATTTCTCTACGCATAATCCCGATGCACAAACAGAACTACATTACAGTAACCCTTTTGAATTATTGATAGCTGTGATTCTATCAGCACAATGTACAGACAAACGTATTAATCAAATAACACCAGCGCTATTTGACCGCTATCCTACTCCAGAATCACTAGCCGAAAGCTCTGTTGAAGAAGTTTTCACTTATATAAGATCTGTTAGCTACCCTAATAATAAGGCTAAGCACCTAGTGGGGATGGCACAAAAATTACTTAGTGAATTTCAGGGAATTGTGCCTGAAAAAATTGACGATCTGATAAAACTTCCAGGCGTAGGCCGTAAAACAGCAAATGTAATATCTTCCGTTGTCTATGACAATCCATCCATGGCTGTAGATACACATGTATTTAGGGTTAGTAATAGATTAGGTCTAACGACGAGCGCGACTACTCCCCTAGCTGTAGAAAAACAACTGGTAAAATTCCTTCCTACAGAGACTATTAAAGTTGCACATCATTGGTTAATCCTTCATGGTAGATACATCTGTTTGGCTAGAAAACCAAAATGTGAGCAATGCCAGATAACCTACTTTTGTAAACATTTTGAGAAAACACATAAAGCAAAAGTTATCAACAACGAAATGAAATAATGCAATTTCATTGTAGCTTTAGAAAGGCAAATATTGAATGCTAAAAAAATTAGCTTTTTATTTTGCAATTTCAATTTATAATTTTAATTTTGACACAGTAATACTAAAAATATGAGTAATCCAGACAAATTAAAAGCTTTACAGCTTACACTAGATAAATTAGAAAAATCGTACGGTAAAGGTGCGATTATGAAATTAGGCGACACTGCAGTTGAACCCATTGAATCTATTTCAACTGGTTCACTAGGTTTGGATATCGCTTTAGGTATTGGTGGTGTTCCTAAAGGACGTATTATAGAAATCTATGGTCCTGAATCATCTGGTAAAACAACATTAGCAACGCATATCGTCGCTGAAGCACAAAAAAAAGGTGGTATTGCAGCCATCATTGATGCGGAACATGCATTTGATAAATACTACGCCCAAAAGTTAGGTGTAGATGTAGAGAACTTATTGATTGCACAACCAGACAATGGTGAACAAGGGTTAGAAATCGCAGATAACCTAATACGATCAGGCGCTATAGATGTTATCGTGATTGACTCGGTAGCAGCTTTGGTACCTAAAGGGGAGATTGAAGGTGAGATGGGAGATTCAAAAATGGGTCTTCAAGCACGTTTGATGTCTCAAGCCTTGCGCAAGTTGACAGGTACAATCTCTAAGACAAACTGTTGTTGTATCTTCATCAACCAGTTGCGTGAAAAAATCGGTGTTATGTTTGGTAACCCAGAGACTACTACGGGTGGTAACGCCTTGAAATTCTATGCATCTGTACGTTTGGATATTCGTCGTACTTCTCAAATCAAAGATTCAGAGGAGGTATCTGGTAACCGTGTTAAAGTAAAAATTGTAAAAAATAAAGTAGCTCCACCATTCCGTATTGCTGAATTTGACATTATGTTTGGTGAAGGTATCTCTAAAGTCGGTGAGATCATCGATTTAGGTGTTGAATATAACATTATCAAGAAGGCAGGTTCATGGTTTAGTTACGGTGACACAAAATTAGGCCAAGGCCGTGATGCTGTAAAAAATCTATTGTTAGACAATCCAGACTTAGCCGATGAATTAGAAGCTAAGATCAGAGCCGAAGTAACAGGCGAAGTATTAGATCAATCTATTTTAAACAACGAAGAATAATTTATTCTTAATATGCTGTAAAAGAGCTTTCCAATAGGAAAGCTCTTTTTTGTTTATTACATTTACTAAAACCTTATAAACCATGATATTTAATAGAAAAAAATTTATCAAATCCATCGGTGCTTTAAGCCTTTTAACTACTGTAAATAGTACAAAAGCATTTTCGCAGGTTGCTAAATCAGAAGAGTTTAATTTCACTTCATTACCCTATCTGCAAAATTTCACAACCGACTACATAACGATATTTTCTACCTTCAATAAGCCCTGCTTTGCCTGCCTAGAGTTAATAGATCAAAAAGGAAACATCCAAGAAACGATTTACCAAACCAATGATGGTATGCGGAATGCAAATAGTGATCTCTTTAAATTTAAGGTTTCTCACAAGGATCAAAACTTTAAATACCGGGTAGTAGCGAAAGAAATCTTGAAATTTCAAGCTTACAAAATAGAATATGGAAAAACTATTCAGAGTGATATCTTCGAGACAAAGCTCCCACTGGCAAAAGGAAAAACAATAGAATTACTAATTTTGAATGATATCCATGAGTACCAACCGAGCTATTCTGATTTGTATAAGGCCAGCACTTTAGCACGCAAAGATTTGGTCATATTAAATGGAGATTGCCTTCATCATGTAGATACGAAGGAGGATATCATACATAAACTTAACAAACCAGTAGCAACAGCATTTGGTGCTACTACACCATTTATTTTAAACAGGGGGAACCACGAAACTCGAGGCCCCTTTGCACGGGATTTTAAAGCCTACTTTGAATATCCTATGGATAAATTTTATCAGGCATTTACAATGGGTTCATTGTACGTAATTCTATTAGATAGTGGCGAGGATAAACCTGACAACCACGAAGTTTATGGTGGAACGACAGATTATGATGGATATCGATCCGAACAAAAAGAATGGTTATCAAAAATGCTCCTTTCTGAAGAACGAAAAAAAGCTAAACATACAGTTATCATCACACATATTCCGTGGATACATTCGGATGATTGGCATGGTACAAAACACAATTACGCGAGCTTTCACGAACTAGCAAATAAACATAAAGTTGATGCCGTAATTTCTGGGCATACCCATAAGTATGGCTTTCATGTACCGAACAAAGAGCATAACTATTATGTAATCATTGGAGGATCTCCAAAAGTTGGAGAAAGAACTTTCGTAGAAATCACAGCTGATAAAACATCTATTACCCTAAATCTGAAAAATGAGGATGGCCGTTTGATCAATAGTTTCACAAAAAATTAATTAATAAAATTATTAATGTAATTTTAACCATGAAAAAAATTACCAGCAATTTATTATTTAGAGTTGTAGTAGCTATAATGTTAGGTATACTATTAGGCGGAATACTACCCGCATCTATAGTAAGGATATTTGCTACATTCAATGGTCTATTTGATCAACTATTAAAATTTTTGATCCCACTTATTATTGTCGGATTGATTATACCAGCTATAGCTAAATTAGGCAATACCGCGGGGAAAATGCTGTTAGCAACCGTAGCAATTGCATACGGATCTACGTTATTTTCTGGTTTCTCGACATATTTTGCAAGCTCGGCAATATTTCCATCTTTAATAGATAGCCATTATGCTCAGGCAATAACAAGTGAGGCAGCCAGCTTAACGCCATATTTTAGTATTCAAATTCCTCCCTTCTTTGATGTAATGTCAGCCTTAGTATTTTCTTTTTTGGTAGGTATAGGACTTTCAAGAATACAAAATTCAAAATTAGCCGACGTTATGTTTGACTTTGAGCATATTATATCTTTTGTCATCGAAAAAGTTATTATCCCTTTATTACCACTTTTTATATTTGGTATATTTTTAGATATGACGTATTCGGGAAAGGTAATGATGATATTGAATGTTTTTGTGAAAATTATAGGCGTAATATTCGCCCTACATATCCTATTATTGTTAATACAATTTACTATTGCGGGAGCAATAGCTAAAAAAAATCCATTCAAATTATTAGCGACACTTATGCCAGCCTATTTTACGGCATTAGGTACACAATCATCAGCAGCAACAATACCTGTTACATTGGCTCAAGTTAAGAAAACAGGTACATCCGAGGATGTTGCTTCCTTTGTGGTACCATTATGTGCTACCATACATTTGGCAGGTAGTACCTTAAAAATTGTAGCTTGTGTAGTTGCGTTGATGCTCATGCAGGGTATTCCAATAGATTTCCCCCAAATGGCAGGTTTTATATGCATGCTAGGAGTAACTATGGTTGCAGCTCCGGGGGTACCTGGAGGCGCAATCATGGCTGCGATAGGTATTATCGCCTCTATGCTGGGATTCAATACCGAAAATCAAGCGTTGATGATTTCCTTGTATATAGCGATGGATAGCTTTGGTACAGCGTGTAACGTTACAGGAGATGGTGCTATTGCTATAGTAATCGACAAGCTATTCCAAAAGAAAATATAAATATTGCTAACTAAGCATCCTAAATAATAAGGGCTTCAATAAGAATTGAAGCCCTTATTATTTGTACAAACCAATCTGGGTAAAAATAGAAAAGCTATTTTTTATCTTTAATAAGTCTAAATAAATATATATTTGTATCTAATATATAATGCATATGACTATAAGTGGCTATTTAAAATATAAGAACGATTGTTTGTATGTCACACCATCTCAGCAAGATAATTCACTACAGGATAATACACATTTACCACAATTGATAATTACTCCAGAAATAATTAAACGAATAAAGATCCCCCATACGATTACGCTTGAAAATGTATATTTTATTGGCTATGAGGAGAGCCTACTCCTCTATTTAGATATATTGGATATTTTAAAAAATCCATTATCCAATCATCAACTTCGATTAACGATACTCCTTAATCGATTTATAAAAACAGTCCACATTTCTGCAGAAAATAATCGATTCAATGATAAGCTGACTATTGAAATAGAAAAATATATAAGTACTAACCTACATGCACCATTAAAAATAATAGACTTAGCAAAGAAATTTGGCTTTAACCAACAATACTTCAAAATTCAATTCAAAAATTCATTTGCCACATCTGTACATGCTTATATCAAAAACAAAAGATTAGATCATGCGATGACGATGATAAAAAGCGAAAATCACGCCATCAGCGAAATAGCTACTTTTGTAGGATATTCAAGTACCAGCAGCTTTAGCCAAGCTTTCAAATTAAAGTTTGGTAGATCACCAATGCACTATAAAATTTCTAAAAACTAATATTTTATTTCTCTTTACACAAACATACAAACGAACGAATGTCCTAGATTTAGATATTAATTTATAATTAGTCTAAATAAATGAAAAAGTTATTACACTTAGGATTCTTACTATTAGCAATAGTAGTAAGTACGGCACAAACAAAAAAAGACGCACAAATGATTGAATCTATGTGTGGTTGCTATGAAGTACAATTCGAATTTGCAGAGACTTTTAATTATCCCCAAAAAGGTAGCGATTATAAACCCTCCGAAACCAAATATGAGCGTGCACTAGAATGGATAACACCAATCATAGCAAATGAGCAAAAAATATCCCTTCAACATCTCTTGATTATAAATGACCAAATGATCATCAAACATTGGCGACAAGATTGGACTTTTGAGAATCAAAATATATGGCATTATAATGGTTTTAATGGTGTAGACTATACCCCCAAAACCAAAGAACAAGTAAGAGGCCAATGGGCACAACAAGTATTTGAAGTAGATGATACGCCTAGATATATGGAAAGTGCCACATGGGTATATGTGGATGGTAGATCATATTGGCAGAATACAGTAGACGCCCCACTACCACGTAGAGAATACTCAAAAAGAACTGATTACAATATATTAAAGCGTACAAATACGCATGAAATAACCCCTACGG
This sequence comes from Sphingobacterium rhinopitheci, assembly GCF_022627575.1. Lineage (GTDB taxonomy): Bacteria > Bacteroidota > Bacteroidia > Sphingobacteriales > Sphingobacteriaceae > Sphingobacterium > Sphingobacterium rhinopitheci. The sequence goes on from NZ_JADEYQ010000004.1 coordinate 45,862, forward strand.
GATGGATACACAACCAGGACAATTCAAAAATCATACGTACCAAAGGTGCTAATGATTATATCCTGGCAAAAGAAAAAGGTCTAAACACTTATACCAAAGTCGATGATAGTCGATGTATCGCCGCCCAAGAGTATTGGCGTAAGCATGAAAATCTTTGGGCTAAAGTACGCCACAAATGGGAAGTTGAATCAGCAAAAAAGCAAAGCATAAATTATCATAAAACAGTAGACGGCAAACCATTATACAGCTATTTATTTAATCTACCTGTAGATGCTACACAACAGCAAGTAGATACTATTATAGATAAGTTTATAATCCGCTAATTCCCAATCATCGTATCTCTTTTATACTGTTACTCCATGATTGATATTTAAGAACTGCTTAAACATCAATCTATTTTCCGTAACACAATTTTTAATGATGTCTAAAATAATATACATATTCTGTATACTAATAACCTGCATAGAGGCTTTTGCGCAAGATGACATCTATATAAATGGTAATTTGCTGACCACTGCTGGGACACCAGCAACTGGGATACAGATACATGTAAAAGGTAATACGAGCAGCACCTACAGTGACCATTTAGGAAACTATGTATTAAAAATATCGAAAGGAGAAAATATACTGGTATTTGAACCTAGCATGCTGACCGAAGGTAAAGTGTACAACTTTATAGCATATACCAATCAAACAGTAGAGCAAATAAAATTACAACTAAAAACACATGCTATCAACCAGATAGTCGTAACGGGACAATATATGCCTCAACCCGCAAATCAGTCAGTCTTTAATGTGCGTACTATCGGTTCAGAAAAAATAAAGGCGCAAGCAGCAACCAATATCTTACAACTACTAAATACAGAGCCTGGATTTAGCCTTAGCAATGACCTTACATTAGGGACATCAGATATAGAATTGATGGGAATGTCTGGTCGTAATGTAAAAATACTTGTAGATGGTATTCCTATGTTTGACCGCTCAGATACGCGCGAAAGCCTGAGTCAAATAGACATAAACCTGGTGGAAAGAATAGAGATAATAGAAGGCCCCATGTCAGTAATATACGGTTCTGATGCCTTAGCAGGTGTTATCAATATAATAACAAAAAAAAGAAAAAGTCTTAAATATGGTATACAAGCCAGTATACAAGAAGAAACAGTAGGCAAAGAATATGATTTTCTAAATCGAAAAGGTATACATCACAAAAATATAACAGCGAACTGGGGCAACAAAGGTTTTTATACCAATGTAAGTGTTACAGCCAATCAATTTGGTGGGTGGAATACGCCATCAAAAACGGCACTTATCCCCGAAGTAAATGCTTTAGGTACAATATGGAAACCCAAAGACCAATACTTAGGGAATCTCAAATTGGGATACCAAAAAGGAAGATTTAATAGCAGTTATAATCTACTTGCCATGCAAGAAGACATCAATACCCGTACGGGCATAAATCCAACGACCTACCTTGGTAAAATACAGACCTATCGTACACACCGACTAAATCATCAATGGCAAGGTGATTTCAAAATTAACAGTATCTCCTCTATACAAATGATGACTGGTCTTACTAAATTATCGAGAAAAACAACCACGCTAATACACGATTATAACAAAAATCAGTCTAACTTATCGCAGGAAGCTGGAGAACAAGATTTAGCTACATTTGCTAGTATATTCTTTCGCTCAACATATCAGCACGTCTTCACTAAACTGTTATCCCTTCAAACAGGTATAGAATACACTAGAGAAAATGGAAATGGAGCTCGTATAAAAGGAGCACCAATTATCAATGACTATGCTGTATTCGTGAGTACAGAATACAAAACGTTTTCCTTTATAACATGGAGGCCTGGCATTCGTTATATTCACAATTCGGTATACAAAGCTCCCGCTATAATGCCTGCTATCAACACTAAAGTTGACCTACTTCCTAACCTAGATTTAAGAGTTAGTTATGCTAAAGGATATAGAGCTCCCGCATTGCGAGAGTTATTCTTTGACTTTATAGATGCTAACCATAGTATTTTAGGTAATGAAAATTTGAAAGCAGAAACTTCCAATAGCTGGAATATGGCTGTCACCTGGAATAAAAGTGAAAATAATTTATTAAAAAATAAGTTAATATTTTCAAGCTTCTATAATGTATTCAACGATCGCATAGATTACGGTATTGATGAAAGTAACCCCACTATCACTACATTATTAAATATCGACAAGTACAAAACTGCAGGTTTTACATTAAGCAATGAAATATACTATAAGGACTTCCAGACAAAGTTAGGAACGACATACATAGGACGATATAATCAACTCTCCGAAAGCATAAACGAAATATCCACCTTCTCTTGGACAGCAGAGGTATTTGTTGACGCTACTTACTATATAAAAAAATGGAATGCCTCCGCTAATCTATTTTTTAAGTACAGCGGCAAAAGACCAAGCTACCAAATAGAAAATAATGACCTCAACACAGCAACGATCGTACATATCGATCCCCTCACATGGACGGATCTACTATTTAATAAAAAAATAATTGAAAATTTAACGCTCAACTTGGGCGTGAAGAATCTATTCAATATCACTAATATCAATAGATCAGCTGCCACCTCGGACGATCCTCATGGTAGCACGAGTACTGTAAACGCTAGCTATGGTCGCTCTTTTGTAATCGGTATAAAATACAATTGGACAAAATAATAACCTTAAAATACTAATATCATGAATAGAATTAATAAACTAATAATAACAATAAGCATAGCCTTAAGCCTTGCTGCTTGTACTAAAAATGAAACAGAACCTACAATCGTTGTGCCAGCACCTTCAGTAAGCACATTGACACTGGAGGGGCTTATTGGTGCTGAAGACGGCGCCGCTGCTGGAAATATTGTTTATGTCAATCTAAGTACTGATACCCAAAGTCCCGTGGCACGTATTAGCTGGGATTTAGGTTTTTACGCTGGGGCCAACTTCAGAGTTATATTAAATAACACGACAAGTGCTGGTGCTTTAGTATTACCTAAGACTAATTTGACAGAAGTCGGAGAATCGGACACTTTAAATCTAACATTATCGACCAATCTACGTGCGCCCTCAGCAGAGCATTTCACCTTTTTTGATAACTTAAATGCGAGTATCACCTCCACTGTTATACCGGAAGTGTCTGTCACAGATACGGATAACAGGGTTATACTATTAAATAGAGGTACGGGCGGAGGTATTCCTGCACGACCATGGCTAAAATTCAAAGTAACGAGAAATACAACTGGTGGTTATACCTTACAATATGGTACGATCACACAAACCACAAATTTCAGTACTGTACAAATACAAAAAGACCCAGCCTACAACTTCAAATTTATATCCTTAAATACAGGCAGCGAAGTTAGCGTAGAACCTACAAAATCAGATTGGGACTTTGTATGGGGAAATTCCATTTATAAAACGCCTGGAGGAGTACCATTAGCCTATAGCTATTCAGATTTAGTATTTATAAATACGTTTGCTAACATTGAAGTAGCGGAAGTCATGATCGCAGGAAATATTACTTATGAGACTTTTAATACTGCAAATTTAACAAGCTCTTCCGTCACTTTTAGTAAAGACAGAGATGTAATAGGTGCTAATTGGAGAACTATTGATATGAATACACGAAGCATACTATTCGACCGTTTTTATGTGATAAAAGATGCTAAAGGAAACACCTATAAGCTGAGATTTAATAGTTTTGGAGGTACTGAAGGTGGTACACGTGGAAAACCTGTAATTCAATATGAATTATTAAATTAAAAATTGAAATTACTTTTTAATTAACGTGTTCTTTACAACAAACAGGGCTTTGAATGATTCAAAGCCCTATTTGTTGTAAAGAATAGACGAATAGAATGAAATATACCAAAAGAAAAATAATACGATTTTCATTAGCTCAAGAGAATCGTATTGAAAGGCAACTTCTGTAAAAGTCCTCTCCCGCTAAAAGAGATAAATTTGATTATTAGCTATTACTTTAAAGAGAATTTCGATTTTTTTGTGTTAGAAATAACCTATTTTATAGCTACTAATTGACTATTGTGCGAATGAAAGTGAGAGAAAAAACTATCTATACCAGGTAGCTATTAAGGGTAAAAAAATGATATGAAAAGTTTCATATATCCTTATCTAGTAAATCCATATTTCTAGAATAGCTTAATGCTCCAGATGGACATTGATCGATTTTATACATTATAGTTTGACTATCCGCTCCATCAATAGATATCCAAGGCTTCTTAAGCGGATTAAAAACCTGTGGAAGTCCTTGTTTTCCTTTCCAACATATTGTAGAATGTTCACATTTGGCCGGCTCCCAAATAATTGTAATCTCTCCATTGCTGTATTTCTTAACATTCACTTTTTCCATAGCTATTGGTTTTATGCTTAAAAATTTACCGGCTCAAGGCTTCATTTTTTTATCAATATTCATGCCTATTTAATTTATACAAATAGTACCTTCTTATGAAGAATAAAAATAACTTAGATTCTGCTATAAGAAGGTGATTACATCAATCAAATATATTGTTAGCTATTCTTTAGCAAGATTTTCATTCGACGAAAAAAAATTTGATTTAAATTGTTTCCATTTTTAAGTAGTAATGACATGATGCAAAGCATCGCATTTTCAGCATAAATAAGAGAAAGCTACACCGAGAAATAAGACACTAGCTCAGTCAATGTTTCCGAAGAAGTCGCTATATCTTTGATGACACGGCCTTTATCTAGAGCGATGATGCGATCTGATATTTCGACAGTATGTGATAAGTCATGACTTGAAATAAGAATAGTGACTTGCTTTGCTGCCATCAATTCACGTATTATCTCCTTAAGTCTAAACTGAGAACTAGGATCTAAATTAGCAAAAGGCTCATCCAATATTATCAATTCAGGATTACCTATTAATGCCCCTACTATACCTACTTTCTTTTGATTGCCCTTTGATAGATCACGTATATACTTGCGTTTCCCTAATATTTCGTCATTAAAGAACTCCTTATACTGAGTTAAAAATTCATTAACAGCATCTTTACTCATCTGATGCAAATCGCCAATAAAATAAAAATACTCCTCTGCTGTCAAATAACCGATCAGGAAACTTTCATCCAAAAAAGAGCCTGTAAAATTTTTCCATTGCTCACTTTCATTTACTTTAAAACCATTAATAGAAACTTCTCCAGTACTAGCCTGTATCAAATCTAAAAGTAAACTAAACAGCGTCGTCTTTCCCGCGCCATTATTCCCAACTAAACCTATACTCTCTCCTTTTTTTATTTCTATACTATCAATGGAAAGAACTTCTACACCATTGTATTCTTTTGTTAGGTTATGAATATGTATCATCTATAAATAATATTATGCTTTTTGTTTAAAACCTTCTAGTATTAAATATTTTTTTTGAATATACCCTTCAGCGACAGCATTGATAATTACCTTATGGAATAATAAACCGATCAATCCTATAACTATTAATACTAAGTTGGCTGTATTCACACTAAATAAAAATTGGGTAGCTCCCCATATCATGATAGGAAATACCAATAAAGGTATACTAATCAGCCATTGCGTAATCCCCATACCTTGATAATTCAACATGGAACCCTGCGCCAAATCAATTCTTTTACGATTATACATACTGAAAGCCAATATGACAGGGATATTTATACCTATATTATAGACAGCACAAGCATAATTGAGGTATACCTTATCCCAGCCAAAATATGCATAGCATGTACTTAAAAGAGTAAGTATAAATACCGAGATATACATCAATACCACTTTGGAAGTCAAATAGTTCTTCATCATGATGGGCTGCGTCCGCAGTAACGGAAAATAGCTGCTATCCCAAGCAGGAATAAACTGACCAAAATTGATAATAAAAATTCCAGTCATGAATATACCTACAAATACCAGCATATATCCTGAGCCTCCAAAACTGGTATTAGTATAAAAAAGCAATCCATAGAATAGAAAAAATAGACTTAACAGCACGGTATTTTTTGCTCTCTTATTACGCATGATCAACTTTATATCCAGTTGCATAAATGGTGCTAGAACCCCAAATCTATCTAGCCAACTCAGATTTGATGTCAATGCATTATTTTCTTCTTTGGTTAAATAAGTATCCAAATAAATATTTGTTTTGAGATCAATGAATACTACTCTATACATTGCAATCGCAATAATAATAGGAAGAACTCCCAAAATAGGATACGCTAATACCGCATTAAAGAATTGACCAAATAAATTGGATATTGAAAAAATACCAAAATATTCTAAACCTATCAGTACTGACAAACCCAATATAAAGGGTATTAAATTTTTTAAGGCATTTAAAAAACGTCGCTGTACCCAGATGTTCAAATAATTATTGAAATAGACAAAACCAGACACGCCTACTAGCCAAGCTAGTAATTGAAACATAGAATAGGTAGATTCCATAAAATTGACGATTACAAAAGGAAGGGCTACAGCCAAAGTCAATACATTGAGAAAAGCATAGGAAGATTTGAACATTAAAAAATGAATAATCTTATTCCTATCTATACGTTGTACCAACAAAGGTTTAATATCTGCTACAGGTAAATTTTGCAGCATAAAGCGCATTACAAACTCCCCTATAAACCAAAACAACAACACATTATTGACTAATACCATAGGCTCTTCATTGGGAAAACCTTTGTCGAGTACAAAATACAAGCCTATTCCTAGACCTATGGAGCAAAGCAGGAAATAAAGTCCTATAAAAGCTAGAAAAAGTTTGACAGCAATCCCTCTGCCCAGACTCGCAGATCTAAAAAAAGATCTCCATTCTAATAGAAGTAATTTAGAAAACATCGGTTATAAATAATCTTAACATAATACATCAGCAAATAGACATCCAACAATGGTGAATATCGATAAGTGCTATTTTTCTTTAATTTAATAAAAATATAATTTATTAGTATTCGATTAGAAAGAAACGTTACAAAAAAAGCCAAGTAAATATTTTACTTGGCTTTGGTACTTTATACTATTATCTATTCTTAGTCTTCATCAGATAAGAATGGGTATCTATAGTCTGTATCTGGTGTAAATGTCTCTTTGATGGTACGCGGAGAAACCCAACGTAATAAATTGATCATCGAACCTGCTTTATCATTTGTACCTGATCCTCTAGCACCACCAAATGGTTGTTGGCCTACCACAGCACCTGTACATTTGTCATTGATATAGAAGTTACCTGCAGCATTGCGTAAAGCATGCGTAGCTTGCGCAATAGCATAACGGTCTTGTGCTATAATAGAACCTGTCAATGCATATATAGATGTAGCATCTACTAATTTCAATGTTTCTTCAAATTTAGCATCTTCATATACATAGATGGTCAACACTGGACCAAATAACTCCTCAGAAAGTGTTTCATAATCTGGAGTTTTAGCTAAGATAACTGTAGGTTTGATAAAGTAACCTTTAGATTTATCATATTCACCACCGATGATTACTTCAGCATCAGGTGAAGCTTTAGCTCTATCGATGTATTTAGCGATCTTATCAAAAGCTTTTTCGTCAATTACCGCATTGATAAAGTTAGAAAAATCTTCTGTACCACCGATTTTGAAAGAGTTGATATCTGCTTCCATCAAGCCCTTCAATTCAGACCATAATGATTGAGGAACATAAGCACGTGAAGCAGCTGAGCATTTTTGTCCTTGAAATTCAAATGAACCACGTACTAATGCTGTATTTAATACTTTGATATCTGCTGAAGCGTGTGCTAAGATAAAATCTTTACCACCTGTCTCTCCTACGATACGAGGGTACGTTTTATAAAGGTGGATATTCTCACCTATAGTTTTCCAAATATCTTGGAATACACCAGTCGATCCTGTAAAATGGATACCTGCAAAATCTGGGTGTTTGAAGATTACTTCACCAGCATCAGGACCAGATACATATACCAAATTGATAACACCATCTGGAAGACCAGCTTCTTTGAAGATTTGCATCAATACATTGGCGGAATAAATCTGTGTATTTGAGGGCTTCCATACTACCACATTACCCATCATAGCTACACAAGAAGGTAAATTACCTGCGATAGCTGTAAAGTTAAATGGTGTCAATGCAAAAACAAATCCTTCTAGCGGACGTTGCTCTACACGATTCCAAATCCCTTTGCTGTTAGCGGGCGGTTGTTGGCTATATATTTCTGACATGTATTGAACATTGAAGCGCAAAAAGTCTACAATCTCACATGCTGAATCAATCTCTGCTTGATATGGATTTTTTGATTGTCCTAACATCGTTGCAGCATTCAATTTATAGCGATATTTAGTAGAAATCAACTCTGCCGCTTTTAAGAAAATTGCCGCGCGTTGCTCCCAAGCTAAATTTTCCCAATTAGATTTTGCCGCTAAAGCAGCATCGATAGCAGCAGTTACATGCGCTGCAGTACCTTGAGAATAATAGCCCAATACATGTTGATGATCGTGAGGAGGAGTTAATTTTACTTTTTTATCCGTACGTACTTCCTCAGCGCCAATATACATCGGAACATCTATCTCTTGTGCACGAGCTTCAGTAATAGCAGCTCTCAACAATGCTCTCTCTTTAGAACCTGGAGCGTATGAATATACGGGCTCATTTATCGGTGCAGGAACATTAAAAAATCCTTTTAACATAATTCAAAATTTTATTCATCTAAAGTTACACATAAAAGAAGCTTAAATTTAAACTATGTTTGCCCAAAAATTAACCTATTATGCCCTAAAAACACTACATATCGTTATATGTAAGGAAATAGTACCAAATAAAGACTATTAAAGGTTTGGATTAATGTAATTCTCTACTGTGTAATGCAATATATTTGCGGGGAGAAGTCGAAGTAATAGACTTAAAAACACGATTGAAATGAACGATATTATTAAAGCCTACTTGGAAAGCTGCCTCAGCAATATTTTCTGATTTATTATTCAATAAAATTTGACAAGCTTTCTCAATTCTAACTTCATTAAGAAAAGAGATATAAGTCTTCATAGTATGTTTCTTAAAGAACTTACAAAATGATGTCGGCGTCATATGCACTATAGATGCCAGTTGATCTACAGATATATCCTCATGATAATGATCGAAAGTATATTTGTAAACCTGACTAATACGCACACCATCCTTATCCGAGTACGATAAACTACGTACCCCAGAATACAGCGAGACAGCATCGGATTTGTGAATAGCTAACACATTTAATAAGGAGAGAAACTCTGTAAACTTAGGCATCCCTGTCTTTACCAAGAGATTGGTAAAATAATGAATCATAGATCCCGATATAGGACTATCCAATTTTTTGCTTGTATCCAGATCTAACAAGTAATCCTTTATCAATTCAAATTCCGGAATATGATACAGCTTCTTCATACGTTCTAGATTAACAAAAATATGAATAGCATGAATATCCCCCTTCTCTTCTTCATTTTCATACTCCCGGTCCAACATATGAGGCTCATTAGGCTTTAAGACAAATACATCACCCGACTGGAACGACTGAAGAATATTTCCTACCATAATCGTCCCCTTACCCTTTAGGATATAGGTAATCTGGGCTTCATCATGACGGTGATAATAGTTATAGAAGTTTTCTTTCTTATCTTCTAAAACGGCAAATACACCCTCGCCATAAACGGATACGGTAAACTGTATGGGTTTCATACCACAAAACTACTAAAAAACATTCCAAATCTATTGCAAGACAAAGGATCAGAATAACACTAAACAAAAAAGACGATATAGTAAGCTATATCGTCCTCTTGTATCGTCTCAACGACAATTATTTTGCAGCAGCGTAATTAGCAGCTACAGCATCCCAATTGATCGCATTGAAAACTGCCTCTAAATAAGCTGGGCGTTTATTTTGATATTTTAAGTAGTAAGCATGTTCCCATACATCAATACCTAAAATAGGTGTACCTTTTACTTCAGCAACATCCATCAATGGATTATCTTGATTTGGAGTAGAAGTTACAGCCAATTTGCCTGCAGCATCAACGATCAACCAAGACCAACCCGAACCAAAACGTGTAGCACCAGCATTTTGTAATTGAGTTTTTAACTCCGCAAAAGAGCCAAAAGTCTCATTAATAGCAGTAGCCAACTCACCAGTAGGCTCACCACCAGCATTAGGACCTAAGATAGACCAAAATAATTTGTGGTTATAGTGACCACCACCATTATTACGAACAGCAGGAGAATATTTACTGATATTAGTGATGATGTCTTCTAAAGAAGCATTTTCAGCATCTGTACCAGCGATCGCTTTATTCAAGTTATCTACATAAGCTTGATGGTGACGATCATGGTGGATTTCCATTGTTTCTCTGTCGATATGTGGTTCTAACGCGTCATTAGCGTATGGTAACGCTTCTAATTCAAATGCCATAGTAATATATAGTTTAATTTACCAATTTTAATATACGAATATAACAAATCAAATAGTGAAATAGTTCATCTATTTCATTTAAATGTAGAAAAACTACCTTTTATTACGAAAAAATGATTTTATTAATTCTGCACAGTCAGCTTCTAATACGCCGCCAACAATTTCAGTCTTGGGGTGTATTATCTTTTCATGAAAAGACGAATATCCTCTTTTTTCATCCCTTGCCCCATACACAACACGTGATATCTGGGTCCAATATGACGCACCAGCACACATGACACAAGGCTCCACAGTAACATATAAAGTACAGTCTTTAAGATATTTACCACCGAGATAATTAGCTGCTGCGGTGAAAGCTTGCATTTCGGCATGTGCCGTCACATCATTTAGCCGTTCGGTAAGATTATATCCCTTACCTATTATTTTTCCTTGCGACACAATGATTGCTCCAATAGGAACCTCATCCTCTTCAAAAGCCTGTTGCGCTAGTTTATATGCTTCACGCATATACATCTCATCAACATTGACCTCATCTTTACCCTCTAAATCAAAACTATAAACACGCATCTATTAAATTAATTTAGTTCCATTAGGAACTTTTCTTTCTACCGTAGCTAATACAATATTACCACCCTCGTCAGCTACACCTGTTACCAAGCATTCGGACATAAACTTACCTATCTGTTTCTTCGGAAAATTAATAACGGCTATCACCTGCCGTCCAATTAAGTCTTCCTGCTTGTATAGAGCAGTAATTTGAGCTGAAGACTTACGTAAACCTATAGTGTCTCCAAAATCTACCAGAAGCTGATATGCAGGCTTACGCGCTGCAGGAAAATCCTTTGCTTCAACAATAGTCCCTACCCTAAGGTCAACTTTTTCAAAATCACGCCATGAAATTTCCACAAAAGTATAAAATTAAACACGATTACTGGATAAATCACTTAACTCCTTTGATAATGTGAAGATTACATATTCTGTAGTTCTATGCAGACGCTTAGCCAATTTCTCTACTAATGCTACTTCATGGCCTTCTTCATAATACAAATCACTATCTGTTAAGCTATTATATTTCCTAGATAATTTTATTTTTAGTGTTTCCCAATCCGTTTTAGTAATTTTGAGCTGTGTCATTATTTATATGATTTAGATATTGATTCAATTAGCTACTATTATTTATTCCTAAAAATAGGATTTTATCTATGAAAAAAACAATAATTACTGTATTAACTTTACTTTGTGCTTCGAGCATCACAGTTGCACAAGAACTAAAATTAGGTATTAAAGCGGGATTAAACTTCTCAGAATTGAAATCCAATGACAAATGGTTTAATTCAGATTCCAAAGCTGGTTATCAAGCAGGTATATGGGGACGTGTAGGAGTAGCCTCTTTCTTTGTACAACCTGAAGCGTACTTCACGAGCAAATCTGCAACAATTCACCCTGATCTAGATAATGCAGCGGGAGAGTTATTAAAAGGTGATATCAAATTTACAAACATTGATGTTCCTATTCTAATAGGTAAAAAGTTTAATTTCGGTTTGGTAAATGCTAGATTACAAGCTGGGCCATTATTTTCTTTTGTAATCAATGAAAACAACCCATACGGAAAAAGTATAAACCAAGCAAAGAATGAGGCATTAACGAACTATAAAAAGCAATTTTCTTCTCTAGTATTCGGTACTGGAATTGATGTCTTAATGCTTTCAGTTGATTTACGTTACGAATTAGGCTTAGGAAATATTAGCAAATATGATGGACCTAAGCAAAAGCTAAATTTATGGACAGTAAGTGTTGGTTATAGTATATTTTAAACAACAATAAATTCCAAAAATATAGATTAGGGAACATATCATTACCTTAAAAGGGCGCACGCTAAAAAGTGCGCCCTTTTAATTTAAAATAAGAATAAGCAATAATGCCCTATGCCTAGATCCCTCCATAAGGTAATAGCGTATAGCCTTATAATGCATTGGATATATCAAAACTAAATCACTTTAGAATTGTTGATACAAAAAATGCATCCTATGAAAAAGTATTCTTTACCACACCGTGTACTTCATTTTATAATCGGCGTATCCATGTTGGGGCTATTTATTACTGGCTTCTTAAGAATGAATTGGATGAATCGGAATAATCTAGCCAATATAATTGAATCCCAAGAATCCACAAATCATCTTCAAATCCCCAAAGAATCACTAAACGCAATAGGCCAGCAATTATTAGCACCTATGTGGCAATGGCATATTATTTTCGCCTATTCGATATTACTATTCTTTACTTTGCGGATAGTATATATGATTACTCAAGGTATTCGATTTCCTAATCCTTTCAACCATAGATTGACTTGGAAAGAGAAGTTTCAAGGAATAGTATATATACTTTTTTATGCGTTAGTATTTATCGATATCATAACAGGTTTTTATATGATGTGGGGCGGGGGAACCTACAAATCCTTAGTGGAACCTATTCACAAATACAGTTTATATTGGTTTCCAATATTCTTTGGTTTGCATATCATAGGTATTGTTATTGGAGAGCTCACGAATGAATCAGGTATAGTTTCCAAAATGATTAATGGGAAAGAAAAATAAATACAAATACTTATTCCATAAAAGTTATAATATCTAAGCTAATTTTTTTAACAGATATAAAACTATTTTGCACATAGCTTTGTTATTAAATTACAATATATAGATAATATGTTGTAATTTAATAACAAAGTATAGTAGAAATCTCATTATATAGAGGTTATCTATCTTTCACCTGAATTATAAGCCAGTTCTCAACAACAAGTGAGAGAAAATCTACAGGTAGATATCAATAGTTATCTAGCTAATAATTAGTTTTTCTATAATAAATAATAATTATGCATGAATTAAGCATTGTAAAAAACATATTTGATACGTTAATTGAAAATTATGGCGATAGAATTGTAGAAATAACAAAAATCGAAATTACCGCAGGCTTATTATCAAATGTACAACCCATATTAATAAAAAATTCCTTTGCTGCCTTTATTGAAGAAAATTCAGAATACAAGAATATTGAACTAGAGGTTAAGGTTAACGAAATAGAAGCTTTTTGTGAAAAATGTAACAAAACTTTTATCGTGAAATACCACAAATTTGTTTGTGACAACTGTTCAACACCTTCATCGATTATCGTCAAAGGAACGGAATTATATATTTCTCAAGTTTTTTTTATTGAATAAGTAAAATTTAAAGGATAGATTATTATGACAACGCAAAATCCAAAAAGCGCCGGTAACAGAGTAGGTTCTGTACAGTGTGAAAATACAACATTACATTTACTAAAAGCAAACGATTATGTCGCAAATGCTATTCGTGAGCGCTTAAAAGACATTTGTGTAATTAATATATGCTCTTCTCCAGGATCAGGAAAAACTACCTTGTTGCAAGAAATAGGTAAACGTATTAGCGAGGACCTCAAAATATCTGTATTAGTAGGTGATCCCGAGACAGAACGCGATGCTGTACGTATGCGAGAAGTAGGTATTGATGCCTTACAAATCGTAACAGGTGGCGTTTGCCATATTGAAGCGCAGATGATTTTACAAGCTTTAGATCATATTAACTTAGCGCATGTAGATTTATTAATTATCGAGAATGTAGGTAATCTACTTTGTCCTTCAGCTTTTGATTTGGGAGAAGATTATCGTGTCACATTAATAGCGACAACAGAAGGTGATGATAAACCTAAGAAATATCCGCGTATGTTTTTGACGAGTGAATTGATGTTAATTTCAAAATCTGATTTGTTGCCTTATGTACCATTTTCTATTGAAGCGGTAACAAAAGATGCTAGAGAAGTAAATCCGAACTTAGAAGTGCAAACTATTAGTGCCTTAAATGGTGAGGGAATAGATGAATTTTGCCAATGGCTAAAAGAAAAAGTAGCTTTAAAGAAAGCGGCAGCTATAGAAAACTAATACTTCAAAAAAGCCATAGTCTTTTCAATATAACAGTAAGAGGCTGTCTCAAAAAAGGCAGCCTCTTATTTTTATCAAGCAATATTCACCTTAAAATCTTGAAATACTAAAGAAGCATTTACAATCTGTCCATCTTTAGTTTTCACGCCTTTCAATTCGGAAGTTTTCCCTTTTTCGAGTAGGTTTTTCATTTCCTTTTCGTCTAAGAAAATACCATTCAACGTACGCCATATTTTAAAATCACAACCACGAGCATAATGATCGCATTGCGCCAGCTTATCATAGAGGTGTATATTACCCGGGCCACATTTAGGGCATTTTATTGTCCCTTTTTGTTGGGGTTTTACCTCCTCATGAGCAATAGAAATACGCAATTGTAATAGCTCTTTGGTTATTTTCGCTGTATAGTCTTTAATGTGCTTCATAAAGACATCATACGATACTTTATTGGCACGCATCTCCTCCAACTTCTGCTCCCATTTTCCCGTCAGGGTCACTTTAGCAATAGAACGATCTTTGACTAGATTATACACGGTCAACCCCTTTTCTGTAGGAATTAATTTTTTCTTTTCACGCTTAATATAATCACGTTGAAATAAAGTTTCGATAGTAGCTGCACGTGTCGCAGGGGTTCCTAATCCACAATCCTTCATCGCTTGACGCATCTCCTCATCTTCAATCTCCTTGCCCGATGTTTCCATTGCTTTCAGCAAAGAGGCTTCCGTATGAATAGGCTTAGCTTTTGTAAAGCGCTCTGACAACTCCAAAGAAAGAATCTCTATAACTTCCTCCGCAGACAATTTTGGTAATTGCGCATTCTCGTTGTCTTGATCATCGGTATTCTTATCCTCATCCGGAATTTCGATTTGATCGGATGACAATCGCCATCCATACTGACGGATTACGGTACCTTTGGCGATCAACTCCACTCCTTTTGCATCTATCGTAACCGTCGTTATATCCTTAAGGCATACCTCCGAGAAACTCTCAACCATACGCTTAGCAATCATATTATAAATATTCTGCTGTTCCTTAAGCATAGCTCCAGGTTTCTCATCTGTCACCAATAAGGCATGGTGATCTGTTACTTTCTTTTCATCGACTGATCGTTTATTAAGCTTCGCTCCAATCAAATTTTTGGAGATTGCCGCAATACCTTCATCCGCAGTATCTGCCAAATGTTGAAATAGAGATTCTATTTGTTCAAATACATCCTCACCGATATATCGAGAACCAGTACGTGGATAAGTAATTACTTTTTTCTCGTAAAGCGTCTGCGCAATATTTAAAGTTTGATCTGCCGAATAACCATACTTCTTATTGGCATCCTGTTGCAAAGAAGTCAAATCAAACAATAATGGTGGTTGCTCTTTAGTTTCTTTAGCTTCTACTTTTACCACCTTAACTTCAGCACCAACTGCTAATTTAGCAATTGCTTCTTGCGCCTCTTCCTTTTTTTCTATTTTATCAGAAGTAGCTTTAAAAGAGATATTCGCTTTCTCAAAACCTGCTTGAATTTTATAAAAGGTCTGTGGTTTGAAATCTTTATTCTCTACGTAACGCGAACATATCATGGCTAAAGTAGGCGTCTGAACACGCCCTAATGACAACAAACCGCGGTTGCCTGCCGCTAAAGTAATGGCTTGTGTAGCATTGATCCCTATCAACCAATCCGATTCTGAGCGTGATCGTGCCGACTGATACAAGCTATCATATTCAGCACCATCTTTCAAATTCTCAAAACCTTGTTTGATCGCTTTATCCGTTTGTGAAGAGATCCACAGACGCTTGAAGGGTACTTTAGAGCCCAAATAATAGTAAATATTACGAAAGATTAATTCTCCCTCGCGCCCAGCATCCGTCGCTACAATAATTTCCTCAGCCTGATCCAACAGTCTCTTTATAATATTGACCTGCTTCAATGCCCCAGCATCATCCATCTGCTTGCCATCTTTTCGGATTTTTTTTACTTCCAAAGTAAATTGCGTAGGAATTATAGGCAAATTAGATATAGACCATGTATTGTAGCCATAAGCTTGAGGAGTACACAATTGTACTAGATGGCCAAAAGCATAGGTAAATGCATAACCATTACCTTCGATGTATCCGTCTTTCACATCCTTGGCCCCCATCACACGTGCCAAATCTCTAGCTACCGAAGGTTTTTCCGCTATTACTACTTTCATTTATATAATATTAGAGCTTATACATTAGGTGGAGATAATAAATGCGCGATATAAACATTACATTGCTCTCCCTTCGCTTTAAATGTGTTAAAATAAAATATTTAGAATTGGAGAAATTAGTTTTAACCTCAAATTACCCATCCCTTCTATTAATCTAATGAAGCTATTTCTATTCCTTTGATTTTACGATACAGATCAACAGCATATATATCTGTCATTCCGGATACAAAATCTAAAACCGTTCTTATTTTTGAATAAGCATCTTCTTTATCGGTATGAAACTGAGTCGGAATCAATGCCACAAGCTTCTTGTCAAACATCGTCTTATTTGTTTTCAAATACGCAGGTACAAATTCTTCTAACAATGAATTCATCACACGATAACCTGCTATTTCAATCTGCACAACAGTACGTGCATTATAAATCTCTGCAACAGATATTTTAGAGATTACTTTCATCTGCTTTACAATATCTACATCCAGAGCATCAACCAATGATTTATTGAATGTACCTGCCATTATATCGTCTTGATATTTGACAAAAGCTTCAGCACATCCATTGATCAATGTATTAATCGCTTTTGCTCTCAATAATTCTACTCGGCTTGCTTTTTCACTCAAACTATCTAATCGATTACGCAAATCCTCCCCACCACATAATGGTAATAAAAGATCTTCGACTTCTTTATAAGAAAGGATCTTTAGGTGATGAGCATCTTCCAAATCAATAATATTATAACAGATATCATCTGCAGCTTCTACCAAATAAACTAAAGGATGACGTAAATAACCATTGGGATTCTCGGGATCTTTCTTGATTCCTAATTCTTGCGCAATACGTTCAAAAGATTCCTTTTCCGGCTCAAAGAAGCCATATTTCTTACGGTGCAGAATACCTTTTACATGACCATCAATTGCCGCACATGGGTATTTTACAATAGAAGCCAATGTGGAGTATGTCAAGGCAAATCCTTTATCATCTTTTCCATTAAAAGCATGCGTCAAAATACGTAAAGCATTTGAATTCCCTTCAAAATGTGTTAAATCTGACCATTGCCTATCCGATACCAATTCACGATATTTCATTCCTTTTCCTTCGATAAAGAAAGAAGAAATAGCAGCCTCCCCAGAGTGACCAAATGCAGGATTACCCAAATCATGTGACAGACAAGCTGCCGAAATAATATTGCCTACCTCTTGTAGATAAGGAATATCTTCGTCAATATTAGGATTTTGCTTCTTCATCAAATTATAAAAAAGCCTGCCCAGTGAACGACCTACGGAAGCTACCTCCAAACTGTGTGTCAATCTATTATGTACGAAAACAGCACCTGGCAACGGAAAAACCTGCGTTTTATTCTGTAAGCGACGGAATGGGGAAGAGAATATCAAACGGTCATAATCACGTTGAAATTCGGATCTAGCATCAAATTGTTCATTAGGGATACGGTCTTCATACCCCCATCTCTTTGCAGATAAAAGTTGTTTCCAATTCATTAATATCTAAGGATTTTTGCAAGGCAAATATACAGTTTAAGTCCTGAAATGAAGAGAAGTTAATCCTTGTTTGATTTAAAAAATCCCAACACCAAATTTAATAGACCAATAGTCTGAGCTACTAAAAACACCCAAAATAAGACACGATAAGCGTGATCTTTATCTATTACATTACTGTATTCACTTTTTATTTCGCCGATGGTATTATATCCTTGCGAATCGACTACTTCTTGTAAAGAAAAAATATTATTATCCCATAATATAACATTGATAACCAATAAAAAATATAATAATATATGTGCGATTACTAATGTTGGTGAATATAAAACCTTATAAAAAACAGCGTAAAAAATAGAAAAACAGAATCCTAAGCCTGCAATTAAATAAGCTATCAGCTTAGCTTCGATCAAATTAGAATTCCATGCAGCATTAATTAGAAAATAATGATGCTGATCTACACAAAAATAAGTGTAAACTAATAAAACCAGCGCTACAAGAGCGAACGTAATTGAGCTAGTAGTTTTCATAATGCTTAAAAATAATACTTTCATAACAACTTTTCATCATCTATTAGTTTTTTATTATTTTTATAAAAACTTGCTAATATATATTATGACAATATACCAATTACCAAATATGGATCTGTTCGAAAGTAAAATCGACGGAAAAAATTCTCATTTATTTGTACTTAAAAATCGTGCAGGTATGCAAATTGCACTCACTGACTACGGTGCACGTTTAGTATCAGCCATGGTACCTAATAACAAAGGCGACTTAATCGATGTTGTATTAGGTTTTGACAGTATAGCAAAGTACTTGAATGCGAAGGAAAAATATCACGGTACAACCGTTGGTCGTGTTGGTAATAGAATAGCAAATGGAAAATTCACCTTGAATGAGGTTGAGTATAATCTAGCACAAAATAATGGCCCCAACGCACTTCATGGTGGCCCGCATGGTTTTCACACCAAACTATGGGATAGACAGCGAAGTTCTACGAATAGAATTGATTTTTATTATGTTTCCGCAGATGGTGAAGAAGGTTACCCTGGTGAGGTAAAAGTCAATGTTAGCTACGAATTGACAAATAATAATGAAATAGTCATTAAATATAGAGCTACAACGGACAAAGACAGCATTTTGAATATGACCAATCACGCCTACTTCAATTTGAATGGTGAAGGCAAAGGTGATGTATTAAGTCACTACCTAAAGATTGAGGCGAACGAATATTTACCAATCAATAGCAATCAAATACCACTGGGGCATATTGAACCTGTAGCAGGAACACCTTTTGATTTTACGAGTTCTAAAAAAATTATTACTAATCTAGACCGTACTAATACGCAGATTCAAATTGCAAATGGCTTTGATCACTCTTTTGTTAACAACAATCCAATCAGCAAATCTGTAGCTCAGGTTTATGCTCCTGAAACAGGAATTGAGCTTCAAGTATCTACCGATTTACCGACAATACACTTATATACAGGAAATTATCTATCTGATGACATAGGTAAATCAGGAAACAGATATATCACAAATGGAGGGCTCTGTTTGGAGGCACAACATTATATCGACAGTCCAAATCAAGAATCATTTCCTAGCATAGTACTAAAAGCAGGAGAAGAATATACCGCAACTATTATCTACAAATTTGGCATCATTAAGTAATAAACAAAAGCCGTTACTGGAATAAATTTAAAAAACAGAATTACCATTATAAGCATAATCCTTTAAAATAAGTCCTCAACTATAATATTGAGGACTTATTTTATGATACAAAACAAACATTTATTACTCAGTACAATCATTCTTTATTTGGTATCTTAGTACAATTGATTTTTGATAAAAACAGCACTAAAATATACCTTATGATCAGCAGCACTATTCGTAATATACTACGAATCATACTAGGCCTATTTATGATGCTTGCTGGCATTGGTCATCTTACATTTCAAAGAATAGAATTTCAAGCTCAAGTACCGATGTGGCTGCCGCAACATCCAATATTTGTAGATTTTGTAGTACTGGCATCTGGCGCAATAGAGATAGTATTCGGTCTTAGTTTAATTTTCTTAAAAAAATACAAACCACAAGTTGGAATGGCCTTAGCGCTATTTTTCATCATCATATTCCCAGGTAATATCTCGCAATATATGAATGGCATTGATGCTTTTGGCTTAGATACAGATCAAAAAAGAATGACCCGTTTATTCTTTCAGCCAGTATTAATCATATGGGTACTATGGGCTACTAACTCGTTTAACTATTACTTTAACAAAAAGAAAAATAATGCAAAAAAACATATATGACTTTGACGCAACGCTTCTAAATGGAAAAACAATTAGCCTTAGTGAATTTAGAGGAAAAACAATTATTGTCACAAATACAGCTAGCAAATGTGGTCTTACCCCACAATATGAGGGATTAGAAAATCTTTATCAAACGTACAAAGACAAAGGATTAGTAATTCTAGCTTTCCCATGCAATCAATTTGGAAATCAAGAAAATGGTAATTCCGAAGAAATTCAAGAATTTTGTCAGGTAAACTATGGGGTTAGTTTTTTTATATTCGACAAAATTGAAGTCAATGGTGACAATGCACACCCCCTATTCAAATATCTCAAAGCTGCACTTCCAGGTACTTTTGGAAATAGAATAAAATGGAACTTCACTAAATTTCTAATAGATAAAAATGGAAATCCTATAAAAAGGTTTGCTCCATTTACAAAACCTGAAAAAATAGAGCCATATATTCGAAAAATAATTGAATTATAACAAACTATAAGCTATAGCTGATATAAATACGTATGCAAGAAAACTAAAGTTAATACTATATGGTTCCCGTGAAGCTCCTTTGATGGTACATTGAGCTTTCAACTATGCATACCCTGATCAATAACTAAGATTTTAATCTACATATTTTACAAGACTATTATCGCTTTAAGCGAGGTAACCTAAATATGCAATTTATTTTGATGTCATAAACTTTATGATTTCTGACAATACCAAAATATCTACTAAAAACTCCGGTAGGATCAGCTTTATCAATGCTAGAAACTGGCTTGAAATTTATTTACTATTGTACATATAGTCAGAATTCTTATCCAAGTCACACCTAACATTTTGAGATTGCTTATTGTTTCCTGATTATCTACAACATAGATAATCAGGAAACAGATTGTCTTTAAAAAATTCTCGAGCATTTTGAGCGATCTATCAGAATACTTACAACAATAAGATATTTATAGTTTGTAATATATAAATCACAAACTAAAAATAATAGATCGACCGAAACGATTGATTTAAATTAACTACTTAAGAAAATAGATGCGTATATACACAATACTTAAATAGTGTCATAAATTAATAGCTTTATTTTATACTATAACTATTTTAGAGCATAATTGACTAAACCATAACTGACCTGATCTGACTCAGCATACGTTGTTTTTTCAAAAATTATACCAATGCCTTTTGAAAGCCATGTTTCGTAAGTAATAACAGTTGTATAACTACTAATGCTATTTATTATGGTTTTTTTGGTTTCAGTTTTAATAATGTCTTTATAATTTTTTCCATTAATAGTAACATTATCTACTTTATCCAAAATTTTACCCTCATTTATATGTTTCACTGTTCCAGAGGAAACACCAGTTACATCTAATGTTATCTCATCTTTCCAAACTTGCCCGACATTTAAGTTTAAATTCATTGATATTAATGTACCTGCAGATATTGTAATACCATTATGTGACATTACTCCATGTAAATCATAAAATATTCCATTTTCCTCTCTAAAACCATAAGTAAGATCATCATCTTCAATTCCTATAGGTTTAAATTGAAAATAGGTTTTACCATCATGCACCAAAGTCTTATGAACAAAATAATCCATTTTGTCGGTATTATCTTCCGTGTTAACTAAGTCCCATTGATTACCAATTTTTAAGGGCCAATACGAATTAGAAGATGGACCACCACTGTTTTCATCTGGACTTATATTGTCCGAGTCACTGCATGCAGTAAATACACTAATAAGTAGTAATAAGAAATAACTTGAGTTTATTTTCATAATTTATGTATATGTTGTACTATAAAAACGAATGAATTCTAAAAAGTGCTACTGTATAAGTTAATAATTTTACAATTTAATAACTGCTTCAAAGTAAAGACCACTTAGGTAGGAACTCTAAGGTAATACTAACCAAAAATACTATCGACAACTTTCGACGAAGAGTGAAACAGGGTGAAATTTGGACCTTCTGACGGAAATATTATGTTCACTTTTAGCCCGACCCCAGTTTTATTTTCAAATTTAATACTTCCTCCAATACGTTTAAACAAATCTTTACATAATGAAATCCCTAGCCCCGCTCCTCCTTTGCTATTCTTATTTTTCTTATAGTTCCAGCTAGATTTACTATTTAATTTTTCTAAATAATCTAATGCTAATTCTTCTCCCTCATTCTGAACAAAAAGCTTAACTTTATTATTGTCTGAAGAAAAACCGATTTGTACAGTTCCATTATTCTTGCAGAATTTCACAGCATTACTCAAAACATTTCTTACGACAAATGAAAAAATATCTTTAGACATATAAACTACAAAACTTCGCTCTATATCAATCATTAATACAATTCCTTTACGTTGAATTTCTTCTTTAAACAATGGTGCTATACTCTGAATTTGATCCACTAAACCAAATACTTCTTTATTATCTATATTCTGACGGAGTTGAGAATCTGTCCATAATAAGATTTCATTTATCATCTTGCGAGAAATAGACAATTGACTAGCTAATTCTGCAAAAACCTTTTTCATATCTTCATGAGACATAGAAGCTACATCCCCAAAATCTAACAACATTTCCATTGATGAAATAGGTGCTCTCAAATCATGAGAAGCAATAGAAAGTACCTTGGTTTTAAACTCTTCTGAAGATTTTAATTCTTTATTCTGATTAATAATTTTATCACGCTGTGTTTTCAATTTCGCATTAGCTAAAAGCAATTTTTGTTGTTGTTCTTTTAATGCTTTATTTTTTATTACTAAATAATAAATTAAAACGGCTATAATAACTTTACTTATAATAATTCCTGTGATTAATAACGCAATAAGATTTACACCTTCCATATATTAAAATAATTTCATTTTTTAAAATATTAAATAGTTAATAAAAGCTAAATATGATAACCGTAAGTTCACGAAAAACCGTTTTTATGAACATTGCACGCAATACGGGACAAAAACATAAGATAACCGGTCAATAGCATTTTAAAAGTGGGTCTAATTTCCATAAATTAAAATTTATATCCAACTCCTAATTGGGCAACCCCATTTTTTGAGTAATTATATATTAACTAGATTTACCAACCTTGGTTAGTCTAAAATTATAACGAGTATTAATAAAAAAAACTATGAACGAAGTACATTATATGCCAATTGGCATTTACAAATACTAGATGGAGCAGAAAATCTATCCCATCCATAAGAGCAGGAATTAGATCTGTTGAATCCTTTAGCAGACGCTAATCACTCCAGTAGATTGGGCGCTCAGCATTATAAAAAGAACGAAAAGAAAGGTTTATCCATCAAAATTAAAGGTTAATTTCAAGAAATGTGTATTTTATACACTAAGTAGAAGTTGTTTAAGCAATTAGAAATGTCTTAATTCTACATTAAAGCTAATTATATTTCAATTTCATTATATTTTTATTACTTTTTTTGCATTGATATCCAAGGTATTTTTATGATATTTGCAGTGCATTTATATTAATAAAATTAGAAACATATGTTGCTAAATCGTTCTGAACGTTCATTCCCTCGTGTCATCGTAATTGGTGGTGGTTTTGGTGGTGTCGAAGTTGCACGTAAACTGAAAGATAAGGAAGTAGAAGTAGTTATGATAGACCGTAATAACTTCCATACATTCCAACCATTAATGTACCAAGTTGCTACAGGTACATTAGCAGAGGATTCAATATCTTTCCCTCTACGCAAAATGTTTAAATCGCAATCTAACTTTAGATTCCGTTTGGCTGAAGTATTACGTATTGATAATGAAAAAAAAGAAGTTCATACCTCTGTAGGCACATATGACTATGATTACTTAGTAATTGCTACAGGAGCTACAAGTAATTTCTTTGGAAATCAAGAAGTAGAGAAATATTCTTTGCCAATGAAGAGTATCAAAGAAGCTTTAAATATCCGTAGCTACGTTCTTCAAAATCTAGAAGAAGCAGTATTACATAAAAATATTTCGGAGCGTGAAGCTTACCTTAACTTTGTTGTTGTAGGTGGTGGACCAACAGGTGTTGAGTTATCAGGTGCTATTGCAGAGATCCAATTGCACATGCTTAAGAAAGATTATCCTGAACTTACCGAGCACGAAATGAACGTGTACTTGGTCGAAGGAACTCCAAAGATATTAGGTGCCCTATCTGAAAAATCATCCCGCGATGCGGAACGTTATTTGAAAGAATTAGGTATTAAAGTGATGACCAATACACAAGTGACAGGTTACGACGGTAATACTATCACTTTTAATAATGGCGAAAGCATCCGTACGAAAACCGTAATTTGGGGTGCCGGTGTAAAAGGTCAATACCCTGAAGGTATTCACGCTGATTATATCGAAAGAGGAAATCGTATTCGTACCAATGGACAATGTCAAATCGAAGGTATGGACGGCGTATATGCTATCGGAGACGTGTCTGCTATGATCACAGAAGAAACACCACGTGGCTTACCTGGCGTTGCTCCTGCAGCACAACAACAAGGTAAATACGTAGCTGAGCATATTAGTAATATTCTAGCAAACAAACCTAACGAAGAGAACTTCAAATATTTTGATAAAGGATCAATGGCTACCGTAGGTCGTAACAGAGCAGTCGTAGACATGGGGTCATTACATCTGAAAGGATTCTTTGCTTGGATGACATGGATGTTTGTTCACTTAGTTTCAATTTTTGGATTCCGTAATAAATTAGTAACATTTGTAAACTGGTCTATCAAATTTTTAACTAAAAACTCAGGTATCCGACTTATTGTAAACAGATACAATAGACCACAACCAGAACCAAAAATAAAAGAAGCTAGTTCTGCTGAATAATATAGACCTTTTTTAAAACAAACATAAAACGTAAAATGTCGACAATATTAAATTGTCGGCATTTTTTTATGCCCTCACCTGTAATTGATTCTCCAAAATATGGGGACTTCCGCCTACTGGTGCCAATACTAAAAGTAATATTTAGTATTTTTGGGATAAATAACTTTTTTAATATGGATAATAAAACGATAGCACGTGCCTTCAAACTTTGTGGGCAATTGATGGAATTGCACAACGAGAATCCTTTTCGTAGTAAAGCGATAGCTAGTGCCTCGTTCAAAATAGATAAACTCCCCATTGCGGCAGCTACAGCTACATTTGATCAATTAAGCGAACAACCGGGTATTGGTAAAAGTACAGCAGAAAAAATTCAACAATTCATTCAAACAGGGACCTTCAATGACCTTCAAGAGCTTATTGAAAAGACACCAGCAGGAATCCTAGAGATGCTTAAGATAAAAGGATTGGGTCCTAAAAAAGTACAGATTATTTGGAATGATTTAGCTATTGAATCTGTAGGTGAATTATACTATGCATGCAATGAAAACCGACTTATAGAAGCAAAAGGATTTGGTTTAAAAACACAGGAAGATATTAAAAAATCTATCGAATTCACACTCGACAATCAAGGCTGGTTCTTATATGCTAAAGTAGTACCATTTGCCGAAAATATATACAACAGCTTAGTAAAAGCATTTCCTGAGAATAAAATCTCTTATACTGGAGATTTCAGAAGAAAAATGGAAGTATTGCAACAAGTAGAACTAATCGTCGATACTCCAGTAGATAGAATTGAACAAGCGATACAGTCGCTGAACAATGATATTACCGTTAAGAAGGAAGATAATAAGTTAATATTCACAGATGAAAATTCATGTCATTTCATCATATACAGTAGTAACGAATCTAATTTTGCTAAAGATTTATTGGAAACAACAGGGTCAACGGCACACCTCAATTTAATAAAAGAAATAAACAATGATCTTCCTGCCTTAGCTACAGAAGAAGAAATATACAAAGCTATAGGTTTAAGCTACATAGAGCCCGAAATACGTGAAGGATTGGATGAAATACAATTGGCTAGAGAGAATAAATTACCACAATTGATCACCTTCGAGGATTTGAAAGGTACTTTACACAACCACTCTACCTATTCTGATGGCGTACATTCACTTGCAGAGATGGCACGTTATAGTAAAGAAGAATTAGGTCTTGAATATTTAGGGATCTGTGATCACTCCAAAACTGCAGTATACGCCAATGGCTTGAATATAGATCGATTGACTCAACAATGGGCAGAAATAGATCAGTTAAATGAACAATTGGCACCATTCAAAATATTCAAAGGTATAGAGTCAGATATTCTTTCAGATGGTTCTTTAGATTACTCAGACGATATATTGGCGAAATTTGACTTTGTAGTAGCTTCCGTACACAGCAACCTAAAGATGGATGAGGAGAAGGCTACAGCACGTTTGATCAAAGCAATCGAGAATCCATACACAACTATTCTAGGTCATCCTACAGGTCGATTATTATTAGCACGTGCAGGCTATCCCTTGGACTTCAAAAAGATTATTGACGCCTGTGCCTCAAATAATGTGGTCATAGAAATCAATGCCAATCCACTACGCTTAGATTTAGATTGGAGATGGCACCGCTATGCCTTAGAAAAAGGGGTATTACTTTCAATCAATCCAGATGCACACCGTACCGAAGGACTACATGATATGCACTATGGTGTTTTCGTAGGTCGTAAAGGAGGATTATCGAAAGAAAAATGCTTAAATGCATTATCTTTGAACGAAATCAGCAATTTCTTTCATAAGAAATAATAAATTACATAAAAATATAAGCAAATACCATCTTCAATACATAAAGATGGTATTTGAATTCGTAAAAAACAAAGAACACAGCTATACAATACAGCAAAAATAAAGCACAACAACCAAACAACACTAAATAAGAAATATTTTTACCTATACAGCTACAAAAAACACTTAATTATATACTTTTTATAGTAATAAAAAATAAATTAGGTACATTGTAGCAAATAATATAGGAAATGAAAGTTTTTATATCTAGAAATATACCGCAGCCCGGAATTGATGAACTCATCAAAAATGGCTTAGAAGTTATCATTAATACGGATGACAAAAAACTTAGCCAAGAAGAACTTATCCAAGCTTGTCAACAAGTAGATTTATTATTAAATGTAGGACATGCGGACTTAAATAATCATTTTCTACAATCGTGTAAACATCTCCAAGGTATTGCCCTAGCATCTGTTGGCTATGACCATGTAGATATCAATGCTGCCACAGCATTGGGCATCCCCGTTTCAAATACACCGGAAGTACTCAGTGGTGCCACCGCTGATGTTGCATTCCTATTGATGCTCGCAGTCTCTCGTAAAGCATTTTTTAGGGCTAACGATGTAAGAGAAGGCAAATGGAATGATTTTGAATTTATGCAAGACTTAGGGATTGAGCTCAATGGTAAAACACTAGGAATATATGGATTAGGTCGTATCGGTCTAGATCTAGCGATAAAAGCTAAAGCAGCTTATAATATGAATATTATCTATCACAATAGAAGTCGTAATGAAGTAGCCGAAAATCAAGTTGATGCGCATTATGTATCTTTCGAGGATCTATTGGCACAGTCTGATGTGATATCTTTACATACAAACCTATCGCCAGCTACACAATTCAAATTTGATAAGGAGGCATTCATTAAAATGAAAAAAACCTCTATTATCATCAATACAGCACGAGGGAAAGTCATAAATGAGCTAGATCTAATCGACGCTTTACAAAAGGGTGAGATATGGGGTGCAGGATTGGATGTAACAGATCCTGAACCTATGTCCCTAACCAATCCACTATTACAAATGTCTAATGTGTGTGTATTGCCACATATCGGATCCGCTACAATAGAAACACGCACAAAAATGGCTATCATGGCAGCGAACAACCTATTGGCAGTAGCCAAAGGCAATGCAATGCTACAAATCGTAAATAAAGAGGTTTATCAATAGACTATGTTTGAGTAAATGAAGGAGCTATAACTAATGTATAGCTCCTTTGTACTACTATGCTTTTGGCAACAATCTAAAATTTTTTATTTGAAGGTCTCCAATATGGTCTTCTAACAATTTATAAAGATTACGTTCAAATTTTTCATCTCTATATTCATCAGGTGTCATAATAGGAACACCTGATAGGATAGGATAAATCCTATCACAGGTCTTACAAGACAAATATCCAAAAATGACATCCCCATCGACAGTTTGTTCTATATTTTTCAGTTGTACATCTGATTTATCAAACGGACAACATATTTTAGCTAATGTATTTTTATCCATTATTTAATTTTTTATACATATCATTTATTTGTTGCTGTAATACAGCCTCTCCACTAAGTGCTGAAATCACAGCAATACCTTGATAATCTAGAGATGAAAGGCTATCTATATTGTCCAAGGTAATACCTCCAGCGAGGACAATAGGCATATCCGATATTTGACGAGCTTTATGAATAGTTTCAAAATTCACGATATCACATGACTTACTATGCTTAGAGTCAAACATAGAACAGAAAGATATATAATCAAATTTTTGCGCTACTGCCCATTCTATTGTATGGAGGTCATTGGTACAAGTGATCCCCAACAACTTGTGCTTTAGCCGATATTTAATGGTTTCCCATTCCAATGGAATATCGTCAAAATGAACACCATCGAAATCCAATTCATCCATTATTTCCCATCTATTATTTATAAATAAAGGTGTATTATACTGCTTACATAAGCTTAATACTTCAGCTATAAAATCACATTCATCAATACCATTATCCCAGATTTGAACCGCAAGGATATTATGGTTTAGGGCAATATTGAGTTTATTTATAATCGTTTCTCTATCTAATTGGGGGTCGATAACCAAATAAATCCCCCTTTTAGAAGTATCAAATATATTTTTAGGACAGTCCATCGTTCATCGCTTTATTAAAAACAGCCCAATAAGGATCTTGTTCATGGTTAATCAATTCCGTTTTCAAACCATTGTCATACCAATATAATCCATGATCAAAACTTGTAAACACCCCTATTTCAGTACATCTAATATCGTTAGATTCCATTGCAGCTATAACTTCAACTTTATCTTCAGTATTACAACTTATCAACATCGAACCTGCCCCGATGCTTCGTAAAGGATCCAAATCAAAGACAGCACATACATTATGAATATGTGGCTCTACCACAATATCATTGATGTAAAGCTCTACTCCTACTTTACTAGCGGTACACATTTCATATATGGCGCCTAATATTCCACCTTCTGTCACATCATGCATCGCTGTAATGCTACGTTTTACAGTATTTAATTTACGTACAATATGCGCTTCTTTCAACACGGAAATATTCCACATCTCATCATGGAGTTTTCCTACATCTAATGTAGACAAACGAGCAGCAGTATAATTAGGAAATACCGCTGCTAAGATAGCTGACGAAGAAATCGCCGCGGACTTTGTCATCAATAAAGTTTCTCCTGGAGATACCATAGATGATAATAGCATCGTTTCGGGGGCACCAATAGCCCATAAAGTAATTCCACCAGCTATGGTAGACCTATTACCATGTGCCCATCCGGTATGACCGCCCGTTATCGCAATTCCTATATCCTTAGCAAAGGAATCAATATGAGACCAATATGCTCTGAGCTCTATCTCTGTGATATTATCAGGTAAGTTCAATACGATCTGCCCATATTGTGGGGACAAACTCGTCGTGGCTATATCATTTGCTACCAATTGTATCGAAAGCCATGCCGACACCTTCGCTCCTAATGATGCGATATACGTCAAGGGGTCACTCGCTATAGCCATCGCTAAAGTAGTAGTCAAATCAATAATAGAAGTATCGATGCCATATCTCGGTGCTATAACATTGGCACGGTAATACCCATGTTCATTCGCTATGATATCGTTTATAAATTTTTCTGCTAATTTTCCCATTATTCGACATCATCAAAATGAACATATAAACCAAAGAAATCACCATACGGTATTTTCCATTGTTGAACAGGAAATAATTTGGGTAAGCCCGTACACATCCAGCGTATAGAATAACGTCTTCCTTGGAGGGCTTGATCTATCACCCTGATAAGCGATGAAGGCGTATAAAAACTTGCCGTTATATAAAAGGGATTTTTACCAAACATTTGTTGTACCCTTCGTCTTATATACTTGGGTGAATTTCTATTCATCATACCAAAGGCAAGACCATACTTGGCGACGCGGGCCGCTTCTTGAATCACAAGGCAAGGATCTTTGTAATATTCAAATGTGGTAATAAATGCTACCGCATCAAAAGAGTTATCTTTGAAGGGCATGTTGTGAGAATCCGCCATCACTAGAGGACCATTAAATAAGTCAATAGCTTGGGATAGCATCAAAGGAGAGATATCTGCTCCCGTAGCTTCTATACCAATCTGCGTCCACCAGCGTGTAAACCTACCAGTACCACAGCCAAACTCTAATAATGCTTTTATTCTACCATCAGCATCTAACAACTGTTGCATGACTTTCTTTTGCCATACTTCGGCGCGTTTATAACGCCCTTCATACCATTGCTCATAAGTGTCTGTATGTTCTCTATTAAAGAACCACTCCGCCCTACCTTGCCAATTTTTGTGCTGATCGGGGATCAGCACATCATGTTTGTTAACTAAAACTTCCATACGATATTTGTATTAATAAAAAACTCCATTCGTATGGATAAGCCTTACAGAATGGAGTACAATATTATCGTATCCTGCATCCCTACGTTGGCATTATCCAAATCAGGTGTCGGGTATCATCTCAGCTCCACAATAGTGGGCACCCCGTGCATATTTTTTTAGTATAATTTAATTACTTAAATATAGGCAAAATATATAGAATAAAAAATTACAACAGACTGAATACATGAATGATAAAAAAATATAGATAAAATCTAAGGAACTAAAGCTTTCATTATTGATAATAGTACTGGGATTAGCATTGTTTTATGCCGCTATTCAAAGGAGAAACTATGAATAAAGAAGATCATATTACTGAAAAATACGAAAGCCGATTGAAATGATCAATCGGCTTTCTATATAGTAAAATAAAATTTATCTTAGATACTAGGTACGTTTACGACTTCATTTGTATCTGCTTCGTAATCAATTTGATCGAAATTGAAACCAAATAGATTGAAGAAATCTTTACGGTAACCAGCAATATCAGAAATCTCTTCTAAGTTTTCAGTAGTTGCTTTTTCCCATAATGCCGCTACTTCAGCTTGAACATCAGCACGCATTTCCAAATCGTCGACACGGATACGTCCTTTTTCATCTACTGCAACTTTACCATCAGCAGTGTACAAGCGCTCCGCAAATAAGCGTTGCATTTGCTCGATAGTACCTTCATGAATACCTTTTTCTTTCATCACTTTGTACAAGAATGAAATGTATAAAGGAACCACAGGAATTGCTGATGACGACTGTGTTACCAATGCTTTGTTTACCGAAACATATGAAACACCGTTAAGGTCTTTCAATAAATCGTTCAATGCAGGTACAGTACCTTCTAAATCATCCTTAGCACGACCAATTGTACCATTACGGTAAATAGGGTATGTCAACTCAGGACCTATATAAGAATAAGCTACCGTCTTAACACCTTCGGCTAAAACACCTGCAGCCTTCATCTCTTCGATCCAGAATTTCCAATCTTCACCACCCATTACTGCTACTGTATTAGCAATATCTTCCTCATTTTCGATAGGATTGATGGTAATATCTGAAACTACACCAGAGTGAAAATCTACAGTTTTATCTGTAAATGGAACAGCGATAGGCTTTAATACAGACGCATGCGCAACTCCAGTTTTTGGATGCGTACGTCGTGGTGAAGCCAATGAATATACTACTAAATCTACTTGACCTAAATCTTGTTTGATTAATTCAATTGCTTGTTTTTTGATATCATCAGAAAAAGCATCTCCATTGATACTCTTTGCATATAATCCTGCTGCCTGTGCTTCTTTTTCAAAAGCCGCAGAATTGTACCATCCTGCTGTACCTGGCTTACCTTCTGTAGCTGGTTTTTCAAAAAATACACCTATCGTAGCGGCATCAGAACCGAATGCTGCCGAAATACGAGAAGCTAAACCGAAGCCTGTAGAAGCACCTATTACTAATACTTTTTTAGGGCCATTAGCAATTTTACCTTTTGATTTTACGTATTCAATTTGTTCTTTAACATTTTGAGCCGTTCCTTCAGGATGCGACGTCAAACATATAAAACCTCTTACACGTGGTTGAATAATCATAATATTTTAATTAATATCAGTTTCAAACTTTATTAAGCTACAAATAAACGGAAATTAAAACGAATATGACAGAAAAATAATATAGAAATTTGCAACCTTAAAGCTATTTACTATATCGGCGCAATACTTAACCAAAATATAGAAGTAACCAGCTGTACAAGAAAGGTATCATACTTTATACAAATTCTAATAATGCCAAATCCCTTCTCTAATAGAGTTTATTTGAAACTCTATTACGTAAAAAGAGCCTATTTGTGTATTAATAGGCTCTTTTTACGAAACTGCAAAATATTACTATTTCAAGTGAGAACGCAACATCCATGCTGTTTTCTCAAAACTACCCATCAACTCCACGAAGAAATCTTCAGTAACAGCATCACCGTGTTTTTCGGCCAATTCTACATTTTCGCGCAGCGTAATAATTAAGCTTTCATAATCATTTAACAAGATTTTGATATAGCTTTTACTGTCATTTTTAGCCGGTTTATCCTCGGACAATTGTGTTACCTGTAAAAACTCTTTCAAAGAACCTATCGCATAATGACCGATAGCACGTACTCGCTCCGCTACATCATCAATATTCTCTGCCAATCCATCATAAATCCCTTCAAAGAAAATATGCTGTGCATGAAAATCAGCACCTTCAATATTCCAGTGTGCATTTCGTGCCTTTGTATACAATACATTTAAATCAGCTAATAATTTATTCAACAATTCAGCTACCGCTGCAGTATCTTTTTCTTTAAGCCCAATGTTTACTTTCATGTTTTTCTAAATTTAATATATACTTGATTCGTTCAAAATTGTTATATCCTGATTGTCTAACTTCACGCGTAACGCATCTATAAAAGCATCTATATGAGATGATTTGGTAGCACTTGCTATCGGACCAAAGATAGTATCTTGTAGCAAAAGCCAAGCCAAAGCTATGGCAGAAGAACTCACTTGATGTTTAGATGCTACTTCATGGAGTGCTTTTATAATACGTCGGCCACGCTCATTCCAATATTTATCTTTTATCCCCTTTCCACGTACTGTTTCCTCGAAAGATGCTTCGGATGTATATTTACCACTCAAAAAACCCGATGCCAAGGCGTAATAAGGTATCACAGCTATGTTGCGCTCTTTAGCAAGATCCTGATATAAATGCTCAAATTTGGCCCTATCAAAAAGATTATATTCAGGCTGTAGCGATACATAAGAAGGAAGCTGCTTTTCTACTGCGATATCTAGACTTTCTACAAATCGCTCTGGCGCAATATTTGAAGCACCAATATAACGTACTTTACCTTCATTAATCAAATCCTCGTAGGCACGCAATGTTTCTTCTATGGCTGTTTCCTCTTGGTCATAATGTGTTTGATAAAGATCAATATAATCTGTACGTAATCTCTTCAAAGACAATTCTACTTGTTCTTTGATATAAGAACCCTTAGTATTGAAAACGCTATCATAACCAAAGCGTCCACCTACTTTGGTCATCAATACCACATCATGGCGATTTCCTTTTTTTTGTACCCAATTTCCGATAATGGTTTCGGACTCTCCACCGATATTACCAAGCACCCAATGTGAATAATTATTAGCAGTATCTATAGCATTAAAGCCTTTATCTACAAACTCATCCAATATAGCAAAAGACTGTTTTTCATCTAAAGTCCAACCAAACACATTACCACCAAATATCAATGGAACCATCTGTAAATCTGTTGCAGAAAATTTAATCTTATTCATAGTTATAAGTCTTATTTTGACACATTCTAAATTACTTATTTTTATGTAAAAAAACGATTTCAAAAGGGATATAAATTTCATGTTTAAGTCATATTAACGATCTATAGATAGATTAAATTTATCGATCAAAAAACTGTATTTTTGCACTTTACACGATCAGCATATGCATACGGAAATACCATTTTTACATCAATTCGAAAATGACATCACATCAATTGAAAAACCCGATAAATTTACGTATCCCTTTTGCTATGATCCACATCCATTAAGCATAATTGCTGCAGAGCAGTTACAACAGTATCTCCATACCCAGCAAGACTTCGAGCACAATTTTGGTTTAGAAGAAGGCCAAGAAGGGGTGAAAATAGGCAAGATGTTTGGCGTTCTTGTGGTAGAAGACAATCTTGGAAATCTAGGCTATCTCGCGGCATGTTCGGGCAAGCTAGCAGGTACCTATAAACACAAATACCTTATTCCTCCGATTTTTGATATGCTCGATGAGCATGGCTTCTTCCTTACTGAAGAGCGTACCATCAATCCATTGAACAGAGAGATAGAGAGTCTAATGCAAAATCCGCAGCTGGATATTCTTAAACAAAGGCTAGAAGAAGTAAAAGAAAAAAGCGCACAAGAATTGGCTGCAGCACGACAATTGCACAAAGCCAATAAAGCAGAACGTAAAAAAATACGTACTACCCAAAAAACTCTAGTACCAATAGAGGAATATAAAGTAATTGAAGAGGATCTCATAAAACAGAGCTATAGAGATCAACATGAATACGATGTACTAAGACAGCGTACCAAAGCTGCT
This sequence comes from Sphingobacterium rhinopitheci, assembly GCF_022627575.1. Classification (GTDB taxonomy): domain Bacteria; phylum Bacteroidota; class Bacteroidia; order Sphingobacteriales; family Sphingobacteriaceae; genus Sphingobacterium; species Sphingobacterium rhinopitheci. Next base: position 80,962 of record NZ_JADEYQ010000004.1, read on the forward strand.
ATTGCGGAGATCGAAGACTCCTTAGCGCAGTTATTGTCCGAAATAGAAGCGCGTAAAGAATTACGTAAACAGAAGTCTTCAGACTTACAATATCGCCTATTTGACCAATATCATTTTCTAAATGCTCATGGCCAAACACGCTCCGTGTTATCTATATTCGAAGAAGCTATCCAGATGCTTCCTCCTGCGGGTGCTGGCGACTGTGCTGCTCCCAAGCTGCTACAATATGCCTATCAGCATCAATTGAAGCCAATATGTATGGCTGAATTTTGGTGGGGATTTTCTCCTTCTGCCGAAGTTCGTAAACATGGTTACTTCTACCCTGCATGTCGCAGTAAATGCGAACCTATACTGGGACATATGTTACAGGGCTTAGACGTCGATGCCAATCCTATGCTGACAAATCCTGCCGAGAACAAAGCGTTAGAAATTATTTATGACGATGATGCGATCATAGTAGTTAATAAACCAGCAGAATTTCTATCTGTTCCTGGGATCAATGTACAAGACTCCGTACAGAATCGTATTATAGCGATGTACCCCGATATTACTGGGCCTGTCATCATCCATCGCTTAGATATGTCGACATCGGGAATCTTGGTATTAGCAAAAAATAAAGAAGCACACCAATTTATTCAAGATCAATTTATAAAGCACAGTATCCAAAAAAGGTACACAGCACTTCTTGATGCGGTGATTGAAGAAAAAGAAGGAATTATTGACCTTCCATTGCGAGTAGATTTAGAGGACAGACCTCGCCAGGTAGTCTGCTATGAATATGGCAAACCAGCACGCACGAAATATAAAGTAGTAGGTATCGAAGATAATAAAACACGTATTCACTACTATCCGCTTACAGGACGTACCCATCAATTGCGGGTACACTCTGCACATAGCAAAGGTTTGAACACCCCTATTGTAGGAGATGATCTATATGGCAAACGTGCTGACCGTTTGCATCTACATGCTGGCTATATCTCCTTTGTACATCCTTTGAGCAAAGAACAAATTAGTTTTGAGGTAGCTGATCCATTTTAGGAAAAAAAGTGAGATCGGCTAAACCTCGATCCCACTTAAAAACATATAATTAAACATATCATCCATGGTTGAGGTTATCCTCGACCATTTTGTATTCTTAGCCATTAAATTGTGCGAGTAAAAATTTGATCAGATCTGTTGTAGACAGTATGCCCACTAGATTTTCTTTCTCATCAACTATTGGGAGCGCTCTAAATTCACTCTCTACAAAAACTAATGCTGCAGTTTTTATAAAATCAGTGTGATAAAGTGTTTTCACATTTTTTGTCATCACCTGCTCTAGGGTATACATATCGTAGACCATAGATACTACTTTATCCTCCTCTTCATCAGGAACTCCTATTCGCAATAAATCAGAATAACTCAACATACCTATTATCTTATTGCCCGATACAACAGGTATATGTCGAATATTATACTCTTTAAATAACCCTTCGGCTTTTGTCAATGAATCATTGATATTTAATGTAACTACATCTGTAGTCATTATGGTAGAAATCAAAATTCGTTCCTTCATATAGCTTATATCTTTTGTTAACTAAAATTAACATTAATTATTACGTAAAAATATGACAACAATCACGCTAAATACTGCAACAAACAACTTACTGAAAGTCAGAAATATACTATATTATACAAATAGCCTAATGGTCAGTCGCAAGGACACCCTATTTTATTATTAAATAGAAATAAGCTACCTTGAGGCACATATCATCCGGCATAAAAAGCTATGGCTATCGAAGATCAACTAGTAGAGAAAAAGAATGAATTGCAAATGGCAACATATGAAAATTGCATCTTCAAATCATGTAATTTTGAAAGAGCAGATTTCAGCAGCTATAAGTTTATAGATTGTATATTTGACAACTGCAATTTAAGCCTTATTACGCAAGAAAATATTGCTATACAAGATTGTTCTTTTAAGGATTGTAAAATATTAGGATTTCCTTTTTTTAAAGCTAACACCTTCAATCTTAGTTTTTCTTTTGACAATTGTATATTAGACCACAGCTCATTCCAAGGCTTAAAAATCAAAAAAACATCTTTTGTAAATTGTTCTCTCAAGGAAGTTGATTTTGAAAACACAGACTGTAGCCAATCGGTATTTGACAATTGCAATATGGAAAGAGCTTTATTCTATCAAACAAATATGGTTAGCGCTGACTTTAGAACGGCTTACAATTATACTTTAGATCCTGAATTTAATATGCTCAAAGGCGCAAAATTTAGCCTCGACGGAATACCCGGTTTACTGCATAAGTATAAAATAAAAATAACGAATTAATAACCCGGTTTTGAATAAATGACTATCATGACTCTGCCTGTAGTACAACATATGCCCAATGATGGAGCTGACCGCATACAAATAGCGATACGTGACAAAGAGTCTATTATCAAAGCCAATCTAGACCTGTATCAACTGCACAAAGATGACTTGCACATTCTTTTTGTTGCCTACAAAGAAAATAATGAGCTACATCTTTATGCTAAAACTACAACAGAGATTAAATATCGTAATATAAAAATATACCCTATCTGTAAACGCTCTGGCACACTAGGACCCAAAAAAGCCGAAGGAGATCTGCAGGTGCCCGAAGGTTTTTATCATATCGACCGCTTCAATCCCAAGAGCAAGTATTATCTATCCTTAGGAATCAACTACCCCAATGCTGTAGATAAAAACCTTGGCTATACAGGATCAGATATATTTATCCATGGGCAGTGTGAGACGAAAGGATGTCTGCCGATGACTGATGAGCTGATAAAAGAAATATACCTCTACGCATTTTGGGCCAATGCTAACGGACAGCAACAAATACCTGTATATATATTCCCTTTTGCGATGACAAACGCAAATATAGAGATGCATAAAAATCAAGTTGAGGAAAAGACTTTACTTTTTTGGAAAAATATACAAGAGGGCTATGCTCGATTTGAAGCTAATCTATGCGAAATAGACTTTATACCAACGGAGGGCTATTACTCTTACAGATGAAAAAATAATAAATTTTAATGTTGATTTACAGTAAATTTTAAGAAATTTGCATTTCTTAAATAATACATCATAGTGCTGATAAAAAAACATCTCCCTCTACTAAAAAAAATAGGTTACTTCATCATTGGAATAGTTGCTTTTATACTAATTGCAATGGTCTCTATTCCCTATTTTTTTAAAGATCAAATACAAAGTACAATCAAAGAAATCGCGAATAAGAACATCAATGGTGACTTACAGTTTAGCGATATCGATGTAAGCTTTTTCACTCATTTCCCTTCATTGACGACCTCCATTCATGATGTCAAACTAAAAGGATCTGCTCCATTTCAGGATAGCACCTTGATAGATGTAAAGGAGATAAGCTTAGGTATCGATCTATCATCACTCTTTAAAGATAAAATTGTCCTCGACAAGTTTATAATATCTGAAGGTAATATCAATGTATTGGTAGACTCCACGGGTGCCGCCAATTACAATATTTATACCTCTACGGATACAGCACAAGACAATGAGGTAAATGATAATGAAGATAGTAAAATCGCTTTCAAATTATTGAAACTAAAAGATATCAACCTACATTATCAAGATGCTTCTATTCCTCTAAAAATGGAAGCTATCAATCTTGATTATGAAGGTAGAGGAGATCTTACTTCATCGATCTTTGATCTTAAAACTAATGCCAACATTGAGGCATTCACCTTGATCTTTGATAACGAAAAATATGTCGATAGCAAAAGCATACATGCCCAATTGATTACAAAAATCAATACTAATAACTTGTCATTAGTATTTGAGAAAAATGATATTATCATCAATAAACTACCCGTTCGCTTCAAAGGTGCTTTTGCATTCTTAACCAATGGTTATCATTTGGATTTTAAATTGAAATCTCAAGAAAGTACATTGAGTGACTTATTGTCTTTGGTACCTAAAGGCTATGCCGACTGGCTACAAGACACCAAAATAAAGGGTAGCTCAGAAGTATTTATGAACCTCATAGGCGATTATATTGTCGAAGAAAACAAAATGCCCAATCTATCTTTGGGATTGATTATCAACGATGGCTACTTATCCTATAAAGATGCCAAAGTGCCGCTATCCGAACTCAATACTAAGGTAAGAATAGATATTCCACAGCTCAACCCGGACTCCTTGGCGATAGACCTTAAGCAATTTGATTTTAAAGTCGCAGCGGGTTATTTCAAAACCGAAGCAAACATCAAAGGTATTGATCCTATGCAAGTACAAGGCACTGTCAGTAGCGCTCTTGACTTAGGTAGTCTTTACCAAGCTATCAAATGGCCTGACTTCAGCATCGCGGGCCAATTAGAATTGGATGGCCAAGTGGATGGCACCTATTCTACAGATACTTTGACCTATGGTATTCGTAACAAAAAGGAAGTATATATATCTTCAATACCTACTTTTAATATAAAGAATACTTTGACAAATGGATATTTCAAACTCAATACCCTTCCTGCTGCTATAGAGAAAATCGCTTATTCGTTGGAAGCTGTAGCTACAGATAATAAAATCCAAAATGCTAAAATAGCCTTGAAAGATATCGATATCAAAGCTCTCAATAACTATATAAAAGGATATGCTAATATAAAGGATTTCCAAAATATGAGCCTTGATGCTAATGTACAAGCTGATATCAACTTGGCTGATATCAAACAAGTATATCCGCTTGATAGTGTCGATATAGCAGGTAATGTCTTTGTTAATATCATCTCCCAGGGATATATGGATCTGAAGAAGAATATAATCCCCGAAACTAGTGCTACGATAACGATGAAAAATGGTTACTACAAATTGTGGTCCTACCCTATCCCATTGGAACAAATCAATGTAGAAACGTATATCAACAGTAAAACAGGATCATTGAAAGATTTGAGTATTCAGATATTACCTATTTCGTTTACATTAGCTGGAGAGCCTTTCTTTTTGAATGCTGAATTCAAGAACTTCAATGATATAAAATATGCTGTACGCTCCAATGGGAGGCTTAATCTCGCTCCGCTATATAAGATATTCGCTATAGAGGGAATGGATATCGATGGATATGTAAAAACAAATATCGATCTTGCGGGTCTACAAAGTGATGCCATGCAGGGCAGGTACAGCCGTCTGAAAAATAATGGAACCATTGAGATTGGCAATATCAATGTCAATACAGAGCTTCTCCCACAAACGGTACAACTCAAAAGTGGTAAATTTACCTTTCGCCGTGAAAAGCTTAATGTAGATCAATTCCTTATGGAATATGGGGACAATAAAATCAGCATCAAGGGTGCTATCAACAATATCATCAACTACTTGACTGCAAGTACGGAAATACTCAAAGGGAAATTTGATTTGAAAAGTAATTCCCTAAATATAAATGATTTTATGGCTTTTGATGAAGCCTCGCTATCGTCAACAACAGAAGCAACCACTAAAGGGGTGGTTTTACTCCCTGACAATGTAGATATGGAATTTGTAGGACAGGTCAATAACGTCCTATACGACCAGATAAAGTTGAAGAACTTTAAAGGTAACCTCAGGTTAAAATCAGGTCAATTGGCGATGAAAAATACAGGCTTTGAATTGGCGGGAATGAAAACAAATATGGATATCAACTACCGTCCATTGAACCCCAATAAAGCGAAGTTTGATTTCAATGTCAAAGCAGACAACTTCGACATATATCGTGCATACACGGAGATTCCACTCTTCCAAGAGATGGTTACATCAGCCAAAAATATGCGTGGCACCGTATCTTTAGACTACCAATTGGGGGGATTACTAAACGATGAGATGAGCCCCATTATGTCTACTATCCAAGGTAAAGGTACATTGACATTGGATCAGATTGAATTTTACAATTTCAAATTATTAAACACCATTAGCAAAGCTACAGGCAAAGAAAGCCTTCCTAAAGCGGATGTAAAAAAGGTTAAAGTAAATACTTCCATCAAAAATAATGTCATGACGATCGAACGTACAAAGATGAAGATGGCTGGTTTTAGACCACGCTTTGAAGGTCAGGTAACTCTCGATGGCAAGATGAACTTAGGATTTAGACTCGGTCTACCACCTTGGGGGATATTTGGTATCCCAATGCGTATAACAGGGACATCGGAGAATTTCAAGGTCAAACTCGGCAAATACATAGAAGAAGATTTAGATACCGATATGGATGATGAAGATAAAGCGCTTTATGAAGCTTCATTGGCACAAGATACAGTAAAGGTTAATTAGCCTTTACTGTATCTTTATGACACAGCTACTATAAGAACTCTACTCTTTATAGTTCCTTAAAAATCAAATTCTACAAACCACAATAAGAATGCAATAACCAACACTATTGCAACGACAGTCATGCCTGCTTGATATAACCAGTTAGAAATATTTTTTTCCTTTTTTTTATTCATCTTTTTTATTGTTAAGTTGAGGTGACATACAATATCAAAAAACATCGAATGCACTTATCCATACAATAAACCCCTACCATAGCCAAAATGTTTACACAAATTGTATTTTTTTTAAGGAAATAATCACTTGTCTCTACCCTCTGCTAACAAAATTTTTAATCCCTCAGAATTTCAGTATGCTATCCCTCAAATTATCAACAGAATAACTATTTTAACATCGATTACTTGAGTAATAGCTGTATATTAAAAAAGGCATAATCATTTTTTGTACTAATAATAAATACCATTGTCTAACAACTGTTGTATCGCTTTTTCTTCATGTTTCATCAGGGAAAATAACTTAGTTAGCTTCAACGTTGATTTGGCCGAAAAGAAGATGACAGATTTATGCTTTAACACTGCTTCACATATTATTTTTGCCCTGTTTATATGGAAATCAGAAGTGACCACAACTAATATAGTTGGATTTTGGGCATCAATAATTTGTTTTGACATAGCGAAATCCTCCACCGTATTTGCTGACATAGGGGATTCTAAAAACATATCTTCAGGAACACCATTTTTTATTAAGAAATTTCTTGCATAGTAACTATGAGGTTGAGGAGCTCTATTAAATTGTTCTCCAAATCCTCCAGTACAAATAATCTTAAAATCAGGATTTAATTTATAAAAATGAAAGGTAGAAATTAACCTATCTTTTGCCAACATGGATAATTCTCCATTATGACTATTGGATGCCCCCAATACTAGAATAATTCCTTTTATACTTTTCGATTTTATCATTATTGCAAAGATTAGTTAATGTACTGTAGAAAAATTCAACTACAAGGATTAAGAGTTAACATAAAAGTTTCTTATAATTAATACGTAATTAATAAACAATTTAGTATATTATGAAGTTGAATACTGCACAAAAAAATAAGATTAACACTTAAGTATAGTAAACAGAACCGCTATATAGATGATGCCCCTCTTCTATAAAAGAAATATTATTATCACTTTAACAACTCATCTACAACCAATTAGCGTCTAGGCAAAGCAGGAATTGAGATCGCACGCTTTACAATCTCATCCCCAAAGCGATTGCGCATATCATCCATCGCTTGGTATAAGCGTACTGCCTCTTCCGTATCTTCAAAAAGATTGATCTGTAGGGCTCCCTGCACCAAATGACTAAAGCGAACACCTATCAAGCGCACCAACATACGCTTATCATACAACTTAGCAAATAGTTCCTTTGCTTTACGAATCAATACAGCATCCGAGGAAGTGTATGAAATAACCATCTGCTTACTCACAGTATCAAAATTAGCATACCGCAGCTTCACCGTCACACAACCCGTCAGGCGCTTACTTTGGCGCAATTGAAAGGCTAATTTTTCGGTCATCCGTACAATCTCACTATTCAAAAACTGCATATCTATTGTATCTTGCTGAAAAGTTTCCTCCGTTCCGATACTTTTCTGCTCAGAATAAGGGACAATAGGCGAAGGATCTATACCATTGGCTTTGCGCGATAAATCAATACCATTCTTACCGAGTAGATTATGCATCATCGGAACAGGAATTTCACTCAGTACCTTGATCGTGCGTACCCCCATTTGCTGTAAAAGTGAAGATGTCTTTTCACCAATCCCCGGCATACGTTTGATGGGCAAGGGCGCTAAATATAATTTTTCTAAACCATGTGCTACTTCCTTACGACCGTCAGGTTTAGCATCTTCAGTAGCAACTTTACTAATCAATTTATTGGACGCCAAAGCGTAACTAATCGGAAGACCACTTTCTTTGGTAATCTTATCTTTCAGCTCCACCATAAATTGGCTACAGCCAAAAAAACGATCTACGCCCGTCAGATCAACATAGAACTCATCGATACTGGCCTTTTCCATCACAGGCACTGTATCTTTGACTACATCAGTCACCAAACGTGAATAATAACTATAACTATCATAATCGCCACGTACCACAATAGCTTGTGGACATAAGCGCAGGGCCAATTTCATCGGCATCGCACTATGAACCCCAAATTGGCGTGTTTCATAACTACAGGCCGACACGACAGCTCGATCACTCAATCCCCCTACGATCAATGGCTTGCCTATGAAAGCCGTATTTTTTAAGCGCTCTACACTGACAAAGAAAGTATCTAAATCTAAATGGGCTACAAAACGTTTGTCTAATTGCTCCTCCATAGTATTGTTGAAATTAACACTTCAAAAATACTAAAAATTTTAGCAAATAAAATACATTGTGAATAAGTAGCTAAAAAAAATAGGCTATTGCTATAAAGCAAAAAAGCAAGCTTACGCTTGCTTTTTTGCTTTATCTTTCTCGGGAAAACCAGAACTAAATATCTTGTCCCATATAGCTGAACTCACCCCAAAACCTTTTTCAGGATCAGAATAATGATGCAGCATATGATGATCTTTTATTTTCTTAAACCAGCCTGATTTAAAATTAGCATGGTGCATGGCGTAGTGACATTCATCGTAGATCAAGTACCCCAAAAGAAAACCTCCAAAAAAAGAAGCTAACGTAAATTCTCCAAAAAATGGATAGAAAATAAAATAGATAATAGTAGCCATGGGAATACTTGCCGACAAAGGCATTACTAAACGTAATCTATCTTTTGGATAATCATGGTGGACACCATGAAAAATAAAATGAATACGCTTGCCCCATTCACTAGTAGGATGGAAATGAAATACCCAACGGTGTAAAACGTACTCTGCTAATGTCCAAAATACTAAACCGTACAGAAAGTAAAGCGTAACATTCAGTCCAGACATTTCGCCAATAACATACGATTTATACACAAAATAAATTATCACAGGAATCCAAAATATAAGTGGAACAGCATAATGTATTTTCGACAACGATTCCAAAAAGTCACTCTTAAACATTCGAGTTGACTCAGAAGAATTGGAAACATAATTTCTTTTAGCCATAAAAAACAATCTCTTTAGTTATGATAGTTTACTATTTAATATAACACAAATTTAAAGCAGAATGTTTTATCCACAAAGCGTAAAAGTCATTTTAATGTCGATTTTTGACCATATGATAATAAAAGTCAGAAATGAATATTCAAAACAATCGAAAAACAAATTTCACAAATAGAGCAGGAAGATTCGTATAAGGAAAAAGGGGAAATCATGGTACTAACCTATAAAAAACTAAAGCTATCTATAATAGCTTATAAAAACATTTTTTGTACTTTTACCATTCTAAAAGATAGATCTTAGATCGTATTTAGAATCCACAATAAAGGTTTAAATGATTGACGAGACAAACAATTCGGAAGAAAATAATTTAGATAATTTGCCATCGGAAGACACCGATCAAACGAGCAATACGATATCTTTATCAGGACTCTATGAGACATGGTTTTTGGACTATGCTTCATATGTAATATTAGATCGTGCTGTCCCCCACATCAATGATGGTTTCAAACCCGTTCAACGCCGTATCCTTCATTCGCTGAAGGAGATGGATGATGGCAGATTTAATAAAGCTGCAAATGTGATTGGTAATACCATGAAATATCACCCACATGGGGATGCTTCTATTGGTGATGCTATGGTACAATTGGGTCAAAAAGATTTACTAATAGACTGTCAAGGTAACTGGGGGGATCCTGTAACAGGGGATTCTGCTGCAGCTCCTCGTTATATAGAAGGTAGACTTTCAAAATTTGCCAATGACGTTACGTTTAATCCAGATACTACAAAGTGGCAATTGAGCTATGACGGCCGTAATAAAGAACCTATTACATTACCTGTCAAGTTTCCTTTATTACTAGCACAAGGTGCAGAAGGTATTGCCGTAGGTTTGGCCACTAAGATTATGCCACACAACTTTATAGAGCTTATTGACGGCTCTATACAAGTATTGAATGGGGAAAGACCCAATATTTTCCCTGATTTCCCGACAGGTGGATTAGCGGATATCTCTAATTACAATGAAGGACAAAGAGGTGGAAAAATTCGTGTTAGAGCAAAAATCGAAGAACGCGACAAAAAAACCTTAGCCATAACGGAGATTCCTTTTGGCACCACTACGGGTGGACTTATCGAAAGCATTGTATCGGCAAATGATAAGGGTAAAATAAAAATCAAAAAAATAGAAGATAATACTGCAGCAGAAGTGGAAATCATGATCCACCTTGCTCCAGGTATTTCTCCAGATATGACGATAGATGCACTGTATGCATTTACGTCTTGTGAATCTTCTATCTCTCCCAATACATGTGTAATCAAGGATAACAAGCCACTATTCATGAGTGTCAATGATATCTTGATAGAGAACACTAATCAAACTAAAGATCTATTACGCCAAGAATTAGAGATTCGTCTACACGAGCTTTTAGAAAGAATATTTTTTAGTAATCTATTAAAAATATTCATTCAACAAGGAATGTACAAGCACCCAGATTATGAAAACTCTGGCGATTTTGACACTGTAGTAGGCGTATTAAACTCTTTATTTGCTCCTTTTGCAGATCAATTCTACAGACCTATTACACCTGAGGATTACAAAAAACTGATTGACAAGCCTATGAGTAGCATCACGCGCTTTGATATCAAGAAGGCGGATGATTTGATGAAGTCTCTAGAGGATGAGATCAAAGAAGTTAAGAAAAATCTGAAAAACTTGACCGAATTTGCGATCAAATGGTTTGAATACCTAAGAGGGAAATATGCCAAAGGTCGTGAACGCAAAACAGAACTCCGCGTATTCGATAAAGTTGAAGCTACACAAGTAGCCTTAGCGAATGCCAAATTATACGTAAACCGTGAAGAGGGATTTATCGGTATTGGCATGAAGAAAGATGAGTTTGTGAGTGAATGTTCAGATATTGATGATATCATCGTATTCCGTGAGGATGGCAAATATAGTGTGGTCAAAGTACAGGACAAAGTATTCGTCGGAAAAGACATTATTCATATCGCTGTATTCAAAAAAGGCGACGAACGAACAATTTATAATGCTATATATAATGACGGACCCAATGGCAACACTTATGTCAAGCGATTTGCCGTAACAGGTGTCACACGCGACAAAGAATATGATATCACCAAAGGTACGAAAGGGTCCAAATTGTTATATTTCACCGCCAATCCAAATGGCGAAGCAGAAGTGGTACATGTACAATTGAAAGCGAACAGCAAATTGCGCAAGCTTACCTTCGATCTAGATCTTTCCGAAATAGCGATCAAAGGAAAAGGATCTTTAGGTAATATCGTATCTAAGTACCCTGTGAAGAAAGTGACCTTCAAAAGTGCGGGTGTATCTACATTAGCAGGACGCAAGATTTGGTATGATGATGTTTTGAAACGTCTTAATGCTGATGAAAGAGGGAAATTCCTGGGTGAGTTCGATGGCGATGACAAGATATTAATGGTCTTTAATGATGGTACCTACGAATTATCAAACTTTGACTTGAGCAATCACTTTGATGAAAAAATGATACGCATCGAAAAACTGTACCCTGAACATGTATATACAGCAATCCATAAAGATGGTAAGTCGGGTGCGTTTTACGTGAAACGCTTTGTGTTTGATGACATACAAATCGGCAAACGTGTGTCAATCATCAATGATGAACCAGGCTCAAAACTTGTATTACTGACGAATAATCCACATCCCGTAGTTAAGATTGACCAGTTTAAAGGTAAATCTCAAACGCCAGAAACAATACAGCAAGAAACTAACGAACTGATAGATATTAAGAAAATCAAAGCCCAAGGTAATAGATTATCATTCCATAATGTACAAAAGGTATCTGCCTTAACTCAAGAGATTGATTTAGCAGCAAAGCTTACAAAAATAGAAAAAGTAGAAACTACTGAAACAGCAACAGAGGATATCAAGTTGGAAATAACAAATCCAGATGATGTACAATCTTCAGATGATACAGGGCAAATAGGGTTATTTTAAATAATAATAAAGGGCTTGAAATTTTCAAGCCCTTTATTATTATTTTTGATGATAATTTTTCAAAAACTTAGTCAACTTAGGCGCAATTACAGCTGCGCAGAATGGATTTTCAGGATTACGGTTAAAATAATTAACATGATAATCCTCCGCAGGCCAAAATACAACTGCTTCTTCTACTGCTGTCACAATCGGGTCTTCAAAGACCTCTTCTGCTGTTAAATTAGCAATAATATTTTCAGTAGCCAATTTTTGACTGTCATCGTGATAAAATACAACCGAACGATATTGTGTCCCTACATCTTCACCCTGACGATTCAAAGTGGTAGGATTGTGCGTCCTAAAAAAGATACTCAACAATTCTTCGTAGCTAACTTTTTCTTCATCATATTCTATCTGTACGACCTCCACATGATCCGTTTCCCCAGTACATACTTGCTTATAAGTGGGATTTTCTACCTTACCTCCCATATAACCTGGTGCTACAGAACTCACTCCATTAGTGTTTAGAAAAATAATTTCAGTACACCAAAAACACCCTCCACCAAACGTTGCTTTCATATTGAATATATTTGACGATTATTTATTAAAAAATGAAAATTACAAAACAATACTTACAAAAACTGCAATATATTTTAAAAAAAGGCTATTTCATTGCAATTTTATGCAGTAAAAATATTACTTTAGGATCAAATAAGCATATTCATGAAAAGTAATATTAAATATTTTTTCCTATCTGCATTACTATTAACTACTTATGCAAACAAATCCTATTCTCAAATAGATTCATCAGCATACAAACAAATAGTAGATAAAATCAATACTGCCAAAACGATTTACGCACCCGATAAAAGAACAAAGTTCATTGAATTATCTGGCGTAAACATCCCGAAAAATGAATACGAGATTCAAAGTACGGAAAAAAATGCCATAGATTATCTATCCAAAGAATTAAAAAATACGCAGTCGACAATAACATATTCTTTACTTCCAGATTCTACTGTACAAGGAAAAAAAATAGGTGTTATAAACCTTTCTGTAGCCAATATACGCACCAAACCAGGCCATGGTTCAGAAATGGCAACTCAAGCCATATTAGGAACAAAAGTAGATATCTTACAAAAGTCAAAAGGCGAATATCGCGTTCGTACACCTGAAGGATATATCGCATGGGTTCCTACTTCTTCAGTCGCAGCATTCAATGCAGCAGAATTTGAAAAATGGAACAATGCGGACAAAATCATTTATACAACAGAATTTGGTAAATCTTATTCTAAAGCAGATAAAAAAAGCCTACGTGTTTCTGACTTAGTTTATGGTAATATATTGGCTTTAACAAAAGAAACAAAAGGCTTCTATGAAGTAAAATACCCCGACGGTAGGATTGCATTTATTCCTAAAGAAGAAGCTATTTCTTTTGAAAAATGGGTAAATAGCCGAAAATTAACAGAAGAAAATGTATTATCAAGTGCTAAAACAATGCTAGGCTTACCTTATTTGTGGGGTGGTACTTCTGTAAAAGGAGTGGATTGTAGCGGTTTTACAAAAACATCCTATTTTATGAATGGTTACATCATCCCAAGAGATGCATCACAACAGGTTCTTGCGGGGGATAAAGTAGAAATATTAGGTGCAGATGGCAATTTTGACTCTGCTATAGCACTTAAAAATCTAAAACCTGCAGATTTATTGTTTTTTGCAGCTGGAAAAGCGAATAATCCCAATGCACGCGTTACACACGTAGCATTATACCTAGGCAATGGTGAATTTATCCATTCAGCAGGAACAGTACGTATCAATTCAATGTTGAAGGATGCTGCTAATTATGATGATTTTCAAACGAGAACGGTTGTTGCTGCACGCAGATACATCGGCTCTTCGGATACACAAATCCAAAAAATAAAAGATAATTCATATTATAAAAAATAAGTTTACATCATGACTTCAAATCAATGGCAAACTAAAAAACTGGGGAAATTTACCCTACGCTTTAGACCTTACACCTTGGAAATGCGCCACGTATTTACTGTAGCGTCCTTTAGTCGTACAACAACGCCTGTAGTACTTACAGAATTAGAATATGAAGGTATCGTAGGCTACGGCGAAGCGAGTATGCCTCCTTATTTGGGAGAATCTCAGGAGTCAGTGATTAATTTTCTAAACAAAATAGATCTATCTCACTTTAGCTCACCTTTTCAAACACAAGAAATATTAAGTTATGTAGATCTTTTGGCCGAAAAAAATACCGCAGCCAAAGCATCTCTTGACATAGCATTGCACGATTTGTTGGGTAAATTAATGCATCAGCCTTTTTATAAAATATGGGGGCTCAATCCAACACAAATCCCTCCCACCTCCTACACTATCGGTATAGACACGGAGGAGATCGTTCGCAAAAAAGTAGAAGAAGCAGGACAATTCAAAATCCTAAAAGTAAAATTAGGGTTAGATACCGATAAAATGATTATCGACACTATCCGTTCGGTTACAGATGTTCCGCTATGTGCAGACGTAAATCAAGGATGGAAAAATAAAGAACAAGCACTAGAAATGGCGCATTGGTTGAAGGAGAGAAATGTTGTTTTCTTAGAGCAGCCTATGCCAAAAGAAATGATCGACGAAAATGCATGGTTGACCGAACATTCGCCAATCCCAACTATAGCAGATGAAGCTTGTCAACGTCTTGCGGATGTTACCAAACTAAAAGACGTATATACAGGTATCAACATCAAATTGATGAAATGTACAGGTATGCGTGAGGCAAAGCAAATGGCAGAGTTAGCGCGTTCCTTAGAGATGAAAGTCATGCTTGGCTGTATGACAGAGACATCTTGTGCCATCTCTGCAGCAGCGCAGTTAGCACCACTGACTGATTGGGCAGATTTAGATGGAGCATTATTGATCGGTAATGATATTTTCGACGGTATGACCGTAGAAAATGGATCTTGTATTCTTCCTGACAGGCCTGGAATCGGTATAACAAAAACAAATCACACTAAATAAAACCAACTAATTTTAACATACTACATTTATGAAACATCATCTACTAACATCCCTTTGTGTGTTAGCCTGTTCGGGGATGCAGGTTGTAAACGCACAGCAAATATCGGTAGCTGGTAAAGTTACAGACCAAAATGGAGCTCCAATCCAAGGCGTAACAATTACTGTAAAAGGCACAAAAATTGGCACGGCAACCAATGCGAGTGGTCTATTCACTATCAATGCAGATCAAAATGCTACATTATCTATTTCTGCTATTGGCTATGCTGCACAAGAAATAAAAGTTAATGGCCGCAAAACTATTCACATTTCATTGACTCAAGAAGGGGAAGCATTGGATGAAGTAATGGTCGTGGCTTATGGTACCGCTAAGAAAAGTACATTTACAGGCTCGGCGAGTACAGTATCTGCTAAAGATATCAAGGATGTACCTACGACCTCATTTGAAGATGCTTTACGAGGCAAAGTAGCGGGAATGCAAGTGACCTCAACATCAGGTCAAGCGGGCTCATCTCCTGCTATCCGTATCCGTGGTATAGGATCTATGAATGCATCTAACGAACCTTTATATGTTATAGATGGAGTTCCTGTAGTATCAGGTCAGACCTCTCAAATGTCAGGCTATACTTACAACACGAACAATGTAATGAGTACATTAAATCCTAATGACATTGAAAGTGTTACCGTATTGAAAGATGCTGCAGCTTCTTCACTTTATGGTTCCCGTGCTGCCAATGGTGTTGTAATTATTACAACAAAAAAAGGTAAATCTGGAGCTGCAAAAATAAATTTCAGAAGCTCATTAGGATTAAGTCCTTCTTGGGCAACGGATAACTATGAAAAAGCGTCACCTCAAGATCAAATCAATTTATTATATAGCGTGCTATATGATTCTAGAATAGCTGCTGGCCGTACACCAGAACAAGCAAATGAACAAACGTTAATGCGTTTAAATTCTAGAAATTGGACGCCAGGAGGTAGTTACGGCACCCCTACTACATCCTATGGTTTTGGTATACATGGCTACGAATTTTCAACAGAAGGAACATCGATGTTCGAAAACGTAACTATCAAAGGTAAAACTGATGGTGTTGAAAATAGAGATGGCTTATTTTATGATTGGGATAAGGACTTATTCCGTACTGGAAAATATAATTCGAACGATATCTCCATTAGCGGCGCTTCAGAAACCACAAATTACTTTAGTTCTTTAGGTTATACTTCAGACAAAGGACGTATGGTAAAAAATGACTACGAACGCTTTAATGGTCGTGTTAATTTGAATCAAAAAATAGGTAAATTATTAGAATTTGGAGTAAATGTATCATTAGCAAAAACTGACTTATCAGGTATTAACGATACTAGAAATACAAGTACCAACTATTTGCTCCAATCGCGCAATTTGTTTTGGCCTTTCTACTGGCCTACAGATTATAAAACAGGTCAAACATGGACTACGCGTTACAACAGCTATGCCCAAAATATCAACTACTATAATAATGAGTGGGAAAATGGATCTGCTACTAGAAGGATTACAGCTTCGCCTTCATTATTGTTAAAAATACTTCCTGAATTAAACGTGAAGACGGTATTCTCTTTTGACGAAACAAACACAAAAGATGATTTATACTACAGTCCTAATCACTATACAGGCGCTTCAGACAAAGGTATAGCGCATGCAATGGTTACCAATTATCAAAAATTGGTATCCTCTACAACTGCTAATTACAACAAGAGCTTTGGCTTACATAACCTTGGTTTATTAGTGGGATGGGAAGCAGAAAAAAATAATACTGATTTTGTTAGAGCAACAGGTAGAGATTTACCTAACTCCGCATTACATACTGTAAGCACTGCAGGAAAATTAGAATCTCAAGCATATAGCTGGGGCAATTCATTATTATCAGCTTTATCAAGAGCAGAATATAATTTTGATGAGAAGTATTTTGCTTCGGCATCTTTACGTAGAGATGGGGCGTCAAAATTAGGGCCAGATGTAAGATGGGGTAATTTTTGGTCTGTAGGTGCTGCCTGGAACATCGATAAAGAAGAATTTATCAAAAAGATCCCTGCCATTAATTTATTAAGACTACGTGGTTCATACGGAACCAATGGAACACTTCCTAGTGATAACAATGCATGGCGAGGTCTTATTACGTATAGTAATAAATACATGGAACAAGCAGGCGGTGGCTTAGCAAACTCTCCAAATCCAGACCTTACTTGGGAAACGAATTACAATACAACTGTAGCTTTAGAGTATGGTTTATTCAACAATAAAGTATTTGGTACCATCGAATATTACAATAGAGACTCAAAAGATCTAATACAAGATGTACCACAATCAACCGTTACAGGATTTAGTTCAACGGTTAAAAACATTGGACAAATAAATAATAGAGGCGTAGAAATTTTATTAGGTTCTGACATCATAAAAACAAATGATTGGAACTGGACATTAAGTATCAATGCTGCTACAGCGAAATCTAAGGTTGTGGCTTTAAATGATAAAGAAGACATCATTTGGACCGATCCTACTGGCGGTGATGGTCGTACTAGATTTATTTACCGAGAAGGCGAATCTACTTTAGCATTCTATGGCTTAGAATGGGCTGGTGTTGATCCAACAAATGGAAAAAATGTTTGGTATGTCAATGACCCTAAAAATAATCCTAATGGCGATTTTGATTTTAATGGTAAAGCTGCTACTTATGATTATACTAAAGCACAGCGCACAATCATTGGAGACGGAGTAGCTGAATTGTTTGGCGGTATTAATTCCAATTTAGGATATAAAGGGCTTTCACTAGGTCTTAATTTTAATTATAGAATTGGTGGTAAACTTTATGATTCTGCAAACAGAGATGTTGCTGATGATGGATATTACTGGGAACGTATACATTCAGCAAATTTTGCTGAAGAAACATGGACAGCAGAAAACCCTACTGGTACATTACCTATAGTTAGTGGTCGTGATTTGGAGGATGTAAATCAAATCAGTAGTAGACACCTTAATAATGCAAGCTTTATCCGTTTAAAGAATATCTCTCTTTCCTACAATATTCCGAGTAACTACCTAAAAGCTATTAAAGTAAGTAATGCTAGAATATTTTTCAACGGAACTAATTTATTAACATTCAGCAAATTCAAATTAGCTGACCCTGAAGTCAATCAATATAGTACTAGAGGATGGGAAACTCCTCTTGCTAAGACGTATACTTTTGGAATTGATTTTAGTTTTTAACACATAAGATTTAGACAACTATGAAAAATATATTATTAGCTTCTTGTTTATTCGCTGCAACAGCAATGACGAGTTCATGTAGCGACTTTTTAGATGTAAAACCTACTCATGCAGCTGATGTTAATTCATCTATTACTACGACGGCAGATGCACAGGTAATAATGAGAGGATTGATGAGTAAGATAGCGAGTGGTAGCTATTATGGTCGAAACTTTCCACTATATGGAGATATTAAAGGAGGTGATTTTACGATCAATTCTCAAGGCCGAGGGTATGATTATTTATATGTATTCAATCACAGTGCAGAATCCAACAACTACTCTGCAATTTGGACACAAGCATATCATTGTATCGCTCAGATAAATAATTTATTAGAGCAAATTGAAAAAATTAAAGCCAATGGTTCAACGGAAGATTTCAATCAATATATTGGTCAAGCTTTAACTGCACGTGCCTTAATTTATTTTGATTTAGTACGTTTATATGGAGAGCCATATAATGAAAATAAAGCAGCCTTAGGAGTGCCTCTTACTACGGAATTATTACCATATGATGCCACACCTGGTCGTGCTACTGTTGAAGAAGTTTACAAACAGATCATTAAAGATTTGTCAGAGGCCGAGCCACTAATAAATAAACCAGCTAATGCAAGCTCATTAACAGCTACAAATGGTTTCTTAAATTATTATGCTAACAAAGCTATTCAAGCAAGAGTGTATTTATATATGGAAGATTACACCAATGCTTTAGCTGCTGCTGAAACAGTAATCAACTTTAGCCAATATAAATTATACACCAATGATACATGGGTTAGTTCTTGGGCTAAACAGTTTGGTACAGAATCAATTTTTGAATTAGCGATCTATCCCAGTGAGGGTGATTTAGGCAATAGCTCTTTAGGAGCATATTATAGAAGAAGAGGGCATCCTAATAATACTATTGCTGCTGGAAATTTTATGGCTAGTACTGATTTTATAAACTTATTAAACGAAAGTCCTGATGATATCCGCAAAGGAATAATGGCTAATGACGAGATTGGAACTACAAATGTTCCTCGTTTAGGAGCATTATACAAGTATTCAGGAACAACCACTTTAGATGCAAGTGGCGATGGTAAAGGAAATACTACAGCTATAAATATTAAAGTAATTAGACTTTCGGAAATATATTTAATTGCTGCTGAAGCGGCATTCAAAGGGGATAATTTGACAAAAGCTGCTGAATATTTACAAAAAATTCGTCAGCGTTCTCCGAGTTTAGCTCCTGTAACCGCATCCAGTATTACCTTTGATATGATTGTTGCTGAGAGAAGCAAAGAGTTAGTAGGTGAAGGTCATCGTTTCTTTGATATGATGAGATGGAATAAATCTATTACATTCAATGATGAATTAGGTGCAGTATCTACTATTCATAGACAAAAAACAATTGATCGTTCTTTCTTCAAAACGATTTTACCTATACCTGTATCCGAGATCAATGCTAATCCAACGCTAAAAGATCAGCAAAACCCTGGCTACAATTAACAAAAAAGAAAGTAAAATATCTTCACACAACATCCTCCGTCATAAAATATGGCGGAGGATTTGTTTTTTTAGCGAAAAAAACAAGCAAAGTTACATTTACAGCAACAAAACAGAATTAAAACTAAACTATTTAAAAATATATCAACTTTTAGTGTTGCGATTACAAATATTATTATATAATTTTAATAAAAACCTAATCAAAAACTTACTTTATGAATAGAAAAGCAATTACTTTGCTAAGTATTGTTGCTTGTTCGTCATTTCAGCTAGTAAAAGGCCAACAAATAACAGTATCTGGAAAGATAACTGATACCAAAGGTCAAGCACTAAGTGGAGTCACCATAAGCAACCTACAAAACACAAACTCAACACAAACTAGTTCTACAGGACTTTTCTCTATAAATGTCCCTTCCAATTCCACGCTAGTCGTTAGCTTAATGGGTTATAAAAAACAAGAAATCCCACTTAATGGTCGTACTACGCTTCAAATAACTTTGGATGATGATGAAAAAGCTTTGGATGAAGTTGTTGTTACAGCATTGGGCATAAAAAGAAATGAGCGTTCACTGGGTTATGCTGCGCAACGTGTAGACGCAAGTACATTGACTGCCAATAAACAAACTAATGTCGTTAATGCTTTACAAGGGAAAGTAGCTGGTGTAACGATATCAAGTACAGGTGGTGCTCCAGGTCAAGGTGCTAATATTCAAATTCGAGGAATCAACTCCGCTGATCCAAGCCGTGACAATAGTCCATTATTTGTTATTGATGGGGTATTGATGGACAACTCGACTTCCTTGACTGGAAATAGAGCCTCCGAGCGTGGTATCAGTAATAGAGCTGTAGATATTAACCCTGATGATATCGAGTCGATGAATATCTTGAAAGGTGGAGCTGCCACAGCATTATATGGATTACGTGGCGCTAATGGTGTCGTAGTAATAACTACAAAAGCAGGTAAAGCAGGCAAATTAAGAATAAATTATGCTGGCGTAGCGGGTTTTGAGAACGCGAATAAATTCCCCAAACTTCAAGATGTATATACACAGGGCTGGAATAATGAATACGATGCTATTAGTTTTTGGCCAGCATTTGGTCCTACCATTGCTGAAGCACAAGCTATAGATCCTACACATCCAGACAAATTAAAAAACCATTTTAAAGAAGCCTTTGATACAGGCAATCAATTCAAGAATAGTCTAAGCTTCTCAGGAGGAACAGAAGTCGTAAATTTCTTAGCATCAGTATCCCAACTTAATTCCAAGGGGATAATGCCAGGTACGAATTTCAAGAATTACTCCGGAAGAACAAACCTAAATTTCAAAGCTAGTGACAAGCTAAATTTTGGAACTAGTCTTTCGGTAAATAACTCGGGTGGTTCCCGAGGTAGAGCAGCGCGGTACATGGAGCAACTCGTATATTGGTCACACCGCCATGATATAAGACAAGATATATTCAAACCTGACGGAACACCAGGTGGGTATGCAAATGATAATGTCAACCCTATAGCGCAATCCTTAACAAATCAATTTAAAGATGATGTATTGCGATTTATAGGAAGTTTTAATACATCCTATAAACCTTTATCATGGTTGGATTTCAACTATAGAATTGGTTTAGATAGCTATAGAGATAATAGATCCATAAATGCCCCAGGGATGCAGGGCTTACCTGGAGAATATCAACTTAGTAATAATGGTGTTTCTGCAGCACCAGGACTCGGTATCGTAGGTGTTTATGACACTAAATTCACCGCTATTAACAGCACACTTATCGCGAATGCGACCAAAGAATTTAGTAATGGCTTGAGTACAACATTGAGGTTAGGTCATGATTTATACGATCGTAGATCTAATACAGAAAATACAGAGGGTGGTGATTTGACCATTTACAATTGGTACAATCTTAGCAATGCCAAAATCCTTTCTGCAAATTCCCAAGGAGAAAAGTATAGATTGATGGGTATTTTTGGAGAATTAGCATTAAGCTACAAAAATTTCCTTTTTCTAAATATAACAGGTAGAAATGATGTCACATCTTCTTTAATGAAGCCTAACAATTCATTCTTCTACCCTTCAGTGACAGCAGCCTATGTCTTTACAGAAAATATTAAAAACCCAGGCATCCTTTCCTATGGTAAATTACGTGGGTCATTTGCAAAAATTGGTAAAGATGCATTAGCATACTCGACGGTAACAGGCTCTTCCATATACGCTAGACTTCCTGTCGGATATACAGGCTTTACAAGAGCTAGCTTACTTGGAGATCCAGAGTTAAGACCTGAATTCACAGAAGCATATGAAGCGGGCTTTGAATTACGTTTTTTCAATAGTAAACTAGGAATTGATGCAACATTGTATCAATCGACAAGTAAAGACCAAATTATCCAAACACCAGTCTCTTCAAGTACAGGCTATGAAAAAGCAGCTATCAATGCTGGCGACATCAGAAATAGAGGTTTAGAAATAGCCATAGATGCGACTCCCATCAGCAAGAGTACTATTCAATGGAATACCGCCTTTAACTTCAGCTTGAATAGAAATAAAATCTTATCACTATATGAAGGACTAGATGAAATCCTAGTAGCATCAGAATCGGGCTATTTAAGCAGTGATGTACAGATGAAATTAATACCTGGCGAATCGTATGGGGTATTATATGGGCGTGCACTAAGACGCTATTACACAAGTGATGAAATCGCTAAAGGCTTAGACAAAGAAACCACGATCGATCCAAATAGGCCCTTATTAATTGGTGCTAATGGATTCCCTATATTGGATAATGCAGCAAATAAAAAGAAGCTTGGTAATGTACAACCGGATTGGATTGCTGGATGGAACAATACTTTTACCTACAAAGGTATTACACTAAATATACTAATAGATGCCCGGATTGGCCAAGATAGATATAACAAATTAGATAATCACTTAGCATCTTTTGCGTATCCAGATTATACCCTTAACAGAAATGATCATACGGTTTTTTCAGGCGTGTTAGCTGATGGGACAGTCAATACTAAAGAAGTGTGGTTAGGTCAAGGAGTTGACCCTACAACAAACGTCAACTATGGCAATGGCTATTATAGAGATTTGTATAGAGGCGTTTCTGAGTATTTTGTTGAAGACGCTTCTTGGGTTAGATTAAGGTCTCTATCAGTAAACTATAATCTCCCTCAAAAATGGTTCATTAAAAGTAAAGCTATAAAAAATGCAACTATAGGATTTACGGGAAATAATTTGGCCCTATGGACAAAATTTTCAGGTTTAGATCCTGAAAGTTCAACGACAAATAGCGGTTCAAATATTGAAGCCTTTGCAGGCATGACTTATCCAGCAGTAAGAAGTTTCTTATTTAGCATCAATGTTGGATTTTAAAATTATAAACCATGACAATATTAAAATATAAAAAAATAGCCTATATCGCATTACTATTAAGTTGTACACAGGTAAGCTGTACCGATTACTTCGAGGTTACAGATAATCCTTCTTTAGTAACTAATCCTAGTATAAATGGGATGCTTACGACAGCAACGCATAAAGCGGCCATGAATAGTTACAGTGTTTCCTATATTATTTCGAACTATTGCCAATATACGGCAAGCTCGACCCCAGGTAGTGCTACAGATAACTATGAGCCGACAAATCCAGCTAGTACATGGGATGCATTATACTATTCACTATCTGATTTACAGGATTTAATTACAGCAGCAGAAAAAGAAGGGGCAAGTCAACATAAAGGAATCGGTCAAATACTAATGGCTTATCAATTGGGATTGGTAGCTGACTTGTGGGGATCAGCACCATATTCTGAAGCATTTGGTAAAGTGAATACCTTACAACCAAAATACGATACTGAAGAGGAGTTGTACAATGCACAAGCAACACTAATTAATGAAGGGCTTAATAATTTGGCTCTAGCGAGCACATTACCATTTACTGCCAATTCGGACCTAATTCATAAAAACAATATTGCCAACTGGATTAAAACAGGTAATGCACTAAAAGCTAGACTACTAAACAAGATTAGCAAAAAAAGCAACTATGATCCTAATGCTGTATTAGCGGCAATAGATCTATCCTACACTTCGAACAGTGACAATGCTAATATGGCTATTTTTAATGGGATAAACCCTTGGTCGAGCGTAGCTAGAGATAATGAAAATCTATTATTAGATGGCTGGTTGTCTGCAAATTTTATAAATCACTTGAATGGAACAAAGTTTGGAACCGAAGATCCCCGAATTGCTAAAATAACGGAAAAAACAATCAAAGGTGATATCTACATTGGAACGATAAATGGCCAAGGAAATATAGGTTCAAATACAGACAAAGATGAATGTTATATATCTCGAAAATCGCCATTAACAAGTGATAACTCCCCAGTAACTATTATTTCCTTTGCGGAAATAAAAATGATAGAGGCCGAAGCTGCTTTAAAAAGCAACAATAAATCGAGAGCATATCAAGCTTACAAAGATGGTATACTAGCTCACTTCAATCTTTTGGGACTTAGTGCTGATGAAGCTGACACTTATTTTAATAGATCATATGTCAATGTAGGGCAAGCCAATCTCACCGTAAATGATATATTTAGAGAGAAGTTTATCATTACCTATCTAAATGCTGAAGCTTGGAATGATCTTCGCAGAAATGACTATAAAATCAAGGACTTTAATATGCCATTGAATGCCAAACTTCCTAATTTCATTAGAAGATTAGCCTATCCTACTTCTGAAAGATCTGAAAATGGTGCTAACGTACCAGCAGAAGTAGCTTTAGATACACAATTGTGGTGGGACAAGCAATAGTTAAATAGTATATATATACCCATCAACCAAAATCCCCCTCCAATTATTGGAGAGGGATTTCTTATATATTATAATTCTCGTTAGAAGATAGTTTTTGCACTTCCACCGTCCAAAGGGATCGATGTTCCCGTCAAAAAGGAAGCATATTCAGATGCCAAGAAAGACACCAAATATCCATATTCCTTAGGCTCGCCTAATCTTTGTACGGGGATACTTGTTATACGTTGAGACTTTATATCATTCAAAGATACACCTTGTTTGTCCGCTTGCAAGCTCATCAAACTATTTAGCCTATCGGTATCAAAAGAACCCGTCAACACGGTATTTACAGTGATTCCATCTGCTGCAACCGCATTGGATAGTGATTTGGACCATGAGACCAAAGCTGTACGCATGGTATTTGACAACACCAATGTATCCTGTGGCTCTTTGACAGTCATAGAGCTAATATTAATGATACGACCAAATCCTTTTTTCTTCATTGCTATCAAGGCTAAATTACTGGTAAATACGGCATTTTGAAAAAGAAGATTAAAAGCTAATTCATAGTCAGCCTCCACTTTCGTGGTTATATCGCCAGCGATAGGTCCATTGGTATTATTAACCAAAATATCAACCGTATTTGTTTCAAAAAATGAAGATATAATAGCCTTATGCTTATCATAATCATTAAAATCAGTAACGATATACGTATGCAATTGTCCCTGAGATATATCCAATAAATTGATAGCATCTTTCAATTTATCTTCATTGCGCGCCATCAATACAATAGAAGCGCCACATTTGGCCAATTCAATAGCTACAGCAAGACCTATTCCGGCAGAGCTACCTCCTACTAAAGCCTTTTTGCCTTGTAATTTAATTTCCATAAAATAATTATTGTGCGATTAATACGGGTATCTTCACCGCGTGCCTTAATTTATTAACCGTTTCGCCAAATACAATATCCTTTAGTCCGGTATGACCGTGTGATCCGACGATTAATAAATCTACAGATTCACGTTCTACTAAATTCTTTATGGCTTCAACACGGTCATTATATGTCAATTCATAAGATACTTCAAATCCTTTTTCTCGCAAAAAAGAAACATACTTTTCCAATTGTAAAAGGTCATTTCGTGCTTCAAAATCATCTGTAATAGCACCGGTATATTTTACGGTAGCACTTTCTACAACATGTGTCAACAGAAATTGCCCCCCCGTATTTCCTATTCGCAATACTTGATTAATAACTTTTTCATCAGAAGGGGAAAAATCCAATGCAAGCAAGATTTTGGAAAATTTATCTGCTGCATTAAAAGTTAAATCCTCAAAATTAGCATGCACCTCTATTGCTACCGGCTTATGCTTCATCAGCAAAGGATAGAAAACAGTCATCATCAACAATACCAATAATCCTAAACTCATAGTAAGTAAGAAAATCGTTAAAAAGATGTTATCAAACTCTTTAATCCACGTGGTTACTTCTTCATAAACCAACTTAAAGTTGAGCAATGCTATTATTATAGCGATCAGCCAAGAAAGAACAATTACTGTAGGTTTAATCGCAAATTCCCCCATCTTTTGTTTATCACTAACAACATGAATCAATGGAATAACAGCAAAGGCCAATTGCATACTTAGTATCACTTGACTAAATATCAATAGCTCACCTACCTTACTTTCTCCAGCCCACAATATCACTAATATTGCCGGTACTATCGCCAACAACCGTGTAATCAAACGACGTAAAAGAGGACTAATACGTAGACGCAAATATCCCTCCATTACAATTTGCCCTGCCAATGTACCCGTTATAGTAGAACTTTGTCCTGCCAGTATAAGCGCTATTGCAAATAGCTTAGAAGCCCAGGCCGTACCGAGCATTCCACCCAATAGGTGATAAGCATCTTCTAGATCTGCAACTTGATGTAGTCCATTTTTATGGAAAACAGAAGCGGCCAATATCAAAATTGCAGCATTAACAAAAAATGCCATATTTAAGGCGACAGCACTATCTATAAAATTATACTTAATCGCCTTCTTGATGGATTCGCTATCTCGAGGTATCTTTCGCGTCTGTACAAGAGCACTATGCAAATATAGATTGTGCGGCATCACTGTGGCTCCTATTATACCTATAGCGATATATAAAGCGGCACCATTTGGTAATGATGGAATAAACCCTTTGGCCACTTGTACCATATCAGGCTTAGCAAGAAACATCTCTATTAAAAAACAGCCTCCTATAAGAGCAATAGTACCTACGATAAATAGCTCCATTTTGCGCATTCCTAATTTTTGGAGATATAAAAGCAAAAAAGTATCAACGAAGCTGATTAATACCCCCCATATTAAGTCAATACCAAACAAGAGATTCAATCCTATTGCCATCCCTAATACCTCGGCAAGATCACAGGCTGCTATGGCTATTTCGGCAAGAAAATATAGGACATAATTCATCCGCTTAGGATAGGTTTCTCTATTGGCTTGAGCTAAATCACGTCCACGTACAATACCTAATCGGGCAGACAAACTTTGTAATAATAAAGCCATCAGATTGCTCATCAATAATACCCATAACAAGGTATATCCAAATGCCGATCCTCCCGCCAAATCTGTAGCCCAATTACCGGGATCCATATACCCCACAGAAATCAAATAAGCCGGTCCTACAAAGCTAATTATACGTTTGAATCTAGACTTACCTTTGTACACATGAACACTTTCGTGTACATCATCTAATGATTTATGGCTATTATTATGAGGCATTAACAATATATTTTTCTTAGGATTCAAATGTACTAAAAATCAATAGTACAGAAGAAAGCAAATATGAAACCAAGAAAGCTAATTTTTAAAATGGTGTAATTATTGCGATGGAAATTAAATTGAATATAAACTGTTGTTGCATAATTATGAAATATATTAGTTATATTTATTTTACCAATTTAAACGAGAAAAGCTATGCAGACGAAAACTGAATTTTTGATCTGGGATAAAATAGTCAATAGCGCAAAGCAAAAATTTGACTATAATCAATACCTGAGTTTTTTTGAAGACCCAAAGATATATGATCAGCTACTGCTTCATATCATTATTGCGTTTGCTTCAGGAGAGAGCCATGAAGCAATAGCTACCAATCTTCACAACGAGCTACACCATATAGGTTTTACAATGCGTGAGGATGAAGTAGCCGAATTAATCGAAGATAAGCATATCGTTTTTAGTAGTGAAATATATGCGGCATACCTTACTTTTTCTATGATGGAACATGAGCATAGCGAATTTGAAATCTTAGGCTATGTTACCGATCTGCTTGAAAGTCCCAAAGTATATTGATTTATGTAGGTAAAGATATTTTTATTTGTATTTTCACGGTACAAATCGAAATTACATGCTTAATTACATCTATTTTTTAACTTTTTGGCTATGCCAAATTGGTTCTAGTATATTATTTAAATTTGGTGGGCAACATCCAAAATATCATTGGCATACGCTAATTATTGGAAACATAATTCTATTGATAGCGAGTTGGTTTTTGGTTCAACTATTTAAAAATGTATCTCAACCAATCGTCATAGCACTATGCTCTGGGGGTACATTTATTAGTGTGCAATTAGCGATGGCCTTATTTTTTAAAGTTCCGCTATCGTGGGTACAGATATTAGGCGTATTTGTCATCGTCGTAGGGATGGTCCTCGTTACATTTGGGGACAAAAATGCGACTATATAATATGGTCTATTTTCAGGTAAGCACTAATTACACGAAGGACTGT
Source organism: Sphingobacterium rhinopitheci (assembly GCF_022627575.1). GTDB lineage: Bacteria > Bacteroidota > Bacteroidia > Sphingobacteriales > Sphingobacteriaceae > Sphingobacterium > Sphingobacterium rhinopitheci. The sequence goes on from NZ_JADEYQ010000004.1 coordinate 109,687, forward strand.
ATTAACATATAAATAGCATAATAAATTACTTTATAAAAGTGTAATTAACCTTAAATAGCAAACAATTACACGTTCGCTATTTAAGGTTTGAATATAAACACAAATAGCTCGGATGGACCGAGCTATTTGTGTTTATATCTTTTACAAGATTATCCTTTAATCATGGAGATAAAGTCATCAAATAAGTAACGTGAATCGTGAGGACCTGGAGAAGATTCAGGGTGATATTGTACCGAGAATGCTTTTTTACCTTTCACACGAATACCTTCGATAGATTGATCATTCAGGTTGATATGTGTTACTTCAATAGTTTCAGAATTATCAATATCTTCTTTTATTACACCAAAACCATGGTTCTGAGAAGTAATCTCACAACGATTAGCGATAATATTTTTTACAGGGTGGTTGATACCACGGTGCCCATTAAACATTTTTTGTGTACGAATATCATTCGCTAACGCTAAAATTTGGTGTCCTAAACAAATACCGAACATAGGTTTGTCTGCAGCTAATATTTCTTTTACTGTAGCGATAGCATAATCCATTGCTGATGGATCACCAGGACCATTAGAGATAAAATATCCTTGCGCACCCCAAGCTTCCATTTCTGCAAATGAAGTCTTCGCAGGAAATACTTTAGCGTATACCTCTCTAGCATCAAAATTGCGTAAGATATTTCGCTTAATACCTAAATCTAATACTGCCACACGTACTGGAGCATCTTCATTACCGTAAAAATAAGGCTCTTTCGTAGTTACATTAGATGAAAGTTCTAATCCAGCCATTGAAGGTACTTTTGCTAATTCAGCTTTTAAAGATTCTATATCCAAATTTTCAGAAGAAATAATTGCATTCATAGCACCTTTGTCACGAATATGACGCACCAAAGAACGAGTATCAATATCCGAAATACCAACTAAATTACCTTCTTCAAAATACGTTTGAATAGATTCATCTGCCATCTTACGGCTATAGTTAATATTATAGTTCTTACAAACTAAACCTGCAATTTGAATTTTGTCTGATTCAGCATCATCCTCATCAATACCGTAGTTACCAATATGCGCATTGGTAGTCACCATTATTTGCCCATAGTAAGAAGGATCTGTAAAGATCTCTTGATATCCCGTTGTCCCTGTGTTGAAACAAATCTCACCAGTAGTAGTGCCAATTTTTCCGGCTGCTTTACCTTCAAATACGGTTCCATCTTCTAATACTAAAATCGCGGGTAATTTACTGTAGTTGGTCATTCTATATATTAATATAATAATTTCTTTTCTTTTCCTGGTGAAACAAAATTTCGAACATAAAAAAAGCCCAAAACGGGCCAAATATATCAAATAAATGATATCTCAATAGTTACATTGAATAATGGGTCTTTATAAACCAAGTCGAATGCTTCATTTTTCACAGTGGACAAAGGTATGAATAAATAGTAAAAACTAAAAAGAGAAATGCAAAAAACTTATTCTTATTTACATTTCTCTTACTATTGAAGATTAATCTTCTTCAATTATTTCTTGAACACGCCCAATCTGGCCGTCATCAAGACGTACTTTGATACCTCTATGATGAACTGGTGCCGATGTCAACAGATCTTTAACTATCCCCTCTGTAAGAATACCTGTGCGTTGATCTTTCTTCAAAATGATATTAACCAACATACCTGGTCTTATATCTGCTCTTCTCTTTCCGTCTTTCATTTAAATTATTTTAATAGTATACCCACAGAAATATTAAACTGTTGATGTTGAAATTTTTTGCCTATATCAATACGATTGCCGGCCAACTCTTGGTATCCATATGCTGCCGACACAGTCCAATCAATATTACTAGGGTTTTCATGAAGATAGAAAAATCCACCTTTAAATAAAAAACCCTTATCATATTTGGCCGCTATACTAGGCGCATAGCCCGCATTTGCGAACATACCAATTTTTGAATTGGCATTAAACTCACCAAAAGGTAATCTCCCATCCACGAAAATAGGAAATAATTGACGATCATATCTCGCAATTTCCCCTACTTTAGCATGATAAGGATCATTAGTTTGATAATTCCCTTTTAGCTGTTCAGTACCGACTCCAAGCCCCAAATAAGCACGATCATTATAATTTTTGCCAAAAACAAAACTAGCTGAGTAACCGCTGAAAGCACCTGTATACCCTTCATTAGCAAAACCTATGTTTGCGCCCCCTTGTATTAAGGTGTAAAAAGAAGATTGCGCTTTCGCTCCAAATGAAGCAATCAATAAAGATGACAAAAGAAAAAATTTATTCATTGTTAAGTTAAAAGTATCAGTTTAGAATCTTAAATATCATTTCACGCATCAGATCACCATCGCTCGTATTGGGTCCGGCATTAAGGCCTTTAGATTTGAGATCATACTCCCTTAATACAGTAATAACATCAAATAATTTTCTTCGATTAAAATTTCGTGCTGCTAAATCATACTCTTTCGTAAAAAAAGGATGTACCCCCAGCTCCTTTGCAACAGCAGCAGATGACTTGTCCGTGAGGTAATGATAACGCAATAACTTTGTAAAATATCCTCCCAGAGAACCTACCACTAGCACAAAAGGATTCGCTTTTGGATTGGAGGCAAAGTAATCTACTATTTGAATCGCTTTGACAACATCGCGCTTACCCAATGCAGTGTTTAATTCGAAGATATTGAAGTCCTTGCTGATACCGATATTCTGCTCTATATCATGAACCGTTATTTCGCGATCTTTGGGTACATTAAGCACTAATTTCTGTGCTTCATTGGCTACTTTAGAAAGATCCGTACCCAAATAATCAGCCATTAAAGCAGCTGCTTGTGGATGTATGCGATGACCTGTACGTTGCAATTCATCGACAATCCAGGGAGCTACTTTATTGTCATATAGCTTGTCGGACTCAAAAGCTATCCCTTTTTTTTCTATAGCCTTATAAAGCTTTGTTCTTTTATCAAATTTGCCGTGTTTAAAGGCAAAAACCAAAATCGTCGTAGGCGTTGGGTTCTCGACATATTTGGCTATAAAATCATCATCACCTTTCCATTTTAATCCTTGCGCTTCCTTTACGATGATGACTTGATAATCGCTCATCATAGGATACCGCTTAGCAGCGCTTACTATCGATACAAAATCGACTTCTTTCCCATACATTATCGTCTGGTCAAAACCTTTCTGCGCATCATTGAGCACAGAATTCTCAATACTATTACTGATTAAATCTATATAATACGCTTCCTCGCCATGCAGTAAATACAGCGGTTTGAATTTGCGTTGTTTGATATCACTAAGTATAGTCTGTGCACTCATAATAATGCGAAAATACTCATTTCAAATGGAAAAATAACATCGATACAATCTATATCGCACAGCATCAAAGATAGCTCTTGAAGATTTTTAATTATGCCAGATTTTTTGTATTTTTGCCTATGTTTAGGCCCATACCATTAAACTTACCCCCTGCTCCGCTTAAATTGACGCAGAATCGAGACAAAATGTATGTTTTTGATATTTTAAGGAAGAAAAATCTCATTTTAACTCCTGAAGAATGGGTAAGGCAACATTGGATTCATTGCCTACATGCCCATAAGTCATACCCTATGTCATTAATGAAAACTGAAGGTGGTTTGATTATGAATGACCTGCAAAAACGATCTGATTTATTAATTTACAATAACCATGGCGAAAAAATCCTCTTAGCAGAGTTTAAGGCACCATCAGTAAAAATAACATCAAGCACTTTCGAACAAATAAGTAACTACAACACGGTCCATAAGATACCTTTACTATTAGTTAGCAATGGTATTGATCATTATTATTGTAAAATAAATTTTAATTTAGGAACGTACGAATTTATTTCTGATCTACCTATTTACAATAAGCAGACATAAAAGTTATTTATATTTGAGAAAAACAGTTTATATTAGTCTTAAATTTTAATACAGAAGAAAATTACAACAATGAATATAGATAAAAACGAATTTAGAAAATACGCTATAAAGCACCATAGAATTGGTTCTCAGCATGTAGATGGTTTTATCGCTAGAGCACAAACGTCAATACCTACAAACTTGACACCATACATCGTAGAGGAACGTCAATTGAACGTTGCTCAAATGGATGTATTCTCTCGTTTGATGATGGATCGTATTATTTTCTTAGGGGATGGTATCAATGATCAAGTTGCAAACATCATTCAGGCACAACTATTGTTCCTTCAATCAACAGATGCACAACGTGATATACAGATATATATCAACTCTCCAGGAGGAAGTGTTTATGCAGGATTAGGGATATACGATACCATGCAATATATCACACCAGATGTAGCTACAATCTGTACAGGTATCGCAGCTTCTATGGGTGCTGTATTATTAGTTGCTGGCGCCAAAGGTAAACGTGCAGCATTGAGACACTCACGTGTGATGATTCACCAGCCATCAGGTGGTGCACAAGGTGTAGCTTCAGATATGGAAATTAATCTTCGCGAGATGATGAAATTGAAAGAAGAATTATATACCATTATTTCTGATCACTCGGGTCAAACTTATGATTGGGTAGAAAAATCTTCTGATCGTGACTATTGGATGCGTGCTGCTGAGGCGAAAGAATTTGGGATGATAGATGAGGTATTAGTACCTAAAAAAGAGATTAAATAAGAATGAGTAAAAATAATAAAGATATACAGTGTTCTTTTTGCGGAATCAGTAAAAATGAAGCTTTAATGCTTATTGCTGGTGACGGAGCACATATCTGTGATCGATGTGTAACACAGGCAGGTGAGATTCTTGCTGAAGAAATAAATCAGCGTAAGAATCAATCTTTGCAATCGACGTTACAGCTCATCAGACCTTTGGAGATTAAAGAGCATTTAGATCAATATGTAATTGGTCAAGATGATGCCAAGAAAGTAATTTCTGTAGCTGTTTACAATCACTATAAGCGCTTGAATCAACAAAAAAGTGCTGATGAAACAGAAATTGAAAAGTCAAATTTAATCATCGTTGGTGAAACAGGAACCGGTAAAACACTTTTAGCTAAAACAGTAGCTAAGATTCTGAATGTTCCCTTTTCGATTGTAGATGCTACCGTTCTTACAGAGGCTGGTTACGTAGGTGAAGATGTAGAAAGTATTTTGACACGTCTTCTTCAAGCAGCAGATTATGATGTTGCAGCTGCAGAGCGTGGTATTATCTATATTGATGAGATTGATAAAGTAGCACGTAAAAGTGACAACCCTTCTATTACTAGAGATGTTTCTGGTGAAGGTGTACAACAAGCATTATTGAAAATCCTTGAAGGTACAAATGTAAATGTTCCACCTCAGGGAGGACGTAAACATCCAGATCAAAAAATGATTACGGTCAATACAAGTAACATTTTATTCATCTGCGGTGGTGCATTTGATGGGATCCAAAAGAAAATTGCCAATCGATTGAGAACACAAACTGTGGGTTTCAAAATGTTGGATGAAGAAGAGGATATAGACATGAACAATCTATACAGATATATCACGCCACAAGATTTAAAAAGCTTTGGATTGATCCCTGAATTAATTGGTCGTCTTCCGGTATTATCTTATTTGAATCCTTTGGACAAAGAGACTTTATTAAGTATCTTGACACAGCCACGTAATGCATTGATCAAGCAATACATTAAGCTTTTTGAATACGAAGGTATTGACTTAAAGTTTGATGATGATGTATATGAATTTATAGTCGACAAAGCTTGGGAATTTAAGCTTGGCGCCCGTGGACTACGAAGCATCTGTGAGGCCATCATGCTAGACGCAATGTTTGAAGTACCTACATCAAAAGAATATAGTGAGGACAAGCAACTCCATATCACCTTAGATTATGCGAAGAAAAAATTTGCTAAATCAGATATAAAGAAATTAAAAGTTGCTTAAAGTAAACAAAGCCCTCACCCAAAATGTGAGGGCTTTGTTTTAAATGTTAAACCCTAATAGATTGTAACTATGAGCACAAAAAAAGCAAAAACAGTAGACAGCCCTATTACTCCAGGACTAAAATCTAAAAAAGATATCGTTAACAATTGGTTACCTCGATATACAGGTAAACCGTTAAAAGAATTTGGTGAATACATACTATTAACAAATTTCTCCAAATATGTTAAAATGTTCTCTGCAATGCACGAAGATGCACCTATTTATGGGGAAGATAAAGCAATGCAAGCATGTACTGCAAACGGTATTACCATTATAAACTTCGGTATGGGGAGCCCCATGGCGGCCACAGTAATGGATTTACTAAGCGCAATCAATCCCAAAGCAGTTTTGTTTTTGGGAAAAACAGGAGGTCTAAAAAAGAAAATTGCTGTAGGAGAATTGATTTTACCTATCGCTGCTATACGTGGAGAAGGAACATCAAATGATTATTTCCCTCCTGAAGTTCCATCATTACCTTCTTTTGCACTTCAAAAAGCAATATCAACGACCATCCGTGATCATGAAAGAGACTATTGGACAGGCACGGTATATACCACTAATAGACGCGTATGGGAGCATGATAAGGAATTTAAAAAATACCTAAAATCCATCCGTGCCATGGCAGTAGATATGGAAACGGCGACGATATTTAGTGTCGGCTTTGCCAATAAAATACCTACAGGCGCCTTATTATTAGTTTCCGACCAACCAATGGTTCCTGAAGGTGTAAAAACATCTGAAAGCGACTTGTCTGTGACAGCTACATTTGTAGAAACACACTTAAAAATTGGCTTAGAAGCATTAAAACAACTTATTAACAATGGATTAACAGTTAAACATTTGAAGTTTTAAGGAGACTACAGAAATACTTGAAGCCTGCATTTTAAAATTTGCAGGCTTTTTTATGGATATATTTTATAATTTATCAATTAATATTATATATTTGCAATGTACTATTTAGCATAGTGCAACTAATCAACACCTCTCTAGTATTGGTTTTGATTTATAAAGAAGTGGCGAGAGACTGGCTCAATGACCCACTGGCAACCTTCAAAATAGGTTTGAAAAGGTGCCAATTCCTGTCTACTATCATATTGATAATAGAGGATATAAATTAAATAAAACAATGATATTACAATTTACCGAGAATTCATCTTTACGTCATGCTGTATATTTTGAGCAGGACTTCCCTACTACTTATAGCAGTAATTTTTCAATTTCACGAATGCGCTAGTCGTCAGTTTAATCTCTTTTTTCTCGTAGAAAAAAGCTATATTAACCTATTCAATGACGACCAAAATCTGCATCATAAATTGTATAAAAAATTATTAACATTAACTAATAAATTAGAAAAGAAATGGCTGAGAATAAAAACCTTAAATTTGAAACTTTACAGATTCACGCAGGACAAGAAGTAGATCCAACTACCGGATCTAGAGCAGTTCCTATCTATCAAACATCATCATACGTATTTGAAAATGCTGAACATGGCGCTAATCTGTTCGCACTAAAACAATTTGGAAACATATACACACGTATCATGAATCCTACAACAGATGTTTTTGAAAAAAGAATCGCTGCTCTTGAGGGAGGTGTTGCCGCTGTAGCAGTAGCATCAGGCCAAGCAGCACAATTTATAGCATTGAATAATATTTTAGAAAGTGGTGACAATTTTGTTGCTGGCGCAAATTTATATGGAGGAAGTTACAATCAATTCAAAGTAGCTTTCAAAAGATTAGGTATTGAAGCACGTTTTGCTGACGATACAGATGCTGATAACATCGAAAAATTAATCGATAGTAATACCAAGGCTATCTATGTCGAAACGATTGGTAATCCTAGTTATAATATTCCTGATTTTGAGAAAATAACCGCTGTAGCACGTAAACATGATTTACCACTTATCGTAGATAATACATTTGGTGCCGGAGGATATTTATTCAAACCCCTAGAGCATGGTGCCAATGTAGTAGTTGAATCAGCGACAAAATGGATCGGTGGACATGGTACGACTATCGGCGGTGTGATCATCGATGGTGGAAATTATAACTGGGGCAATGGAAAATACAAACAATTTTCAGAACCATCCGAGGGCTACCATGGCTTAGTATTTTCGGATGTATTTGGAGAGAATGGCCCTTTTGGCAACATACAATTTGCAATCAGAGCACGTGTAGAAGGTCTTCGTGACTTCGGTCCTGCCCTATCTCCTTTCAACTCATTCTTGTTAGTACAAGGATTAGAAACATTATCATTACGTGTCCAAAGACATGTAGATAATACATTGGAGGTAGCACAATGGCTGGAATCGCATCCTCAAGTAGAAAAAGTAAGCTATCCAGGACTAAAAAGTCATCCATATCATAATAATGCACAGAAATATCTAAAAAATGGATACGGGGCAGTATTATCATTTACAATTAAAGGGGGAGCAGAAAAAGCAAATCAATTTATAGATTCATTAGAATTGATAAGCCATCTAGCAAATGTTGGAGATGCAAAAACATTAATCATCCATCCTGCAGCAACAACCCACCAACAATTGGATGCTGAAGCACAGCTTAAAGCTGGTGTATTCCCAGGTCAATTACGTCTTTCTGTAGGAATAGAGCATATCGACGACATAAAACAAGACATAGAACAAGCATTTGAAAAAATCAAGTAACTATTTTTCGATCGAATACTATATTTAAACCAAAGGATAAAAGAGGAAATGAGTAAAAAAATAACGATAGGAATGTTTGGTTTCGGAGTTGTAGGTCAAGGCTTATATGACATCATCAAAACCAAAAATCTTAATCTTGAGATAAAAAAGTTTGTAATAAAGAATGCCGACAAAAAGAGATCGCTCCCTGCTGAGCTATTTACAACAGATCCAGAAGCGATCTTAAATGATCCTGAGATCAATACTGTAGTCGAACTAATAGATGATGCTGATGCCGCATTTGAGATCACAAAAAGAGCATTATCTACGGGGAAAAATGTTGTTTCAGCAAATAAAAAGATGATAGCTACTCATTTGGAAGAATTAACAAAAATCCAACAAGAATATGGTACATCATTATTATATGAAGGTGCGGTATGTGGTAGTATTCCTATTATCAGAAATTTAGAAGAATACTATGACAATGAGTTATTACACTCTATTAGCGGTATATTTAATGGTTCTTCAAATTATATCTTATCAAAAATATTCAATGAAAATCAGAGCTACGATACAGCATTAAAAAAGGCGCAAGAATTAGGTTTTGCAGAAACAAACCCTATTTTGGATGTCGGAGGATATGATCCAAAATACAAACTTACTATTGTAGCATCACATGCATATGGTTTATTCATCGACCCTAATACTATTCTAAATCTAGGTATAGATCAATTAGGTGAAGCTGATGTAAGGTATGCTAGAGAGAAGAATCTAAAGATAAAACTAGTACCATTTGCTAAGGAAATCAGTAATAGTGAAGTCGTACTTTATGTTTTACCTAAGTTTATTGATAAAGACAATATCCTATTCAATGTAGAGAACGAAAACAATGGTGTATTAGTGAAAGCAGCCTTTGCCGATGAGCAATTTTTCTATGGAAAAGGAGCTGGTGGTCACCCTACAGGATCAGCTGTCTTGTCAGATATTACAGCATTACGCTACGATTATCGTTATGAATATAAAAAACACTTGACAGAAAAAGAATTAAATTATTCTACTAATTACGACTTGAAGGTATATTTCCGTTACCAAGAAGATGATATTTTAGAGAATCTAGAATTCAAGAGCATTTCTGAGCGCTTTTATAGCGAACAGACAAAATATATAATTGGTACAATTAACCTGCAGGAAATAATTGATAAAAGAGATATCATTAATATCGAAGGCAATTTTATTGCAGAAATCAACTAATTGAGATGCATAGTTAATCAAAAAGTCCTTTTCTGTAATTAGGAAAGGACTTTTTGATATCATTAATTGCGAAGTTGATAAATTGATTCCATTATTTCTTTAGCGCTTAATTACTCAAAAATTAGGTGTCTGAATATTTTGTGAAATTCATACCTCCCCTAAGATATCGCTTCTTTGAGGCACATAATTTACTGTAAACTGTCTCCACCTTGAGGTAGCAATTCCTATATGATGGTTCTAACAACATCTGCATAGTATTAGATTCCATGAATTACCAAGAGTATCCTATACCAGTACCTAGCCACACAGGCATAGTACCATCGACTGTATTAAATAAAGGAGTATAACTTACGTGAAAAGAAACCCCTTTGTTCTTAGGTCTATATCTATATCCTATTTCTGGGACAAATATAAAATTAGATTGCTCTCCTTTTTTTTGATCCATCACAATAAAAGTTGTGTTAAAGCCTAAGACGATTCCTCCTTTATTTTTACCGTATATATAATTTATTCCAATAGGGAAAATTAGAGCATCTTTAACATCTTTAGAGTCAAATAATCCTAATGTATTTCCAATACCTGCTCTAAATCCAAAACCATTATTATCCTTTTTATTTAAACGTATATCAAAATTAACAGCTCCAAGGATACTAGCTCCTCCAGCTTCAATAAATAGATATTTATTCCCTTGTGAATAGGAAAATAAAGAGCATATAGTAAGTGTTATAGTTAAAACTAATAATTTCATAAACTGTTTTTTAGATGATTGCACCTTTCATTGTATTATCATATCTAGCAACTCCATTTATTGAAGCATATTGTAAAATTATTTTTGAAGCATTTTTGCATGCATTGAAAGAATCTTTTCCATTTTTCAACCAATTTATTTTACCTCCTGTTATAGGAAAATAAAAATTAACATCAGTGTAACTATCTATTGGCATTGTTATGGATTCCTTGTTGTATGCTTTTATTTCATTTGACCCAGGTAACACAACGGTTTGAGATTGTGGAGCGTTAAAACAAACAGCAACTGTTCTAGGTACATTTTTATTATATCCTTTTACTTGATCATAAAATAGTTTTATACCTTGTTGAATACCTCGGCTTAAGTCAAACGTAACTCCATTATCTAATAGGCTTTTTTTAATATTTTAATGGGTTAGTTCTAACTGTTGGATCGCAATCTAGACTTCCTCTAAAAACATCTTGTTTGTATGGCTTTAAAGCAGAAGTAAGTTCTTCCCAAGGATTACTTGGCGTAATTTTATCTACTTTAGTAAATGAATTTATATCCCATCCCACTCTTAGTTCATCTGCTGCTATTCCTGACCATTCTATCCAATTTTTCTTTTGTGCTTGGACATTCATTCCTATTTTTTTAACAAAATCAATTTTAATAATAATTATTTAATTATAACGAATATAATGAATATTTTTTTAAAAATTATCACATATTTATCTATGAATTTAATTTATAGATAAAACATTTAAAGATTTTGAGAATATACCTTCCTTAGATATTGATTAGAGATCCAATATATGTGCTGAAGATTTAAGATATGTTAAATATCATGATCAACAGAGTTTTAGAATTATTGTTCAAAGTGGATGTTCATCAAGTATGATGATAAAGAGTCATTATGGGCCTAATTTTATAAGCTATGCTTCTAATGATTATTTAGGCTTTGCAAAGTATACTAAAGTAAAAAAGCGGCAAAAGTAGGTATAGAATATTGCTGTTGATAGCTACGGTGGAGAATTTGGGGAAATACAACAGACAATAGAAGAAATTATTAGACACTGTCCCATAAAGTGTATAAGTTAAAAATATATAGGCTTGGATTTTTGTAATCTGAGCCTTTTGAAAAATATAATCATAATTTGGTTTAAAATATCAAATGAGAACAAACTATTTACCTATACTTATTTTCTTTATTTCCTCATCCGTAATCGTATCCAAACTCTTAGCATAGCGGTAAAAAGTAGCAGGCCTTAAACATAGTGCTGTGTATATTTCCTCTGGTCTCTTGCTTACATCCTAATAGACTCAACACATAAGTAATAATTTAGAGATCCCTTCTTTATTATATCCTTTTAGCCTATCTCCTAGCCTACTCCAAGCTCGGGCTGACTGTAAGCTAGCCTTCGATTTTTCACGGATTAGCTCACGCACATAATCCGCTATCTAAGCCATAAGCTTTGGTAACAACCGACCATTGATAGTACTAGTATCAATGGCCGGTCCTTTGAATTTTCAAGCAGAGCATCATTAATTTTCTAAGATAAGTCATATTTATTACTCAGAAATAAATAAAATATTAAAAAGCAGAATGTTTTGAATGTAAAGTTAAATTTAATGAATATGCTAGATTAATTGCAGCATTTAACGCTCACATTTCTATAGTAAAAAAATGTAACGAAAAAATATTTTTTTTTAGAAAAATATAACTACATTTGTATATAATCAGGCTCTGCCTTGCTAACCTTAGAAAGGATCAGTTTACTTTTCATTTTTTAATCTTTGCTTTCCAGTCGCTAATGTTATCATCTAATTTGATGAAGTAGCTAATTGAATTTGTTTCCCTCAAAATCATTTATTTCTTATTCACGTTTAGTTAACGAATGATTATTTAAGATTTAATAATCTTAAAAAGGATGGCTTTATGCCTTAACAAATTTTTTTATTTAATACATTACAAAATGCAAAAAGGAACAGTAAAATTCTTCAACGAAACAAAAGGTTTTGGTTTTATTACACCTAATGATGGTGGTCAAGATCTATTCGTACACATGTCAGGATTACAAGATAACATTAGAGAAAATGATCAAGTAACATTTGATGTCGCACAAGGAAGAAATGGACTTAACGCTACTAACGTACGTATAGCATAACAATATTATATATTGTGTTAATTTATTAGGGCTAAAACGAATATGTTTTAGCCTTTTTTTATTGTAAACAACCAACATTTTCTGAGCCTAATATCTCCTTAAGTTAATAAATCAAAGTGCCCAATTTACTTTGAAGGCATACATTTTTATATTTATTCACTGTTTGAAAAAGGATAAGGCTACAGAATTACTAATTATAATATATGAAACCTCGCCCTTATTTAGTTTCATAAACCCCTATTTATAATTTTAAGATTAAGAATCCTAAAGCAATTGAGAATATGCTATAACAGGATAAGTACTGACTTAACAATAAAGCGCTGCAGAAATAAAGCGATATATTGTTAAGACACATACATTAATATTAAAAATAAGTTAAAAAAAACGAATTAATTGAAATTCAACAAACAAATGATTAGCTTTAGTATTTAGGAAATTATAAACAACAATTATGAGATACTGGATTGGATTATTTATACTGTGTATTACTGGAAATCAGTATGCTTTTGCAGATACTTTGATTGAAGATAAACCTACTAACTCAATAACTTTTATAGTTTTAGGTTTAGTAGTCCTTTTTGTCATTTTTTTTATGCTATATAAAAGACAAAAAAGAAGATATAATGATTAAATAAAGAAGGTGACCTTCTGG
>NZ_JADEYQ010000005.1 GCF_022627575.1 Sphingobacterium rhinopitheci
GGGACACCTTCTTTATTTAATCATTATTGAATATTTTCCAATTTTTCCTTTAACAATTTAGGGTCAAGACCTATCAAATTAGCTGTTTTATTTAAGTCTTTATTATTTTTATTATACTTATGACTAATAAACCTATCCTCAGCAAAACCCATAAAATCACTTAAATTATCTATCTTATCTAAGTCAATCATCGAAGTATATCCAAAGTTCCCATTATGTGTAGATACCGTTGGGTTAGAATAAGTATCAACTTCTTTGTCAGTAATCTTATCACCACTAAGTATAATAAGACGTTCAATCATATTTCGAAGCTCCCGAATATTGCCCGTCCAAGGTAAAGCTTTTAAACGAACCATAGCCTCTTTGGTGATTTTTTTAATTGGAATATTATACTCTTCACATATATCCTTACAAAAAGATTCTGCAATAAGTGGAATATCATCTGTACGGTCTGTTAATGGTGGTACATGAATCAATATCACCCCTAAACGATGGTACAAATCCATTCGAAACTTACCTTCATCAATTTCTTTTAACAAATCTTTATTTGTAGCGGCAATTACCCTGACATTAACAATTATCTCTTTATCACCACCAACTCTGGTAATTTTATTTTCTTGCAGCACTCTTAATACTTTAGCTTGTGCAGACAAGCTCATATCGCCGATTTCATCTAAAAATAAAGTACCGCCATGCGCCTGTTCGAATTTCCCGATCCGTTGCTTTACAGCAGATGTAAAGGCTCCCTTTTCGTGTCCAAATAATTCTGATTCAATAAGCTCCGAAGGTATTGCGGCACAATTTACCTCAATTAAAGTAGATTCACTCCTATTAGATTTTTCATGCAACCAGCGTGCTACTAACTCTTTTCCGGCACCATTAGCACCCGTTATTAATACACGTGCTTCAGTAGGTGCGACTTTTTCAATACTCGACTTTATTAAAGCTATGCTTTCAGAATTTCCTAAGATGTCCTTGGTCCTAGGAACTTTCTTCTTTAATATTTTTGTTTCCTTAACAAGGTTCCCTTTTTCTAGGGCATTTCTTACTGTTATTAATAAACGATTAAGATCTAATGGTTTTTCTAAAAAATCAAATGCACCTTTCTTGGCTGCTTCTACAGCAGTTTCGATCGTTCCATGTCCAGAAATCATTATGAAAGGAACTTCAGAAAATTCTTTAGCTGCACTAAGAACTTCCATCCCATCCATTTTATTCATTTTAATATCACATAAAACAAGGTCTATTTTTTCCTTTTGAAGAATATCTAAACCATCCTTACCATTATCTGTGTCTAGGACTTTGTATTCTTCGTACTCCAAAATATCTCTAAGAGAACTCCGAATTGGACGCTCATCATCAATAACTAGTATCGTAATCATAAATTTGAATTGATTAGTAATCAAAATAAGAAAAAGAAAAGGAAAATCAAAAAAGAAGCAAACCTTTTAAGCCGGGTTCTGTACTCTAAGCTAGAGTTTCTATCATTTATCTAGGCTTGCACTTGCGCACAAGCTCCATCAACCTACCCATTGTAAATTCCAATAAATTGGAAGAAGACGAGCTACCTTCAACGTTTACAACCTATTTGGTTTTTCAACACACGAGGTTTACCGTAATATATGTCACCATACAATACCGTGAGCTCTTACCTCACGTTTTCACCCTTACCAAGAAACTCTTGGCGGTATATTTTCTGTGGCACTTTCTGTCTGCTAAAAAATAACAGCCTTCCCGTTAGGAAGCGTGTTGCTCTATGTTGCCCGGACTTTCCTCTCTCTTATAAATAAGACAGCGATAGAACCAGTTTGCTTCGCTGCAAAAATAAGGTTTAATTTATAATTATATGCACATAAAATAAAAAAGCAGTAACAAACTATTCCGTTGCACTGCTTTTTTATTTTATGTATTCCTGAAAAATAGATAATGATAGATTATTTCACTCTCTTATACTCATATTTAGACCAAATTGCAGTATTTACATCTGATCTAATAACAGAACTAAGCGTTGAATAATCATTTTTCAAATATAACTCATCAGTCGGTAGGCCTGATTTTAAACGCAACTGAATTTGATCAGGAATAGACTCCATTAATCCACTAACATTAGTTACGTCATATTTTACACCAGTAGTAACACCTTTATGTGTAACTCGTAGAACCTCCTTATAAAAAGTTATTTTTTCATAATAAGCATTTGGGGAATCGGCCACCCATTCACTACCATTTAAAGCTAAGGCGAGATCTTCTTGTACAGATTTAGCATTAAAACCATTAATTACATTTTCTTTACAAGAGAAAAGGCAGAGGACTAAGGACATTAAAACAATTATATTCTTCATAAGAGGCAATTATAGTTTTTCAAGGGGGCAAAAGTAAAAAATATAATCACAAAGAGATAAACTAAAAGAGAACTAACACCTTTAAGGAAATAATTAATACTAATAACTAAAATATTATATTCATTAACCTAAAAACAAAAAAAAGATCATAAAAAAAAGACCCCCTATAATAAAAGGAAGTCTTTTGTGTATGTATAAAAATAAAAACTATTTAATTCTAGTATAATGAGACTCACTAGTAAATGTACTAGCAGCATCTGTTCTTACAACAGATTGTAAGCTAGTATAATTATTTGAAAGATATATCTCATTCAAATATAAACCAGATTTTAATCGTAATTGTATTGTGTCAGGTAGCACCATCGTTGGTGAAGTAATATTTGAAACATGAAAACCCATTCGCTCTGGCGCACCATTTCTAATTGTTCCCTCTATTATTTCTTTATCAAATACTATTTTTGAATAATAAGCTTCACTAGAATTCGCAACCCACTCACTTTTATCTAAAGTATTTACTACATCTTGTTTTACAGATACTGAAGTATATCCTGCTACAATATTCTCTTTACAAGAGATAAAAACAGTTGCCAATGTGAATAGTACAATTAATTTTTTCATAGTTTGTATTGTAATTATATATAATTACAATACAATACAAACTATCAATTTGTTTTAAATTAATTCAAAACATACAGCTAAGTACATTTTAAGTCAATTTAATAACCTAAAATATTACTCATCATTGCTATTCAAAGCTCTCAATTTAGAATGCTTATATCCATAAATGAAATAGATTATTAAGCCAATAAGAAGCCAAATAACAAAAATAATCCAATTACTAGCGCCAAGTTCACTCATTAAATAGAGATTAATTAAAATTCCAATAACTGGAAGTAAGGAGAAATTATGTTTAAAACTAAGCACACTCATCACTAACCATGTCGCCCAAAATATTATAACTAATGATTTATGTACTATGACGTCTTTAGTTCCCAATGTCCCCCATTCGTTTAAGCTATCTTTACCATAGACAAACATTAAAACAATGCCAATTATAAGACTAAGTCCAACCAAATATTTACCATTAATATAAGGCACTTTAAATTTAGACTTCTTAGACAATCCTGATTTATCCATATATAGAACACCTGCACACACTAAGATAAATGCAAAGAAAGTACCTACCGAAGTAAGATCCACAAAAAAGTCCATCTTAAAAAACAATGCTGGTACCGCAACAACAATACCTGTGACAATAGTCGCAAATGAAGGTGTTTTATACTTCGGATGTATTGTTGCAAATTTTTTCCATAATAAGCCATCGCGACTCATCGTCATCCAAATACGTGGTTGTGCCAATTGGAAGACTAATAAAGCACTAGTGATAGCAATCACTGATGTTACAGAAATAATACCTGCCATCTTATCAAAACCAACATAAGAGAAAACATATGCTAAAGGATCTTTGACATTTAATTCTGTATAATTCACCATACCCGTTAGTACTAGGGTAATTAACACATATAAAACAGCACATATAACCAAACAATAAATCATAGCTTTGGGTAAGTCACGTTGTGGATTTTTGCATTCCTCCGCTGTTGTAGAAATTGAATCAAAACCTATAAAAGCAAAGAAAACAGCAGCTATTCCACTAAGCACTCCCCCCATTCCATTTGGTGCAAAAGGAGTCCAATTTTCTGGTTTCACATAAAATATTCCACCTACAATTACTAATATGATAATCCCTACTTTTATCAATACCATGATATTACTAGCGCGTTGAGACTCTCTAATCCCCCTGTACACCAACCAAGTAACTAAAACAGTAATCAAGCCAGCAGGCAAATCAAAAACAATAGGAATATCACCTATTTTGGGAGCTGTATTATAGGCTTGCAATGCTATCTTATCTATCCCCGTCAATTTGTCTACCCCTACTTCGAGCATCTTCGCATGTGCCTCTAAAGCATAGCCTGGTGCCATGGTTAGCCATTTAGGAATAAACAATCCAAATCCTTCACACATGGATACAAAGTATTGAGACCATGAAATTGCAACTACCATATTGGAAACAGCATATTCCAACACCAATGCCCATCCAATGATCCAAGCGAACAACTCTCCGAATGCGACATAAGCATAGGTATATGCTGAACCTGAAACGGGCACTGTACTTGCAAATTGTGCATAAGAAAGTGCGGTAAATACGCACGCAAAAGCCACAAACACAAATAATAAAGATACCGCAGGTCCTCCATTGAATGACGCTAATCCTATCGTACTAAATATCCCCGCCCCTACTATAGCGGCTATTCCTAAAGATACGAGGTCTTTTACACCTAATATTTTAGCCATCCCTGAACTATGCTCGTTAGCGTCTTTTAAAATTTGGTCAACACTTTTTTTACGAAAAAGCTGATTCATCATATATAATAATAGTTAATTTTCTTATTAGTCTAATTCAACGTCTGTTGAATATCAATGTATATATTGAAATAATTCTTTAGATGATTATTTTTATAATCATCTAGTCTAACTGCAAGTTCATCCAGATGAGACGTAGAAGCCTCAAATATCCAAATTCGTTTACATATATTATAAAGTGCATGCGGAATATTTTCAATATTTGCATAATTAGCAATATATCTAGCCTCAACAAAACGATCATAAAAACGAAAAAAACGATCTTCATCGATCCTATCAAACACTTTCAAATAGCTTTTAACAGAGTACTTATCTATATTTTCCAAATGATCATATAAGCGTGCTACGGAAAGTACATTATACGCTATTAGTAAATGGTCTAATAATAATTCTAAAGCTATATGTGCTAAAAAAGAAGGTCTTATAGGTAAATCACGTACGACATCTTCAATATCTTTACGTAACCGATGTGTATGTTCATAAAAAAATGGAGAACTATGAAACACTTTATCCACTTCAAGATGCCGCTTCCAACCCGTAGTAATTGCTAAATAATTTGGATTTGAATCTAACAGATGTTCGTATTTTTGAATTTGAAAGGAATAATTCTTATCCACATTTTTCAACAAATCAGGCAAAAACCCGCCAAATACTTGATGAGGATCTAAAGCATAACGTTCAAAATAATAGTGGGATAAAAAATTCAAAACTGTAATGGTTATGAGAAAATACTATGTAAGATACGGCATATTCTGTTATCTTTGCAATCTTAATTAAAATTAATCATATCGTTATGAATTTTGTAGAAGAATTACGTTGGAGAGGCATGCTTCAAGACATCATGCCGGGAACTGAAGATTTACTGAACAAAGAGAAAGTGTCAGGATATATCGGATTTGACCCAACTGGCGATTCTTTACATGTTGGGCATTTGACTCAAATCATGACTTTAATCCATTTTCAAAATGCAGGACATAAGCCCGTTGCTCTGGTAGGTGGCGCAACAGGTATGATCGGAGATCCTTCGTTCAAGTCTGCTGAGAGAAATCTTTTGGATGAAGCTACTTTACAGCACAATGTAAATAGTTTAAAAAATCAATTAGGGAAGTTTTTAACTTTTGGGGACGGAGAAAACGATGCCAAAATGGTAAATAACTACGATTGGTTTAAAGATTTCAGCTTTTTGGATTTTATTCGTGATGTGGGTAAGTTGATTACAGTCAACTATATGATGTCTAAGGATTCGGTAAAGAAACGCTTAGAAGGTGATAACGGTCTATCGTTCACTGAGTTTACTTATCAATTAATCCAAGGATATGATTTCTATTATCTATGGAAGCATCACAATTGTAAGATCCAAATGGGAGGCTCGGATCAATGGGGTAACATCGTGACAGGATCAGAAATGATTCGTCGCCAAGACCAAGGAACTGCCTATGCTCTTACAACACAATTGATAAAAAAATCAGACGGTCAAAAGTTTGGTAAAACAGAATCAGGTGCTATTTGGTTAGACCCCAAAAAAACATCTCCATTCAAGTATTACCAATTCTGGTTGAATGCTACAGATGATGATGCCAAAAACTGGATCAATATCTTTACATTACGTTCAAAAGAAGAATTAGAAGCTATCATAGCTGAACATGATGCTGCTCCACATTTGAGAACAGTACAAAAGGCATTAGCTAAAGATATCACTATCCGTACACACTCTGAGGAGGCCTACGAAACTGCTGTTAAAACATCTGAATTTTTATTTGGCAATGGTTCTTTAGAATTCCTTGCTAACTTAGAGCATGATGCTGTATTAGAAGTATTTGAAGGTGTTCCACAATTTATTATCCGCAAAGACGAGTTGTCACAAGGCATCAATATTCTCGATCTTTTAGCGACCAAAGCACAAGTATTTGCTTCTAAAGGTGAAGCAAAGAAAATGTTAGCTGGTGGTGGCGTATCCTTAAACAAAATAAAGCTTAGTGACATCGAACAAAATGTGACTACAGCTGACTTAATAAACAACAAATACTTAGTTGCTCAAAAAGGTAAAAAGAACTACTTCTTGATTATCGCTGAATAAGTACAATCTTTAGTATACCTAAAATAGGCTATTCCAAAGAGGAATAGCCTATTTTTGTATACGTCAATAAAACTTACAATCACCTCTTCTAGTAATATTCGTCACTATTTTTCGCTACCATCCTTTTTAATTTTGCATAGTCGTACTATAATTAGTGGAAAGAGAAATGATAGACAAATCGATATTTGAAGTAATGGCACCTGCAGGCTCTAAAGAAGCTATGGCGGCGGCCATAAAAGCTGGTGCAAATTCCGTATATTTTGGTATTGAGCAGCTCAATATGCGGGCACGCCAAACGAATAATTTCCTTATTGAAGATCTTCCAGAGATTGCGGAGCTGTGTAATAGCCATAATGCAAAAAGCTATATCACGCTAAATACGATCATCTATGACCATGATATCTCCTTGATGCGACGCATCATAGATCAAGCCAAAGAAGCTGGTATATCTGCCGTCATCGCTTCAGACCTAGCTGTGATGAGCTACTGCCGCAAGGTAGGTATGGAAGTCCATATCAGTACACAATCCAATATCACCAATATAGAAACTGTAGAATTCTATGCTACATATGCTGACGTAATGGTGATGGCGCGCGAATTGACCCTCAAACAGGTTGCCGATATTGTCAAAGTAATAGCGAAAAATGATATCCGTGGACCTAAGGGAGAACTTGTCCAGGTAGAAATATTTGCTCATGGTGCTTTATGTATGGCTGTGAGCGGCAAATGCTACCTTAGCCTACACTCTCACAATGCATCAGCTAACCGCGGTGCTTGCATACAAAACTGCCGTCGTGAATATACGGTAACCGATGAGGAAGGTATCGAATTAAAGATTGACAACGAATACATTATGTCGGCGAAAGACCTATGTACCATTGATTTCTTAGATAAAATCCTAGAAGCGGGAGTAGGTGTCCTAAAAATAGAAGGTCGTGGACGTGCTGCTGATTACGTTTATACCACTACCAAGTGTTATAGAGAAGCCGTCGATGCATTTGCAAATGGCACCTATACAATCGAAAAAGTAGAACAATGGAAGCATCAATTAAGTGAAGTATATAACCGAGGATTTTGGGATGGATACTATCTAGGTCGAAAAATGGGGGAATGGTCCAATGTACATGGCTCTGTGGCGACCAAGCGTAAAATATACCTTGGCAAAGGCATAAAATATTTTGATAAAGTGGCCGTTGGCGAATTCATAATAGAAAGCCAATCCTTACAGAAAGGAGATAAAATAATCGTCACTGGACCTACCACAGGATTTGTAGAAACAGAAGTGCAGGAGATACGATTAGATTCGGGGGAAATAGTAGACAAAGCAAGCAAAGGACAAACGATATCCTTCAAAATCGCAGATAAAATAAGACCATCGGACAAACTTTACAAAATCGTCGAAGCTAATGCCTAAGCTCATTCATTATAGACAGCGTTGTATCGGTTGCAATGCTTGTGTAGAAATTGCTTTTGATCGTTGGCGTATATCCAAGAAAGATGGTAAAGCAGTATTAATAGGGGGAATAGAGAAAAAAGGCGTCTTTCAAGCTACTATTAGGTATGACGAAGTAGAAGAAAATCTCCGTGTAGTAGAAGCGTGTCCAGTGAATGTTATCAAATTGGATGGTGTTTAACCGTAAGAAAAAACTCTATTTTTCATCCTAACAAGCTTTTCTATTGTCATCCTGACGACAGGAAGGATGTAATACCTTACTAAAGATGTTTCACTATGCTCAACATGACAAACCCATTTGACGGCAGGAAGGATCTAATACCTTACTAGAGATGTTTCCTTGCACTCAACATGACAAACCCATATGACGAAAGGAAGGATCTAACACAATACTGGAGATGTTTCCTTGCACTCAACATGACAAACCCATTTGACGAAAGGAAGGATCTAACACCTAAGCTGAGATGTACCCCTGCACTCAACATGACAAACCCATTTGACGACAGGAAGGATCTAACACAATACTAGAGATGTTTCCTTGTGCTCAACATGACAAACCGATTTCAAGACAGGAAGGATCTAACACAATACTAGAGATGTTTCACTATGTTCAACATGACAAACCGATTTGACGAAAGGAAGGATCTAACACAATACTGGAGATGTTTCCTTGCACTCAACATGACAAACCCATTTAACGACAGGAAGGATCTAATACCTTACTAGAGATGTTTCCTTGTGCTCAACATGACAAACCCATTTAACGACAGGAAGGATCTAACACAATACTAGAGATGTTTCCTTGTACTCAACATGACAAACCCATTTAACGACAGGAAGGATCTAATACCTTACTAGAGATGTTTCCTTGCACTTAACATAACATACCGATATGACGAAAGGAAGGATCTATATACCTTACTAGAGATGTTTCCTTGTGCTCAACATGACAAACCCATTTAACGACAGGAAGGATCTAACACTATACTAGAGATGTTTCCTTGCACTTAACATAACAAACCCATTTGACGACAGGAAGGATCTAACACTATATTAGAGAGGTTTCCTTGTGCTCAACATAACAAAACATATGCATTGTCATCTTGAAAAAAATGCAATACATAACTTAAAAAGTTAGTTTTTATACAACATTTTCCTTTGTACCTTTGTGATATGATTAGCAATAGAGAACTTTTTTTACGGAATACAGCACAAACCTCCAATAGTCCACGACTTATTGAGGTTGAAAAGGCTGAAGGATCTTACTTATACGGCCCCAAAGGCGAAAAATATTTAGACTTGGTATCGGGGTTTAATGTAAGTAATATTGGGCATCGCCATCCAAAAGTAATTGAGGCTATTCAAAATCAATTGGAAAAATACCTACACGTAACGGTATACGGTGAGTTTGTACAAGCACCACAAGTACAATTCGCGTCACAATTATTAGCGACACTACCCGCATCATTTGGCTCTGTTTATTTAACAAACTCAGGAGCCGAAGCCGTAGAAGGATCTATGAAGATAGCAAAACGCTATACCGGACGTAGACAAATAATAGCCGCTAAAAATGCCTATCATGGCAGTACCCAAGGCGCATTGAGCCTGATTGGAGGGACAGCTTACCAACAAGCATATGCCCCACTGCTACCAGAAATAGATTTTATAACATTCAACGACATAGTCGATTTAGATTCTATAACAACTAAAACGGCTGCTGTCATCGTAGAAGCAATCCAAGGAGAAGCTGGTGTACGTGTACCATCAGCCGAATATATGCAGGCATTACGTGCCCGCTGTACTGCAGTAGGTGCCTTATTGGTATTTGATGAAATACAAACGGGCTTCGGCCGTACAGGCAAACTATTTGCCTTTGAGCATTTTGGTATCGTTCCAGATATATTGATGCTAGCCAAAGGTATCGGAGGCGGTATGCCTTTGGGCGCATTTGTCGCACCCAAAGAAATAATGGATGTCATCAAAGACAACCCCATGTTGGGACATATCACTACATTCGGCGGTCATCCAGTATCATGTGCTGCAGCATTAGCATCCCTAAAAGTTATCCAAGAGGAACACCTTATCGAAGGAGTTGCGGCTAAAGCAGCCTTATTCCGTTCGGAGCTAAGTCACCCAAAGATCAAAGAAATAAGAGGGTTGGGATTAATGATGTGCTTGCAGTTAGCTAATTTCGATCAAGTATACAATGTTAGCAAATATTGTGCAGATCATGGTGTAATGATCGATTGGTACTTGCATTGTGAAACAGCATTACGCGTCGCACCACCATTGACGGTATCTAAAGAAGAAATATTAGAAGCTTGCCAAGTAATAAAAACTGCTATTGATAAATTCTGTTAATATCTCTACATTTAGGTAAATAAACCTAAACTTATGAATAACAGAAGAAAATTCTTAAAGCAAACTTTGGCTACAATAGGTACTACATTAATAGGTTCACAACTATTAAAAGCGGAATCTATATTACCCGAAAAGTCTAAAATCACCCTGCAGCAAAATGATGTTATCTTGTTTCAGGGTGATTCTATTACTGACCATGGTAGAAATAGAGATGTGCTGATTCCAAATGATATCAATGGCATGGGAAGAGGCTATGCTATGGTAGCTGCAAGCGCTATCCTTAATCAATATGCTGGCAAAAATATAGCGATTTACAATAGAGGCATCAGTGGGCACAAGGTCCCTCAACTGGAAGAACGCTGGCAAAAAGATTGTATAGACCTTAAACCAAATATCCTAAGTATACTTATAGGTGTAAACGACTACTGGCATACCCGCGATGGAAAGTACAAAGGTACAGCTGTCTCTTTTAAAGAATCCTACCAACGACTATTGGATAATACCCTAAAAAACTTACCAAACGTACAATTAATTATCGGCGAACCCTTTGCTGTAAAGAAAGTAAAGCATGTAGATGATACGTGGTATCCCGAATTCTTAGGTTATCAAAAAGTAGCTCGCGACATCGCAAAAGAATATAAAGCCCTATTGATACCATACCAAGAAGTATTTGATAAAGCTGAAAAAAGAGCAGCAGGAAATTATTGGACTACAGATGGTGTACATACTACGCTAGCAGGTGTAAATCTAATGGCAGAAGCTTGGTTAACAACCTTAAAATAATAAAATTTCATATTAACTACATAAAGAGTTAACATTAAATTAATACAACTTGAATTAATAGTGCCTAACTTTGTAGAAAAAAAAATAGTATGGATAATTATTTATATCTAGTAATCATAACATTAATAACCTTAGGGATTATTGATATTATGGTTGGCGTTAGTAATGATGCTGTAAATTTTCTTAACTCAGCTATTGGATCGAAAGCAATTCCATTTCGATTGATCATGATCTTAGCTACTGTAGGGATTTTATGTGGTGCCGTATTCTCAAGTGGTATGATGGAAATAGCACGTTCAGGCATATATGTACCTAGTATGTTCACCTTCAATGATGTTCTCGTCATATTTTTGGCGGTCATGATAACAGATATTATTCTGTTGGATGTATTTAACTATTTTGGTCTACCTACATCTACTACAGTTTCTATAGTATTTGAGTTACTCGGAGGTGCTGTATGTTTGGGACTTTATAAGATTGCCACCACTTCGGGCGATTGGTCTACCTTATCACAATATATAAATACGGAGAAAGCTTCCGAAATCGTTATTAGTATATTATTATCCGTTATCCTATCTTTCACGTTAGGTATGGCTGTACAATATGTATCTCGTTTGATTTTTACCTTCAATTTCGAGAAAAAACTAAAGACATTTGGTGTATTATTTGGTGGTATTGCATTGGCTGCAATCAATTATTTCATATTAATAAAAGGTCTAAAATCAGTAACATTTATTGACGCTAGTGTAAAAGAATGGATCAGTACGCATGAATTGCATTTAATACTAGGCTGTTTTGTTGTCTTCACTATACTTAGTTATATTATTACGAGACTCAATATCAATATCCTTAAAGTAATCATCGGTGTTGGTACATTTGGATTAGCATTATCATTTGCTGGCAATGACTTGGTGAATTTTATTGGTGTACCCGTTGCAGCAATACAAGCGATCGGCTTCTTTCAGCAGGCTGGTGGTGATCCAAATACATACATGATGACAGAATTAGGTTCTGCAGATATTGTAGCCCCATTATGGATCCTTGCAGCTGCAGGAGTTGTCATGATTACGACTTTATGGACCTCCAAAAAAGCACGCACAGTACTCGAAACAGAGATGAACCTGAGTAGTCAAGAGGGTGCTACAGAGAAATTTCAACCTAATACATTCTCACGCCTTGTTGTTAGAGCATTTATCAACCTAGGTATAGGATTGAGCTATATCATGCCGCGTGCGCTACAAGCACGCTTAGATAGTCGCTTTGAAGGTAAAGAAATACCTAAAAAGAAAAATAACGAAGAGCCGATGTTTGATATGGTACGTGCCTCCGTCAATCTAATGGTTGCCAGTAGTCTTATTGCATTAGGAACTTCTATGAAACTTCCTTTGTCAACGACCTATGTTACCTTTATGGTAGCGATGGGTACAGCCTTTGCCGATCGTGCTTGGGATAGAGAGTCTGCAGTATACCGTGTATCTGGGGTTTTACATG
This sequence comes from Sphingobacterium rhinopitheci, assembly GCF_022627575.1. Classification (GTDB taxonomy): domain Bacteria; phylum Bacteroidota; class Bacteroidia; order Sphingobacteriales; family Sphingobacteriaceae; genus Sphingobacterium; species Sphingobacterium rhinopitheci. The sequence continues at coordinate 12,935 of NZ_JADEYQ010000005.1, forward strand.
TAATCGGAGGTTGGTTCTTTACTGCTGCAAGTGCATTTGCTGGAGCCTTTGTGTTTGCATATCTCTTAAAAATAGGTGGTATCATGACCTTTGTAGGTGCTTTAATATTGCTTGCTATCCTATTATTTCAAAATGCCCGTAAACACAAAAAGAAAGTAGCCGAACAAACACAACGAAAGTTAAAATTAGTAAAAGAAGATATTCATACTTTACAACAAGTAACAGAATCTAGCTCAGCGCAAATAGCAGAAGTATTTGCAAAGACCAACATATTCTTCAAAGAAATCATTGATGGACTTATACGCAATGATCTAACTTCACTATCGGTAAACAAAAAACTGATAAAAAAAATCAATAGAGATCTCGATTCTACGAATGATACACTTTATGACTTTATCCGTAATCTCGACGATACTACAGCCAAAGGAAGTAGATATTATATCATGTCATTGGGCTATATGCAAGATATCATAGAAAATCTATATGTCATTGCTAATAATGCCTACAACCACGTAGATAATAACCACAAGCCCTTGAAAACGTATCAGGGTGAAGATCTAATGCTTGTAGCAAATGCATTAGGAAATTGGTATGCTGAGGTATATAATATGTATAAACGTCTTGAATTTGGGAAGATAGACAACAATATGACAGAACGTGATCAACTATTGAAAATCACGAATAATCTTTTAGATAAGCAGATTGAGCATATTCGTACAACAGAAAATAGCCCTAAAAATAGTAAGCTATATTTCTCAATACTCTTAGAAACAAACGAATTAATAAGCTCTACCTTCAAATTGCTCAAACTACATAAAGAGTTTGAAGAATTTAAAAAGCATCATAAATAACAGTATAAATACATACAAAAGAAACGGCTCGATTGAAATTCAATCGAGCCGTTATTATTTTAGCGTAAAGTGATATACTAATGTGTTAATATCTCACGAATCTCTTCGATATCTACCTCACCGTTGTCAGAGATACTCCTATATTTGACAGGAACAATCTCATTTACTAACAAAGGATCATATGCCGTTCTTACTTTAACATAGTTTTTAGAGAAACCATGCATATAGCCATCTTTGATATCACCTTCAAACAATACCTCTCCTACGGCACCTATATTCTCTTCATAGAAAGCTCTTCTTTTCTTCTCTGACAATATATGTAGCATCTTGCTACGATCCGAACGCTGTGATCCTGGAACAGCACCTTCCATCTGTGCAGCGATGGTATTTTCGCGCTCTGAATAGGTAAATACGTGTAGGTAAGAAATACTTAAATCATTCAAAAAATTGTAGGTATCGATAAAATCCTCACGTGTCTCACCCGGGAACCCTACTATCACATCTACACCAATACATGCATTAGGCATTAAAGATTTGATCTTAGTGACACGCTCTGCATACAACTCACGTTTGTAGCGGCGACGCATCTGCGCCAATACTTTATTGTTGCCCGATTGTAAAGGCATATGAAAGTGTGGAACGAAACGCTTTGATTGGGCTACAAACTCAATAATCTCATTTGCTAAAAGATTGGGTTCGATAGAAGAAATACGAATACGATCTATTCCTTCGACATCGTCCAATGCTTTTACTAAATCCAAAAACTTGTCCTGACGTTTACCATCACGGATACCATAATCACCGATATTGACACCAGTCAACACGATTTCCTTTACCCCTGAAGCAGCAATCTCTTCGGCCTGACGTACAATATCTTCTATCTTGCCCGAGCGTGAAGCGCCACGTGCCAGAGGTATCGTACAGAAGGTACATGAATAATCACAGCCGTCCTGAACTTTCAAAAAAGTACGTGTACGATCACCAATAGAATAGGCTGTTACAAATTGATTTGTTTCATCGATAGGACCATTATGGATTACCGTTTTCTCTTGCTTAGTCAAGTCATTGATATGCTCAATGATATTGAACTTCTCTGCAGCACCGAGTACCATATCTACACCAGGGATCTCTGCGATCTCTTTGGGCTTCAACTGTGCATAACAACCGACAATAGTTATGTAGGCATTGGGCGAATGCTTCAATGCTTCCTTGACTACTTTGCGACATTTCTTATCCGCATTGTCCGTTACCGAACAGGTATTGATAACATAAACATCAGCAGGTGAATCAAAGGAAACAGAATCATACCCTGCATCTTTAAACTGACGTCCAATAGAAGATGTCTCCGAAAAATTCAGCTTACACCCTAGCGTATAGAAAGCGACTTTTTTATTCATAGTAATTTTGCAAAAATACGCTTTTTTTTAGACTTAAGGACAAAGTTGAAACATTTGAGATGTTAATGACATTTTTTATATATTTAAACTATTAAACAAGAGCACATGAATTACCTCTCTACAGTACTTCAAAAAACAGATTCTCAGGATATAGATGACATGATTGAAGCAATAGAATATTCATTTGACATCATATTTGTAGAAAAAGAGCTTTCAGAAATAAATTCTATTCGAGCACTTTGTAACTTGATATGCTCCAAAATAAACTTCCTGCAGCGGGATACATGTACTACACAGCAGGCCTTCTACAAATTCAGAAAAGCATATTACCATACGCAAAATACAACGATATCCTTGCACACAACGAGCCTACTAACCGATATCTTTCCCAAAAAACAACGTAGACAAAATTTGGCTCAGATTGAGAAAGAGCTCGGTATCAAAATCGATGTTCTTCAGCCTTCTACTTGGATATCAAGCTCCCTATTGCTACTATTTGTAGGATGTATCGTTTTATTATTTACAAGCCCTATGCTCGCTATCTTCGGGCTTATATCTACAATAACCACTTATATACTGATGCATAAATTTACAAATCGTTTTACCATACATAGCGTCAAAGATCTAATTACCATTATAGTGAAAGAAAACTATCAAAAACTTAGAAGCTCAGACACCTACAATCCCAAAGAAATAGAACCTTTAGTGATTAGTTATTTTAAGGATCAATTGGGACTTGATGATACAAAATTTGACCAATACGCAACATTTAACAGGCGCAATTTTTAGGTACTAATTCCCTAAAATGCTAACTTAGTAAGATTTTAGTTTTGGATCCAAATATTTTACATTCCCTTGGAGATGTGGTAAGCCAAAATATAGATTAGTATTAAAGAACACGATATTTAAAAAAAGAATATGAAGCAATATTTAGATTTACTAAAGCACGTATATACCACAGGTGTAGACAAGACAGATAGAACAGGAACAGGTACACGCAGTGTTTTTGGTTATCAAATGCGCTTCAATCTAAAAGAAGGATTCCCATTAGTAACAACTAAAAAATTACACTTACGTTCTATCCTTCACGAGCTGATATGGTTTCTCAAAGGAGACACCAATATCAAGTATCTAAAAGAAAATGGCGTAAGCATCTGGGATGAATGGGCAGATGAAAATGGCAACTTAGGCCCTGTCTATGGTTCTCAATGGCGATCATGGCCGACGCCCGATGGTAGACATATCGATCAGATAGCACAAGTGATAAAACAACTAAAGACATCACCAGATTCACGACGTATTATCGTATCGGCATGGAATGTTGCAGAGATTGAAAATATGGCTCTACCGCCATGTCATGCCTTCTTCCAGTTTTATGTAGCACCAGCACAACCAGAGAAAGGAATCCTAAAGCCACAGCTATCCTGCCAATTGTACCAGCGTAGCGCCGATATATTCTTGGGTGTGCCCTTTAATATAGCATCATATGCACTCTTGACCATGATGGTAGCACAGGTATGCGATATGGAAGCAGCAGATTTTGTACATACCTTGGGCGATGCGCATGTTTACAACAACCACTTTGCACAAACAGAGCTACAGCTTTCGCGCGAACCAAAGGCTTTGCCACAAATAGTAATAAATCCGGAGATAAAGGATATTTTTGATTTCAAATTTGAAGATTTTGAGCTGGTGAATTACGAGAGTCATCCACATATCAAAGCTCCTGTAGCCGTATAATATTTATCGTTAGAACAATAAGAGAGATTAATAGAGAACAAGATGAGTGATATTAAAATAACTTTAATCGTTGCTGCTGCTGAAAACAACGCAATAGGAAAAAATAATCAAATGCCTTGGCATCTGCCAAATGACTTCAAGTATTTTAAGAAAAATACATTGGAGCATTCGGTAGTGATGGGACGCAAAACATATGAATCGATCGGCAAACCTCTTCCAGACCGTCGTAATATCGTGTTGACAAGAGACCTAAAATACAGCAATGATGAGGTCGATGTAGCCAATAGCATACAGGAGATTTTCAACTATTGCCGTGATGAGCGCGAAGTATTTATCATCGGTGGTGCTGAGGTGTACAAACAAACATTACCTATCGCAGATAAGATATTATTGACACGTGTACATACAACGATAGATGGAGATTCCTTTTTCCCAGAGCTATTAGATCATCAATGGAAATTAGTAAGTGCGGAGAAAAATGAAAAAGACGAAAAACATGCTTTCGATTATACTTTTGAAGTATACGAAAAGATATAAGTAATGAAATAGCTTTACAGGTATTTTGCGCAAGTTAATAAATACCGATAGCATAAAACTGAAGATTTATAACATAACAAAAGCGCCCTAAATAATAAGGCGCTTTTGTTATGTTATAAAGAATTGGATATTATCGAACCAATTCTTCTAGCGCCTTCTCTACTTTTTCGAAGCCAAAATCAGCTTTTACTTCCGCAAACATGCGCTTTATTTCATCATTACATAGATTACCAATACTTCCTTCGTGCGTATGGTTTACTTCTTTAGAAGGTTTAAATGTCCCCTCTTCTATCGCAAGGCCAATATTTTTATATGCCTCACGGAAAGGAATCCCTTGCAATACTTCGTTATTTACCACTTCTACGGAGAATAGGTAATCGTATTTAGGATCATCCAAGATGCTATCTTTGATACTTATATTGTCCAACATAAAAGTTGCTATCTCTAAGCAATCATTCAACGATTGGAAAGCAGGGAACAAATTCTCTTTCAACAATTGCAAATCACGGTGATAACCTACCGGTAGGTTAGTCGTCATCATAGCGATTTCTGTCGGCAAAGCTTGAATTTTATTGCATCGAGAACGTATCAATTCAAAAACATCCGGGTTCTTCTTGTGTGGCATGATACTCGACCCTGTCGTCAAATGCGCCGGGAACGAAATAAATCCAAAATTTTGATTTATAAACAAGGTTACATCCATTGCAAATTTTGCTAAAGAAGCAGCGATAGAACTCATAGCTTGCGCTAATATACGCTCTGTCTTACCGCGCCCCATTTGTGCATATACAACGTTATAATTTAGGTCATCAAAACCTAATAATTGTGTTGTCATCGTACGATTCAACGGAAAAGAAGAGCCATAACCTGCAGCCGATCCTAGCGGATTTTTATTACATACCGACCATGCAGCTTTCAATAAGTGTAAATCATCTACTAAGCTTTCGGCATAAGCACCAAACCACAAGCCAAAAGAAGATGGCATAGCAATCTGCAAGTGAGTATATCCTGGCATAAGTACATTTTTATATTGCTCACTCAATTTTATCAATTGATTAAACAATAACTCTGTATTATTGAAAATACTATGTATTTCTGAACGGAAATACAATTTCAAATCTACCAATACCTGATCGTTACGTGAACGTCCAGAGTGAATCTTCTTACCCGCCTCCCCAATACGTTGCGTCAGCATCATCTCTACTTGAGAATGTACATCTTCAACACTATCTTCAATTAGAAATTTACCGGCTAATACTTCTTGGTATATATTCTTTAACTCTTGTTGAACAGCCGTTAAGTCTTCATCCGTCATCAAACCAATGCTATTCAGCATACGTGTATGTGCCAACGAACCTAATACATCAGCTCCTGCCAAATGCATATCCATTTCGCGGTCACGCCCTACGGTAAATGATTCAACGAAAGAATCAACATCTATATTTTTTTGCCAAATTTTCATCTACTAAACTTTAATGAAAACAAAAATAGTATAAATTTTGTTATACTATTTGAATTCGAGGAACTTTATGATACGATCAGCATTAAAAAACAACTTGATATTATCCTTGATAATATTTAATCTTGGATTAATACTTTACTTAGCATTTTCGGAAATGAATAATGTTCATCTTACTAATACGGATCCTCCACCTTATATATCCGAGCAATTAAGATGGGTCATTGCAGTAGGTATTATTTTATTTGGGGCCCTATCGATTATCTACTCGGTGCATAAAATATTTAAAGAGAATAAAAAACTCGTTAACTCTGAATCTTCAAGTCCCCAAGATGTTTAACCTCGTTAACATCAAAAGGAGTCTCTTGATACACATAATAGTTCAACCAATTATTAAATAGCAAATTGGCGTGCCCAGACCAGCGAACAACAGGCTCTTCGTCGGGATTATCATTTTTATAATAATTGTCAGGAACATCAATTTCTAAGCCTTTTTCACGATCTCGGACAAATTCTTCATGTAATGTCAATGGTGAATATTCAGAATGTCCTGTCAGATAAAGTTCACGACCACCACGCGTAGAGACAATAGAAATACCCGCTTTGTCAGACTCCGAAAGGATTTTTATAGCAGGATTTTTTAAGATGTCTTCTTTTTCTACGGTTGTATGTCTACTGTGTGGAATATAAAACTCATCATCAAAACCACGGAATAAAGGGTCTAATTTATCTTCAGCGGAATGCTTAAATACACCAAACAACTTCTTATCCAAAGGTTTCTTTTCTATACCATAGAAATGATATAAGGCAGCTTGAGAAGCCCAACATATATATAAAGTCGATGTTACATGTTTGCGTGCCCAATCAAATATTGTTTTTATTTCATTCCAATAGGTCACCTCTTCGAAAGGTAACATCTCTACTGGGGCACCAGTAATGATCATACCATCATAAAAATTATCACTTATTTCAGAAAAACTTTTGTAGAATAACTCTAGATGTTCCTCCGGAGTATTTTTTGATACATGTGTATCTAAGCGTAAAAACTCAAGTTCTACTTGCAAAGGATTATTAGAAAGTAAACGGATAAAATCAGTTTCCGTAGAAATTTTTAAGGGCATTAGATTTAAGATCAATAACTTCTGAGGACGAATATCTTGTGTATTCGCTCTTAAATCACTCATCACAAATATATTTTCACCCTTTAATAATTCTATAGCAGGTAAGTTGTAAGGTATTTTTACTGGCATCGTATAATTCTTTTCAAGACGTGGCTAAGGTAAAAATATATTGATTAAAGAACAACATAAAAATCAAATAATACTATTATTCCCATATTAAATAACAGAGCATTACATACTTTTAGTTTATTACATTAACTAATAGTGACAAGACATGCGTCAAAGAAATAGTATATGAATGGAATCGCAAGCAGGCATATCTATTGTGTAATATAAGAATTACTTTCTAGGAAGAATCCTTGTATTAAAAATACAATGCATATTTTTACAGAATCAAACTACAATACCAATCTTTCAATATGAATAAAAAATCATTATTATTTATAGCTTGCCAATTAGCTTGGGTAGCATCATATGCGCAAGAGCACAAAAAACCGCTAACTTGGCAAGATATACCATCATGGCAATATATACGTACCAATGGGGCTGCTACATCCGATGATGGTCAATGGTTAGCTTATGTATCAGGACCGACACAAGGTGACCTTACACTATCCTTACGGAATACCTCCGATACTACTAATTATAAATACAACATCGGGGGACTCAACTCCCTTATTACGTTTAACAAAAATAGCCAATATGCAGCATTCTTTGAATCACCAAACTATAAGGAGATCAAAGCCAATGAAAAGGCTAAAAAACCAAATAGTAGGAAACTAAAAGTCATTTCGCTAAAGGATACAGCGTCATTAACATTTGATAAAGTACAGGGATTTGACTTTTCTAATGATGACAATAGATGGATTGCTGTCCGCTTTCAGCCTACTATTACACCTGGACCAAGAGGAGAAGATGCTGGGAAGGGTAGTGATTTATTATTATACAATCTAATCACAAAAAAAAGCTATAATCTAGGTAATATAAGTGATTACAAATTCAATAAATCAGGGCAATATTTAGCCTATACCGTTGATGCAAATGGCAAAAATGGCAATGGTATATTCGTGATGGATTTAGCAACAGGCTTGACCAATGCCCTAGAAAATGATAAAGCCAATTACGCTAAAATCAACTGGAATAAAGAAGGTACAGCCTTTTCATTACTAAAATCTAAAAAAGACAAAAAATATAAAACGCCAATATATACTTTGATAGGTATAAAAAATATCAAAGGTAACGATGCAGAACTATTTACCTATACAGGGTTAGATGAGAACCAAATATCTGCAGGCTATGGCATCAGTGAAAATAGCATCCCCTATTGGAGTAAGGATTTGAACACTTTATTTTTCGGTATCAGTAAGCTCGAAAAGACAGCGGAAGAAAAAGAAGCTGCAAAAAAAACTACTGCATCAGCTAAAGATAGTACGCATACGAATATAGCACTTCGTAAAGATAGTACATCACAAGGTGCAGATACAACAGCCAACAATAAATCAAAAATAGCAAAAGCCAAACCTACAGCAGCTGTAAATAAAAAGGATTTAGAAAAACCAGATATGATTATCTGGAATTGGCAGGACAAGCGATTACAATCGGCACAAAAAACACAATTGTCACGCGACAAAAACTATAATGCCATGAGTGCATGGAATATAAAAACCAACAGATTTATATCTCTTGCAGATAGTGCCATTAAAAATATTGCGTTAGCACCAAATCAACAGATAGGATATGCAATAGATGTAACGCCCTATGAATATACCTCCAATTTAGATGGCCAAAGCTATGGGGATTTATATATCGTGGATATAGCAACAGGCGAAAAAAAATTGGCTATAGAAAAATTGTATCTAAATGCAGCTAGAGGTTTAAGCTTCTCACCCAATAGTCAATATTTGCTGTACTATCAAGATGGCCACTATTTTACCTTAGCAGTAAATACATTAGCAAAAGTTAATATTACTAAAAATATCCCGGCATCATTCGTAGATAGCTATGATGACCACAATATCATCAATGTACCTACAGGCAGCTATGGATGGTCAATAGACAACAAATATATCCTCTTAAAAGACAATTTTGATTTGTGGAAAGTATCGGCAGATGGCAAGACTTATACCGCAATAACAGACAATTGGAAAAACAGTAAATTAAAAACTACACAGTACAACAGATTGTATGAGGATGATGAAGGTATAGATTTTAAAAAAGATCAATACTTCAATATCATTAACGATGCGAATAAGCAACAAGGCATCGCGGTATTACCTGCAAACAAAAACCAAGTAGAGATACTCAAGATTGATGATATCACAATAAGTCCTCTACGCAAGGCAAAAAAAGCAGATACCTATTTCTACAGTATAGAAAAAAGTCAACAAGCACCCGAAATATTTGTCACTGACAAATCCATGAAGGCAGCTAAGCAACTGACTTCAAATACCCCAGACACAGCACAATACGGTATATCGGCAGGTTCAAAATTAATAAATTATGTAAGCAGCAATGGAGATACATTGCAGGCAACATTATATCTACCTGCTAATTATGTAGAAGGCAAATCATACCCTACAATTACGTATATATACGAAAGATTGACCGATGAAAAGAATACGTTCTCACAACCAGCATATCCAGGTGGCGGATTCAATAGAGCGATGTATACAAGTAACGGCTATGCTGTATTGATGCCAGACATCAGCTATACGCTCAATGATCCAGGTATGTCTGCTGTAGCATGCGTAGTACCTGCTGTCAAAGAAGCTATCAAAACAGGTATCGTAGATGCTGACAACATAGCTATACACGGACACTCATGGGGCGGTTATCAAACAGCATTTTTGATCACGCAAACAGATATCTTCAAAGCTGCTGTTGCAGGAGCTCCATTGACAAATATGATATCCATGTACTCCCTAATCTACTGGAACTCTGGTTCTTCAAACCAAGCGATTTTTGAATCAAGCCAAGGGCGATTAACTACAGGATATTGGGACAATTGGGATGCCTACACACGCAACTCACCTATATATCATATCAAAAAAGTAAATACACCATTGATCATTATGCACAATGACAAAGATGGTGCCGTAGATTATACCCAAGGAATTGAATATTTCAATGGACTAAGAAGATTGAATAAGCCAGTAGTCATGCTTACCTACAATGGTGAAAATCACGGCTTGGTAAAAGAAGTAAATCGTAAAGATTATGCTGTACGTATGATGGAATATTTTGACCATTACCTCAAAGGAAAACCTGCACCAATATGGTGGTCAAAGGGAATAAACTATATGGATATGGATAAACATCTGGAAGATAGAGCCTTCTAACAAGGGACAAATCCTGATTAATACTAAAGGGTATTTCGATACTGAGATGCCCTTTAGTATTAAATAAAATATATAAATGCGAACTACACACTATATATTTTGGTATTCCCTAATTGCTAATATTAATTCACTAGTGCTAAATTAGTACAGAATATAAAGCACAAAAAAAGCGGTAAGAAAATCTTACCGCTTTTTTGTATATCAATACATTTGATTAACTGTTTGACAAGGCAGCAGCTCCAGATACAATCTCTGTAAGCTCTGTTGTAATAGCCGCTTGACGTGCTTGGTTGTATGATAATTTTAATGCTTTGATTAAGTCACCAGCATTTTCTGTTGCCTTATCCATCGCAGTCATACGTGCACCATGCTCAGAAGCATTAGAATCTAATACAGCCTTAAATAATTGAATCTTAATAGCCTTAGGAATTAATTCTTCAATAATTTTTTCTTTAGAAGGTTCAATAATGTAATCTAATTCGGCTACATCATTTGTTTTTTCTTCAGGCAATAGAGGTAATAATTGCTCTGCAGTCAAGATTTGTACTGCAGCATTACGGAATTGATTATAAACCACTTCCACTCTATCGATATTTCCTTCTTTAAATTCATTCATAATGAATTCCGTCACTTTAGATACGTTTGCGAAATCTAAATTGTTGAATAACTCATTATTATTACCAATAACGTTGAAGTTACGTCTAGCGAAGAATTCTTGACCACGCTTACCAATAGCTACAATACTTACATCACCTTTAGCAAATTGATCCGCATATTTGTCAGCGATCAAATTGTTAGCCGTTTTAATAGCATTAGCATTGAAAGCACCTGCAAGACCTCTATTAGAAGTAATAACTACTACTAATACCTTATTAGGAACACGGTCTTGAGTATAAGGTGAATCAGAACCTTCTACTGAAGCAGAAACTTGAGCAAGAATATCTCTTAATTTATTGGCATATGGGCGCAATTGAACAATAGCGTTCGTTGCACGTTTTAATTTAGCAGCAGATACCATTTTCATAGCTTTGGTAATCTGTTGCGTGGAGCTAACCGATACAATACGGTTTCTTACTTCTTTTAAATTTGCCATATTATAATAGAGATTTGAGTTCGGAGTATTGTGTATTGAGTATATTCTCTATACTCAATACTCTTTACTCACATCTAATTAATATTTTGAAGCTAATTCTTTAGCTACAGTTTCTAAAACATTAGTTAACTCATCAGTGAATTTACCAGCTTTAAGGGCTGCTAAAACTTCTGGATGACGTTGCTCTAATTGTGTTAAGTATTCTTCTTCGAATTGACGTACTTTGTCCACAGGAACAGCACGTAATAATCCTTTAGTACCAGCGTAGATAATAGCTGTTTGCTTTTCTACAGATACTGGAGCGAATTGACCTTGTTTCAAGATCTCTACGTTACGAATACCTTTATCTAATACCGCTTTAGTAGCTGCATCTAAATCAGAACCGAATTTAGAGAAGGCTTCCAATTCACGGAATTGAGCTTGATCTAATTTCAAAGTACCTGATACTTTTTTCATAGACTTGATCTGCGCATTACCACCAACACGAGATACCGAGATACCTACGTTGATCGCTGGACGGATACCTGCGTTGAACAAGTTAGACTCTAAGAAAATCTGACCATCTGTGATCGAGATTACGTTTGTAGGGATATACGCGGATACGTCACCTGCTTGAGTCTCAATAATAGGAAGAGCTGTTAATGAGCCACCACCTTTTACTAAGTGCTTGATAGAATCTGGTAAATCATTCATTGCACGAGCGATAGTATCTGAAGAGTTGATTTTCGCAGCACGCTCTAATAAACGAGAGTGAAGGTAGAAAACGTCACCTGGATACGCTTCACGTCCTGGAGGACGTTTTAACAATAATGAAACCTCACGGTAAGCTACCGCTTGTTTAGATAAATCATCATATACGATCAATGCTGGACGACCTGTATCACGGAAGAATTCACCGATTGCAGCACCTGACATAGGAGCGTAGAATTGTAGTGGCGCAGGATCAGCAGCAGAAGCAGCGACAACAACAGTATATGCCATTGCACCTTTTTCTTCTAATGTACGCACGATGTTAGCAACAGTAGAGTTCTTTTGACCTACAGCAACATATATACAGAATACTGGTTGACCAGCATCATAAAACTCTTTTTGGTTGATGATAGTATCGATACATACCGCAGTTTTACCTGTTTGACGGTCACCGATTACTAACTCACGCTGTCCACGACCTACTGGAATCATCGCATCGATAGCTTTGATACCTGTTTGTAATGGTTCAGTTACCGGTTGACGGTAGATTACACCTGGCGCTTTACGCTCGATAGGCATCTCATAAGTATCACCTGTGATTGGACCTTTACCATCGATAGGCTGTCCTAAAGTATTTACTACACGACCCAACATACCTTCACCTACCTTAATAGATGCGATACGGTTAGTACGTTTGATTGTATCACCTTCTTTGATTTCATCAGAAGGACCTAAAAGTACAACACCTACGTTGTCTTCTTCTAAGTTCAATACAATACCTTGCAATCCATTAGCAAACTCAACCAACTCACCTGATTGAACTTTTGTTAAGCCGTAAACACGAGCAATACCATCACCTACTGTTAGTACGGTACCTACTTCCTCTAATTCGGCCTCTGACTTAAAGCCTGACAATTGCTCTCTAAGAATTGCCGAAACTTCATCTGGTCTTACCTCTATCATTTTACTTCGTATAAGGGGTTTTAGATTCTATTATTTCTTAATAACCAACGGAGGACTAAACGCCTTGGTTGATTAAATATCTTTCTAATTTATTTAACTTACCAGCTAAAGTAGCATCGATCTGTCTATCACCTACTTTTACGATAAATCCACCGATCAATGATGCATCTACTTTATTAGTAAGGACAATCTGTGCATTAATTTGCTGTCCGATAATAGTTTTTAACGCTTCGATATTTGCTGCAGACAATGGTGCCGCAGAAGTAACTTCAGCTTTTACTATACCTTTAATTTCGTTGTATTCGCGAACAAATTCCAAAGCTGTAGCATATAAAATATTGCTACGACCTTTTCTAACCATAATATCAAAGAAAGCTAATATCTCTGGTCTTACTTTACCGCCGAATAAAGAATTTAAGATGTTTTGCTTCTTATCTGTTTTGATAATCGGGTTACTCAAAACAGCTTGCAACTCAGTGCTAGCCTTGATAACAGCAGCAATTTGCTCCATATCAGACTTTACGGCATCTAAATTACCTTGCTCACTTGCTAAATCAATTAATGATTTGGCATATCTCGAAGCGACTTGGAATACTGACATACGTTATTCTTTAATTTGCGTGATCCAATTAGTTAATTTTAACATCTTTCAACAAGTCAGCTACTAGCGCTTCTTGTTTATTTTGGTCTTCAAATTCTTTTGTTAATACTTTACGAGCGATATCTAAAGACAAAGCAGATACTTGATTCTTAACCTCCGCTAAAGCTTTTAATTTTTGTTCTTCAATTTCACGTTTAGCGCTTTCGATCAATTTAGCACCTTCCGTTTGCGCAGCAGATTTTGCTTCAGCAACGATTTTATCTTTCAAGTCTTTGGCTTCTTTCAAGATATTGTCACGTTCTTCACGAGCTTCTTTTAATAATTGCTCGTTTTCGTTTGTCAATCGTGCCATTTCAGTTTTAGCTTTCTCTGCTGAAGCTAAAGCCTCTGTGATACCTTGCTCACGCTCTTCTAAAGCATTAACAATAGGTTTCCAAGCAAATTTTCCTAAAATAAAGATTACAATCAATAAAATTATTATTTGCCAAAAGAACAAACCATACGAGAACTGATTAATTAATGCTTCCATTTATATGTTTTATAAAATATTAAGTTTAAAATTCTTTAATTTTTCGTTTTTAAATATCACTCGTAACCAACCGTTACGAGTGACATTTATTCCTTTTAATCAACTTGGATTATGCACCTAAGATTAAAGCACCGAATGCTAAACCTTCTACTAAGGCACCAATGATGATCATTGCAGTTTGAATTTTACCAGCTGCTTCAGGTTGACGTGCGATAGCTTCCATTGCTGAACCACCGATTTTACCTAAACCTAAACTTGCACCGATTACGATTAAACCTGCTCCTACTAAATTTGGGATCATAATAATTATATATTAAAAATTAACAAAAAATTCCTATTAATGGTGACTGTGTTCCTCTACAGCCATACCGATAAACAATGATGATAACATCGTAAAGATAAAGGCTTGCAAGAATGCTACCAATAACTCTAAGAAGAATAAAATCAATGTTAATAACATAGATACGCCGATACTACCACCAACAGTCAATTGTTGTTGGAATAAGTACACGATAGCGATCAATCCCATTACTACAGAGTGACCTGCTGTAATATTGGCAAATAAACGCAACATCAAGGAGAAAGGTTTAGTAAACATACCTAATACCTCGATTGGTGCTAATACAATTTTGAATGGAACGGGTACACCCGGCATCCAGAAGATGTGTTTCCAGTAATCTTTGTTCGCTTTTACATTTGTCACCACAAACGTAAACAATGCTAAACACAAAGTGATAGAAATATTACCCGTCACATTGAATCCTAGTGGCGTAAGGCCTAATAAATTCAATAAGAAAATAAAGAAGAATACCGACAATAAGTAAGGCATAAATTCTTTATAACGGTGACCGATATTTGGAATAGCCATTTCATCACGAACATACAATACCAAAGGCTCTAAAGCACGACCTATACCTTTAGGCAAAGTGTTGGCTCCTTTTTTGTACGTTTTAGCTAATGAACCAAAACCAATAAATAACAACAATGTAGCCAACATCATACCTACTACACCTTTAGTGATTGAAAAATCTAATGGTTTAGCATTTGTAGGGTGATGATGCTCATCGTAGTTAAGTGTTCCTGCAGCATCAGTTTTATAAATCTTACCGTGGTACAATTTATAATATTGACCCGCATCTTCTACTACTGCTTCATGTTGAAAATCAGCAGAAGAAAATATTTTCAAACCATTATCAATTAAAATAACTGGCAATGGGAACCCAACATAGTCATCACCATTTTTATACAATGTAAAAAAGTGATCATCCGCTAAGTGATGTTTGATGTGCGCATTGATAGAATCAGCTTTAGACATTAACGTACTAGCATGAGCCTCATCAGCGGCTTTTGATGTAAAAGGATTGACAGCAAGGAATATTACTGCAAAAAATAAAAGTGCTCTCTTAAGATTCACCATTTTTAGATTACTGTTGAATAATGAAAAATTTTGCGCAAAAATACAATTTTATTTGGCATATATCTGCATTTGTGGAAACTTTTTTTCTAAAAGTTTATCGTTTTGTATCTTCCTGATTCAAAGCACTAAACGCAATATATACATCAAAGAAAAGGAAAACAAAGAATACCACTAAAAAGTTATATTCAATAAAGTCATTTTCAAATTTATTTAAGCCATTTTTTATGTAAATGTAACTCGCCACGCCCTTCAAAGTCATTAAGGCTAAAAAAATTAATCCTAATTTTTCAGGCATAGCGTATTGAGTTCCAAAAATAGATAGTAATATAACCAAGGATGCTATCGCACCAAAAGCATACAACCCTTCTAACGTATACTCGGACTGTGCCCACAATTGATTTACTTCCATAGAAGATAAGATCAAGTATTGCGCACCGTACGCTGCTCCTGCTACAATCAGCAGCATTAATAGATATTTGATATAGTTACTCATTTTTACTAATTCGATTGGCTTGTCTAATAAACTGATAAAGGGAGCCAATCACCCCTACCATCGTCATTGCTTTTGTTAACCATCCTCCAGCTATATCGTACCTATCATCTAACCATGTCCCGAGCCAATAAAACAAATAAATAGTGGCTCCCATTTGGAAAGGCATTGACGTGAAGACAATCCACTTATTTATCTTTTTATTTGACTTATTATCTTTCAAATAGCTGCGTATTGGGTCACAAAGATAAGACAAACATTGCAGATATCAGCACATTAATAGCGGATTACTAGGTATTTTTAGCTTCTAAAACTTTTTGACCGATTTTGATCTCTGGATATGAAAAATCATCCCCCAAAATCATCTTAATTTCGGATGAAGATTTACCTTCATTATCTTTAATAACGGTGATGATCCTATCCAATTTACGCTTGTCTATTAAATCCTCAGCATCAATATCTTCGCCAACAAAATGAATCAAATGTCCATAGATTGTTCCTTCTACTAACCCCCTCTTTACAGCGATCTGCGCTATATCAAAACCATCTTGATACATAGCTAATGTGACTTCTTTGGTGTCGGGTTCTTTTTCTGCAACATCAGGTGAAGAGTTGACCGTTTCGTCCTTAATTTTAGTTATTTTTAGATCAATGTCCTCCAAACTTTCATCTTTAGTTAATGCTTTAGCTATAGTTAGGCAATGTTGTAGCACTTCGTATTTGCGCTTGAAATCTAATAATAGAGCTTTTAATTCTTGAATATATTTCTTCGTACGTTTCCTTACTTTCCAATCTTCAATATGTTGCTCTGTTGTATCGAGCAAATCGGTTTTCATTTTTGGTAAGAACCAATTTACAGCAGAGGCCGTACGTTCGGCTATTTTATCATAGTCGACAGCAGCTACATCAGAAAGCATCCCATATAGCTGCGTCACAAACTTATGGGCTACTAATTCTTGCTGTTTGATATCTTGTGTCAACTTCGCAAAATAAGCCTCTACGCCTTCTTTGTTATCGATATTACGATCAGACAATGATTGGGCGATCTCTACTACCGCTTCAGACAATAAATTCCAGCGGAAACTTTGTAATAAAATTTGCCCTAAATAAGCGCGTTGACATTGCTTTAGCACTTTATCCAACTGATCTGTATTCATTAGCTCACTCATAAAGTTGACTACTTGATAGTCCGTACGTATGGAATGTGCTGATATTTTAGAGCGCAGCACTAAGCCTTCCAACCCTGTCAACCTACTCAATGCGACATAAACTTGTCCTGAAGCAAAAGATGTACCTGCATCAATAATCGCTTTTTCAAAAGTCAAGCCTTGACTTTTATGTATCGTTATGGCCCAAGCAAGTCGCAAAGGATATTGCGAAAAGGTCCCTAAAACCTGTTCTTCAATTTTATCTTCTCCTTTATTGTAATTGTACTTTATATTCTGCCAAGTTTCACGACGCACGATAACATCTTCTGTCCCATCTTTAAAACCTACAAGGACCTGATGTTTATCTAGGTTTAATTCTTTAACAAAGCCAATCTTTCCATTAAAATATTTACGATCCTCGCCTACATCATTTTTAATAAACATCACCTGTGCACCTTGTTTGAGCGCTAATGTTTCCTCGGTAGGAAAAGACCCCTGTTGAAAATCATCTTTGACGACAGCCTTTACATTATGGAGCTTCCCTTTCAGCTTAACAAGCTCTTCTTGATTGATTTGGTCAGCAAGTTTATTATGTGAAGTCAAAGTAATATATTGTTCTTCATCAGGAGCTTTAAATGCTTCTTTGTAATGACCATTTAGCTGTTCTAAATCTTCTACCGAACAACTATTATTTCTAATATTATTCAAAATATGAATAAAGTGGTCATCGCGCTGACGATATATTTGTTGTAATTCTAACTTTACTAAAGGGCTAGATCGTAACACCTTGGCATCAAAGAAAAAAGTACTTGAGTAATGATTTTTAAGAATTTGCCATTCATGGTCACGCACAACAGGAGGAAGCTGATAAAGATCACCAATAAACAAAAGCTGTACACCACCGAAAGGTCTCATATCGCGTCTGACAGACTTCAATATCACATCTATAGCATCCAAAGTATCCGCACGCACCATCGATACCTCATCAATCACCAAAAGCTCCAACTCTTGCAATATGGCTCTTCGTTGCTTTGTTAATTTGATGGTACTAAAAAGGCGGCTTTTATTATATATATGATTGTCTTGATCATCCCATTTTAAGTCATAATCCTCGACAAATACACCAAAAGGGAGCCAAAACAATGCATGCAGCGTAGTGCCACCAGCATTCATTGCTGCCACACCTGTAGGTGCAGTAATAGCCATTTTTTTATAACAATTTTCTCTTATATATTTTAAAAAGGTAGTCTTTCCAGTACCAGCTTTACCAGTTAAAAAAAGATTTTGGTTGG
This sequence comes from Sphingobacterium rhinopitheci, assembly GCF_022627575.1. Classification (GTDB taxonomy): domain Bacteria; phylum Bacteroidota; class Bacteroidia; order Sphingobacteriales; family Sphingobacteriaceae; genus Sphingobacterium; species Sphingobacterium rhinopitheci. The sequence goes on from NZ_JADEYQ010000005.1 coordinate 31,601, forward strand.
TTTGATTAACAAATGCAGCAGCCTTTTTAAATATAATATTTGAAGTATCAAAGTTTACGGATTCCATCCTTACAAAGGTAATATTTAGAACCTCAAAAAATGACATAAAAGACATTTAAGCAATAATTCTTACTTTTATAAGACCTTTTACATTATTATATATTATCTTGACAAACTATTTTAACATTTACTCAGTTATGGCACATATTGATAAGACAGATTTGTTTAATGAAACTGCAGAACAGCTTAATTCTTTAGGTTTTACTGTTGAAAATATTGATCAAAACAGACCTTGGGGTGGTTTTTTTGTTATTGAAGAAAATCAAGCTCAAAATTTTGCGAATGAATTCTTTGAAGGTTTAGATATCAAAGACCTAAAAATTTCAGGAAAATTGAGCCCTAAAATTTTAATCGTAGCACCCAACAAAAGACTTTCTTGGCAATACCACCACAGACGCGCCGAAATATGGCGAGTAATCCGTGGTGAAGTTGGTGTAGCTACAAGTCAAAACGATGAACAGCATGAAATTAAAATATTAAAAGAAGGAGATTATATCCGTCTAGCACAAGGTGAACGTCATCGTTTAATTGGTTTAAACGAATATGGTGTGGTGGCAGAGATCTGGCAACATACAGATTCTGCAAGCCCTTCAGATGAGGACGATATTGTTCGTATTCAAGATGACTTCGGAAGATAAAAATCAAAAAAAGCTTTACTACATACAGTAAAGCTTTTTTATTTAAATAAGATAGCATAAATCAAAAATAATTCGGCAGTATTATTTCACCGTTATTTTACTATTTTTGCTTAGCTCAAGAAAATAAACATGACAACATATAACGAAGATAGTATACGCTCACTCGATTGGAAAGAACATATCCGCCTACGTCCGGGTATGTATATTGGTAAATTAGGTGATGGTTCGGCATATGATGACGGTATCTATGTACTGCTAAAAGAAGTCGTAGATAACTGTATCGATGAATTTGTTATGGGGGCTGGCCGCACTATTGACATCACCGTTACAGATAATAAAGTATCTGTAAGAGATTATGGCCGCGGTATCCCTATCGGCTCGGTAGTAGATGTAGTTTCAAAAATTAATACTGGCGGAAAATACGATAGCAAAGCTTTTCAAAAGTCTGTAGGATTGAATGGTGTTGGTACGAAAGCGGTAAATGCTTTGTCAACAAATTTTACTGTACAATCCTATCGTGATGGAAAAACGCGTATTGCTAATTTTAGTAAAGGAGAACTACAAACAGATGAACAAAAAGATACCACACAACGTAATGGTACTGCTGTAGCATTCTATCCTGATGATACTATTTTTAAGCATTATAAATACCGTAGTGAGTTTGTAGAGAATATGATTTGGAATTATGTTTTCTTAAATTCAGGCTTAACTATAAATTTTAATGGTCAGAAATTTATTTCAGAGAATGGACTTAAAGATCTATTAGAAAGAAATGTAGATACGGAAGGTATGCGCTACCCTATCATTCACCTCAAAGGGGATGATATTGAAATCGCAATGACACACGGCCAACAATATGGGGAAGAATATTATTCATTTGTCAATGGTCAACACACCACACAAGGAGGAACACATCAAGCCGCATTTCGTGAAGCACTCGTAAAAACAGTACGTGAATTCTATAAGAAGGAATTTGATGCTTCAGATATTAGAGCATCAATTATCGGTGCGATCGCTATAAAAGTTCAAGAGCCTGTTTTCGAATCACAAACGAAGACCAAACTAGGCTCTCAAAGTATTGGCCCGGAAGGACCAACTGTTCGTACGTTTATAAATGATTTTATCAAGAAAGCTTTAGACGATTACTTACACAAAGATTCGACTACAGCAGATGCTTTATTGAAGCGTATCTTACAATCCGAAAGAGAGCGTAAAGATATTGCAGGCATTAAGAAATTGGCCAATGAACGTGCTAAAAAAGCATCAGTCCACAACCGAAAATTAAGAGATTGTAAGCTTCACTTTGGGGATAAACACGAGCGTAATCTACAGACTACCTTATTTATTACGGAGGGGGATTCGGCATCAGGTTCCATCACAAAATCACGTGATGTACAGACACAGGCGGTATTCAGCTTAAGAGGAAAACCATTAAACTGTTATGGTCTAACAAAGAAAATAGTTTATGAAAATGAAGAGTTCAACCTCCTTCAGCACGCATTAAATATTGAAGATGGCATAGAGGGATTGCGATACAACAATATTGTGATCGCTACCGATGCCGATGTAGATGGTATGCACATCCGTTTATTGATGATGACCTTCTTCTTGCAGTTTTTTCCAGACTTAGTAAAATCAGGACACGTTTCAATTTTACAAACGCCATTATTTCGGGTACGTAACAAAAAAGAAACCATCTATTGTTATTCTGATGAAGAGCGTCAACAAGCGATTGCTAAGCTGGGCAATAAACCAGAGATAACACGATTCAAGGGTTTGGGGGAAATATCGCCATCTGAATTTGGTCAATTTATCAATGAAGACATCCGTTTAGAGCCTGTTATATTGACCAAAGAAAATAGATTACCTCAAATATTGGAATATTATATGGGTAAAAATACACAAGACCGTCAACGTCATATTGTAGATAATCTTCGTGTAGAGTTAGATACTGAAGATAAATTAACACAAAAAGCGGGCTAAGGTCCGCTTTTACCGACCAATTAAATACCATATTTATGAATCAACAAATGTTGGTCTTGATACAATGTCAAGATCAAGTAGGCTTAGTTGCTATTATTTCCAACACCTTATCTGCGTATCATTTAAATATTATCAATATGCGTGAATACGTAGATGAAGCGTCAAATAAATTCTTTGTTCGTGTAGTTTGCAATGGCACAAATTCGGATACCGAAGAACTACAATTGTCACTAGCTGCTGTTCTACCTGCACATGCTCAAATACAAGTAAACCCCAGTAGGCGTAAAAAAACAGTAGTTTTGGTTACTAAGGAGCATCATTGCATCGCCGACATCTTGGTTCGTCAGCACTTCGAAACATGGGGGTCAGAAGTACAAGCCGTTATAGGTAATTATGACGACTTAAAACCATTCGTTGAAAAATTCGACATACCATTCCATTATATTTCCCACGAAGGATTAAGTAAAAAAGATTTTGAAGAAGCTATAATAAGTCAAATCAAACAATACGATTACGATTATATCATCCTCGCAAAATTTATGCGTATTCTATCGCCTGACTTTGTAAAAACATTTGAGAAGAAGATCATCAACATCCATCACTCCTTCTTACCGGCATTCATAGGGGCTAATCCCTACAAGCAGGCCTTCGAAAGAGGCGTTAAAATTATCGGAGCAACAGCACATTACGTAACCGATGACCTCGACGAAGGACCAATCATCGTCCAAGATATTAGACATATCAACCATACCTATGGGATAAAAAATATGGTCTCCGCAGGTAAAGAAATTGAAAAAGCAGTATTAAGTCGTGCTATCCGATTATTGACAGAGGATAGAGTAATGCTCAATGGTAATAAAACGGTTGTTTTTGATTAAACAACCGTTTAAAGAGATACTATATTAATCTCGATTTATTATCCATTCTCGTCAACTACTTTTCAATGTATATCACCTATTAAGAAATATGATGAGACGCACTTTTTAGCCTAAACGGCATTATTTTTTAGTTGAACAATTTTTAAGCTCTTTGTAGCAATAAAAATTGTTATGACGCATACATTCCATATCCCAGTCCTAGGACTTGCATTTTCTATAGATTCACCTATTAAAGTAGCTCAATTTGGTATTTCTTCTGCTGTATCCATTGTTGATGATGAACTAACAGAGCGATTACGTGAGTACCACAGCAAACAACACAAGCTGGAGTTCATTGAGATCAGTAAAAAAGAATCGGATGCACGAGCAAAACGATTAACGGCATATCTAGACATGATGCAAGATATAATCGATAAGCAAGTCAGCACCTTAAAATCTTCCCAATTCAGCAATAACGAAACGTTGCATCACTATTTCAAACTACTACCAAAAAGCAATCCTGCCTATCATTTGTACCAACAATACCTTAGTACAGAAGATAGCACACAAAAAGAGAAGCTAGAATCTACCTTAAAAGAAATGATACAGCCTGGCGAGATAGATGTCAATATCATGTCCAAAGTAGATAAGGCTAATAAAGATGAGGAAGGCAAATTATTAGAAAGTATATTCTCTGATGCTACATCAGCATTGAGGGGATACACCAATAGTAAAGTAAAATCGTCAGTGGTACTTTCTGCGGGAATGAATCCTAAGCTATATAATTACTTATCTGAAATACCTGAATTTCTACCCAACAACGATGGTACCTTTAATAAAAAGGTATGCTTGAAAGTATCCGATTATCGCTCTGCTAACATTCAAGCTAAGTATTTGGCAAAAAAAGGCGTTTGGGTATCCGAATTTAGGGTTGAATCAGGCCTCAACTGTGGAGGTCATGCATTCGCAACAGATGGATACTTGTTAGGTCCAATATTGGAAGAGTTCAAGCAAAACCGCCGACAATTAATCGAAGAGCTATTACCCATATACAGCAAAGCATTAGCCGCTAAAGGAATTACAGTAGACCAATCACCTACACAACGTATAACCGCACAAGGCGGAGTAGGCACTGCGGAAGAGCAACAATTTTTACTTGAATACTACCAATTGGATAGTATCGGATGGGGCTCCCCCTTCCTGTTAGTTCCTGAAGCTACAACAGTAGACGATCAAACATTGGAAGCTTTGGCTACAGCAGATAAAGAGGATTTTTATTTAAGTGGAGCGTCACCACTAGGTATACCATTTCACAATTTCAGAAAAAGTACCGCAGAAGCCCAAAGGGAAGAGCGTGTAAATAGAAATAGAGCAGGTGCTCCATGTACAAAAAAATACCTTGTATCGAATGATGACTTCTCATCCGAGCCAATATGTACCGCATCACGTGTGTACCAACATACGAAACTTCGAGAATTGGAGTTATTACAAGAATTAGATTTCTTAGATCCCAACAACAATGATATCGAGAAATTAAAAAGGGAAATTACAGAAAAAACATGCCTTTGTGAGGGCTTAGCAGCTTCTGCATACCTAAAATATGATATCGCCAAACGTAAAGAAAATACAGCAGTAGCAATATGCCCAGGACCAAATACAGCTTATTTCAACCGTGTCTATTCGCTGACAGAGATGGTAGATCATATCTATGGACGTACAGATTTATTGAAAGATATCGATCGTTCTTCCTTCTTTATTAATGAACTACGTTTGTACCTAGAATACTTGGACAAATACTGCGTTAACAACAATAATCCGGATGATAAGAAAAAGAATTATATAGATTCATTTAGAAATCAATTAATAAATGGGATTAATTACTACAAAGGGATAGCAGATGACCTATATGGTGACAATATAAGCTCTAAAATAGCTTTCTTACAGGAACTCGATAGCGCACAAGATAGACTAACAAAAGAAAACTAATATATTAAAAAAGGCAACTATTAGGTTGCCTTTTTAATGTATATATTAATATAAACTTATTTAGCGATTTTTCTAAACTTACCAAATACTCCTAAAGGTAATTTAGGTCCTGCTGTAGCTTGAAGATAAAGCTCACCAATTTCTAAATTCTCTACTTTAGGGAAATTTGTTTTAATCAAATTCTCAACGATTACAGAAGAAAATCCCAAAGAATAGGTATTTAAGATCAAGAAGTGCTCCTCCGGATCTAACAATTGAACAACATCTCTCATCATTTCCATGATATTGTCTTCCAATTTCCACTTCTCTCCTTTTGGACCGTGTCCATAAGCGGGAGGATCAAGGATTATACCATTATATTTATTACCACGTTTCAATTCACGCTTCACAAATTTTAAGGCATCTTCTACCATCCAACGTACATTTGATAATCCCGATAGCTCTTGATTTTCATTCGCCCAAGTAACGACCTGTTTGATGGAATCTACGTGTGTGGTATCTGCTCCTGCCGCTCTAGCGATCATCGAAGCACCACCAGTATAAGCGAACAAATTTAAGAACTTAGGATTCGGTGTTTTTAAAGCCTTCACGGACGAAGATATATAATCCCAATTTACTGCTTGCTCCGGAAAAATCCCTACATGCTTGAAAGAAGTAAGACCTAATCGAAACTTGATAGCTACATCATTATTTTTATATTCAATATGCCAGCGATCCGGTGTTTTAGGATTTTTCTTAACCCATTCGCCAGATGTTGCCGAACGGCCTTTGAATTTTATATGATGAAGCTTATTCCACTCCGCATCTCCTAAAGTCTTTGGCCATACCGCCTGCGGTTCAGGACGGATTAAAATTAAATCACCAAAACGTTCTAATTTTTCGAAATCACCACAATCGATCAATTCGTAATCTTTCCAATGCTGTGGAGTAAGTAGTTGGATATTTGTTTGTGTAGACAATGTATTCTATATTTTTTTTGCAAAGGTACGGAAAATAGCGTAATGAAAATAGTGCAATAAAAAAGACCTATCTCAATGGACAGGTCTATATATAACAATTACGCGTTTGTATTATTTATTTCATGGTATCACGAGCGGCCTTCATCAAAGGACTAGCAAATACAAAATCGTTGAGTTCCATCACTTCAGAACTTAACATATCGGTATTTGATCCTTCCCAAAATTTCTGCCCTTTATGAAGAAACATAATGTACTCCCCTATTCCCATCACCGAATTCATATCATGGGTCACGACGATAGTTGTACAGTCATATTCTTGGGTAAGTTCCAAAATGAGCTCATCTATTAGTATTGATGTCGCTGGATCTAAACCAGAATTAGGTTCATCACAGAATAAATATTTAGGACTCATACTAATTGCACGTGCTATACCGACGCGTTTTTTCATACCTCCAGATAACTCCGCGGGATACAATTTATTTGTATTATGTAAATTAACACGTTCTAGACAAAAATTAGCACGGTCTCTTTTTTCAGATTTACTCATCTCCGAAAACATATCCAATGCAAATATTATATTCTGCTCGACCGTCATAGAATCAAATAATGCTGAATTTTGAAAAAGCATACCGATCTCTTTACGAATAGGTACTTTTTCTTCAAAATCCATTGCCGTGAATTCTTGTTTATCGAAAAATACCTTTCCTTGATTTGGAGCATGTAAGCCTACAATACATTTTAATAAAGTACTTTTTCCAGATCCAGAGCCACCGATAATAAGACTAACTTTCCCTGGATCAAATATGGCATCTATACCTTTGAGCACTTCATTAGTACCAAATGATTTATGTATATTTTGAATTTCAATCATAAATAAAATAGGATTATAACATCAATGCTGTAATCAGGTAATCACTGGCTAAAATCGTGATACAACCTATCACAACCGCTCTAGTACCCGCTTGACCAACTTCCAAAGCACCACCACGTACGTAGAATCCTTTGTATGCAGGAATAGACGTGATAATAAAGCCATAAACAAATGCTTTTACCATCGCTACAGCTATAGTAAAACCATTAAATCCAGCTTGAATACCCAATATATAATCCGTCTGGCTAACAGCACCTGTCAAAATACCACCTAGCATACCACCTATAAGTGCACAACAAATAGCTATTATTACCAAAACAGGAACCATCACAATACCTGCAATAATTTTGGGAAGGATTAAATAGCCTGCTGCATTAATCCCCATAATCTCTAAGGCATCAATTTGTTCGGTGACACGCATAGATCCGATTTGTGAAGATATAGAAGACCCTACTTTGCCCATCAATACTAGGGCAGAAATGGTAGGTCCTAATTCCAAGATATTAGAATCTCGGTTGATTTGCCCAATAATTGAATTTGGAATAAAATCAGAATCCAACTGAAATGCAATCTGCATCGTCATTACAGCACCAATAAATGTGGATATAATGATAATAAGTCCTAAAGAACCGATTCCAATATCACTCATTTCATGCATGGTCTCTCTCCAATATATCCGCCATTTCTCCGGTCTTTTGAAGACCTTTTTCAGGAGTAATAAATATTCACCAAAATAATAAAAGATCATATTATATAATTATACGCTCAGGTGCTAAAATACATATTTAATACTATAGTAACTCAAAAATGAGTGAATTGTTTATCAATTAAGAACAAATAGATAAGTTCACTTACCGAGAAAATAAATCCTTTCACCGAATAATAGGATTGGAATGCCTATTTGGGGATAAATAATAAACATAACAGCTTACCTTTGTTTGCATAATTCAAAGTAAACATTATATTTAACTTACTATGAAAGAAAAGATTTCAACAGGTATATGGTTCATATTTTTTGGTATAATAGCCTTATTACACAATTTTGATGTCATCAGGTTCAACTTTTGGGCAATTTTACCTTATTGGCCATTATTAGTTATCTCTCTGGGCGTTAATCTAATCTTCCAAAACAAGAAGAATGGTACCTTACCGCTATCGATTATAAATATTGGCTTGTGTTTATACCTAGGTTATGTAGGGATGACCTCTGACAAACGATTAAATATGGTAGATCACATTACAAAAAATGAAAATATAGACAGTAGCCAAATCGTTCCTAGCCTAATAAGTCCTTTTAGTGAAGGTGTTGAAAATGTCAAACTTAATTTAAATATTGGTGCCGTTGCCTTACAAATGGATAGTATTCCTAGTAGTGAATTACTTCAAGCTAGTACGTCACAAAATATCGGCTTAAAAATAAATGAATCAGAAGACAACACCGACAAAGTAATCGATATAAGCAGTGTCGTAAAAGGCGACACGAAAAATAACCCAAAAATCACTTTCTCACTTAACGAAAACCCTACTTGGGATATGGAAATAAATATGGGAGCAGCCTCCTTCATAGGTGATTTCAGTAAGTACAAATTAGCCAACTTAACGATCAATTCGGGTGCGGCAAGGATCAACTTCAAATTGGGAATGCCTATTAATGGAGAAACTACTATAGAATTAAATTCTGCAGCATCGTCCTGTCAGATTGCACTCCCTAAAGATGCAGCCTGTCGTGTGCTGATGTCGACTCTATTATCATCTAATAAATTAGAAGGTTTTGAAAAAGTAGGCGATTCCTACGAAACACCGAATTATGAAGCAGCCGACAAAAAATACATTATTAACTTTACAGGAGCCGCTAATTCTCTAAAGATTAATAGCTATTAATCCTATAAATCGCTAACTTTGCCCATACGATGAAGGCACAAAATACATTGATATTACCAGGTGGCTATTGCGATTCCAAGCTAACTTATTCGAGATTTCGCACACGCGAAGTACAAATTGGTGACATTCCGATGGGGGGAGATAATCCTATCCGTATCCAAAGTATGACCACTATAGATACAATGGACACTTTGGGTTCTGTCGAGCAAACAATTCGTATGGTCGATGCTGGTTGTGAGTACGTACGTATCACGGCACCAAGTATCAAAGAAGCGGAGAACCTAGGCAACATCAAAAAAGAACTTCGCGCTAGAGGGTATAATGTTCCATTGGTAGCCGATATACATTTCACACCAAATGCCGCAGAGGTTGCAGCACGACTAATAGAAAAAGTACGTGTCAATCCTGGTAACTATGCAGATAAGAAAAAATTTGATCAAATCGATTATACTGACCATGCGTATCAAGCAGAGCTAGACCGCATCTACAAAAAATTTGCTCCCTTAGTAAACATCTGCAAAGAATATGGTACTGCTATGCGTATAGGTACGAATCATGGATCACTGTCAGACCGTATCATGAGTAGATATGGCGATACGCCAGAGGGAATGGTCGAATCGGCGATGGAATTTATACGTATCTGTGAGGATCTAAAATTCCACAACCTATGTGTTTCTATGAAATCCTCAAATCCTATGGTGATGGTACAAGCCTATAGGTTATTAGTAGAACGTATGGTAGCCGAGGACATGAACTATCCACTGCACCTTGGCGTGACAGAGGCAGGTGATGGAGAAGATGGTCGTATTAAATCTGCTGTAGGTATTGGTACGCTATTGGAAGATGGTCTAGGAGATACAGTACGCGTTTCCTTGACAGAAGAACCCGAAAAAGAAGCACCTGTAGCAATTGCCTTAGTCAATAGATACAGTAAGCGTGCTGCAGAGCTCGCAAATACTGATCAACGAGAGATCCTAACACTTTCGAATGATAGCACAGCAAGACCTTATATTTCACAAGAAGTAAATACCTTCGTAGGGGGATCATTAGTTCCACGTGTAATCGTCGATATCTCCAGCAAAAATCTAAAAGATCCATTTATTCTTTCCGAGGTAGGCTATAGGTACGATGCCATCAATGACAAGTACCACATGGGAGATCAATCTGTAGATTTTGTATATTTAGGAGACGCGTTACCCTCCTTTACAATGCCCGGTAACTTAAAACAATTGTACAATTACCAAACATGGTACAGCCTAAAGAATAAAAGTAATATACACCCAATCTACAGCTTGGCAGAATACAATGCTGCCACGCATAAAGACACTGTTTTAAATCTCGTAAGGATATCTAATGATGACCTAGCTACAGTAGATTTTGAAAATCTACAATTGGATAAAACAGTAGTATTTTTGGTAGAAACAGATCATTTACATGGGATGGCAGACCAACGCCAATTTTTTGCGAACCTGCAAGAGATTGGAATTGATAACCCCGTAATAATAAGACGAACATATAAAGCAGCGGATTTTTCAGGACCAATAGGTGATATTATGAATCCTGAAGAGCCTATCTCAAAACTTCAACTTTATGCAGCGACAGATTTGGGAGCGCTATTGATTGATGGGTTAGGATCAGGTATTTGGATTGACTCTCCAGCTACCGCTATGGATAAATTAGTATCTATATCATTCGGAATATTACAAGCGACACGATCTCGTATATCTAAAACAGAATACATCTCCTGCCCTAGCTGCGGACGTACACTTTTCGATCTTCAAGAGACGACCCAAATGATTCGTAGCCGTACCAATCATTTGAAAGGTCTAAAAATTGGTATCATGGGTTGTATTGTGAATGGCCCAGGTGAGATGGCAGATGCCGATTATGGGTATGTAGGTGCTGGTCCAGACAAAATCACTTTGTATCGCGGACAAGAAGTCGTAAAAAAGAATGTCTCCTCAGCAAATGCATTAGATGAACTGATCAATATCATCAAATCCGATGGACTTTGGATCGAAGAGAACCAAGACTAATACTATAGTTCAACCTATACAAAAGGCTCCAGTAAATAACTATTACTGGAGCCTTTTGCTCTAAAGAGGATTTAACTTCCTTTCTGACTAAATAATTTGCGATGAATATGCATCCTTAGGTAGACATAATAGCAAACCGATATCATCACGCCTAAACCACCCATCATATACAAGGTAGACTTGATACCTATGCCCTCAGCTATGGCGCCAATAATCAAACTACCGATAGGAAATACCCCTTGAAAAGCCATTACATAATAAGACATGATTCGCCCTCTATAGGCGGACATTGAATGTGTTTGTATGTATGTATTTACGCTGGAGTTTTGCATCATCATAGCAAAGGAAACAGCTACCGTAAACAACAGTGCCGAGAATAGATGATGCGAGTACGCTAATAAAATCAACGATGCCCCCATAATCAGAGCTGCAAATAATACCCTATACCTAAGGTTGTCCCCAGATTTGAGTGTCGCCATTCGTATTGCACCTATCATGGCTCCAAAACCTGCAGCAGATTCAAACCACGAGAAGGTAGTTTCATTACCATCAAACAAATCTCGTGCTACAGCAGGCAGCAAAGAGGTATAAGGAATCACTATTAAACTAGAGAAGGACATGATAATAATCAACGAAGCAAGATGAGGAGAGCGTTTTAAATAATCAAATCCATCAACCAAGCCCTGCCAAGTAGAGCCCTTTGTCATCTTCCCTTCTCCTGCCGACTCATCTACATTCATCAAAAATAATGTTATCAAAACAGGAACAAAACTGACAAAATTTACAGAGAAACACACCAATTCTCCATAGGAGCTTAAAAGAAAACCACCCACTGCAGGGCCTATCATACGCGTAGCGTTAAATACCGATGAATTTAAGCCTATTGCATTAGGTAAATCTTTCCTACTACCTACTAAATAAGATAACAAAGACTGTCTTCCTAACACATCAAAAGCATTAATAACGCCTTGTATAAACCCTAAGATACAAAGCCAATACACATTGGCCATACCGAGATACACGACCAGAGTAAGTAGACCAGCTTGGATCATTAATAAGATTTGCGTGATAACAACCAATTTATATTTCGAGCGTCCATCCACGAAAGACCCTATAAAAGGAGATAAAAATAAAGAGGGGGATAAGGATATAAAAGAAACAAAACCTAACCAAAACATGGAATCGGTTAACTCGTAGACCATCCAACTTATCGCTATCCGCTGCATCCATGTACCTATCAACGATATCGATTGTCCAATAATGCTTAATCGAAAATTAGGGTAACGAAGAGACCTGAATAATTGCATACTGTTATTAATACTTAAAATGGCGTCGTGTAAATCTAAAGAAATAACTACATTTGTAACAGATAAAATAAAAGATAGTTTTTAATAACTTATTTTTAAACACAATATCATTCTTCAAATAAAATGAAATTTTTTATAGACACAGCCAATTTGGCTCAAATCAAGGAAGCTCAAGATTTAGGAGTATTAGATGGTGTAACTACTAATCCAAGCTTAATGGCTAAAGAAGGTATCTCTGGTCAAGAAAATGTAATCAATCATTACAAAGCAATTTGCGAAATCGTGGACGGTGATGTAAGTGCAGAGGTAATTGCTACAGATTACGAAAACATGATCAAAGAAGGTGAAGCTTTAGCTGCTTTAGATCCGAAAATCGTAGTTAAAATCCCTATGATCAAAGACGGTGTCAAAGCGATAAAATACTTTAGCAACAAAGGAATCAAGACAAACTGTACATTGGTATTTTCTGCGGGCCAAGCATTATTGGCAGCCAAAGCTGGTGCTACTTATGTATCCCCTTTCGTTGGTCGTTTGGATGATATTTCTGTAGACGGATTAGGCCTAATCGAAGAGATCAGATTAATCTATGACAACTATGGTTTCCCTACACAAATCCTTGCTGCATCTGTTCGTCACAGCGCTCATTTATTAGGCTGTGCTAAGATCGGTGCTGATGTAATGACAGGTCCATTATCTGTAATTACAGCCCTTCTAAAACACCCTTTAACAGATAGCGGTCTAGCACAATTTTTGGCAGATCACGCAAAAGCTGCAGGTAAATAATACCTTCCAATTTTGCCCAAAATATAAGCCTCTCAATCATAAAATTGAGGGGCTTTTTTATACCTATTATTTTATGTAATTTTACATAATATGAAGACATCAGAATCCGTAGACGATAAAGACATTTTGCATAGAGAATTTGGTTCTATTTTGAAATCATACAACCTCAAAGTAACGCAACCAAGGCTTCGTGTTTTGCAAATGGTTTCCGAAAAAAATACCGCGATATCACAACCAGAACTGGAGAAAATATTAGGTAGTGAAATCGATCGCGTAACACTATATCGCATACTTTCTAGTTTTGAGGATAAAGGAATTCTACACAAAGTCTTTGACTTAAACGGCACCGCTACCTATGCCATCTGTTCGACCAAATGTAGCGCTCACCACCACCATGACCAGCATGTACATTTTATCTGTTCAGTATGCAATTCTGTATTTTGCTTAGACGAGATAACCGTACCAAAGATCAACCTTCCGCCGAATTTTTCCCTTCATGGCATCGCTATTAACGCCGTAGGAATTTGCGATTCTTGCCAAAACAAACAGCCGTAAAGCACTATATTTTTAAATAAAACTGGTAATGGTTGATTTTAAATTTTAAATAATTTAAAACCACCTATTACCAGTTTTAAGCCATTTTTTGAATAAAAAACAGTGGTTATTTATTTTAGCTAAACAAACACTAACCTATTAAAAACAAATACATTAACAAAGCTAAAATACATTTTTAATTAACCTAAAAATTAAGCCAATTTTACCATTAAAAACAAAATAGGCCTAAAACAAGCATAAAAGCAGTTAATATTTAGCATAAACAAACACAATACACTATTTATCAATATATTAAACAAGCTAAAATAAATAAAAAATATACCAACAACGTAAATAAACAACATTACAAGCCAAATGCAGCTACATTAAGACTTTGGCTTCTATTTTGTATCTTAGATATTATTAAGAAAAACTACTACGTCAGTAGCGACCACTACCCTACCCTTAGTACAGGGATGGTCTCTTAAAACAAGAGTATAACTACATGAAAACAAAAAAAGAAAACCCGTACAAAGAAGTGTTGACACAGATGATAATCGATGTGTTCGAAAAATCGGGAAACAAACTTTTGAACTATAAACAAGTTGCTTCAAAGCTCAACATAAACGACACAGACTCCAAGGTTGCCATAGCCGAAATACTGGACAGCACATCCAAGTCAAGTCCATTTTTACAACCCGAACGCGGCAAGTTCAAGCTTCGTCAGCTTCAGGTTTACATCACAGGAAAAGTAGATATGACAGCAGATGGTTCTGCTTACATTGTACCAGAAGATGAGTTGGAAAACGACATCTTTGTATCCCCTCGAAAACTCCGTCAAGCACTACATAATGACATCGTCAAAGTACATGTTTACGAGCGCAAAAAAGGGAAGAAAAGAGAGGGTGAAGTTATTGAAGTTTTGCAACGTGCAAAGACCGATTTTACCGGTACCATAAGCATCTCCGAGACCTATGCTTTCTTCCTTCCGGATGATCGCAAAATGCTCCACGATATCTTCATTCCATTGAACAATCTGAACGGCGCAAAGCATGAAGAAAAGGTCTTAGTCACAATTCTCGAATGGCCGAAAAATGCTAAAAACCCGATCGGAAAAGTAAAGGCTGTTTTAGGAAAAAAAGGAGAGAATAACACCGAGATGAATGCCATTTTAGCAGACTATGGCTTCCCTTTAGAATTTCCTAAAGCGGTAGAAAATGCAGCTAATGAAATTGCTGAAAACATCAGTCCTGAAGAAATTGCTAAGCGTAGAGATTTTAGAAATACAACAACATTTACAATCGATCCATTGGATGCAAAAGATTTCGATGATGCCATTTCTTTTAAAACATTAGCGAATGGAAATTACGAGATCGGCGTACATATTGCTGACGTCTCCTACTACGTAACACCCGATAGCACATTGGACAAAGAAGCTTTCCAACGTGGTACTTCGGTATACCTCGTAGATCGTGTAATACCGATGCTTCCGGAGCGTCTATCCAACAATTTGTGCTCCCTTCGTCCACATGAAGATAAGTTATGTTTCTCTGCTGTATTCGAGATTGACGACAGTGCAAATGTTGTAGACCAATGGTTCGGTAGAACTATCATACACTCGGATCGTAGATTTACGTACGAAGAAGCACAAGAGATCATTGAGAATAAAGAAGGTGACTATTCGGAAGAAATATTAAAACTTAATGAACTAGCTTATATCTTGCGCGAGCGTAAATTCAAAAGCGGTGCTATTAGTTTTGAAACAGAAGAGGTAAAATTCAAACTTGATGAAAACGGAAAACCGTTGGGCGTATATACTAAAGTTCGTAAAGATGCACACAAGTTGATTGAAGACTTCATGTTATTAGCGAATCGTAAGGTAGCAGAATACATCGGCAAACAAGGGTCTACCAAAAATAGATTAGGCTTTGTATATCGTTTTCACGATGTCCCTAAACCGGACTCTTTAGCGAGCTTCTCTTTATTTGCTGCGAAATTTGGCCACAAGCTAAATACTAAAACAGATAAAGAAACAGCAAAATCGATAAACGTATTAATGTCCAAGATTGAGGGTAGCAAAGAACAAAACCTTTTGACATCACTTGCAGTACGCTCCATGGCGAAAGCGATATATACGACAAAACGCACATCGCACTACGGTCTAGCATTTGATTACTATACACACTTTACCTCCCCTATCCGTCGCTATCCCGATGTGATGGTACATCGTTTGTTGCAATTCTATTTGGATGGTGGCAACAATGTAAATACAGAGCATTACGAGAAATTGTGTGAACATTCATCGCAGATGGAAAAAAGAGCTGCTGAAGCTGAAAGAGCATCCATCAAATACAAACAAGCTGAATTCTTACTAGATCAAATCGGTATTGAATATACAGGTATCGTATCTGGTGTAACAGAATGGGGTATGTATGTAGAGATCGAAGAGAACAAATGTGAGGGTATGGTTCGTCTGAGAGATATCACAGATGACTTCTATACACTAGACGAGAAAAACTACGCTATCATTGGCCAGCGTAAGAAAAAAACGTACCAATTGGGTGATGAAGTACAAATCAAAGTCAAGAAAGTAGATTTAGAAAAAAGACAAATCGATTTTACGTTAATAAGTTAATTATAAAAGGGAACCTTAGTGTTCCCTTTTATATTATTTAAGCTTTATCGAAAACTTCTTACACGTACTCATTATATCTATAAACTCGAGATAGATTATATCTAAAACTATTTCAGTTTATAAATTGTGCCATTCATCCCACTTACAGAATCAGGCAAGGACTCCATCAAAATAGGACGATGGTTGGCCGGCTCGTAGCCAGTGATCTTAATCGATTCTATGGTCTTTCGCTTCGGCAACTCCAATATAGCGTATGCCTTTGATGCAGCACCACTGTGCCCCATTAGTTCACGAGGGCCACCACCAAGACATCCCGCATTTAGCAAGGTCAATTGCTCTTTGGTTGCTGGATAATATACATGTTGATGTCCCGATATATACATATCTACTTTATTAGCTTTCAAAAAATCCAATGTTTCATCTGCTTCTTCAATCACCTCGCCTTTTTTATTTTTGCTCGCTACAATAGCATACAAAGGCAGATGCCCCAATACTATGCGTGCACGCGCCTCCTTAGCTACGGGTAATACCAACTGTTGCTGCATCCATTCTTTTACTGCCTCCGGGATATATGCTGAAGAAGCATCCCAACTAATAAAAAAAACATTGTTCTTGATATAAGAAAAGTAATATGGAAAATGAGTATCATCGACATAGGTCAAATTTGCCTTATGCTTATGTGTGCTCCAAAAAGAAGAAGCCGACTCCCTATCCAATAGAAAACTCGGTGAAGCATCATGGTTACCCATTGTAAATCCAAATGGAACCCCCAACTGATATATAGGGTCCAATACAGCACGATCAAACGCTGTCCACATAGAATCCAATCGACCCTTTGTTAAAGATGCCTTTTGCCCAGCGACCATATCACCGCCACACAGAATAATATCAGGCTTGATATCTTTCACTCGGGACACCACATCATGTAATTCCTTACTATAAGTGACAGCACCATAACTATCATTCAAGTCAGAAATAAGGAGGATTTTAAGATTTCTATTTTTGGATTCCTTATGAAAATCTTGTGCCTTACTAACAGCTACAATTGTAAAAACACATATAATTAGCAACAATTTCTTAGGTAAATTCATATCACAAAGGTAAGGTAGATTGTAGTACTTCAAAAGAAAAAAACTCTAAGAAGGTTATTTTTGCATTTGCATAAAATAATGTAATGAACAAAGTGAATGTGCAACAAGTAGTACATTTCATTTGGAAGCTATAAAAAATGTAATAGTTTAAGCCAACTATTTAGTGTAATAAAGAATGAAATACATTACATTAATCGCAACATTACTCCTTTTTATGGGAACTAGTTGCCAGACTAGCGTAGATAAAAAATCTGATAGCCAATCAACGGCAACTGAAGGAGCAATTTCAACTACAACAATTGTTCAGCAAGACAGCATAGTTTCAGAATCTATTAAAGGCAAATATATTGTAGTAAAAGAAGATCGAGAAATCATTAGAGATGGAAAAATAACTGAATCTACAAGTGAAATCCTTGGTTATAAAACAATTTATGACTTCAAAAATGAAAATTTAGTATCTTTTTTTCTTCCGGATTATGAAAAGCCGATTGACTTAAAAATCAAACGTTCTGGTCTTTCTTACCATTTAACTAGTGAAAATGCTGAGGCAGAGGATGAACTTTTGATGCTGAAAAAGCATACACCAAATGAAGTCATCTTTGTGAGAGAGACGGCTGATAGAGATGAAGAAGGTGAAATTCTTGTGAGATTAACACTTTATATGAAACCCATTTAATAAGAAGTAGGTATTAAATCCATTTTTAAGCTACAAAACCTTAAGAAAAAAAAACAGGATAACGCCAGCATCATGTTTATGACTGGGTTATCCTGTTTTTAAGAAACCATTTTAGAAAGTCTAGTTTCCTAACAATAGATATACTAATCCACTAAATAGAAATATCTATCTTACTAGGGAAAATACGGTCTTGATCACCGAATATAGCACAACTCTCTATCATATTAGAAAGATCCGTTTTCACTTTTTTGTCAAACATTAATTTATCATTAACGAATACTTTCACTTTTTTACTATAATCGATATAATTATTATCCAAGAAAATAGAAAAATCTAAATCTTCTACTTTTTTAGTTTCTGTCATTTCATTATTCATTAACTCCACTTTGACATTAATTGTATTTTCATGAAATTGAATATCAAACACAAGTCTATCATACTCATCGCCTTCTTTTATAGCAAGAGGTTTGTTCAAGATAATGTTATAAAACCCCTTTCTATATCTTCCATCCATTGGGAATAATACCCAAGAAATATGCTTAGGATGAGAATTTCTAGTGTAATTAACCAACCATGGAGATGTCACTGTATAATCAATTCCGTGACCTTTGTTTGGCTGTAACTGAATTTTATTAATAAATTGACCTGGATTCTCAGTTGCTAGTTTTTGAAACTCTTCTTTAGCAATGGTAGTTAGGCGATTTCGTCCAAATCCTCTATCATGCTCTCCAGTTTCTAAAGAAAATGCAATATTTCTAAAATTCAAGGGAGGAGCATTCTTTAAAGGTTCACCACCTGCCATTGGACCAGCTCCTGCTAAATAATCTGCATAGAAAGCGGCCAGTCGCTGACTTCCATAACCACCTTCAGAAATCCCCATAACATACATTTTATGCGCATCAATTTGATCATTCAACATAGCTAATCTGAACATACGTTCCCAAGCGTATTGAACAGGCTTGTACCACCAACGATAACGCTTTTCGTTAGGTATCTGGGGTATAAAATAAGCAGATGGCTTATCTTCAAAACGTAATGTCCACGCTAACGTATTTTTGAATTCAGAATTCTTAGGCCCAGAACCGTGTAAATTTAAAAAAAGAGCATGTTTTCGATTTTCATCATCACTTTTCCGAACAAAATAAAAAGGCATAGGATCTTCTTTCTTCAATTCCCAATGATGAATAGAAATACTATCTCTATTTTCCAAATTTGTACTCCATACAGGTAAGCTATCTGTTTGCAAAACTTTTGATTTCCATCTTTCCCAAACAAAAGATTTCCCTTCTTCTACCTTACCTAGTTTGATTTCACTTTTTTGACCAAAAGAAATCAGATGCGTTTCCTCATCCATTGATCTCAAACGTTCAGCAAAATAAGCGTCAACTTTTGGCTGCAATCCGCTGTATTTCTGACTATAAACATCTTGACTGAAACAAGAAATTAACAGTGCAGTCACAATTATATAATTTTTTTTAACCATCTCTTCTTTAAAATTTTAATGTTTCTTCTACCAATAAATCAATTTCTTGTATCAAGCCATCCGAACTTCCATCAAATCCTTTCAATGCAAACCGTACTTGCCCCTTTTTATCTATAACAAATTGAGCGGGAATACCTGACACTTTAAATCTATTGACCAAATCATATTTTCCATTCACTTGTTGGTCTAATAAAACCTGAAAATTCAATTTATTCTTTTTAAGGATTTGGACAATCTTTTCTTTACGTTGATTTCCATCCATTGATTTTTCCATTGTGTTCACAAATAAAAACACAACATCTTTATTGCTCTTATACTTATCCAACACACGTTGCATCGTAGGGAATGATGCTAAACAAGGACCACACCATGTTGCCCAAAAATCTAAAAAAACCACTTTCCCGTGAAGATCTTTCAAACTAACAGTATTACCATTTAAATCCATTAATTCAAAATCTGGGGCTTTATAAGATAGCATTCTATCCCTAATACCATTTTCTTTTTCTTTACGAATAAAAGCTAATTGTTCTTGATAATAAGCTTCAAAACCTTTATCCCCACCATAAGCTTCATTCCATATTTCGTGAAGTAATTCTCGAGAAGAGACATTCCCTTTACCAGACTTTATAATTTCACTTAAAATTGGCATAGCAAGCAAAGGTTTATTATTCTTACGATAGAGCTCAATAAACAGATATGGATGTTTAAGAATAAGACTTTCAATTTCTCCATGATTTTCCAAAAAGAGTAAAGATTCCTGATATCTACCTGTATAATTCAATATTTCCGCATAGGTAAAATATTGCTGATACAATTTAGCCTCGCTTTTGGCAATATTTAAACTAAACACCTTTGCTAAAGAATCTACAGATTTAGTCTGCCAACTAGTAGTTGGCAGACTTTTCATCATTCGATTTCGCTCTTGAGGATTCTGTATTTTAAGAATAACCTTAATAGCTTCATCATTATTATTCCATAGCAACAATTTATCTGCTGCCGCAACATGCACCTGATCTAATAAAAAATGAACCTGTTCAAATTTTTCCTCCGGAAAATCTTTTTGAAAAGCTTGATAAATACGATCTAGATCATTCACATTATTGAGATTCTTTATTTGATTTGCTACCGATGGGATAGATACAAAAGCTGAAACAGCATTTTGCTGTGCAAAAACACTATTGCAAATAAAAAATAATATTATAATGAGTTTACTTTTCATTACTTTCTATTTTTATATACTAATGAAATAGGCTTATCAAGACCTTCATACAGTTTTGAATAATTATCATTTGTAAATTCGCCCAAATTATCGATAGAAAATACATAAACCTTTCCTTCTTGCTGATCATAGGTTCCTACAGCCAATGTTCTATTATTATCTGGAAAACTGACCCAACTACTAACTGTTTGTTTTAACGTCAACGTAGTAATATCTGTTCCTTGCGGAAAAGTATAGATCAATTTTGAACTATTTTTCTCTACATCCAACAAATACAACTCATTATCAACAGCATAATATATATGAAAATAAAGACCCGAGAACGCAACTGATGTCGCTTGAAGAATTTTCTCCGCATTATCAACAGGGTATTTTCCGACAGCTAAACCAGCACTATGTATTCGAAGTACATGCGCTTTTTGTTGACTGTCTTTCATCAAAAAACTATACTGACTCATTGGAGCAACCCCACCAAACATCACATCCATACCTACGTTACTCATATCAAATGGCGCATTAGCTTGGACAGAAAAATTATTAAACTTTTTGCTCGCGTAATTAATAAATCGCTTACCAATTTCATCATAGAATATCCCTGCATCACTACTTTGGGAAGTAATAAAATAACGGGACAATCTATAATTACCAGCTACAGGCACCCCAAATCTAAAGTCAATTTGATTGGAATAAATCTTACCATTATTCAAATAAAAAGCATTAGAACCGACCATATCGTACTTAAATTCTTGAGGTTTTGAATTTAAATTCTTCTCGACAAACCAGTCACTACCCTTATTTACCAGTGTAAAATCGGTATACTTCACGCGTACAGATTCATTTTCTCCGAGGAGAAATATATCCTGAGACCCTCCAAAAAATGTAGTTAATACACGTACAGTATGTAAATTTGATGGTATCATAAGGTCTGGATTAGCAGAGCTCAATAAGCTGGGAATAGCATATCCATCAGGATGAAGTAATCCTACATCTCTTTTACCATCATTACTTTGACTTATCATAAGCCATCCTTCACTCAAGCGACTCGAAACTTGCAACAAATATTTCTTAAAAGTGGAAACACCCGTGTTTTTATCGGTAACAGTGTAAAGAAGGGTATAAGTATCTGGACGAAGTCCAAATTGAACATTCAGGTTCTTTTCTGTAGACAATACTTCATCTATTAATCCTGTTATAGGCGGATTAGATAGAAAAACGGACCATTTGTACGTGAGATTATCCTCTCCTGTTAATAGAGATTGCTCCAACAAGGTTTCCACTTTTAAAGAATCAAACTGATTAACCTTCAATGTATCACTACCATTTTTCAATATAGTGATTTTGTTTATTTCTTGAAGATCATAATTTCCCTTGTCTTTATAACAAGAGATTTGCATAAGTACGAAAAGTAAAACTCCTATTTTACTACATACAGATATAATGAATTTCATATTTATGGAAGTTAAAGGTTAAGGAAATCGTACAGGTAGCTGATTTTCATCAAGCATTTCTGCACCATTAATTTGTATATATTCATTAAGTGTATTACGACACTTGCCAACTATAAACAATAATACCTCTGGGTGAAGCCCAGCGAAGTCAGTATATCCTGTTTCACGTATAATCAAACCATATTTAGCTTGACTATATTCGCCAAATCGAATGTCGTGCCATGAAGCAGGCTTAGTCAAGTAATCATTGATTTTTATAAGGTATGTCATTTGCTCTTTGGGTCCTACACGAAATTCATCCGAATCCAATAAAGTAATCCAAATTTTTGCTTCTTTAGTCTTCAGAGATTCAGTTTTATTGACTTTAAGTCTTAACACCCCCTCATAGCTATTAGCAGGAATTACGGCAGGTAATAAATCATAATTAGCTCGATCAGCAGTAGTCTCTCCCTCTATTATACCATACTTAACCTCTCTATCTTGATTAGACAAATGTCCTAATATCCTTAACGGAAGCTCAATAGTATCTGAACTTACCGTTTCATTCTTGACAGCGAATGAAACGGTAAGACTATCTCTACCCTCGTCAATTCCATTTTTATAAATCGCTATTCCAGATCCAAAATTATAGGAAAGCATTTTATCTTTCTTACATCCTATTTGTGCTAAACACAAAGTCACCACAAATAGTATAGATATATATTTTTTCAAGTTCATAATAGTATTAATTATTGAATTCAATTTCATCATTTGGTCTTGGTAGCACATATTGCTGATCTGTCATATCTTGACCATAACCTGAAATTCGTTGCGTATTATTTCGTTTATAATAAAAAAACAACTGTCCTTCTTGATAAAATTCCTTACGATATTCTTTAAAAATCTCCAGCTCAATTTGACTTTCTATCAAATCATTGCTCAAAGAACCTAACCCTCTATTTGTACGTACCAAGTTCAAATATTTGATTTTTTCAATAGGATCTACACTTGCTTCGGCAGCAATATAACATACCTCAGAAAGTCTTAATAATGGTACTCTCTTTGTATTGAGTAAATCTGTTTGAATATCATCTGTATAATATTTAACTGGATATAGTTGACTTGTAGTACCATCAGTATTAAATAAAAAAATCTTTCTAAAATCAGTACTTGAACTTTCGTAAACCTCTGTAAAAAAAGACTCCTTATTAGTTAAAACACTCGACCCCGATGAGCTTCTGAACAAGCCATCATTTATGTCTTTCAATGTTGGAATATAAATACCAAACAATTGTTCTGATAAGAAGGTACGATTAGGTGCAGTTCCAGCTAAGTTATTACGCTGAATAAATGGAAATAATGCTGCATTATCGATTACAACACGAGCACTTTGCAAAGCCGTAGACTTATCACCAACATATAAGGAAATACGTGCTTTCAATCCATTTGCAGCCCAATAATTAAGGTGATTACGCGTATGTGATTTGAAAGGATCAGCAAGACCATAATTGACAGACTTGTGTGCTGACAACAAAGAAATGGCATCATTCAAATCTTGCATACATTTATTTATAAATTCTTGACCTGTTAAGTTTGGCTTAACCTTCATTTCAAAAACATCCACATACGGAATACTTTCGTTTTGCATTCCTACAGCAGGAATAGGGCCGAAAGCTCTGAATAAATCAAAATGTAAATAAGCGCGCAAGGCTAAAGCTTCACCTTTTATCAACTCATAATTACCTTCAGAGAATAAATTTTCTTTACCTTCAAGGTTTGTTAATAGATTATTAAGGTTTGCGATAGCATTGTACGAAGAATTCCAAAATTGGTTCACTCTACTTTGTACCGCAGCATTGCTATAGTTGTAACGACCAAATTCATAATATTGATTGGTATTTCCACTAACATCATATTGCTGCGCAAATACATCCATTGTAGCCATAGTAAATTCCTTAGCATACAATTCAGCACTAGCCATTTTTACATAAACACCTATTAATGCATCCTTGAAACCTTGCTCATCTTCAAATAAAACACGTTCTGAAATATTTGTTTTAGGTTGCACATCTAACCATTTTGTGCAGCTACTTGATGACATTGCAACTGCAGTTAGCGCTATAAAAAATACTTTATAATTCATAATATCAATATTTAGAATGATGTGTTTAAACTAAATGTAAAGTTTCGAGCAAATGGATAAGCAAGACCTCTTTCCACTTGAATACTAGACATTTGGAATATATTATTTCCTTGAAGGTTAAGCCTTGTGTTTTTTAACTTCCATTTGCTTGTCCAAGCTTCGGGCAAAATGTAACCTAGCGAAATACTAGTAAAATTCAAGAAATTATTCTTTTGCATAAATCTCGAAGTTGCATTTGTTATAGAAGTAACAGTATTACCTTCAACATCACTCAAACCCTTAAAAAATGTCACATCACCTGGTTTTGTCCAACGATCTAATAACACACGTTCATCAACATTCATACTCAAATTTGCATTTTCAACATGATCTACTAATGTCTGGTTATATTGTTTAGCACCTAATTGATAACTAAAGTAAGCGCCAAATTGGATTCCTTTGTATGTCATATTAGTTCCTAGATTTCCACTAACCTTTGGAATTCCATCGCCAACAATCACTTTATCTTCTGCATTCCATACATACGTTAATTGTCCATTACGATCATAAAATAATTCTTGACCAGTACTTGGATCTATACCAGCCGATAATACAGCCCATATAGAATTCACAGACTTACCTTCTTGATAACGCTGCTGAGGTCTATTTTGATCGTTTTGATCGTTAGCTTCATTCATTTTTTTCAATGCATTCGATATCTCTTTTATTTCATTTCTATTGTGAATAGCATTCACAAAAACGGACCATGAAACCTTAGATTGTCCTGGCTTAAAGATAAAAGCATTCAAATTTCCTTCAATGCCTTTGTTGGCTAGTTTACCCATATTTTCCTTATAGGTACTAACACCTAGTGAGGGAGGAGTATTTACATCCAATAATAGATTGTTTGTAATCTCATAATAAGCATCTAATCGCAAAATAAAACGATCTGCTCCAAAAGCAAGATCTGCTCCCATATTGTATTTCAATGTTTCTTGCCATTTAAGATTCTGATTTCCATAACCTAATACAGATGCACCATAAGATCCTAAATAATCTTGACCGGTATTGTATCCATATGTTGTGATAGCCATATAAGGCGGAAATTGCTGACTACCTGTAGTCCCTAATCCTCCACGAATTTTCAACCTATTAATATACGGAAGTGCTGACTGCATAAATTTTTCTTCGTGGATATTCCATCCAAAACCTACAGCTCCAAACGGTGCATACCTGTTCAATTCGCCGAACTGCGTAGAACCATCAATATTTAAGGCTAAGTCGAATAGAAATCTTCTATCGTAGGTATAGTTAAAGTTGGCAAATGAAGAAAATCTTCTACTTATATTGTTTTGTCCACTTGGTCTACTTCCATTTCGGTATGCATTACCATAAAAAATTTCATCCAATCTATTATTTGGAAAACCAATAACAGAGATTGCTGTAGCTTGACTTTGCTGTTCAGCAACAGAGAATCCCAAAGTTGCAAAAATCAAATTCTTGCCAAAGGTCTTACTGTAATCACCTACCAAACTAGCGTCATAATTAAAGAAACTTGAGTTTGAGCGATCATATGAACCCCTAGTAGCATAAGCTTCCGAGTTATAATCAGTAATATTAGCAAAAGCAGTATGTCCTGCTGGCAAGAAAACATTAGCCTCGTCATTTTGCTTAGTTAACCCTAACTTACCAGTAATGCGATAACCACCATTAAATCGCCATTCTAGAAAAGTATTATTTGTAATTCCAGTGTATTTACTATAATTAACTGTTCCTACAGTAGCATTATAAAGTGGATTAGAAATAACAGATGTTCCACCTATACCAAAATTAGCTATTGTTTCTAAAGTCTTGACAACATTACCATTCTCATCAAATGGATTCCAATATGGATTTAGTCGAGAATAATCACTGAAATTACCATAAGGGGAGTTGTCCGAAGTATTAGAATTAATATTCAACTGATTACGGACGATAAAGTTGTTCTTACGATAAGAAAGAATCATACCCCCTTCAAATGTCTCACGTCCAGAACCTTTCATTACACCTTTATTATTGGTATATCCTGCTGATGCTCCATATCGAATGTGGCTATCTCCTCCTTCTACATAAATAGATTGTTTGGTACCTACTCCAGTTTGCAAGGGTTGAGATAACCAATACGTATCTACACCTGATGCAACAGCAGCCATTCTATTTGAATATCTTTGATCTAATATCAGTTGATTCTCAGGTCTATTTGTATTGTACAAACCACTTATCTGCTCTAACTTCAATTTATCAGCTGCATTTAATAGATTATATGAAGTCAAGTCAGGAGCAGTAACTTGCAATGTACTTGTATAATTGACCGTCAACTTACCTGCTTGAGGTTGCTTAGTTTCTACAACGATAACACCATTGGCAGCTCTAGAACCATAAGCAGAGGTAGCGACAGCATCTTTCAGAATCGTAATCTTATCTATTCTATTGATATCCAAATCATATATTTTTTGAAGACTTGCCTCAAAACCATCCAGCATAAACAATGGCATACTCGGATTAGATTGATATGCTGCCATAAAATCCGCTCCGGATTGATTATTTAGACCGCCATCTCCTTGAGCAGGAAAATTATTTGTACCACGAAGACTAATTTTGGGCAACTGATTAGGGTCTGATCCAAATTCCAAATTATCTGGAATTCGAACCGCTGGATCAAAAACTTTCAATGCATCAAATACATTCATGGAGTTCACATTTCGAAGCTGATCCCCAGTAACTGCTGTAGCGGCACCAGTAAAATTTTCTGTTGGACGACTAAATAAACCAGTCACTACAACATTTTCTATTTCTTCGGTCTTTTCTTCCAATTCTATTAGAATATCTGCCCCATTATTAAGAATTACCCTTTGGTTTTTCAAACCCAAATAGCTAACTTCAATAAATGTCTCATATTCTGGAACTACAATCTGAAACAATCCACCATCTCCAGATTTAGTATTTATTTTTTGCGAGCCTGAAATAATTGTTGCGCCGGCTACTGGCCTTTTTGTTGAAGCTTCTATAATTTTTCCTGTTATAGTGCTTTTAGTAGCACGCTCTTCATCCATTAATACTATAGTGCCATTCTTGATGATAAAAACTACTCCAGTATTTGGATTGAAATATTTAGATAAAACATCTTGAATACTGATGTTTTTAAATTTTGGATTTATAAGTTGATTAAAATCTAACTTATTGGAGCTAAATGTAAAATTATAGCCAGTTTGTTTACGAATATGTGTTAAGAATTCGTTTAAAGTAATGTTCTTTTCATTTATAGTTACAGTCTTTGTTTGTGCTACTAAATTCTCCACAAGGAAAACACACAATACCAATACGAATATAGCCGAATAAGAAAACTTTATTAATAATGTACGCATAGGTTTTTAATCTTTCACTTCTTTAGCTGTGTAAGCTGAATGAAGTAGTTTTAGGTTTTTGTTATTTATTTCTCTTAAAATTTATTAGTTAGTTCAGCACATGAACCTCCTTTCCTATTATTTTAAATTTTATTGGATATGTTTTTTCTATAATTTCTAACAGCTCCTGTAGAGTAACATCTCTAGAAACTTGAGCCCACATACGTTGCGTTGTTGATTGGGGCATATTTTTAAAATCAACATCATACCAACGTCCTATTTGATTGATGACATTGTCAAGTGATTCATCTTCGAAATAAAAAATATTATTTATCCATGAGAGGTTTTTATCCAAATTGGCCTCCACCTGCAACATTTGATCATTGGAAACCAATGCTGTCTGATTTGGCTGTAACCAAAGGGCTTTATTATTATTTAAATTCTTAACATTAATAGATCCTGTTACTAAAGTAGTCTCCAAATGTTTATCATTTGAATACGCTGAAATATTAAAAGATGTACCATACACACTTATCTCTTGCCTATTTATCCCTTGCTTAGAGTACACTTTGAACATTTTCTTATTTTTTACAATTTCAAAAAATGCCTCACCCTGAAGCTCTACAGACCTTATAGTATCGTTAAATGATGCTGGCAAAATTAATGTAGTAGCTGAGTTTAATTGTACCCGAGAACCGTCAGGTAAGGTTAATGAATATGTACCTCCCCTAGGAGTTTTTATCACATGTTTCTCACCGGTAAGCAACTGACCTTTATAATGTTTAGTGTATTTTAAGAGCAATTCATTATTCGCAGTTTTTTGTACTATCAAACCATTTTTAATAATCTGTGTGCCTATTGCTAATTTGGGTAATTCAAGCTTCGTACCATCAGTCATTTCCAGAATTGCAGCCTCGGAAGCAGGTAGAGCTACTTTTTCTACTTTATCAGCAGTCACTGGTATTTCAAGTTTTTCCGCTGTAAAACTGAAGCGCATAATTCTTTGATGCAAATCTGTTTTAATAATTAATGGAACAGTTACAAAAAGACAAGCTACAGCAGCAGCAGCAGCCCACTTCAATATTTGTATTCGGCTACTTTTCTTTGGTTTTATATCTTTACTCGTAAGAATAGCGGTTAAAATTTGACTTTGCACATCTTCAGATAAGCTATCTGTAGATTTAGGAACTTCAAAAGCATCCATTAAGCACCATTCGACTATTTCTCTGTAATCTGGATTCAATAAATAAGCATCTAACTCTTCTCGCTCGGAAAGGGTTTCTTGCTCCAACAAGCATCTATTAAATAAATATGTTATACGGTCTTTATTAGGCATTTTTATAGTATTGGCACTTGTTTCTTAAAACAAAAAACGGTTCTACAAGCTGAACTTTGACACGCTTTAATGAAATGACAATTAGGTTAATACTTTGGGGGGTAATAGATTTAAAAATATTTTGAAAAAAAATGTAATACGAATACTAAAGGCATATCTTTCATGTGCGATAAACAATAAGCACGAATGCTTTTCATTGCTTGATCTATATTCCATTTGACAGTTTCGGGCGAAACTCCTAATATTTCAGCTACCTCTTTTCTTTTGAGGTATTGCTCTTTAATCAATCTGTATGTTTGCTGTTGCTTTGTTGGCAATCTTTGTATTGCTCGTTCCAACAGCTCTAAAAAATCTTTACTCTGTAATTCATAATCGGCTCCTCGATAAAGTCCCAATAATGATTGGTGACTTTCTTCATTCAAATAATCTTTATAAAATTTACCTTTTTTAAGTATGTTCAAGGTAATATTACGTGCAATAGTATAAAGCCAACCTTCAAAATTGTTTACACCTGGCAGATCCTCTTTGTTAAGCCAAACTTTTAAAAACGTATCTTGAACAATATCTTGTGCCATTGCTTCATCATTAGTAATGCGCAATGCAGTGGTATATATATTGGGATGAAAAAACTCGAAAAGCTTTCTAAAAGCGAATTCATCCCCTTCCGACACACTCTTTATTAAATAAGTTTTATACTCTAAATTCATTCCGGGACGAAAGATACAAAAATAGTCATAATACTGTTACAGAAAAAAAACGCACAACATATCAAATCCTCAACCAGTCCTTTTTCATATACTACAGACTCTTTCTAAACGTCTCTATATTAAATCTATTAAGTAGACTTTCAAATTTATGAATAAGTAAGAAATAGTATAAATACGCTTACTTCAGAAACCCATCTTCCTTATATGCAGGATTGGGATATTTATAGAAACCTTCTCCTGTAGCTACGCCTAATTTGTTCTTATCAATAAAATTAGTCTTCAAATATTCTACCGTTTTTATTTTCGAAGGATTCTTTGTTGCGGCAGCTTGCATCGCATTAATATTATACGCCGTATTGATGCCCACAATATCCAATATGCCGAAAGGACCAAAAGGAGCCCCCGTCGCTATCATCCATGTCTTATCAATAGTTTGCACCTCTGCGACATCATTTATCAATAGATCAGTCGCCGCATTCAATAAGGGCACTAATAGCGAATTCAATATATACCCCGGCTGTTCTTTATGTAGTGGCAAGGCTACCATGCCTATCTCTTTAGCAAATGCAACGACCTCATCGAATACCTTTTTATCAGTACCTGCATGACCCATTATCTCTGCAGTATTATTTATCCATATGGTATTTGCAAAGTGTAAAGCCAAAAATTGACTAGGCCTACCGGTCACTTGCGCAAACTGACTCGGCAATAAAGTAGACGAATTGGTAGCAAATATTGTTTTAGCGGGCGCAACTTTACTTAGCTGCTCATAAAATGAAGTTTTGATAGCTGGGTTTTCAGGCACTGCTTCAATTACTAGATCTGCATCAGCAACAGCCTCCTCTAGATTAGAATTGTACTTCAAGCGATCAAAAGTATGTTTCAATTGTGCTACTGAAGCCTTCAAATCCGTAGCATAAGATGCGCTCAGTTGGTCAAACTTAGCTTTGGCCTTAGCCAATACCTCCTCATTAATATCATAAACGGTAACATGGAAACCATGAAAAGCGGATTGAAATGCTATCTGATACCCTAATACACCAGAACCTGCTACTGTAATATTTTTAAAACTCATATCTTATTCTTTAAATTAATGCGTACTACAGCACAACAATTTGGAATAAAATATGTTTTACCGAACTGTGATCTGGAAGGTTATGACAATACAAATGCTATACCTGTAGCCTTCCATTGACAAGGAACAAAAATACCAACCCCTTACGGATGTATTTATGCTAACTTAGGTGAATTATACAATATAGGCTTACACGAAACTTTGCTATTTTATGAGAATAATATTATTTATCATATTACTATATACAACAGCATATCCATCCTGCCATGCACAAATACAAAAAACACGCATCATCAACATCTATAATGCAGTCGTAAAAACTAGCAATGGCACGGTCAAAGGGACATTAAAGCAAGCAACCGATACCACTATTATTATAGGACAACCAAGGGCTACAATAGCCATACCCATTACTTCGATCAAAACATTGAAAATAAAATTTGCACGTCAATCGAGTTTTAAGATTTATGATGATGTCGCTAAAATTGGGCTTGGATTTATAGCCAATAACAGCCCAAATACAACAGCACGCAATAACTATGGCGAACCAGTATTTGAACCACTAACCTCCAGCGAACATACATTAGCAGAAATGGGCAGTAATATCATAACAGGCACAGCATTAACAACGATAGCTGTAACAGGCAATGCGATCACAAAACTACTATACAAACCCAATATCGAAGTGTTCAAAATAAAAAGAGACTACAAAAAATACAATACCCTCAAAGAACAAATCCAAATGTATAGCACCCATCTGCAACAATCAGCACAATTTGAGCTCATACAAAGCAACCAATTAAAGCATGCTATGGAATTATACAAAGCCGATACAGGAGGTAAACAATAATCTTAAACACCTAGACATACAACGCATGAGATAAATGTCAATACAAAAACAGCAGTATTCAATATACTATGATCGGTATAAAATCATAGCCTTACTAATTCAAAATGTGGAAAAAAATAACATATATATAAGAGCCAACTATTTACAGTGTCAAATATTCTTATTATCTTTGCGGACTTATAAAGATTTTTTAACAAAAATTAAAAACAAAATCAGGTAAATGCCTACTATTCAACAATTAGTTAGAAAAGGTAGAGTAGCTCTGGTTGACAAGAGTAAGTCACCAGCGTTGGACTCATGTCCACAGCGAAGAGGTGTATGTACACGTGTATATACTACTACCCCTAAAAAACCAAACTCAGCAATGCGTAAAGTAGCTCGTGTACGTTTAACAAACGGTAAAGAGGTTAACGCTTACATCCCTGGAGAAGGTCACAACTTACAAGAGCACTCGATCGTATTGATCCGTGGTGGTCGTGTTAAGGATTTACCAGGTGTACGTTACCACATCATCCGTGGTGCATTAGATACTTCAGGTGTAGCAGGTCGTAACCAACGTCGTTCGAAATACGGAACTAAGCGTCCTAAACCAGGACAAGTAGCTGCAGCTCCAGCAAAAGGCAAAAAGAAATAATTAAACGGAGGAAAGAAAAATGAGAAAATCAAAACCAAAAAAGAGAATCATTTTACCTGATCCGAAGTTTAATGACGTTCAGGTAACACGTTTCGTAAATAACATGATGTTCGATGGTAAAAAATCTATCGCTTATTCAATTTTTTACGATGCAGTAGAATTAGTAGAAACAAAAACTCAGGAGAACGGTTTAGAAGCTTGGAAAAAAGCGTTAAACAATGTTATGCCTGCTGTTGAGGTTAAATCTCGCCGTGTAGGTGGTGCTAACTTCCAAGTTCCAATGGAAGTTCGTCCAGAGCGTAAAATCGCTTTAGGTATGAAATGGTTAATTTCATACGCACGTAAGCGTGGTGAAAAAACTATGCACGAGAAATTAGCAGGAGAAATCATTTCAGCTTCTAAAGGTGAAGGTGCTGCTGTTAAGAAGAAAGAAGATACGCACAAAATGGCGGAAGCTAACAAAGCGTTCTCACACTTCAGATTCTAATTTTGAAAACAAAGAATCAAATATGATTACACCGACTTTAGATAAGAGCTTGTGCATTTATCAGGGTCGGTGTACTTATTTAAGAACTGCAATTTAAAAAAGTCTATTAAAAAGACATACTGCATAAAATATTATGGCAAAAGATTTAAAATTAGTTAGAAATATTGGTATCGCTGCACACATCGATGCTGGTAAAACTACAACTACAGAGCGTATTTTATTTTACTCTGGAGTAAACCACAAATTAGGTGAAACACACGAAGGTTCAGCGACTACTGACTGGATGGCACAAGAGCAAGAGCGTGGTATCACGATCACTTCTGCTGCTGTTACAGTTTTCTGGCAATATCGCGGAAGCAAATACCAAGTAAACGTAATTGACACACCTGGACACGTGGATTTCACGGTTGAGGTAAATCGTTCATTACGTGTATTAGATGGATTAGTATTCTTATTTTCAGCTGTTGATGGTGTTGAGCCTCAATCAGAAACAAACTGGAGATTAGCAGACAACTACAAAGTTCCACGTATTGGTTTCGTAAACAAAATGGACCGTTCAGGTGCTGACTTCTTAAAAGTTGTTGGTCAAGTAAAATCAATGTTAGGTTCTAACGCTGTAGCTTTACAATTACCTATCGGTGCTGAAGATGGTTTTGAAGGTGTTGTTGACTTAATCAACAACCGTGGTATGGTTTGGAATGAGCACGATAAAGGGATGACTTTCACGGAGGTGCCTATTCCAGAAGATATGTTGGATGAGGTAGCTGAATACCGTGAGAAATTATTAGAAGCAGTAGCAGGATATGATGAGTCATTGATGGAGAAATTCTTCGAAGATCCTAATTCATTGACTGAGCGTGAGATCTTAAACGCTTTACGTGCAGCTGTATTAGATAACTCTATCGTTCCTATGGTTTGTGGTTCATCTTTCAAAAACAAAGGTGTTCAAACAATGTTGGATTTAGTAATGGAATTATTACCTTCTCCATTAGATATCGAAGCTGTAACGGGTACTAACCCTAACACAGGTGAAGAGATCACACGTAAGCCATCGGAGTCTGAGCCTTTCGCAGCTTTAGGTTTCAAAATCGCTACTGACCCATTCGTAGGTCGTTTATGTTTCGTACGTGCATATTCAGGTGTATTAGAGGCTGGTTCTTATGTATTGAACACACGTTCAGGCAACAAAGAGCGTATCTCTCGTATCTTCCAAATGCATGCTAACAAGCAAAACCCTATCGAAAGAATCGGTGCTGGTGATATCGGTGCTGTAGTTGGTTTCAAAGACATCAAAACTGGTGATACTTTATGTGATGAAAAACACCCTATCGTGTTAGAATCAATGGTATTCCCAGAGCCAGTTATCGGTTTAGCTATCGAGCCAAAAACTCAAGCTGACATTGATAAATTAGGTATTGGTTTAAGTAAATTAGCAGAAGAGGATCCTACATTCGTAGTTAAATCTGATCAAGAAACTGGTCAAACAGTAATCTCAGGAATGGGAGAGCTTCACTTAGATATCTTAATCGACCGTTTGAAACGCGAATTCAAAGTTGAAGTAAACCAAGGTGCTCCTCAAGTAGCTTACAAAGAGTCAATCAAAGGTAGTACAGAACACCGTGAGGTATACAAAAAACAATCAGGTGGTCGTGGTAAATTCGCGGATATCAAAGTTGTTATCTCTCCAATTGACGAAGATTTCGATACTACAAAATCAGCATTACAATTTGTTAATGAGATCGTTGGTGGTGCTATTCCAAAAGAATACATTCCTTCGGTTCAAAAAGGTTTTGAATCTTCATTGAAAAATGGTGTATTAGCAGGTTTCCCATTATCAGGAATGAAAGTACGTTTGATTGATGGATCATTCCACGCAGTCGATTCAGATGCTTTATCATTCGAATTAGCCGCTAAAATGGCTTACCGTGAAGGATTACCTAAATGTTCTCCTGTGTTGATGGAGCCTATCATGAAAGTGGAGGTTTTGACACCAGAAGAAAACATGGGTGATGTAATGGGTGACTTAAACCGTCGTCGTGGTCAAATGCAAGGTCTTGATACACGTAATGGTTCTCAAGTAATCAAAGCTATCGTTCCACTTTCAGAGATGTTTGGTTACGTAACACAATTACGTACTATCACTTCAGGTCGTGCTACATCAACAATGGAATTCGATCACTACGCTGAAGCACCTCGTAACGTTCAAGAGGACGTAGTTGCTAAAGCAAAAGGAAAAATCAAAGGAATCGAAGACTAATATCTTCATTCTTAAAAATAAACCGACCGCTGGTTGTGAATAGCTCTAACTAGCGGTCATTTTAAACACATATAAAATGAGCCAAAGAATCAGAATCAAATTGAAATCTTACGATTACAATTTAGTTGATAAATCAGCTGAGAAAATCGTAAAAACAGTAAAACCTACAGGTGCAGTAGTTTCAGGACCTATTCCTTTACCTACAGAGAAAAAAATCTATACAGTTTTACGTTCACCACACGTTAACAAAAAAGCACGTGAGCAATTCCAATTATGTTCTTACAAGAGATTATTGGATATCTACTCATCAAATGCTAAAACTGTTGACGCATTGATGAAACTTGAATTACCTTCAGGTGTTGAAGTAGAAATCAAAGTGTGATAGATTTCAGTTACTGAAAAAAGAAAGCCTTCTCCGATAAAGAGAAGGCTTTTTTGTGCTTTATGATGTGTGCTATAGTAGCAAAAATATAGGCTTAAATGCACATAAAATAAAACCCCTCATAAGCATGGAGCTTATGAGGGGAGTATTTTATAAATCTTCTAAATTAGAATTTGAATGTTAATCCAAATTGAGCTGTATTAAAGAAGTTATTAAACTCGTTAACATTAACTCCGAATTGATTAACAGATTTTGCGCCGTCTGCATCTACTTTTGATGTATTATAACCAACGATATTAGCGAAAGCAAAATTTAAAGCAATCTTATCCGTTAAGAAATAATTAGCACCTATTCCTGCATTCACACCAAACTTATTTGTTTTTGGATTTTCAGTAGTCGTATTTGCAATAGTCAATTCTGATTTTGTGTTGTTATAGTCAACATTTAACTCAGCATATGTTTTGAAACGTGAACCCAACTCTA
The DNA here is from genome assembly GCF_022627575.1 of Sphingobacterium rhinopitheci. Taxonomy (GTDB): domain Bacteria; phylum Bacteroidota; class Bacteroidia; order Sphingobacteriales; family Sphingobacteriaceae; genus Sphingobacterium; species Sphingobacterium rhinopitheci. The sequence goes on from NZ_JADEYQ010000005.1 coordinate 67,743, forward strand.
AAAAGTAATAACGACCAAATACGCCTACACCAAAACCATTTACTTTTGATTTTCTATCAATTCCATATTGATCATTCATACTTGTTCCAACATTTAAATTGATACCAGCTGCTAATTTATCCGTAAAGAAATATCCAACTTTAGGTGAAAAATTGAAACTAGATGTTTTAACCTCTGAATTTTTATTGTCACTCGTATTAAAACCTAAATTTCCTTCAACAAGCACATTTCCTTTTTCAAAACCTGTTACTTGAGCCTGAGAAGCTACTGTTAATCCTGCAACTGCAGTTAGTGTAAGTAAAACTTTTTTCATATCTATATTTGTTTAAATATTATAAAACAAAGATAGTATTGACTAATATAAATAAAAAGTCAAAAAGTCAGATTATTGTCAAAAGTAATTAACTTACACGGTAAGTAATTTATAATCAATGAAATAAATATTAAATAATAGTACCAAAAAGGCAATAACTTTACATACAAATGCCTTCTCCGATAAAGAGAAGGCATTTATAAGGTATATAGGGCACTATTAGCATCCCTCAGGGCCACACGAAGGGGCTTCAGTATTGATATTTTGTAACGTGATGGTATTAGCACCATTCCATTCCTCATAAGCCTGTTGCAGCGTATCTTCAAATAAAGACAAAGGCTGTGCTCCCGATATAGCATATTTGCGATTGTACACAAAAAATGGAACGCCCTTGACCCCTATTTGGCGAGCTTCATGGATATCCATCTTCACCTCATCCACAAAGGTTCCTTGTGCTACAGCCGCAGCAAATTCAGCGGCATCAATCCCCAATGCTATTGCTATAGATTCTAAAACATCCATATCATCGATATTTTTGCCTTCGGTAAAATAGCTTTTGAAAAGCAGTTCCTTAGCTTCATCTTGTTTATTATACTTCTTAGCAAAATGAAGAAACTCGTGAGCCTTGAACGTGTTGGCAACTACAGAACGCGTAAAATCAAAAACTAATCCTTCCTCTTTGGCCATTTCTGTCACTTGCTGATTCAATTGATGTGCCTGCTCCTTGGGCATCCCTTTGTGCAGAGCCAAATAGTCATCGATACGTATCGTAGGATCCGTTACCAAATCAGGGTTCAATTGATAACTCTTCCATTCTATCTCGATAGCATCCTGGAGGGGAGAGCTTGCTAAAGACTGTTCTAGCCTACGTTTTCCGATATAACAAAATGGGCACATTATATCGCTCCATATTTCAATTTTCATCTTCGACATCATAAATGTATTAAACCTAAATTTACAAAGTGATAACTATTAATTCGTGATTGTAATGTCATAATACATAAAAAAACCTCCTCTTGAATGGAGAAGGCTTCAAAATTATAATGTATAATCCTTAGAATTGGAAACCTACACCAACAGAAAACAAACGATTTTTAGTTGAAAAATCAGCAGCCTTTTTAGCAATATTAGCCTACCCTAATCCATAACCTATATGAATCAAAAAAACACTCCCTAATTTGTAACCCGCTAAAATATTCCATCGGGCATCTAAAACGAGTAGAAGTATTACAGAAATAAGACAGTACTAGTTTTGTAAATTCTTTAAATTTGAAGTATGGAAAATTTGAACGGAAAATACGCATTAATCACCGGTGGTGGTAGAGGATTGGGAAAAGCTACAGCTTTAGCTTTTGCACAGGAAGGTATCAATGTCGCTATTACAGGACGAAATGAAGCTATATTGATAGACACCGTAAAGGAAATAGAATCTTTAGGTGTAAAAGCTACCTATGCTACATTTGATGTCGCAAATTATGACGATGTAAAGGCTGCTATCGATAAGCTAAACGCTGAATTTGGCACCTTTGATATTCTTGTTAACAATGCAGGAATCGCGGCATTCGGTTCATTGATAGATATGGACCCTAAAACTTGGGTAGATATTATAAATACCAACTTACTAGGTACATACTTTGTTACCAAAGCAGTATTGCCACAACTAATAGCAAAAAATCAAGGTGATGTCATCAATGTATCATCTACAGCAGGATTGAATGGTGCCGCTACGACATCTGCTTATAGCGCTTCCAAATTTGGTGTTATTGGATTATCAGACTCCTTGATGCGTGAGGTGCGTAAGTACAATATTCGTGTTTGTACATTGATGCCATCTACGATAGCATCAGACATGTCCAAAGACCTTAAATTGACGGATGGTGATCCCGATAAAGTACTACAACCTGAAGATTTTGCAGAGTTGATCGTTGCCAATCTAAAACTACCTCGAAGAGCAATGCTTAAATCAGCATCTCTATGGTCTACAAATCCATAATATAAAAATCCCTCTGCTCACAATAACAGAGGGATTTTTAAATTGTATTCGTGTTAAATACCTAAAGTCTATTTATTCTCGATGTACCATATCAATACCTCTTCTATTTTCTTGCGGTAATCATTGGCATTACCTCTATGGTTATTAATTAAAAATGAAAAGGCTAGATTAGTATTTTTCTTTGTTTTAAGATAGCCACTTAGCCCCAAGTGATCTGCTAAAGTACCTGTCTTAGCAGCGATATTAGGTTCATAACCCAAATATAGACCGCTCAATGTACCTTGATTTCCTGCGGGTAATATATCTATTACGCGATCTCTTATTCCTTCCGTATTGATCTGACCCAATAGATTGATATACTCATTGGGTGATATTAAGTTATTACGGCTCAAGCCACTACCATCGGCCCAACGGCCAGCATCGAGTACATCCGCAAATAAGGTATTTCGTAGGTTCTTTATCGTTATATAATCGGACACCTCCCCCGTATTGTATTTACCGACCATGAGCAATATTTGCTCTGCTATAAAATTATCGCTACGCTTCATCATTATCCCTAGCAAATCATCGGTAGGGACCGTATAAAAAGCCTTAAATTGTAAACCTTCAGGACGCTCCTTCCATAAGCTTATATCGGCTTGGGGATTTCGCTTTACAAGGGTATCCCTTAACAATAGAAATGGTAATTCCTCATTTTGCTGACGCGTATATCCCGTTACCAAATGAGTTGCATTACTATTATTGCTAAACACAAAAGAGTTCGATTGCTCGTCGCGCTCCACACGTACAAAACGATTGTGGTCAACTTCTTCCTTTACATTATTGATACTATCCGTAAAGAAGGAAGGAACAGCATAAAAATTGTTTCCCCTTTTAGCAAAACGCACCAAATTAGCATACATAGGCATTACAGAACGCTCCACAGCATAATTATACAGATGCGAATTCCATGACCAGCCAGCACCAAATCTACCTATATTTGCTGAGCTAGGTAATATTAAGACTATCTTCTTATTGGTATTGCACAACAAGTCAAATAACTTTTGCTCTTTAAAATCGCTATGCATAAATGATGGATCAGCATTAGGCTCAATATATAATGTATGATGATCTTCAGCAATAAACCAGCCTGGGATAGAGTCGCCAAAAGTACGTATAGCGCTATACATACTCAGCAATTTGGTGTTACTAGCGGGGATAAAATAATTAGCCGCATTGCTCTCCTCCAATACTTCTTTTGTATCCAAATCTATGATCTTAAACCCTACAAATGCGGTATTTAATAGCGAATCACTCTGCACATTAAGGTTTACATTTTTATTGATTGACTTTTTAATACTACAACTTCCTAAAAAGGAAATTATCAATAAAGCGACTATTAATCTACAATACATCATATGCTTATTTGTTATTATGGAGTTTACGATTTAAAAATTCAACAGTAGCCTCTTTCACGTTAACAAGATTTTCAAACATTTGCCAATGATGATTTTCATCAGGAATAACGAGCGCTTCGACCGCTATATTTCTTGATTTCAACCTTTTGTAAAGATCGATACTCTGGCTGAAGGCGACATTTTGGTCATCATCAGCATGAATTAGTAATACTGGAGACTGCCAACTATCTACCCACCTCGAAGGAGATGAATCCCAGTTTAGTCGTGACGCGAGCTCAAAATCAGGCGCATAAAAGTCAGGATTTTGCTTTCTTTGTCTATTATGTACGCCATGAATATCAACCCCTACCTTAAAGATATCTGAATTTTTGGCTAGGCCCATTGCTGTTAAGTAGCCACCATATGAACCGCCAAAGAGACCTACTTTAGCAGGATCTATACCCTTCTGCTGCTGCAACCATTTGCCTGCTGCGAGTACATCTAAATATTCTGATGCCCCCAAGTTACCAGAGGAATCAGGATGTTGGAAATCAAAACCATAACCTGTCCCCATCCTATAATTTATAGACAATACCGTATATCCGAGCTGTGCTAAATATTGATTGACGATATAATCATTGAAATAATAATCCGAATGGTGCCAGCCTAAATACATCTGCCTACGCGGACCACCATGAATATATACCAATGCTGCACCATTACTTTTACCATTTCTAGGTTTAAATAATTGAGCGGAAGATTTTATACCGTCTTCAGCGGTAATAAATACCTGCTCCGGCCTAACGAAGTCGTTATCTTTATCATCAAATAAAGCATTGCCCACGGCGATATTTTTCTTTGATGCCATATCATAGATATTTGGTTGTGGAGGACTATTGTACGTACTAGAACGAAAACCTATCAAATTATCATTATTAAAATAGAATGGTGCCATCTCTATACCTTCACCATTGGAAATCATTGACATAGCAGTAGACTCCACATCTACAACACCAATATGCGAACGTTCAAAATCATAGGTATCAAGGCCATTATTCGCGGCAAAGACTATTTTCGTACCTGCATTATTGTATGCAAAATCATTGACTTCAAATGTACCCTTCGTTAATTGCTGTACCTTGTTATTTCTGCTATCCAAACGGTATAGATGTGGCCACCCATCCTCATAGGACATAAAAGTAATATAATCAGCATGCTTCCATTGAAGATTTACCTGCCCTGCAATCCGTGGAAATGTAGCCTCTCGCTTAGTCGCTGCTTTGTAGATCTCTTTGGACTCTCCTGTCGATACATCAGCTATACGAATAGACCAAGGCTGATAACTGAATGATGTTAATGAATCCAAAGGACCTCCTACTGCTTCACGACGTACAAATGCCAATTTATCACCTTTAGGAGACCATTGTGGAAAAGCATCTGTATAAAATGAAGGGCTTATCCATTTTATTCGGTTCGACATAGTACTGAATATACCTATAAAACTATAATCCCCTCTCTTAGCGACAAAAGCCAATTTGCTGCCATCTGGTGACCACTGCATATTGGAGGCTATTCCCCTTACGTGAAACAACTGCTTACCGCCATTATCCTTATCTAATGGCGCAGTCCACACTTGCCCAGACCTGCTATAGGTAATATGCTTGCCGTCAGGATGAAAAGAAGGATAATTACCTAGCCCAATTGTGTACAGCCTATTCTCTTCTACATTATAAGAATATATTTCTATCGATGTAGCCTTAACTAAAGAGGCAGAGTTTGTAGCTACAGGAGCAGTATTGGCACCGTGATCCCCTCCCCTTACAAAAATAACCCACTTACCGTCCGCAGACATCGCTAAGCTTGATATTTCTTGTGCATCATCGCTATCAAATGCTGTAATCTTGTGCATTTTATATGCTGGTCCTTGGACATAATAAATATTGCGATGACCGCTATCATTAACGGCAAAAGCCAAACGATTGGCTTTGGAAGCAGCCACTATTTTTCCAACATATGGCGTAGCAAGTAATTCACGAAGTGAAATTGATTGAGAAAATGTGCTTTTAGCACAAAACACAAACATTATACACAGTAAAAAACACCTATTGAAAGGTTTTAGGTTAAAACAACTTAACATTGGTAGGTTATAAGGTTTAAATTATCCTCAAATTACAAAATAATAATCTTATAATTTGAGGATAACAAAGAATAGTTTAAAAAAACAGATAATAAATAGCTGTATTTGGAAAATATAAAAGGAGAATTAACTGATTATCCCCTTCTTGCGCATAATGCTTTAATACATAGACTACGCACAAAAAAAACAATACAATACTTTTTTCACAAAAGTGGATTTCATATCAAAAGTGGTTAAAATTGGGTTTTAACTACAAGACGATTAGCAATCACTTTCGGACAAAAAAAAGTTTACCCATATTGGATAAACTTTATAGCCACTTTGGATAGCGCTATATATACATATTAGGAAACAGCAATAAGCTGTAAATAGAACTACGGTGCTACGGCATTATCCTCGTTTTCGACAGCATCGTCCTTACATTCTTGTATTTCTATAGCACCATGCAACTGTCCTCTTAATATATGAAAAGAATGGTCTGAAGAATCATCTTCACCCAATAAAAAACCCCAAGGCTTTAAATCATAAATTCTATCACATATAATTTTTGCAATTGCGAGAACAGGTATAGCCAAAAACATCCCCGAAACACCCCATATCAATTCCCCAGAAATAATAGCTAACATCGCAAACAAAGAGTTTACTTTAACTTTTGATCCTACAATTTTGGGCACCACAAAATTACTATCTATAAGATGAACGATCCATAAACCTATGATGACAAATAATACATTTGCCGCAGAAGAAGTGGCAAAAGTGATAATAGAAATAATAATGATAGCGCTAAAAATACCTACATAAGGAAGTACATTGATAACCCCGGTGATCATTGCTAACATAACAGTATATTTTACCCCAATTACAGACAAAACAATAAATGTCATCGTCGCTACAATACACATTTGCACTATTAAACCGATCAAATATTTCTTTACAACGAATTGTATTTCCTTAACGATATCAATAACGACACTTTCGTGCTCCTTTTTATTTAATAGTATTAAAAAACGTAGAATGTGTCTTCTATAGATAAGTAGAAAGAAGGTGTATAATAACGTAAAAACCAACAATATCAGCAGTGAAGACAGCGATATCAATGCTATACCGACAATAGCTGTACCTTTACTCACCGAGCTACTCAATGTCTCGTTGAGATATTGTGCCTGCTTGCGATAGCCTATATTGAAGGTCGATGTCACCCAGTCTTGAAAAGTACGCGTTTCATGGAGTATCTGTTGTTCAAAGGAGGGCCAATCTTCTTTGAGCATAGTCAGCTGTGACCCGATAAGTACTAAAAGACCTACAATAAGGCCAAAAAAAGCAATCAAGCCAACGATTGCAGCCAATAAACGAGGAAATCTCAACTTATTTTCTAGCCAATTACAAACAGGAACTAATAATAAAGCGAATAGCAATCCCAATATTAGGGGCACTATGATGAGTTGCCCGACATGCATTATATAGCCTAAACCTATAATACTCACTAGCGTACAAGCTAGTTTGGTATAGAATGGTAATGTTAAAAATCTCTGCATTTTGGAGGATAATATATAATAACCAAAATACACATTTTTTGTTTGCTAAAAAAGCATACAATCATTGATTATATATTGTCCCGATAAAACTAGCTTATTGCCGATTTGGATGTCTATTTAGAATCAGGTAACATGATTTATGAACCCTTAGAAATACTATTCAATAGCGGATTAATACAACTACAAAAAATGAAATAGATAATTCGGTAGTGCGAAGCTCCCAAATTGCTGTTATCGAAGGTTAAAAAGGAGCTTATAAAAAAAGGAGACATCATATGCCTCCTTTTGCAATTAAATATACCTACACTTATAATTTGAATGTCAGCCCAAATTGAGCAGCATTAAAAAAATTGTTAAAATTATTGATGTTGACATCAAAATTGTTCGTCGCCTTATCCCCATTCCAATCTACTCTTTTGCTATTGTATCCAATAAGGTTAGCAAAAGCGAAGTTAATAGCTAATTTGTCTGTTAAGAAATAATTAGCGCCAAGACCAGCATTCACACCGATTCCATTTACGCTAGGCGAATCCGTGGTATTGCCCCCAGTAATAGTCTTCACTATTGATGAATTATAACCAACGCCTAATTCGGTATACGTTTTAAAGCGATTTCCTAATTCTAAGAAATAATAACGCCCAAATGCGCCAAAGCCAAAGCTATTGGTGTTTAATTTGACCGTATTCGATCCGCTATAATTTTCGCGTGAAGTAGACCCTATTGATAGGTCGACCCCCAAAGCCACTCTTTCACTTAAGAAAGCGCCTACTTTTGGTGAAAAACCAAATGCTGAGGTTTTGATTTGTGTATTTTCATTGTCCGCGTGGTTGTACGTTAAACTTCCCTCGACAATAAAATTTCCTTTTTGAAAACCTGTTATTTCTTGCGCATTGGAAACAAAAGTAACCCCGGCAATAGCGGTTAAAGTAAGTAAAATGTTTTTCATAGTATTTCGATTTATTTCTTAGTCAAGAAACAAGAACCATTCCAAAACCCACTGAATCACCCTGATGCAAATGTATAAGCTAAACACAAAACATCAATAACAATAATAATTTATTGAATAGAAATAAATCACAACATCCCAAAAAATAAAAAATATATAACCATTATGCGCAAACGCATAAATGAAAGTATTGAATAGGAAAGACACCATTATTTATACTAAAAAGTAGCTCAGCATTACTTTTTTACATAAAAATAATTAGGCTATTTTTTTAAATTAATAATACAGATCCATGCCCACCATTTGAAGGGGCTATTTTTATCCAAAACTATACTATCCCAATTGGCTAGCTTCATATATAATCTTTTAAAAAATCTACTCTTCCGAAAGGGAACAGCTAGCAATGTGAGAAAAGAAAAGTACTTAAATTGGCTATTGGGAAAATAAGAAAGGATTAAATCTATATCAGCCTTTCGAAAGGGTTGCTCATCGATAGTTCGCGCTTTAGGCGTTAGCTTTCTATATAAGTTGATGAGCATATTGGTACCCAAGGGTTCCATAAATATAGCATTGCCATCCGGCTTCAAAATACGCTTCAATTCATGTAAAGATTTATTTAAATCCAAATGATGTAAAATCGCAGTACCATAAATCAAATCAAACTTGTGATCTTCGAAGACCGTATCCGTAGCATCCATCACCTCCACCTCAATATTGTTGATAGTGTCTTTTTCTATCAATGACCTTGCACGCGCAATACGCATATCCGAAATATCAATACCATAACCGTATTCAATATATTTGCTGTATTGCAGCAAATGATGGCCATCACCGCAACCATAATCCAACACAATGGATTTCTTTTTATGAAGTAATGAACGTATTACCGTAAAGTAAAAGGTATTGGCATCATCATTTGCTGCGTAGTATTTGCCACAATCTGCACGAACATATTTGTCTTTAGCAAATACCTTATTATGCCAATCTTTCTCACGAGAAACTCTTTCACTATCTTCAAAAATTTTATTCATTAACTTAAAGTTAATATAAATTTCCAAGTAAACATATTTATTGAAAAACATAATATCCAGCTATCACTATTCAATATAGACGAAAACCTTATATCAGCAGAAACCAAAATATAACATCATACAAATAGGCTATTGAGAAATATTAGGAAGAGAGGAAGTTTCCAAAGCTTGAAGTAGGATAAACTATTTTACAATAAATTGCAAATTGTGAGCAGCACTATTTTTAATTTATCAAGTTTGACGTATCTTCATGCCGGTAATTTCGAAACGGAATGCCTTATAACCTAATAAAATTTCAGAAATGGGAAACTCCGAAATTTCAGTTTAGCTCAAATCAATATTCAAATATACCTTTATTATATAGATTATTATTCCTGATATAATTGTGACTCCAATTCCTATGATCCACTGATTTTTTATTAATTCTTTCTTATCAGGTACATTTGATGTTATAGATGAAACATTTCCATCACCTATATTCACATTAGTAGAATTAACAATATTGTTTACAACACTAGTAGGATTTAACTTTTCAGTATCCTGCTCAACAAAATTAGTATTAGCAAAAAAAACTAACCCCTTCTTAGTAAGAATTATATGGTGAGGATCAGGATTATCAAAGTTCACCCCCATATGCCTTACTTTAACATATCCGTAAGCTTCTGCAACTTCGAAAAGATTATTAGCATAATCACGGTTAAAACCCAATTGTGTATAAACATCATACCAAGCAATACCTTCTCTATTTTTATATTATAGTCTCATGATTTTGTCTAAATCACTCCATTCAGTTTTGTTCATATAATAATGTTTTTTTAAGAAAAATAAACATTATTATATGATTATCAAAATTTAAAAATTCAAAAGACAAGTGGGATTGAGAGCCTTGAATTTCAATCTAAAAATCCCTTTCATCCTTTAAACTATAGTATCCATCTTCCGACACAATAATATGATCACACACTTCAATATCCAATACCTTACCAGCTTCAACAGCCTTATTTGTAATAGCCTTATCTTGTGGACTAGGTTCTAATCAATCTAAAAATACCCTTGATCCTTCTGTAACCTTAGATACACAGGCGTGAATATAAAATGCAAAAGGCACTAGTAATCTGTCACATACAGATACTCCAAAAAGGTATAAACGCAAAAAAGCTTCAAGTTTCCTTGAAGCTTTAGCCAGTAGCGGGGAGCAGGATCGAACTGCCGACCTCAGGGTTATGAAAGGCATCTCAAATAACAAGAAATGCGTTTAAATACCCTTAAACCGCGTAACTAAAAGCTTCTTAAAGTATCTTTTTAGCAATTAATAGAGCGCATGTAGAGCGCTATAATTAATAATATTTAGGGTAAAAATACTAAAATTCAACAGAAAATGAATGACCCTTTAGCAAAAACAATTAAGCTCAATCCTACTAAGTAGCTAGATCTAAATTTCTATTTGCTATCTCCTATTCGCTCGCCGTCCTGCGAGTTGAGCGAGGTGTCGTTGAAGAGAAGTCCGATAGGACGATTCAACGATATGTACGTAGTACACGAAGACTGTTGGCGGTATTTTTGAAAAAAGGATTGTGTGATGGGGATATCAAAAATAGTGACAACATCGAAGCCTGAGCGACACGCAGGCGAGCCTAATCGCTAAAAGTGATTGGATTTTAACCAGGTATGCTAATACCTAGTTAAAATCCAAAGGAACTTTTATGAAGCCTCTATCAAGGTAAAGAAATAAGTGTGACATAATATTTTATTATGGCAAGATTATTTTCTATCTTGGTAGAGGCGAAATGCCTTTTATCTGCAAACCTAACACAACATAAATCTCGAATGAAAAATAGGTTTTTAAAATTTTGGAATTATTTAGGTAATCAAACTAAACCACAATTTTTCCATAAATATGTTTTACCCTCTTTGTGTATTTTCTTCCTTTGGGGCTTTATCGGACATCAAATATTAATTCATATAGGAGAAGATTATTTAGAAGCTAAAAATGGAACAATAACAGAAATTGGAATTAAATTCGAACAAGGAACAAGACAATACCATAAACAATACCCACTAAAAATAAAACTTGATAATAATATTGAATATAGATTGCAAGATTTAAATGAAGAATTATTCCCTTACATTTTGAGCCATATTTCTACAGGAGATTATGTTACAATTTATACGAGAAAAAAATGGTTGAGCATTTTAAGTTGGGGTAAGAAGAATGACTTGTATAAAATAGTAAAAAATAATAAAGAAATACTATCATTTTCATCGTTAATAAAGAGCATAAGAACACAATCTAATATCCCAGGTGTTTTTTTCTTCGTGCTGATTCCTTGGTATATTATATATAGAATTAAAAAAACTTAAAGCCTGCAGACAACATGGGTCACTCTTGCACAACATCGGATTTTATAGCAAAACATAATATATTGGACCTCGTTTAAGACTTTCTAAGCGAGGTCTTTTGCATTAACTATAATACCCTTCTTCATTCACTATCAAATAATCTTAAACCTCGATATCTAATACCCTTCCAGCATCAATAGCTTTAGTAGAACCTTATCCTGTGTACTTTGTTCTATGTACAGAACAAAATTCTGACTCGCTCGTGACTCACATCGAATTTTCGAAAGTCCCTTTTCGATTGGTTAATAATTTTTTAAACGTAGGACATAACCTATCCATCCTTGTTGTGTAATTAGAAAATTTCCTAGGTTTTCTTTTTCACAAGAACTTCAAGCTAACGCTTATTATCTTTAATATTTTTTACTAGAGTAAAGATATGTAATAATTAAAAATATCCTTCATCTTTTAGACTTAAATAAGTGTGTGGTGTTACGATCAAATGATCACAGATAGTTATATCTAAGAAGTTGCCACATTCAACAGCTTTATTCGTAAATGATTTATCTTGTGGACTAGGTTCTAATCAATCTAAAAATACCCTTGATCCTTCTGTAACCATAGATACATAGGCGTGAATATAAAATGCAAAAGGCACTAGTAATCTGTCACATACAGATACTCCAAAAAGGTATAAACGCAAAAAAGCTTCAAGTTTCCTTGAAGCTTTAGCCAGTAGCGGGGAGCAGGATCGAACTGCCGACCTCAGGGTTATGAATCCTGCGCTCTAACCATCTGAGCTACCCCGCCGTTTTTCGTGCTGCAAATATAGGTTTAAATAACTATAAACGCAATAAATGTTTAATTTTAATTGATATTAATATTCCCATCGAATACCAAAAAAACACTAGTTTCGGTGAAACACAAATGTAGGATTATCGAAGCTGATAGAAGCGGGATCGTAATAGGGAATGCCCATATATACATGCTGGAGACCATTCCCTTGCAGCAAGATATTACCTTGACGCAAGAGCACAAAAGCCTTACGCTTCTCGTACTTGGTCCTATATGGAGTATATATAAAGTCCCCAATCAGGGTATCGCCCATAATCTTACCGCGTACCTTTCCCAGTTCAGTATCCTTTCCTACGCCTTTCACCCGCATATTACCATGGTAAGTATCCTTATAAATAGTTAGTGACAAGTAAGCGGTATCTTTTTTATAGATAGCGACATACTCTTCTGCCTTTTCAACATTGGTATTACAGGAGCTCCATAGTAGCACAATAATACTACTGTAGAGTACGGACGACATCATTTTTAGCATACAAAGAAGCAAATAATTGAAAAACCCTAACACAAGAATTAGAGCTAACGTATAAAAAAATGAGTCCAATAGGAAATCGAACTCATCAACACTAAATATTTTATAAAAAACGATATAATGTGGGCTGCACAATAAAAATAGGCCTCCCCCATCTTAGGTTATATTAGAATTTGAAACCTACGCCCAATTGCGTTACTCTATTTTTAGAGCCATCATAATACTGATTAGATTTACCGACATTGGTCAAGCCTAAATTATAACGGGCATTAACAAAAAAACCATTAGGAAGATCGTATGCCAGACCAGCACCAATTCCAAAATCAAAAGTATTTACTTCCTTTTTAAAATCTGTATCTTCCTTAACTTCTACCCCATTTGTGGTAATCTCATCTTTGTTGGTAGCTTTCAATAGTAACCCAAATTGTGGGCCCAATTCAACAGAAAAGCCTTTTATAAAATAGTATTTTGCCAAAAGTGGAAGGTTAATATACTCCAATTTGTCATGATTGTGATGGTGAACAGAGACAGAGGCTACCGTTTCGGAATAGATATTCTTTGCACCTTGTGATGAATACACTAATTCAGGTTGAAAAGAAAACTTGTCCGACAATTTCAATTCAGCAACAGCACCTACATAGAAACCAGGAAGCATTTTCCCTTTAGGTACATCTGACAATGTAGAGAAATTTACCCCCGCTTTAGGGCCGATAGTAAAATTCTGTTGTGCATTTGCGGAGAAAGAAATAGCAACTAATGCCGCAATAGATAGTATGTTTTTCATTTATAATAGTTTAACATGAGAATATAAACGTAAAAATACAATATATATTCTATAACCATTATACAGCTTAGTATTTTTGTCTCCTCGTTCTTACCCTCCTAGACATAAGTGCAACAAATATCGCTACAAGAGAAACGATAAAGCCAATGGAACACTATTGGGTATCCAGTAATTTGTCAATTCGACTATACTTTATTTATTATAAACGAGTTGACAAGAGTAAAAAAGTGAATTAAAAAGGCTTAAACGCAAAAAAGCTTCAAGTTTCCTTGAAGCTTTAACCAGTAGCGGGGAGCAGGATCGAACTGCCGACCTCAGGGTTATGAATCCTGCGCTCTAACCATCTGAGCTACCCCGCCGTTTCCGTGATGCAAATATAGGAATAAGGAATAGATTTCAAAAGGTTTTTTATTTTTTTTCAAAAAATAATGCGCCCAAAATGCCAGAAACACACAAAACACTAGAAATGAAAGATATATAAAATGCGATTATTTTAGGTAAAAAATAATTTTTATTATAAGTATTATACTTTTAAAACAAAATTATGTATTATTACAAAAGACATTACCAAAGTATTTAAACTAAATAGAGAGCTGTATGGCAGAGAAGACAAAAATTACGCTAGAATATATTATAAACTCGTCTCCTAGAATATTATACCCGTACTTATTAGAACCAAATGATCTTGCCCAATGGTTTGCTGACGATGTATTATATCACGATGGTATTTATGAGTTTATTTGGGACGATGAAACGCATCGTGCAAAACTTGTTAGCTATAAAGAGAACAAAGTGGTACGTTTCAAGTGGATTGATGATGAACCGAATTATTTTGAGATGGAGATTATTCAAGATGAGCTAACGAATGATGTAGCACTATCTATCACGGACTTTTCAAAAGAAGAAAATGTAGACGATAGAAAAAAAATATGGGATAATTCAATAAGCTATCTCCAAAGTGTAATTGGTGCATAAAAAATAATTATCTTTGTATTAACGTCTATCAAAACGTAAACTATTTTTTGAAAGGCACAAAGATACATGAAAAAAGTACACATACTTATATTACAAGCATTTATAAAGCCATTTTTAGTCACATTTTGTATTGTGATGTTTGTGCTTTTAATGCTTTTTTTATTTAAATATATAGATGATTTAATAGGCAAAGGATTCGAATGGCATGTCATCATGGAGCTGATTGGCTACCAATGTGCTGTACAGCTGTCCATGGCCCTCCCCTTGTCCATGTTATTGTCTTCGATCATGACCTTCGGTAACCTCGGCGAAAGTTACGAGTTGGTAGCGATCAAAGCTGCGGGTATCTCTTTGCGTAATGCCATGAAGCCCTTATTCTTTTTGGTAGGGCTATTTGCGGTAACCTCTTTTTTGTTCTCTGATTATATATTGCCTGTGGTAAACCTCAAGATGGGTTCGCTACTGTGGGATGTACGAAATAAAAAAGCCGATTTCCTGATTAAACCGGGAATTTTCAACAATGCTATCCAAGGATATACCATCCGTGCCAAAGGCAAAAGTAAAGATGGTACCGTTCTCAATGATTTAATCATCTACCAGAATACACCAAGCTCCGGTAAGGCTGCCAGCAACGTATTAATTGCAAAGAAAGGTTACATTTATAATTCTAGAGATCAAAAATATATGATCTTAAAATTAATAGATGGTGTTCGCTATGAAGATTCGAGAACAGAAAACCAACAGATATACGACGAACGCCAACAGTTTACAAGGTTCTATTTTAAAGAAACAGAGCAAAAATTCGATATGTCGGGTTTTGATTTGGTTCGTACAGATGAAAGTCTCTTTAAGCAGCATCACCAAATGTTGAATCTTAGGCAACTGAAATTAAAATCAGATACCAATAAGATGGTGATCGATAGTTTGACAAGAGTATCTGCTCAAGAACTACAAAGTAGCAATTTATTTACCTCTTCCTACTTTAGGCAAAATAATACCGAAAGAGCACAGATAGACCCTAAAGGTCCTATTCTGGATTATATTCCAAAAGATGCTAGAAGCAATGTGATAGGAAGTGCGATCAGTCAGGTACAACAATATAAAGATAGAGGGTTTAACCGTATTTCGGAGTACCAAAATGTACTGGACAAAGACCTACGCTACGATATCGAATGGCATAGAAAATTTACCTTAGCTATATCGTGTTTGCTATTATTTGCGGTAGGGGCACCATTAGGTGCTATCGTACGAAAGGGCGGATTGGGGGCTCCCGTGGTGATGTCTATTATATTCTTTTTGATCTATCACATCATATCTACAGTAGCAGAGAAATCTGCCAAAGATGGCGCCATAACCCCATTCTGGGGAATGTGGATGGCTATCGTTGTACTCACGCCTCTTGCTATTTTCTTGACCTATAAATCGACCACCGATTCGACATTATTTGATGCAGGACAATATAAAATTAAAGTACAATATGCTTTAAATTGGTTAAAAAACAAACTCAATATTGGTCAAAAGAATATTTCTCCGAAGTAAAATGACCAGATAATTATACAAACAATAAAAATCCAAGGTATCTTTGTACCTGAAAGAAAAACAACATATTCAATGGACATCAGACTGAATACGATAGAAGAAGCGATAGAAGATATAAAAGCCGGAAAAGTTATCATCGTAGTAGATGACGAAGATAGAGAAAATGAAGGTGATTTTGTAACTGCAGCACGTAATGCTACCCCTGAAGTGATCAACTTCATGGCTACACATGGACGTGGTTTAGTATGTGCACCTTTGACACGTGAGCGTTGTCAGGAATTAGATCTTCAACCGATGGTAGGTCAAAATACAGCAGTATATGAGACTAACTTTACCGTTTCGGTAGATTTACAAGGGCACGGCTGTACTACAGGTATCTCCGCTTCGGACCGTTCCAAAACGATCAAAGCATTAATAGATCCAAACATTGACCCTAAAGAATTAGGTAGACCAGGGCATATATTCCCACTTATCGCGATGGATGGTGGTGTATTGCGCCGTACAGGACATACCGAAGCATCGGTGGACTTAGCACGTTTGGCGGGATTTGAGCCTGCAGGTGTATTGGTAGAGATCCTTAAGGATGATGGCGAGATGGCACGTCTTCCAGATTTGATGGAAGTAGCTAAGCGCTTTGACTTGAAGATCATCAGCATCGAAGATTTGATCGAATACCGCTTGAAACACGATTCATTGATCAAAGAAGAGGTATCTATACATATGCCTACCGAATTTGGCGACTTCCAGATGAAGGCTTTTACACAAAAAAATACAGGTGAACAACACCTTGTTATATATAAAGGAGAATGGACAGAAGATGAGCCTGTATTAGTACGTGTACACAGCTCTTGTATGACAGGTGATATCTTTGGATCATGCCGTTGCGACTGTGGTCCACAATTGCACAAAGCAATGGAGATGATTCAGAAAGAAGGTAAAGGTGTTATCGTCTATATGAATCAAGAAGGTCGCGGCATCGGACTGATCAACAAATTGCATGCATACAAATTGCAAGAAGACGGTGTTGATACTGTTGACGCTAATATCCAATTGGGCTTCAAAGCAGATCTAAGAGATTACGGCGTTGGTGCGCAGATATTACGTTTTATCGGTGTTACCAAAATGCGATTGATGTCCAACAACCCTACCAAACGCGCCGGCTTAGTAGGCTACGGTCTGGAGGTTATCGAGAATATCCCTATCGAGATAGAATCGAATCCTTATAATGAGGAATATTTGAAAACAAAAAGAGATCGTATGGGTCATACGATAATGAAAAATTTATAATATTAAAAAAAGAGGTTTATACCTCTTTTTTTATGTATAAAACATTAGGATTCAATACGTGTTAACTAGTAAAAGAAGAATCATGAAAAATCCATTATTTATCGAAAAAGCGTATATCAACGGAGTATTTATAAGCTCCACAGATACCTTTAACGTAATAAATCCTGCTACAAACATGGCTATCGGCTCACTACCCGATCTTTCTGTAGCACATTGTACGGAGGCGATCATCGCCGCTGACAAAGCATGGAGCACATGGAAAAATACAGCTTTGAACGAGCGTACAAGCATCGTTCGTAAGTTGTATGATTTGATAAATACAAACAAAGAACAGCTTGCACAGATCATGACCTTAGAAAGTGGTAAACCACTTCAGGAGTCATTGGGTGAGGTAGATTATGCGAATTCTTTTGTCGAATGGTTTGCCGAAGAAGGGAAACGTGCCTACGGCGAAACGATACCATCATTGAATAATACGATACGATTGTCAACGATCAAACAGCCTGTCGGTGTGGTCGCTGCAGTCACACCGTGGAATTTTCCACTAGCGATGATTACCCGCAAACTAGCGCCGGCACTCGTTGCAGGATGTACGATGGTGCTGAAACCAGCTTCGCAGACTCCATTTACTGCTATAGCATTGGCCAAATTGGCGGAGCAAGCAGGACTACCTGCGGGAGTATTTTCGGTGATCACCTCCAAAGATAGTGCAGCGATTGGTCAAGAGCTAGCTACGCACCCATTGATCCGAAAGATTACCTTTACAGGATCTACAGAAGTAGGACGTACACTAATGGAACAGGCAGCGAGTACGATCAAACGCGTATCCTTAGAATTAGGTGGCAATGCGCCATTCATGGTATTTGATGATGCTGATATCGATAGCGCCGTACAAGGTGCTGTAGCTGGTAAATTCAGAAATGCCGGACAGACTTGTGTTTCTATCAATAGGTTTTATGTGCAAGAGTCCGTTTATGATTTATTTGCCCAAAAACTAACTACTGCAGTAGAGAAACTTAAGGTAGCCGACGGCTTTGAAACAGGAAGCCAAGTAGGCCCACTTATCAACGCTAAGGCTGTACAAAAAGTACAACAGCATATTGATGATGCCATTAGCCATGGTGCCCAGGTGTTGACGGGAGGTAAAGTCATTGAGGGCAATTTCTTTAGTCCTACCGTGCTTATCAATGTCAATGAGGAATGCCTCCTAAAAAGAGAAGAAACATTTGGCCCTATATGCGCATTATTCAAATTCAAGACGGAGGCTGAGGGGATACAGCAAGCCAATGATACGCCTTTTGGATTAGCGGCTTATTTTTACAGTGACAATATACGCCGTGTACAGCGCGTATCGGAGGCATTAGAAGCCGGAATGATCGGTATCAATACAGGTTTAATATCTAATGCTTCAGCTCCATTTGGAGGTGTCAAAATGTCGGGAATAGGTAGAGAAGGTTCAAAATATGGCCTAGACGAATATATGGAGATAAAGTATTTGTGCTACGGTAATTAATAATTTTATGTCACACAAGATATGTACTACTTAGCCATCAGCAGTAGTACATATATAAATAAATAAGGTGTCCTTTTGGGACACCTTATTTATTTATAATAACTTGATACGTTCCATGTAAGCAATCGCAATTTTAGTGCTATTTACAAACATATTACCGCGAGCCATGCTCCAACTACCAACTATTAATCTGGCTATTCATCCAATTGATACGTATTAAATAGTTACTTCTTAGTTTATTTACCGCATCATCACTTTTTAAATTCTTATCATGATTGCGCCCACCACTAGATTTATCCTCATCAGATAATGCCCAAATTCCTTGGTTATCAGTTTCACCGACATCAATCCAATTCAGATCCAATGATTTTTTAATCGTGTTGTATTCCTTATCGATAAACTTAGGAATATCATTCAATAGGCTGCTATATATCGCATTCCAACGTTCTTTTACTTTAGCCTTAAACTTAGCATCTTTAAAGAGTTGATTGTAATAGACAGCCCTATATTCCAAGGTATTATACTCCAACTCACTCGGCACATAATTATAATGCAACCATGACCTTGAGCCTAAGAATGTAGTTAGATCAAAGTCCCAAAGAGGGCCCATTACTAATTTTTGATTGACACCTTTATGCATGTATACACTTCCAGGCAATCTACTATCTCTATTTTCTGTAATCTCTTGTACTATCCAATAATTAACAAAGGAATTAATATCGATATATTTTCCATATTGTGTACTATCCGGCGTACCACCTAGATGTTGAGTACTTTGATTGTAAGCGACTCCTTGCGGTAAAGAAGGGAATATCATTTTCTCAAAAGTATTGAAATAATTAGCGATATAATTCATCTGTTCTGTATTCGCATCTTCAGGATCTTTAACGATAATTGGTATTTGCGAAATAGCAGGTCTGAAATAGCGTGTTTCACCATTTGAATAATACCTATCTACCTCCATCAACCAACCACCAGATATTTTGGTAGGATCCGTTTCTTTATTATCTATTTCATCAATATTAACACGATTTTTATCGATTTTGATTTGTTCTGTCAGTAGGTAATTCCCCATAAATTTACCATTGACTATTACCTCTACAAACCTAGAATCTGAAGTCCATGGTAGATTAAGCTTTTTACCTAATTCAAATGCTACTTTATTTCTTAAAGACGTCTTATCAGAATAATTGGCCAATAATGCCCATCTTTTATGCGGGTTCATACCCATAAAAGTACCAGAAGCCTTATCTTTTAGCTTTAATGCAAAAGGTTTCTTAGGCATATTCCATGTACTATTACCACGGCCACGAATTTCTGTTATCCCTTCCAATTCTGCTGTATTCGTATTTCCTTGAGGATCGAGTTTAAATTTACCCATAGACCATATCTCTTTGCTGACGATATCTTTCTTGTCATCAGTCGTCAAAACAAGTACCGGTAATCCAGACCAAGAATCTTCGGGATTAGTAAGCTTTATTTTGTAATCTTTATAACTATTGTCTAGTGCATAAAATCTAAACGTAACCTCACCTTGGTAGTTATTCTTCGTGATACCACTTTCTTGAATAGTATTATTTACGGTTACTTTTGTAGCATTCGATGACCAAGATGCTACAAGATCAGCTAAATCATGCTTATAGTATTCTATTTTTTGCTCACTATTGAATATACGTTGAATCCCCATTTCTTGTACAAACGATATAGGCATATAAATACTGTTATTATATTCTGGTAGAATATCAAAATTATCAACGACAATTTCAGCTGCTGTCATTGCCCCATTTTTACCAGATTGCTTCACAACAAGTACTCTTTGGCTATCATCAGAGTTTATAGTCAGTGAAAATTTTCTCTCCGACTGAAAATTCTCCGGCAGAGTAACTGTAATTAATGCTCCTTGATCTTTTTTGCCTGAAGCGGGGCTTACCACACATAATGGATCGGAAGACGTGATATTCCAATCATAATTTGATTTAAATTCAAATGTTTTAGTACCTCCAAGATCCGAAAATTCCAAATTCCCTACAGATATAATAATCTCTAATGTTGGTTTGAATAGATCCTTGGTTTTATTACATGCTCCTAACAGAACTAGGGCAATGCAAAGAACCGAATTAATAATTAGGCTTTTCATTTAGTTTACTTTAAATTTAGATATAATAATTGGCCAAAAGTACTGAGAAAATCATTCTAAATATTTTATTAGCCAATAAAAATTCAAAACCTAAAATGCTGAATACCAAAATAATAAAAACCATAAGTTAATAATATTTCACTTAACAAAGAAGTTAAATGAATGCTGATCAGATGAAATGAATTTTGATAACTAAAGGTTTATTATTTATTGCTATTCAATAATAAATCACAAAAACAACATTTTTATTTGTAAAGAAAAGACTACAAATCAGGCTATAAAATAGAAAATGATAAGCCAATGTAAAGGGTAGAAATAGATTTATGCTATCATAAAAAAGGCTATATCCTAATAGGATATAGCCTTTTTGATGATAGCTAACGATTTATTATGGGGTATATGTTCTTACACAACGAATCGTCATTTTAGCATTTAGATTAGCGGCTTTATGTTTAAAATAATCTTGCTCACCATCGATCTGCATCAGATCATAATTAAAGCTTGAATTCGCATTACCATCACTAATTCCTATAAAAACAGAATCATCGACAATTAATCCCCACTCATTAAAATCAGTATAGTATTCTCCTGTGAGTTCTACTTGTGCCGTTTTAAAGAAAGTAACCCAATCCCCATTATCTCCCTTAAATGAAGTATACAAAGTCTGTGGCAAATCAATAAAAGGTCGTTTTGATGACCATTTCACCTTACCTATTTTATTCTTATTCCATTCTTCAGATTGCATTCTTTTGCTGACATCCACCTCAGATCCTCCTAGCGCTTCGACTTCGCTTTCGGTAGGTAATCGCCACAGCCCCTGTGGCGCTACTTTTCTACACGGATCATATTCTACAGCCCAATCAACTTTAGATTGCTCTGTCTGCTCGGTAATCCTATCTTTATCCCAAGGGGTCAACGAATTGTATAGCCAATAATCATTTTCTGCACTCACCAACACACCATTGGGCGTTTTATTTATTTTGTAGGTATTTGTTGCGGGTATATAAGTCAAGTTGCCTCGTGCCCAAATCAGATTACCTACTTTGACACCACTATTATTTGCAAAATTGGCCGTTGGATTGTAAGAATACCCTGGTTTAGGAACAATACTATTAGCCTTAACCACGATATCGACATTGGCGATATTTGGATAATTACCATCCCTATAAGTATATATATCTTGAAGGACTAAATTATTAACACTAAGCGTAATGTCTTTTAATACATTTTCAAAATCCGATGTATATAAATAAGCTACTCGTGTAGAGTCACCATTCTCATTTGCAGAATCAACAAAAGGTAGATTATCAGTAAAATTAGTACTTACTACATTAGTGATCTTATCTTCTAGTAGGTTCAATTGTCCTGTTTTAAAATACCCTTGACTGTTTGTCGCTAGCCTCACATCTAGCGTATTTAATGCCGCAGAGCCTGGTATTGTTGCGGGAAAATCATTCGCCTTCAAAGTAATACCTATACGAGCTAACCGATGTTTAAAACGGATATCTACTTTAAGATTTTCATTTTCACTAGGGATATTAATCTCACCGCTAGCGTACAATAGATCTTTATCAATAGCAGTATTGATCGTCAAATTGGATGAATTTAAAACATCCGTTATTGTATCAGAAGTATTATAAGAATAAGCAATCCATTTGTAACTACTACCATTGTTGACCGTAAATGCCAGTGGTAAAGAATTTGCACTTTGCAAAGCATCTTTATGACCTACATACTTATACGTATTAGCTTCTTTCACAAATAACACAAAACGATAATATATATTGAGGCCTAAACTGTTTACAGCAGTTGCAGCATGCTTACGCGAAAGGCTTGCAGTATTAATGCTGGATTCATTATTGGAATACGACGATTTATCAAAAGAAGTAGCATAATTTATCGCAATCCCTCTATGGTCAATTACCTTTTTATTGAGCTGTTCACTCATCCTATTGGATGCTGCCGCTACGATATCACTAGCCTCATCTATCGCTACAACTTTTATTTCTAATGTTTGATTTTGTAGGTTACCTAACTGTTCTTTTTTAGTGCAACTGTTGAACAATAGAAAGGCCAAAACAAACACGACAAAATTAAACCTAGATTTAATTGAAGCTAAATTATTGATAAAATAAAATTTCATAAAAACGCCTACTATTTAGTTTAAAGTGTATTCCGTATTTGTAAATCCATCCTCTGAAGACCAATCTTCAAGGGTAATACTACTGGAGTTAGGATTAATTTCTAAATTGGATTCGATATTAGAACCAGCAGCTATAGAGTTTTCCGCAAATATTTCCAAAGAAACTATCTTTGGAGCAATGTATTTTTTTTTCATAGGTGTAAAAAAATGTCCATTATCACAAATCCCTATTCATTAGAATAATTTTTCCTAAAGGATCAATTATCATTAAAGAGAAGTAAATAATAGAACAGGGTAATATATTAACAACTTTGGACGCTACAAAAGTGACGGCTGTCACAATTTATTTTCGCGAAAATATGTTTTTAATATCTAAATAAAGAATAATAAAATGCACAAATTAATCACATACGATTAATACATTAAACAGAAAAGAAAAAATACAAACCAGAAAGAATATATCTTTAAGAAAGCCAGATACTTATACACATAGACAAACAACTTTCAGATAACGACATGTAAATTGTAAATAATTCACACATCAGCTCATATTTCAAAAAAACGCTAATTCGTGTCAAACGATAATACGTATCTATTCAGAGATTGAAAAATTTGGAGAAATACATTCTAGTCCATACATTTTTTGTAGTACGCCAATATTGAACCATCCAGCTAAATGAATGCAGCCCTATATGACTCAAAATCAACAAATCAAAAGATTAAAAATAGTATGCTATTGCAAAAGTAGTAGCTATATTAAAACGCTAAATTATAAGGGATACATGATTCACACCTATTAAAATAGTACACGATTGGCACCTTACTACATACCTTAGAAATAGGCATATCAGGGATAGCAACAACAAACAAAAGCCCCGAAAAGAATACTTCTTTTCGGGGCTTTTGTTAAACTATAATGTGCTTACCACAAATGGTAACGGACACCTAAAGAGATAAAATTGGGTGCTACCTCGTCGTTATTGAAGTCATATTTTACTTTATAAGCCCCATATAGAGAAAGTCTCACAGGTCTAAAGTAATAGCTTAGCCCCACTTGACCAGCACCATTAAAATAACTCGCTTGTGGCTCAGGACGGAGAATACCATCATCTTCCGTATCCCAATAAAAATTCTCTTCCACACCAACCCCTAAGAATACATTGAAGTCACTTTTCTTTTTATTCATAAAAGAATACAAATAATCAGCTCCTATACCGACATAATTTGTACGTCCGAACACTTGTGCTTGTAGAGCACTATGATTGTCGAGGTCATATTTACCTTGCATCCCAAAAGTATGCTTAGCATTGCTCGATGCTTGTATATCACCATAAAAACCAAATCCCCATTTATACTCTTGCGCATGGCTAGAAATAGCAAATAAAACAGCAAATGCGCCTAATATTATCTTCTTCATATAGAATAATTTAATTTACTTTTTCTCCTTTGGATTGACGATATTTTTTGTAAACCTTGATCAATAACATTAACGTAATAGCTAATCCTAATAATCCTACAACACCGAAAATCCAATTTAACGTAGATTTTAAAATTACTAAAAAAACAATGGCGAAGAGCAGAATAGTAGAAACTTCATTCCACATACGCAATTGCCCTGATGTCCATGTAGACTTCTCGTCACGCAGCTTATACATAAGCTGTTGAGACTTGAAATGATAGGCTACCATACAAGATACAAAAACCAACTTCAGCTGCATCCATCCCATACTTAATAAAGCAGGATTATAATGCAACATCAATAAGGCTGACAATATAGTAATGATCATCGCTGGAGTGGTAATCACCCACCACAATCGATTCTCCATGATCACAAACTGTTGATGTAAAATAGTATAAGCTTCGATTCCTTTATCCTTGGCTTCGGTATGATAAATAAATAATCGAGGCATATAAAAAAGACCTGCCATCCAACAAATAACAAATATAATATGGACTGCCTTGGCGTATAAATAAATCATAAAGTATATTTAGATATTAAGAGCTAAAATAATTAATTTATTCTATGATTCTTCGAATCAAAATATTTAATAAAAAATAAGGAGCAAATACGCTTTGCTCCTTATTCTATAGTAGACAGTAATCCAAAGAGATTAGTATCTAAATTCTTTGATGGTATCGATAGCGAATTTCACGTTATCAAAAGGCATATCTGGTGAAATACCATGTCCTAGGTTACAAATAAATCCTTTTTCACCACGCATACGCTCAAATAACTCATGAATCTTAGCTTTGATCACAGGCTTATTAGCATACATAATAAAAGGATCCAAGTTTCCTTGAACAGCGATTCCTTCCGGCAATGTTTTCTTTAAGTTCAACAAATCAGCATTCCAATCTACAGAAATAACATCAGGATTAGTCTCTACCATTAATGGCGCAAATACCGAAGCACCTTTAGCAAAAGAAATTACAGGAACTGTACGTTTCAAATTAGCGATGATGTATTTGTTGTATTTGTGCGAAAATTCAGTGTAATCATTCCATGATAATGCAGCAGCCCAGCTATCAAATAACTGAACAGCATTGACGCCAGCATCAATTTGCATATTTAAATAAGCAATGGTCAAATCAGCGATTTTTTGTAAGATCAAATGCGCCAATTGAGGCTCATTATTGAGCATCAATTTGGTAAGTTTAAAATCTCTAGAAGAACCACCTTCCACCAAATAACTTAATATCGTGAAGGGAGCACCGGCAAAACCTATTAAAGGAATAGAGCCTTGCAAACGCTGCTGTATCTCTTTGATAGCATCTGCTACATATTGCAATTTGTCAACACTCTCCGCACCAGCCAATTTTTGGGCATCGCCCAAATTACGAACAGGGTTAGAAAAACGTGGACCTACACCTTGCTCAAAAGAAAGATCTCCACCCATTGCTTCTGCAGTAACTAAGATATCCGAGAACAAAATAGCAGCATCAATACCTAAAAGATTTACAGGCAACATGGTAACATCTGCCGCAATCTCCGGTGTCTTACACATCTCTAAGAATGTATATTTATTTTTTATCTCCCAATATTCAGGCATAAAACGTCCTGCTTGACGCATCATCCATACAGGAGGTCTTTCCGTTAGCTGCGATGTGGCAGCTTTGATAAACAAATCGTTTTGTAAAATTGTACTCACTATTTCCTAATTATATTTTTTCACTTCGTATTTTATCTTATTCAAGATATCCTTTTGTCGCTCGGTAAGCTTTAGTTTTTCGCTTAGCTCTACGTATGCATTCACACGGTCGTACGCTTTCTTACGCAAGTTGATGTTGGCAAGATTGATCAAGACCATTGCTTTCTCGTTATCTCTCTTCCATGGTAGACGCGAAGCCAGCTGAAAATGAACCTCTGCTTCGTCGATTTTCCCGTCTTTGAGTGCAATATTACCCTGCATAAATTCGTAAAAATTACGTCTTCCTTTACGCAGATGGTCCGGATTCTTGATCTCCGCGAGCAGTTTTTTTGTTTTTTCGTAATCTTGATTATGAAAAGCCTGCGTGGCCAAAAAAACTGTACCTTCTCTGTATTGGCTCCAGACAACATACCCTACAATTCCTAACAGGTAAATTGTAACGTTATAGTATCCGTACACCAAACAATAAGCTATCGCTATCGCAGCAATAGCGATTATTATAAATCTACGCCTTGTATTCATTATTAATTTACAGAGCCTTCATCATTACTATCCGTAAACTTATATCCTACGCCACGAATAGAATGGAAATAAATTGGATTCTTTTGATCTGGTTCAAAATATTTACGGAAGGTCAATATAAAGTTATCAATAGTACGTGTCGATGGATATACATCATAATTCCAAACCGTCTCCAATATCTGCTCACGCGATACTGCTTCATTGCGACGCTCTATCAACAATTTCAAGAGCATAGTCTCCTTCTTAGTCAATGAAGTAACCGAGCCATCGCCTTGGTGCAATTCGTAGGAATTGAAATAGATCGTCTTATCACCAATAGTATAAGAGTTCAACTCTTTGAGATCATCACCTTTCATACCACGACGAATCAAATTACCTACGCGTAATATTAATTCCTCTAGGTTGAATGGTTTTACTAAGTAATCATCAGCACCTTTTTTAAGACCTGTAATACGATCCTCGCTACTATTTTTAGCTGTCAAGAACATAATAGGGACTTCAGTATTCTGAAGACGTATTGTTTCAGCTACTTGGAAGCCGTCGATTTCGGGAATCATGACATCCAAAATAATAAGATTGAAACGTTCTTCTTTAAATATTTTCAAGGCTTTTTTACCATCCGTAGCAGTAGTTACGCGGTAGCCTTCCAATTCTAGGTTCAGTTTTATAGCCTCTAATAAGTGCTCCTCATCTTCAACTAAAAGTATTCTTTGTTTAGTTTGCATAATTTTCAAATGTTACTTCAAAAATACTTCCAAAAGGATCGTTGTTTAATACCTTTATCGAAGCATCATGTTTTTGTAATACCGTTTTTACTATATATAACCCCAAACCAGTACCTTTGGTTTTGCGCGTAGACTCATTTCCTACGCGGTAAAATTTGTTAAAAATAAGCTTTTTTTCGTCATCAGGAATACCCACACCACGATCTGCGACAGCAAATATCAAATCTTTACCTTTTCGGCACAGTTTTACCTCTACATGAGCACAGGGTGGCGAATACTTAATGGCATTTTCGACGAGATTGGTTACTACATTGGTAATAGCAAATTTATCAGCATGCAGTACAATCCCTTCCTCTATCTGTGGTCTTAATATTTCGGTCTTACAAGAGTTCTTTTGCAAACGGTCTAGTATCTCATTCACTAGGGCCGAGAAGTCAAAATCCTCTTTAGGAAGATTAAAACTACGATTTTCTAATTTCGTCGCTAAGAGTACATTCTCGACTAAATAGTCAAGTCTTTCAATATCTTTCAACGAATTGCTAATAAAAGATTTTTGTTGCTCACGATCCAAATCACGCTTCAATATCGTTTGAAGGTATAACTTGACCGAAGCTAATGGGGACTTTAATTCATGCGTCACCGCTAACAAAAAATTCTGTTGTTGCTTAGCGTAGTAACGCTCGTGGCTCAAATGCTTTTTTAGACGGATAACACCAAGTACAAATATGACTAAAAAAATCATACCTTCACCGATTATCATCCCTTTGCGATCAGGCACATATTTAATAAACATATACCCCCAGCCTATCAGTTGGCATAACGCGTAAAAAACGAGTACATAAAACCAAAAAAACGCTCTCTTCATAAATCTCCTTTCAACAAAAATAGGCAAATCGCCTATCTTTAAGAAATGCTACAGATTTTATGACAATAATAGGAAAATCAATACTACAAAGCCTAATTCCCTTCTGTATATTTGTATATGTTTACACATAAAAAAGATATATTTTTCGACCTAGACCATACCATTTGGGATTTTGATAAGAATGCTGAAGAAACCCTTCATGAATTGTATTTTAAGTTCAAATTTGACGATTTGTTTCAGCAGCAAACTGCAGATAGATTTATTGAAGTATATACCGTTAACAACCACCGTGTATGGGATCTTTACCATCATGGAAAAATCGATAAAGCTACGCTTCGCAAACTCCGCTTTGCAGATACATTTACGCAGTTGGGTGTTGATCCAGATCTATTCCCTAGCTCTTTTGAGGACGAATATTTGGCAATATGTCCTACCAAAACAAACTTATTTCCACATGCTATCGAAACATTAGACTATCTAAAGGATAAATACTCCTTACACTTGATCTCTAATGGTTTCAAAGAAGCCTGCCAAAGCAAGCTACAGCATAGCAAATTGGGACCTTATTTTAAAACTATTGTCATCTCAGAAATATATGGCGTAAATAAACCTGACCCTCGTATATTTGAATATGCTTTAGATAATGGTAAAGCAGCTAAAGAATCCTCCATTATGATAGGTGACAATATTGATGCTGATGTTCGTGGTGCCCAAAATGTAGGTATGGATGCTATATTTTTCAATCCAATTGGTGTACAAAAGCCCAAAGACATCAACAATATGATCATTGACCTAAAAGAATTACAACAATTATTTTAAATTAATAAACGTCCTTTACATATGAAAAACACGGTATATTTAATTTTACTATTACTCTTTACGCGATGCACTACAAATACAGAAGTAGACTTAATAGTTTATAATGCAAAAATATATACCGTTGATTCTACTTTTTCTACAGCTGAAGCTTTTGCTGTCAAGAATGGTATATTTATCGATATTGGTAAATCCGAAGATATCCTAAAACGCTATAATGCAAAGGAAACAATAGATGCCCATCAAAAAGCAGTGTACCCTGGTTTTTATGATGCGCATGGTCATTCTTTCTTATATGCTCATGCCCTCCAGGAAGTAGATTTGACG
This sequence comes from Sphingobacterium rhinopitheci, assembly GCF_022627575.1. Taxonomy (GTDB): domain Bacteria; phylum Bacteroidota; class Bacteroidia; order Sphingobacteriales; family Sphingobacteriaceae; genus Sphingobacterium; species Sphingobacterium rhinopitheci. The sequence continues at coordinate 97,517 of NZ_JADEYQ010000005.1, forward strand.
GATGTAAAATCTATGGATGAATTAGTAGAACGCCTAAAAATATACAAGCAAAAAAATCCCGATAAAAAATGGATTGTTGGTGCCGGTTGGGATCAAAATATATGGGAAGACAAATCCTTTCCTACAAAAGATAGCTTAGATAAATACTTCCCCGATACCCCGATATTTTTATCGCGCATCGATTATCATGCTGCCCTAGTAAATGAAAAAGCATTAGAGATCGCACAAATAGATACTGTACAAATTGTCGAGGGAGGACTGATAGTCGGGGATACGACAGGCCATCCTACGGGCGTACTTATCGACAATGCTATGTTACTGGTTAAGAAGTTTATCCCTTTAGAATCAGAGAATGACTTATTAAGTTATCTACAACAGGCACAAGATTCTTTATTTGCTGTCGGATTAACAAGTATTGTAGATGCAGGATTGAACGAGGAACAATTAGATCATATAAAAACATTCTATCTCAATGATTCCCTTAAAATCCGGAATTATGCTATGATTTATGCGGAACCGCATAGAATAGAACGTATCATAAAAGAAGGTGTTTTTGAAACCGATAGATTATCTATCAAATCTATAAAATTTATGGCTGATGGAGCATTAGGATCGCGAGGTGCTGCATTATTAAGCAATTATAGTGACGATAGCACTAAAAGAGGATTTTTATTACATTCGCCAGAAGAATTTGATGTTTCCTTACAAAAATTAGCCGCAAGTCCATTTCAAGTCGCTATACATGCTATCGGTGACTCTGCCAACCGTCTAATATTGGACTTATATGGCAAACACCTCAAAGGCAATAATGACAGACGCTGGCGTATAGAACATGCCCAAGTCGTTTCGTTGGAAGATTTCATCAAATTTAAAACCTATCAGATTATACCTTCTATTCAACCAACGCATGCTACTTCGGATATGTCTTGGGCTGAAGATAGGCTTGGAGCAGAAAGAAACAAAGGCGCCTATGCCTACCGCACTCTTCTTGATGCCTACGGAAAAATAGCAATAGGCAGTGATTTTCCAATAGAGTCAATAAATCCATTGTATGGTTTTCATGCTGCCGTATATAGACAAGATAAAAATGGAAATCCTTCTAGTGGTTATCAAAGTGAACAACGAATAAGCCGAGAACAGGCCTTGAGGGGTATGACTATTTGGGCTGCTTATGCCTGTTTTCAAGAAGATAAGCGAGGTTCTATTGAGAAGGGTAAAGATGCCGATTTCGTCATTCTAGACAATGATATTATGACTACCGAATCGAGCAAGATTAGAGACACAAAAACATTAAGGACCGTAATCGCAGGAGAAACAGTATATAAAGCAAATTAAAATTAATGGATGCCTGAAGCACAACAGGTATCCATTAATAATCATCCCGCACAGATTTTGCAAATTGCGAACGAATAAGCCTTAATTTCGGACTTATATAGGTCTGACAAAAAGGTTTATTCTTATCTTTTTTATAATAATTGAGATATTGTTGAGTATTCAATCTAAAATCTACATAAGGCAGCACTTGTGTAATATAATCAACATGATCCACTATCCTAAAGCTATTGATAATGAATATAGCCTCCTCCCTATCCTGTTCTTCAAAATAATAAACTGCCGAACGATACTTGTGATGCATGCTATGATTGCTCGCACTACTATGTGTCAACAAATGTATCTCTATGAGCGTTTCAAAATCAATATCCTCATCATAATGTACGATCACACCTTCAGAAAAATTAGCATTAGGAGGCGTTGAAGATAACCAGCCCTGTTCTACTTTGTGCACCCCTTTCAAGGATTGAAATATTGCTTCTGTACACCAATGACAACCACCACCAAAACCTATTTTCCTCATATTAAAGTAGTATTTACTAATTATCGTATGAATAGTAAACAATAGAAAATACATTTTGTAGTAAAATAAGTAAAAAAAAAAATTAAGCTTAGGAAAGCTCTGAATTTACTACTTAATGCAATAGTTTAACCCCGATAGAAACTTGTTCTCTTGAGAAGATAGCTCATTTAAACATATAATAAATAGGTAAATACTATGAAACCGCAACTCCATTTTTAATCAATGTAAACAAAATAGAATAAACGGATTTGTAAGTACTGCATAAATTCATATTTTTGACCGATAGCAAATTACATTATTATATTGCCAGCATATATTTCTATGAAATAGTATAGCTAAAAAAACGATATTAATACAACGCAATCATTCTCATAATACTTATATTCTGGATTTATTACCTATAGGAATAGTATATAAAAATTTTATTTTAATAGTATTTGGGGTAATTAGGTCCTAAAACTAAAACAATATAAATGTATCATTTATTACTTAATAGCAATTCATAAAAGACGTCGACAAGCATACATTTCTATGTAGAAGAAATGATTAACACGAAGTACGGATCTCCCCATAATACTAATATCTACGCGCAATACTAATAAAAGAATACGCCTACATGCTGAATAAAACATTAAAAGAAAAGAATAAAACAATAGCCACTATTTTGGCCTTTGCTGTAATACCAATATCTGGATTAGCAACGGATATATACCTCCCGTCGATGCCCAATATGGGAATGGTATTAGGAGCTTCAGAAAGCCAAATTCAACTAACGCTATCTTTATTTTTAATAAGCTATGGTATAACCCAATTTTTCACTGGAGCAATAGTAGATACATACGGTAGATATAGGGTATCAATATTTTCATTATTCTTTTTCGTTCTGTCCTTTTGGATCACCGCCAACACCAGCAACCTATATTTAATCTACTTCATGCGAATAGTTCAGGGGATACTGTCAGGATTTGCTGTTGTTGCTAAACGGGCCTATTTTGTAGATGTATTTGAAGGAGAAGAAAGAAGACACTATCTGAGCATCATGACTATTGTTTGGTCACTTGCCCCTATTATAGCACCTTTTATAGGCGGTTTTTTGCAGATACATTTTGATTGGCAGGCAAATTTCAGCGCATTAGGAATCTATTGTTTAGTGGTATTAATACTAGAGCTTATATTTTCGGGAGAAACGATCAAAACACGTAATCCAATCAGTATTAACTTCCTGTTTACATCTTTCAAAGAGATGTTCAAAACGGTAGATTTCTTCTATGGGATGTTGATATGTGCTGTCAGCTATAGCTTAATAATGTTTTATAACCTTTGTGGCCCATTTATTATCGAGTCGACCTTAGGATATTCTGCTATTACTACGGGGTATATTTCCCTATTAATGGGCTTAGCATGGATGTGTGGCGGATTTTTTGGGAAAGCACTTATTAATAAAGCATTTTTACCGAAAATAAAAATGGCCAATTATTTGCAGGTATTATTCATTATTATCATGCTAGGAAGCTCATTTTGGATATCTACACTATATACCTTAGCCATTTTTGCTTTTTTGGTTCATGTAACAGCAGGATTTATGTTTAACAATTATTTTTCCTACTGTTTAGGAAGATTTCCACATGCCGCAGGAATAGCTGGAGGGCTCACGGGTGGCGTCACTTACGTCTTGACATCAGCAATCAGTTATACGGTTGTTACTTTCATGAAACCCGTATCCCAAGAAAACCTTGCCATCGGTTATTTTATAATAGCACTATTAGGGCTAGGCGTATTGATCATGATAAAAATCAGAAAGGCACACCATTAATCTAAATATTACAGTCATTATATCAAGACAAATGACAGCATAATGGTAAAGAGGAAGAAGTTTACTGCTAAGGCGATTTGGCAGCCTAATAGTTAGTTGTTGATTTTAGACATTAAAAAACGTAAAAAATAATCGTTGAGATAGCTATACCAATTAGTATTCCAATCAAAATCCATGTAAATTTTGAGCTTTCAACGACCTCCACTTTTTCTTTTCCTATTGTTTCTTTATTATAATCATAATACGCACGTAAATCATTCGCAACAATGACGACATCTATCGTTTTATCTAGCTCTTTACGTAAATAGAAAAAAGCTAATTCTGTAGATATATATCCAGCATTATTATCCTCTACATTCTGGTACTGCAAAAACTGCTCTAATGCAGCATCTGTATCTTCACCAAAGACAAAGTCCTTTTGTGAATAATTATTATTAACAACAGTATTCAATTTAGCTTCTACCTCAATCAATGTGGATAGTAACTCCTTTGAATTATATGATATTTGACTCATTTAAAAAGGCTAAATGTAAAAAAAGCAAAACTTTCATTAAATATTTGTCAAATATCACAATTTCATTACATTTTTCCTTGAATTAGTTTAATTATTATAAATAATAAAGTCCCTTTCTAATAATAAATAGTATAATTATTGAATACCCTTATTCAAATCCTCATCTAAATAATATCCTTTGGAGCTTTCATCTCCATCAACAAATTCCTTAATACCACCCGAAGCTTTTACCTCTTCGCTATACATTTCTTCATAATCTTTGGTATATAATGCATTTGGGACGACATTAATATCAAAGACCAATTCTTTAAATAATTCGTTTTCAAAATTACCATATAGTGTGATAAAATGTTTAACGTATCCTATATTCTTAGCACTGTTATAAGTTAAGGTAAGAATACGTTCTTTTCCCGGAGGAATAGTAAACATACCAAAGCCTTCTTCAACATTCAAACAACCGCAAGAAGTAATAATATCCGTAATTACCAAAGGATTTTTACCTGTATTTTTTAGCGTAAAGGATATATCCTTCAATTGCCCAGCAAGCACAGGGTAATAATGACGATTATTATCTTGTACTTCCATACTTGTTTTCTCTTTTGAAATATCTTTACAAGAGATCATTAGTACCATTACACTAAGTACAAACAAAAAATTAATATAACTGTATTTCATCGCTAGCAATTATTGATTTATTTACTTCTCTACTTTTATATATTTTTATTTCCAATTTTTTACCATTAGAAATAGCTATTTCTTTCTTAAGGTTTACGACATTCTCTTTATATTCGAAATCTGCAGCACCAAAAGTATGTACTATCTTGCCATCTATTAGTACTTCCACCATTTGGGGCGATAACATTCGATGCCTTTTATTAATCAAAAACGAAAGCTCTAATATAGCATCACGTTTAGTCAAGGTATTCAATTCACAACTCAAAAGAACATCTTCTCCTGCAAGAAACCACCCTTGATGAAAGTCAGATTCAAATCCTTTTATATTGTCATAAAGAAGACTCGAATGATCAATCTCTTCTCCGGAAAAAATCCCCTTAGCTTGGATTGATTTAATTTTATTAATCGGATAACGCTTTTTTTTGAGTACATCCCATTCTTTCAAAAATATCTTTAACTCGCCCTTCTCTTCTTTATAATTCAAAATATCATACGTCAATGCTTTTCTCAAACGTACTAAAGTAGCATCATTGTCAGAAGAGAACTCGATAATACCATTACTATTTTTCAAAAAGCCATTTTGCAAGCTCCCTTGATGATAATTCAATTGCAACTGCACATAACTAAGTGCACTTATTAACTGGTCTACCTGCTCATATTCATTGCCTTTCAATTGACCTTCTATAGCAATTAGATCTGCATAAAAGCGCTTAAACTTAGCGGGATTTAAATACGTCAACATCGCTGTACGAAAAGAACTATACATATCAATATTCATATTTCGATCATACATCCCTTTTTCCATATCAAGGAAATAATCCGAAATCAGTGTACCACTAACCGGATAAAATCGTTCATAATAACGCTTTACCAAATCATTAACTGATAATGACGGATCAATCATTATTGCACTAAGCACATATGTTTTGACATCATCAAATGGCGCATAATCGTATCCACTACCATTCATAAATATACCGTCTACTCCTTCATTTTTAAAAAATAGAAGCTGCTCTTGGACACGCATTAGATTTGGGAAAGGCGTCAAATATTCATCAAAATTTGAAATATAATCCCACAAATATACAGCCGGTGTTTTTTTCTTCCATTGCCCTAGCAACGTAGAAAAACGACGAACATGGCTATTTCCTTTATCCAAAATTGGCGCCTTCGAAATATTTACTGTACTTAGCAAAACTCCAGTATTCGGTGCCATGTTCACTAAAGGTACTTCTTCTGTTGTACGATATCCAATCGTATAAAAATGATCCTTGGGAAATTGCTCTCCCAGTTGATTCATTAATGCAATAACAGCAGGCGTAGCATTATTGGTTTTATTCCCTAGTTTTAAACACGCATCGCACATACATACCTTATCATTATCATTTGGAGAAATCGTAAACCATTGTGGATTACGATTATCAATCCCATGATTATCTACAATATATTGTACAATAGCATTCTTTGTTTCTATTGCTGAAAAACAATATTGCTCGTTGTCGCGTTTTCCACCTACTAAAGCATATATATTATTGCTGTATCCTACCGGGAATACTTTCCCAAGGTTATGTCCCCAAATACTCCAGTCACGATCTACATTATTAGTAAACAACATTCCAGAAATATCTTGATCCATATTTGGTCTTAAATGTGGATCTCTATACTGAAATGCAAAATTTACTTTTCCTGTTTTAAAATCTACATAATTAGGGACCAAATCAGAAACATCCAATTGATGATATATCGCCATATAATCAATCAGCATATACGAAATCCAACGTAAGACGGCTCTATCTTTACCATAGATAGAGAGTTGACCTTTTGCGTTGATGATTTCGTAATCGCAATCTAAATCAGGCACTATTTCTATATAAATCTTGCTCCTCTCAAAACTAGAATCCTCCTGCTCGGTATAAGCTATCGCCAGCTTTTCCTTATTAAGGTTTCTCTTATCAAGATGGTAGAAAAAATATTTAGCGGCTTCTAAACTAGCTGCATCACCATTTGAAAGAACTAATAATTTATTGTCCGAAAAATCAAATCCTTCTGCCTGGCTGATAGATGTTCCAAATAGATAAAATAATAATGCTAAAAAGGCACTAAAACGATACATTCAGCTGAAAATATAAATTATAGAAATCCCTAAAGGACGAAGGAGATAGTACAGATTCTCCTCTAAAATTATACCATGTTCCCATTACACTAGCACCTATATTCTTCGCCAAAGATCGCCCTACTCCGGCCCCTACCATTGCATTAAATACGCTAAAGCTATTATAAAATTGATTATTCAACAATTCAATATCTGGAGAGTTACCAACACTTCCTACAGCAAGTAAATAATTCTTTGGATTGTTCATAAAGTACTGTCCTTTTAGTCCGACGCTGTATAAATATATACGTTCACCATCACTATCTAAAAGGAAATTATTCAACTTAGCAGACAATTTGAAATCTTCAAAATCCTTCGTTAATCCTACATTGAGGTTGAATAAATTTTGCTCCGTATACAATGCTCTAAAACCGAGCCCGACTTCGGCTTGCCAAGTAGGCTTAAAGTCGTATAAAGCGGTGGCATTAGCCATTACTTTAGCAAAATATTTATTTGATAAAGCTAAATCGATACGCGTAGAAAGCTTTGTCCCCCAAGGTTGTGTCCATTCTACTTGCCCTTGAATACCTTTACCATCTTCTCGTCCAGCATAATTTGCTCGCGCAACGTAGGATGATCCATTCGAATTAAGCCGACTATATTCAAAAGTAGAGATAGATGAAATAGCGTATCCATCACCAAATCTAGCACGCAAGTGTGAAATACTTATATTATTATGATACGTTTTAGAGGCTAAGAAATTCAAATGGCTTTTAAAATCATCGAGTTCCAATAGCGATGGTTCAAAAAACTGTTGATATACATACGCTGAGTCATAATTTTTCAATCCTTCATACGCTAGGCCCTTCATATACTTTAAAGACTTATTGTCCTTATAATATAGAGCAGTATCTAAGACAATTAATGCCGTATTAAAATCTTTGTATTTTAACAATTGGCCTGCATATTCTTCTGTTGAATTAATGAAACTATTTACCAATGGCTCATGATAAGATTTTGTCTGTACTTCCTTATGCAACATCGCCCAAGAATCTTCAAAATTAGCCGGTACTTGATTCAAAGCTTCAGCCAATTTTATTTTGAAAAACACATCCTCTTCATACTCGCTTTCTGCAATTCGCGCATAGCGCAACATTCCATCGGTATCTTTCAATTGGTAACATAGATTAATCATATAAAGAAGAGCTTCTTTATTATTTGTATCCATCGATAACCAACGCTCACATAATCTTTTTGCTTCAGGTAATTTATATTCCTCACGTAAGCTTTTAACCCGTGAAAGAAGTAAATCATTATAACCACTTAATAAACGGGCTCTATCGTCCTCCATTGCCAACCCTAAAACCTGCTCATAGATACTAATTGCAGATTCGTGATCTCCAAGTTTATCATATAAATCAGATTTCTTAAGCATCAAATCTATATTACTAGGCTGATCTAATAACATATCATCCAATACATTTATGGCCTCTTGCAATCTATTGCCAGAAACATAGGTGTTATAAAGGCCTCTTTTTGCTAATGCAATAGCTTCCATATCTCCAAAGCGGATAATTTCTTTCCAATTTCTATTGGCTTCCTCTATGTTTTCATCTTGCATATTAGCTTTCGCCTCTTGGGTCAAAACGCTAATGTATGCATCGCGAAGGTCACTATCCCCTGGGTACTTCATGAAATATTCACGCGTAAGAGATGCTATTTTAGCCTTATCTCCTAACCGCTTATAAAGAGTCAATTCTCGCATATCCAACTCTTTTCTATCACCAACACTTTTCCTATGTTTTTTTACCAAAAGAATAGCTTCTTCATATTGTTGCTTGGATACTAAATCATTAAACACATAATCAAAGGCTTCTTTATTACTGGGTGCTATCTCAAAAGTCTTACCATATAAACTTGCAGGATCATTTTGTTTAGCACTTCTGGCAGCTTCTAACAAGAAATAATTGTATTGTGAACGTGGAGCACCTCCTTTTTTCATTTGTTGTTCTAAAAAAGAAAGTACTTCAGGAAAGCGTTTTTGATGTTCCAAAATAGCGATCTTTTTCTGTACAAAATAGTCACTATTAGGAAAGTTATTAAGTCCTCTTTCTGTATAGACTAAAGCATTATTATAATCGCCTGCTTTTATATAATTATCAATTATAGATTGGTAAGAATCTTGTTTATTAGGCTCTGTAGCAATGCGGCTTTTAGCATAATCAATAGCTTGATCTACTTTACCTGCTTTTTGAACAGCAATTTGACGCTGTTCTAAAATATACATCTCATCTTTCTTAAAGTCATTATCTTCAGGATAAATCTGAGAAATACGCTTTAATAAACGATCTGCTTCAACATGATTACCGACCGTACGGTACAAATCAATCTTTTTACGCCAAAGTCCTTTCCAATATGGGTTGACCTCTAATAGCTCATTGATATAACATATAGCACTTGAGTAACGCTTAGTTTCTGTTTCTACCGTCACTAATAAATGCTTAGCATCTACCATATCAGGCATAATTTCCAATGATTTCACCAGTTGAAAACGGGCTTTATCGTATTGTTTTGTATTTAAATAATACTTGCCCAGAAGCATACGTATATCTGCATCTTTAGGATTTTTTTCAAGGATAGCTTCCGCTTTCCCTTTCCCTTCTTCCCACTTTCCTTGGTTATATAAACCATTTATTTCCTTTACTTCATCATTGCGCTCAGCAGAAGATTCAACCCGCTGTGCAAAAGCAAATTGATGTATGGAACATATACAACAAATAACAGTTAATATTTTGACTTTTTTTACTAGCTCAAACATTTTTTTATAGGTATAAAAATACTATGATGGAAAGAAACCTTCTCTTCGCATCGATCCCCATTTAATGGTTTTTCGTGTTAAATATTGGAAATATCCTTGCAATGTAAAGATGACAACAAGAGGGTGATAGACAACAGCCTCGATCGCTGCGAATAAAACAAGCTTGAGATATTGCCAAAAGTTCTTGTACAATTTACCCAATACAAGGTCATAGGATACCGTAATAATAGATACCGATAAACCTATTAAATAAGCATAAGCGACCATCATCCAAAAAGTATCGAAATTTACCTGACTTGTAATTAATAAGAACAACAGATAAAGCAATCCTAATACCTCAATAATTGGGGCCAGAAATTCGAAGAAAATGATATATGGCATTATAACAAAACCTAATCTGCCATAGTTCTTATTAAGAAAGAACTTTTTATGATCTAGGATACATTGAATCATTCCCCTTCCCCATCGCGTACGCTGACTTTTTAAGAACTTAATAGTTGAAGGACCTTCCGTCCAACACAAACTATATGGACATTGCACAATACGATACGGTTTTTTATTCTCCCGCATATAGGCAATCATCCGTAGCGTCATATCCATATCCTCGGCATGGGACTCAGAGTCAAAACCACCAGCAGAAAGCACTATTTCTTTATTAAATAAACCGAATCCACCAGAAACATTGGTTACCACATTTATCATAGACATACCCATCTTAGATACCAAGTAGGATCTAAGGTATTCTGTTTCTTGAAAAAGAGGAATAATTCTATTGGGGGGATTAAACTCCGAAATACGACCATTCTCCAATACACATCCATTGGACATTCGCATCGTTGCTCCAACAGCGATTACTTGTTTATCTGAATCTAAAACCGGAAGGATAATTTTGCTTAATGTGTCTTTTGCTAAAATACAATCTACGTCAGTGTTAACAAAATAATCAAACTGTGCTACATTTATACCGGCATTCATCGCATCCGCCTTTGTTCCTCCGTTAAATTTATCGACAACAATCAACTTGTTGTACAGCGGATTACGAGAACGCAATACTCTTTTCACAGGCTTACACGCGATTTTATAAATATAATAATACGGAACCTCTTCTAATTCAAACTCCCTGATTAATATTCCCAAGGTAGAATCTTTACTACCATCATTTACGATAATAACTTCAAAATTTGGGTAATCAAGATTTAATAAAGAAGAAACACTATCATAAATAATCACTTCCTCGTTAAAGGCTGGAGCTACAATTGATATACCCGGGGCAGCATCTGGAAATTCATTCAGGTACTCTTCTTCTCTCTTTGTATACCGATATTTATATCTAATAGTATTATAATAACTCATTACCATCAAGCATAAATAAATTAAAGCCAGAATGGTAGCGTAAAAATAAATTAGATAAGAATAAAAATAATTCATAAATTAAATATTAAACTGGTAATATTTCTCTCTCCGAGATAACATGATTCAACAAAGTATCTTCTACTTGATTATTTTTCGCATTCTGTTGGAGATTATTAAGTATGCGTTTTCCTTGTTCACCATGATTCTTAATCGCTCTAGCAATTACCATTTTTATGTTTGATTCTTCTGTAGACTTATAGGTTTCAGTCAAGAAATTCAAAGAAGTTTCGTCTTTTAGTGTACCTAAAGCCACTATAATAGCGTCCCTCACTAATGTTGATTCTATAGAAAAACGATTGATCAAATAAGGAATACATTCTAGGTCACCAAGATTGCCAATAGTCTTAACAATCTGTGCACGAATCAACACATTTTCTTGCTTATCTAACATAAGCAACAAGGTAGGAATGGCTTCATGCTGCTTAAAGAAAGCTACCTCACGTAGAATAAAAGTTATATAATCTATATTTTTAGTGTTATTTATCCAACGTAATAGATTAGGTAATTTAACTTCCTTATCACGTTTGATCAATGTGGAGTGAAGACGTAACTTATCTAACTGCGTGAAAGACTCATCAAAATTATCTTCCATAAATTTGAATGGGTCATAATTGTCATTACCTGTATATAACTCCCTAGCAGTTTTTCGTAAATGCTTATCTTTATGAAAAGTAGAGCGGTGAAGCGTACCGATATCTACTCCATTATCGATCTGCCCAACTACTAACATCGCTTCACGACGTCTAGAAAGTCTAGATCTTTTTATTCTTTTCTCCCAAAATCCCATTATACGAAGTGCTTCTAAGCAAGTCTTATAATTGATCTTATTCAACGAACCTTCTTTATCCAGTGTATTTTTTACGTTAAGCACGATATCAGTCAATATATCACCTCTCCAGGATTTCGTTCTACTGACTTCATATTGAAGTAACTCTTTTATTTCACTTAATTCATAGTTCGTTTTACTCTTCATTATAAAGAACAATTTGTCTTCAAAAAAATCTGTGGTAACCTTTATTCTTTTATCTCTTCTATTAACTTTATAAGCTGCTAAAATTAGGCTTATGAATCCGATTAATGTCACGATCGCCAAAATAGCAACCATAATCACTGTCAAACGAATAATCAAAGGATATCCACTAAAGACAGATCCAAAGTAACTCAAGTAATACAAATAATAATCAAAATACATAATTATATATTTTATTTTAAAAATCGTTAAACGTCAATATTTAATTAAAAAATAAGTATTGTATTTTTATCTTAAAAAGATATACAATTACTTATTAGAATAATCCAATTATGAAAAACACTAT
>NZ_JADEYQ010000053.1 GCF_022627575.1 Sphingobacterium rhinopitheci
TTAAAGTTAAATTGTAACTTTCGTTTCTCAACTACTCATTACGCTACATGATCATTTTCTTAAAGAACTTTCTTCGCATCCGCATCGCGCTTCTGCTTATATTTCGAGCATTACTGCTGTACTTATCGTTTTTTGTTTTCCCTTCGTTTCCGTCGGGACTGCAAAGGTAGAAAATTTATTCTAATCTCCAAATTTTATTTGAAGATTTTTTTGTTTTGTTTTTCGCATATTTCTATGCTTAAACATCTTCTACTCTACTTTTTCAAGGTTGTTACCAACCGTTCCTCCCTTGCGGAGTGGTGCAAAGATAGCACAAAATATACCCTACTTCCAAGTGTTTTACTCCTTATTTTCTGAAATAGTCGCTAAGTTGTTGACTTAATGCCGGATAAAATGATTTGTTAGAAAGGGTGAGGGCAGCTATGAGTGGGAAGAGTTTTGGTGAGGGATGGTTAGAGAGTTAGGTTAAGAAGATTTAGAGGCTTAGAGATGTTACAGAAGTTAGGATGGGTTAAGGAAAGTTAGGTGTAGTTAAGGAGTAAGGAGCGTTACAATACTACCTGGTCACAAATAAATAAGATCTTTAAGTGCTGAAAGGTAGAAGCAAATAAAGTTGTTGATTTTCATTTAGGTGGGGTGATTAAAAGTAGAAGTACGTATTGGGGGTATTAAGAATAAGTCAGTTGCTGTGTCGGCTGGATAAAAAGTAGGGTTAAGTTATTGCTATCTGGATCTATTCCTAATTCTAATGATGGTGCAGATACAGATCCCTTTACTCAGGATAACTCAACTGCCATGATCTTCATAGATTCTTCAAATACTCGTGACATATCTGAACAAAGGTAGCAACTCCAGAAGCAGCTAAACATCAACCTCATTTGAGATCCTTCCTGTCGTCAGGATAACAATATAAGCATACATATCTTGTTGAACGTGAAACAGCTGAAAACAACATCTTTTGTGATCCTTCCTGCGATCAGGATAACAAGTAAGGTTATTTTGTGCTTTATCTGTCATGTTGAACGTAGTGAAACAGCTAAATAGCATGAAACCTATGTTTAGATCCTTCCTGCGATCAGGATAACAAGTAAGGTTATTTTGTACTTTATCTGTCATGTTGAACGTAGTGAAACAACTAAACATCAACCTCTTTTGAGATCCTTCCTGCGATTAGGATGACAACATAAGCATAGATGTCATGTTGAACGTAGTGAACAAGCTAAACATCAACATCTTTTGAGATTCTTCCTATCGTCTGGATGACAACATAAGTATAGATGTCATGTTGAACGTAGTGAAACAGCTAAAAAGAACATCATATGAGATCCTTCAAGACATCAGGATGACAAAATAAGTATAGATACCATATTGAACGTAGTGAAAAAACTAAATATAAACATCTTTTGAGATCCTTCCTAATGTGAGGATAACAATGTAACTCTACCATGTCATGTTGAACAAAGTGAAACATCTAAAAAGCATGAAACCTATGTTTAGATCCTTCCTAATGTCAGGATAACAACATAGATCCGTTTTCTTTAGCGTAAAAAAGTCTATAAACGCAAAAAGCCTTAGATTTCTCTAAGGCTTCTGTTTAAAAAAAGGCACCGACCTACTCTCCCACCTGTTACGGCAATACCATCGGCTCGGGCGGGCTTAACTTCTCTGTTCGGAA
>NZ_JADEYQ010000054.1 GCF_022627575.1 Sphingobacterium rhinopitheci
TAATGGTGTAACTACATCAAAGATTTTATAATCCTTTTCATCTGCATTTTTATCTACCAATATATAGACAATACCAAATGCTAAAGTGAATAAAACAAATAGTACAGGAATTAATATATTGTTTGGTAATAATGATTTCTTTTGTTGGTTATCCATACTAAGCAATAATTGTGTTAGTTTGTTATTAGCACAAAGATACCCAATATTGATAACTTTTAAATTAAAATAAACTACATACATGTTTTGACCCCTATAAAACAAGAGTAATCTTTTAAATTTCGCTTGTTAAATTTATGCTACCAAATCCTTCTTTAGGATCAGGTGTTTATCTTTGTTCCATTTCTCCATTGGCGTAATTTTACCTAAAAGACCATGTAGTCTTTCATTGTTATAAAAATGAACAAAACGTTTTAATATCTGTTGGATCTGACCAAAGTTATTGTACTCAAATCGGGTAAATACTTCCTTCTTTAAAATACCATGATAAGCTTCTATATGTGCATTTTCTTCTGGAGTGGCTACATGAGTAAACTCTTGCTGAACACCGATTAGACTCAAATACTCTCGTACTTTTTTTGCTATAAATTGACTACCATTATCACTCCTAATAACTACGCTCTCAGGGTAATTATAGTCTTCAAATAACTGAGAAAGCAGTGCTATAACATGATTTTGCTTAATATTAAAGGAAAAATAATCTTTCAATATTCTACGGGTATGAACATCAATAACTGATAGTAAATACGCATTTTTACCTACATTGGGGATCCACACCATTTTGATATCCATCTCTATGCATTCCATTGGCTTATAGGTTTTTACTTTTCTGAATTTTACAAACTTACGCCCTGAACCACTTCTATTTATTCTATTCTCCAACTTGAGCAACCCCGCTTCTTTCATAATCCTATAGAGTTTCTTATGGTTGATATGGTACCCTGCTCGTTTTAAGTAATGTGTCATCAATCGATATCCACAATCGATAAACTCATGCTCCAGGATACTCTTGATCGCCTGGACAACAACGGATTGACAAACCATCCCTTCTGTTTCATGATACGTAAATTCAGAAGGACGGTTCCCTTTTTTACCATGATTTGATCTTCTATAATAACTACTCTCGACCATACCAACCATTTTTATCACCTTAGACTTACTGCACTTATGTTTCAGGCAAATAAGGTTAACTAAATCTTTCTTGGATCGGATGTCCCAAACTTTTTTTTTAAAAGTGCTCTTTGAACCTCTAATTCTATCTCTTTGTCACTAAGTAATTTACGAAGTATACGATTCTCTTCTTCTGCCTGCTTTAGCTCTTTACTTTTGGTATCATAAGTAACTTTTAAGCCGGCGTCACCTTGATTATCGTGCTTTTTCTTCCAGTTATAAAAAGTACCTGTGCTTACGCCATATTTACGACATGACTCTACAACACCTATGGCATCGCCACTAGATAAGATTTCTAGCTTTTCAGCTAAACTCCATTTCTTATATTTCATTATCTCAAATGTATTAATTTGAAATCTAAAATTTCACTCCGAACTTATTGGGGGCTAAATTA
>NZ_JADEYQ010000055.1 GCF_022627575.1 Sphingobacterium rhinopitheci
CAGCCAATGAGTTCAAGGATAAAACGACATTTGTTCATCAAATGTGGCAGACGGACTTCACTTATTTCAAGATTATTGGTTGGGGATGGTACTATTTAAGTACAGTTTTGGACGATTTTAGTCGCTACATCATTCATTGGGAATTGTGCGACTCCATGAAAGCTGAAGATGTTAAAAGAACGGTAGATACAGCGATTATCAAAGCAAAGTTGAAGTCAAAGGCAAAGCCGAAACTATTATCGGACAATAGTCCTTGTTACGTATCAAATGAACTAAAAAGCTATCTTAAAGATGATTTGAAGATGAAAGAGGTACATGGAAGACCGATGCATCCGCAGGCGCAGGGCAAAATTGAAAGGTATCATAGAACGATGAAAAATGTAGTCAAACTAAATCATTTTTATCATCCAGAGCAGCTCAAGGAAGCTTTAAACGAGTTTGTGAATAATTATAATCAAAAACGCTATTATGAAGCATTACAAAACTTAACACCAGCAGATGTTTACTTCGGTAGAACAGATCAAATGCTAAGAAAAAGAGAACAAATAAAAATTAATTCAATTACCCAGAGAAGGCAATTGTATAATCAACAAAAATTAATAAATTTATAAAAGAATTCTCTCCTTAAGGAGATAGATCTAAGTGTCCAATTTACGTTGACAACGTACAATATTATTATAATGCCGAAATAATTATTGTTATGCCAAAAATAAGATGTATTTGTAATTATGTAATTAGCTTAAGTGAAATACCAAGCCCCAATCAATATTTGATGATTTCAGATGTAGAAATGGATAATTACGAGGGAAAAGTAGATGTTGAACAATTATATATGGCAATGAAAATAGTTGTGAAATGTCCAAACTGTGGTAGATTACATGTTTTTTATGAAGGATTTGATAAAGACCCAATTATTTATCGAATAGAGGGTTAGATGTCAATACCGACCAATCCGATAAAGATTGGGCGTTGTTGTTTTATTTGAGTATCGCCTGCATCTTGCTTTTGGCGAGGAATGCATCAAGCAATGCAAATACGTGCTCCTTTGTAAATCTTCAGCAAAAAGTGGACAAGTAGGCCTGAAAATATAAGGAAGGTTTTTTAAACCTATAAAGTTGCTTACTATGGATTTCGGAACTATTGTAGCGGATTTAAGAAAAGAAAAAAAAATATCGCAAACTTATTTAGCAAACCGTTTGGGTATTCATAAAAATGTGTTGGGTAGATACGAGCGTAACGAGGTTTTACCATCTATTGATATTGCTCGTAAAATTGCTGATATTTTAGAGGTGTCTTTGGATTACCTTACAGGTAAAGAAGATGTACAAATTGATAAAGATTGTAATCTTACCCTAACTAGCTACATTCAAAACTAAAGAATTCCAATCAGAATTGCTATTGTTATCCTGTTGGAATGTTGGAAACTCAGAGAGTTTTCCATATTTCAACAGGAATTCTGTTGGCGTC
>NZ_JADEYQ010000056.1 GCF_022627575.1 Sphingobacterium rhinopitheci
AAGCCCTTTTCTTCACAAATCCCCACTCTATCTTTCCATAAAATATATTCCAATTTATAAAAAATATAGTTCGGATATCCAGTGCCTAAACATTTATTCAAATACGATTTAGAATCCACTAAACATTCTAGCTCTTCTGACTCGTTTTGAAACACAATATTAAATGTACGATCTTTTAATTTACTTGTATTTTTGACTGAATAAAACAAAGTAGTTTCTAAAACTTCCAACTTTTTCAATAAAGCAGTATTTGATAGTTGCTCATTTATTAGGATGTATAAAAATGGAGTAATCCAATATTGAGTAGTCATTTCTTGAGAATGATACAACATTCCTTGTAATTTCGATAAACACTTAATATCTTCATCCGTGTTCTCTACACGTTGAACACTAATATTTTCATTAGTACTGCCATCTTTATTCTTAATTACACTTTTAGAAATGACTACCTGTTCTATTTCATGATATTCTTCCTTTTCATCTGCGGAATACACCCATTTTATAATATATTTATCAAAAGAAACTCTAGCTTTCCAAATTAAAAGAATAAATTCTTTAGTCTTTTCACTTGTATTAAAATTAGATGCAACATCAAAAATACTCAAGAGTTTTTTATCAATAACTTCAGCTGAATGGGTACCGTTATTTTGTAGTTGATAAACCCTTAAAACATGTAGTAAGAAAGTAGGAAAACTGATAATACTTCTTACTGATTTGCTCAGATAATCACTTTCCTTTACATTTTTATCTTTTTCGGTCCTACTATAATTTGCTGTACTTTCTAAAATTGATTTTAAAGAAATAGATTCTTTATCATTAGTTTGTATCTCTTTTAAAAGTTTAATTATATCTACCTTATCTAATCCTATTTTAGATTTTTCTAAACCATCATCTTCATATAAACCACTTGTATCTCCATATAGATTTTTCCAAGTAAGATTCCCTACATCCTTTATATTTTTTTCGACATAAGCATTCATGTTGGAACAAGCGTCCCAAATCAAAGAATAGGCTAATCGTTCATGAGATTCTATTTTTTCTAGTAAGCGAGATTTTAATAATTCATGGTGATCCAATTGTTTTCCCCTATTATTCATCGCCTCAAAAACACGATTCATATCCGAACTACCTGGCAGAAACGTATAAGTAAGATTGACTCTACTAAAGATAAAATCAGAAAATAAACTTATATTAAAAGTTTCTTCCTTTTGAAACCCTTTCAAAATT
>NZ_JADEYQ010000057.1 GCF_022627575.1 Sphingobacterium rhinopitheci
TGTAATCTTACCCTAACTAGCTACATTCAAAACTAAAGAATTCCAATCAGAATTGCTATTGTTATCCTGTTGGAATGTTGGAAACTCAGAGAGTTTTCCATATTTCAACAGGAATTCTGTTGGCGTCAACTGTCCTAATGAAGAATGCGGTCTGACATTATTGTACATCCATACCCACGCATTAGCATATTTTCTAGCTTCTGAAAGATTTCCAAACATATAACTATCTAATACGTCTTCTCGGAATGTCCTATTGAATCGTTCAATTAAACTATTCTGTGTCGGCTTACCCGGTTGTATATATGCCCACTCTATATGTTGAATCTCGCACCATTCCTTCATTACTGTAGCAATAAATTCTGGGCCGTTATCAGAACGTATCTTTTCTGGCTTACCCCTCCATTCAATTAACTTCTCTAACTCTCGGATTACACGCTGTGCTGGTAAACTTGTGTCTACGTTAATAGACAAAGCTTCTCGATTGAAATCATCTATAACGTTTAATGTACGAATAGCTTTTCCGCTTGCTAATGTGTCGTGCATGAAGTCTAAGCTCCAAGTAATATTTGGCCCAATTGGACACAGTAATGGAGCTTTCACACGTGCTGGAAGACGCTTTTTACGTTTATTTCTAAGATTCAAGCGCATGGCTGTATAGATTCGATAAACACGTTTGTGATTCCATTTAAAACCAAGTTTGCGCAGACGATGATACATCATCCAAAATCCCCAATTACGATGAAGTTCGGACAAAATACACAATTGTTCAATAACCTCATTATCGTCTTTACGCTTAGGACAATAGTAATAAACAGAACTACTTATGATAAATAATCTACAGGCCTGACGAAGGCTAATCTTAAATTCTTTACGCACATAACCCACCAACGCTCGTTTCTCGCCAGGCCCTAGAGCTTTTTTTCTATAACATCCTTCAAAATGGTATTGTGAAGCGTTAGCTCGGCAACGATCTTCTTATATTGCGCTAATTCTCGCTCCATGTCCTTCATCTGTTTAAGTTGCGAAGCTTCCATCCCT
>NZ_JADEYQ010000058.1 GCF_022627575.1 Sphingobacterium rhinopitheci
AACCCTTTTAGTCTTTGTGTTCAAAATACTTAAAATAGTATTTTTATAAAAAACAACCTAATTTCAAAAGTCTCACAAAACCCTCGTTTATATTTTTAAGAATTAATCTCTAAAAGTCAACACTATACCACTTAGAAATGAGTGAATATGCATTTGTAAAGTTAGTTCATTATGAACTTAGATCAATTTATAAATACCTCAATAAATTAGTAAGCAACAGTAAATAAAGCCTTATTAAATTTTTCTTCTTCAATTTCGTCTACTACAGCGACAGCTAGAGCTTCTACAGAAATAGAGCTTTGCCCCTTCTCGTCGAAGATTGGTATCATTGTTCCATATCGATACTTTTCTGTTCTTCCAGTTGAAATACCTGGATACATTTCTAATGCTGGAGATTAATAAAGCCAATCCAATGAGGTTTATTTTTTCAATAGATTAAAGTATTCTCGTGCAGCCCTTGTTACAGGTTTGAAAATTTCAGGAAACTCATCGATATCCTCAGCTTGGATTGTATCCGTAACATATAAGCTGCCTGCTCCACATAAGTCATTCACGGAACTTAAAACGTTTTATTTGAGATTAATTTTCGGAAGATGTATCGTCTCATGTATCATGGTCATAGAGTCTATATACAGCCTCATTGCTTTGGATATATACGCTAATTTTTCATAATGAGAAGCATTATGAAAAAATAAGTATTCCGGTTGAAAATATATTTGAAAAATAAATAGAGAATCACTTTTTAAACCTGTATACTCTACTGTATAAGGCTTCCATATTTCATTTATTAAATCTTGTTCAAACTCTACATTGAACACACGTTGCAGACGCCTTGATAATTTAGCCCCCAATAAGTTCGGAGTGAAATTTTAGATTTCAAATTAATACATTTGAGATAATGAAATATAAGAAATGGAGTTTAGCTGAAAAGCTAGAAATCTTATCTAGTGGCGATGCCATAGG
>NZ_JADEYQ010000059.1 GCF_022627575.1 Sphingobacterium rhinopitheci
ATACTTACTCTTCCAACCATAAAATGTCCCTTGGCTAATACTATGCTCTCGGCAAATGTCCGAAACTGGTACCCCTTGTTCTTGTTGAGCTAAAATCTTAATGATTTGAACCTCGCTGAATTTACTCCTTTTCATAATCCCTAATTTAATAAAACTACATTTTTATCGTAGCGTTTTTTAGGGAAGATTACAATAGTATTAGAGCTGCTGACTTAGTTGTCATATTCATACCTAAGTTTCCAAATTATTTTGATGACGTACATAATAGTGTCAAATGGACCATAAACAAGCTAAGCCAGATGATATATACGAACTTAAAACCTAATTTTTTCTCGTAATACGGTAGTATATTGAGAAAACAGGGCGTTCCTGGTTCATAAACACATAAAGTTTATGGATCAATGTTCTGATTAGTTTTTTTTTTTTTAAAACTCGTCTCTTTAAATAAAATTTCATAAATCTATTATAGATGAGTTTATGCGAAAATTTTTGAAAATAGGTATCCGTTCTACCAAATACTTGGTTTGACACGTGCTACTTTTACCGCTATGCAAAGATTTTAGATACGGATGAGGAAATAAAGAAAATGGATATAGGTAAATAGTTTGATTATCTTCAGTCTATTTTAACATTTTTGAACAGATTGAAAAACAGGGAATGCTACACTATAATCCATTTTGTAAAAAAAAAGATTAATAACTTTCAATTTAATAAAATGAAATAATTTTCATTAATTTAATAAAACGAAATAATTTTCATTAATTTAATAAAATGAAATCTGAAGACCAATTAAAGCAATTCTTATTAACGACAAAAATATTACGATTTCCATTGATTATTTTAGTTATTTATATTCATATTATACATGAAGATATAAC
>NZ_JADEYQ010000060.1 GCF_022627575.1 Sphingobacterium rhinopitheci
GATGAATTCTTTTAGAAAAGAAATTTTTAAAGGAAAAAAATATGGCCTTAGGAAAAAAATATACTATACTATTAAACTTATGCGTATTAAAAAAAACATTAAAATCCTCTATAAGCGTATATAAAGGAAGTAGATAATACTAGTTCATAGAAATGACTTAGGTCATAAAATTAGAGACACTTACAATAAAATAAATGAAGCAAACCGAAAAAAATAATTATATATACTAGTAAATACTAAAAAATAAAATTATATACTACTATGCAACAAAGGTAGCAACTCCAGAAACAGCTAAACATCAACATCTTTTGAGATCCTTCCTGCGATCAGGATGACAAGTAAGGTTTTTTATATTTAGACTGCCATGTTGAACGTAGTAAAACAGCTATACAGCATGAAACCTATGTTTAGATCCTTCATGCGATCAGGATGACAAGTAAGTTTTTTTTGTATTTAGAATCTCATTTTGAACGTAGAGAAACATCTAAACATCAACATCTTTTGAGATCCTTCCTGCGATCAGGATGACAACATAAGTATAGATGTCATGTTGAACGTAGTGAAACAACTGAAAACAACATCTTTTTAGATCCTTCCTGCGATCTGGATGACAATATAGATCCGTTTTCTTTAGCGTAAAAAAGTCTATAAACGCAAAAAGCCTTAGATTTCTCTAAGGCTTCTGTTTAAAAAAAGGCACCGACCTACTCTCCCACCTGTTACGGCAATACCATCGGCTCGGGCGGGCTTAACTTCTCTGTTCGGAA
>NZ_JADEYQ010000061.1 GCF_022627575.1 Sphingobacterium rhinopitheci
ATGATTTGAACCTCGCTGAATTTACTCTTTTTCATAATCCCTAATTTAATAAAACTACATTTTTAATCGTAGCGTTTTTTAGGGAAGATTACAAAGGGATATAGCAAAGAAACCATTTCTAAATTATTACTTATGCGTTCAGTTTACAAAGATGTCAAAAAGAGTCCGGAGGAAATATATACAGCACTTAATTTGACACGTGCTACTTTCTACCGCTACGCAAAGATTTTAGATACGCATTCAGATGATGAAATAAAGAAAATGACTGTCGGTAAATAGTTTGCTTATCTTAAGTCTATTTTAACATATTTGAACTGTTTGAAAAATAGGTAAGGCTACAGTGCCATATTAAAAAGCTCATTCTCCCCTTTTTCAATATGGTGCAAGCTAGTTGGATTATTATATTATATGGGATTTATCCTGGTACAGCTACGAAGCATGAGGGCAGCACAAAGAATAAAATTATAATCTCATTTTTTTAATAGATATGAAATGTATAAGAAAAAAAGGGGTTAGCATTTCTTTGATTATCATTTACAAATTTTATATCAAATTTTAAATTTGATCTTAAGAAGTTATCAAATTTTGTAAATTGATCGAAAAAACATTCTCTTTGAGAAAATACTGTATTTATAAAATAATCTACTCCTATTAATTTTTTATCATTACTAAAAAACAATGTAACTTGAATATTATTACCTTTCAGAGAGTCAAATAATTCAAAA
>NZ_JADEYQ010000062.1 GCF_022627575.1 Sphingobacterium rhinopitheci
CGTTTTCGTAATGGAATTTGTTGAAGAAAAGGGATGATTACTTCTGATTTTGTTCCGCTTATTATAGCTACAATTGTACCTTTTTTACCTTGTGACTCCTTATTGGTGATCACAGTATAGAGCTCTCCTTGAGAAAGGCTAGTTTCATCAATAGAAAGACGTGAGCTAATATTTTCAGGAAAAACAAGACCTTCTTTTGCATTTTCTCGATGTTTCCATTGTTGGAAACCACTAAGTTTATTCCGATAGTATCTCCTTAACTTACTAGCACTTATGTCATAAAATGAAGATATACTTTGGATACTATGAGCTTGATTATCCGCTGATTCCTTTTAAAAAATCCGCGAAATCTTGTGTGATACGCGTTCCTTTTGCTACTAAATCCCAATTTCTATAAACTACTTTATCTGAATCTTGATTAAGCCATCTACGGCGTTTAACGTGTAAATATACTTGCATACCGCGGATTGGAAAATCTTGAAGAGTAATAGGCTCAAAGAAGCCTTTGGATAGTAGTTTTTGTCCTTGATATTCTTCAGGTATAAGGTTTAGTTCTTCTAGAAAGATGTCAAGTCTTTTATCTTCTTTAGTATAATGGGTCATTTCAAAATAATCAGAAACTCCCTCCGGAATAATCAATGGCATTAAAGCCTTAAACGA
>NZ_JADEYQ010000006.1 GCF_022627575.1 Sphingobacterium rhinopitheci
TGCGATTAAGCTTTTGTTGGCGGAGAGCGAGGGAGTGGTTTAGCCACACAGACCCCAAACGCAACCCTAAACCTTCATGAATCGAACCCACCCAACCCTTCTGGCTCGAATCTTATCGTGATTTCTAGGAAAATAACAGTGCTAGATAGGCAGGAAATGCATATAAAACAAAAAAGCTTAATCTTGCGATTAAGCTTTTTTTGGCGGAGAGCGAGGGATTCGAACCCCCGAACCTGTGACAGTTAACAGTTTTCAAGACTGCCGCATTCGACCACTCTGCCAGCTCTCCGGCACAAAGGTAGAAATTCAACCCTTATTTCCAAAATATATTTCAAAAAAAATGCTCTAATAATAGTATTAAGGCATATTATTGGATTTAACCGTTCTCAAAACAAATATATAACCAAAAGGAAAACAAGCCTTTAAATAGTAATTAATGCTATACGAGGTTTACCCTATAGATCTGAAAAATAAATAAAACGCTAAAAAGAAATCCTTTTATAGCGCTACCCGATAAAATAAAAAATATTGACCAAAACCGCCCCTATTTTCACGTAATAATTAACGCCATATTCTTAAATAAATCTTCAGAATACTCTTTTCATAATTTACAGCTGTAAATATATTTCTTCATAACTACCTCCCCTTTTAAGTTGCAATTCTAGTAAAAGAGGTATCTAAAATATAGAGAATGCCAATGAGAAATTGGGATTGACAATACTACAACTATACATTGAAATTAGAGATAGAATAAAAGCCTTCGTAAGCTCTAATTTATGGTTGGTCCTAAAGAATACCAAACATAAATTAGAGATCAGTAATACAGCTTATTACCAATAAGCATTTAAACTTCTTTATTAGCTATTTTTTACTCATTGAAAATGGCAAATCACTGGCTTTAGTTCCCCTTATTTTATTAGGTTGATTGTCCATTACAAAATCAAGTACACCACCTTTAATCAATTCACTATGTTTCAAATAGTTTTTGGAATATACCTTACCATTCCATGAGAGTGATTTTATATATCTATTATCCAAATTATTATTAGACGAATTAATCTGCAATGTATTACCATTTTCTAAATGAAGAACTACTTTATCAAATAATGGTGATCCAATAATATATTCATCCGTTGCTGGAGTAACTGGATAAAAACCTAAAGCAGAAAAAACATACCATGCAGAAGTTTGACCATTATCTTCATCCCCGCAATATCCATCTGGATTTGGGGTATACATTTTATCCATTGTTTCACGAACCCAATACTGTGATTTCCATGGAGCACCAACAAAATTATACAAGTAAGTCATATGCTGGATAGGTTGATTACCATGTGCATATTGTCCCATATTCACAATTTGCATTTCACGGATTTCATGGATAGGAAATCCATAATAACTATCGTCAAATATTGGTGGCAACATAAATACAGAATCTAACTTAATTTCCATAGCCTTATGCCCGCCTAAAAGATTTGCTAATCCCTCAAAATCTTGAAAAACAGACCAACTGTAATGCCAGCTATTACCTTCTGTAAAAGCATCCCCCCATTTGAAAGGATTGAATGGTGATTGGAAACTACCATCTTCATTTTTACCGCGCATTAAACCTGTACTTTTATCAAATAATTTCTCATAATTATAAGCTCTATTTTTATAAAAGTCTTGATCAGCTTTGGATTTATTTAAGCCTTTGGCTAACTGATAAATAGCAAAATCATCATATGCATACTCTAAACTACGGGCTGCATTTTCATGAATTTTTACATCATATGGTACATAACCTAATTTGTTGTAATATTCAGCGCCATCTCTTCCTACAGCAGGAATAGGTCCAGCATTCATAGATCCTTTTTTTACTGCTTCATATAGTATTTCAATCTCTGGGCTACGAATTCCTTTGACCCAAGCATCAGCAACAACAGAGGCAGAATTATTACCGACCATTATACTACGATAGCCAGGGCTTGCCCACTCAGGTAACCAACCACCTTCTTTATATGCATTAGCAAGACCTTCTTGCATTTTAAGACTCATTTCTGGGTACATAAGATTTAGGAATGGAAACAAACTACGGAAAGTATCCCAAAATCCCGTATCCGTAAACATATAACCTGGCAATACTTGTCCATTATACGGAGAGTAGTGAATAGCTTTTCCTTCAGCATCATATTCATAAAAGATCCTAGGGAATAATAAAGAACGGTATAAACAAGAGTAAAAAGTACGTAACTGATCAATAGTTCCACCACTTACTTCGATTTTTCCCAATTCTTTGTTCCATACCTCTTCTCCTTTTTTCATAACTTGATCAAAGCTCTGATTTCCCACTTCCTTCAAATTTATTTCTGCTTGTTCAGCGGATATAAAAGAAGATGCTATTTTTACTAGTACCTGATCAGATTTATCTTTAATAGAAAAACCTACTATAGCTCCAACATGGTCTGCTTTAATCAAAAGGCGATCATCAGACAAAACGGAATCGGCGAATGTGGCTACATTTTTGAAATCTCTGTCAAAATGTAACACAAAATAATTTTTAAAATTTGCAGGCACGCCGCCTGAGTTTTTCGTTGAATAACCAATAATTTTTCGCTGACTAGGGATTACTTCTACATAGGACCCTTTATCAAAAGCATCAATAAGAACATAAGCATTATCCGTTTTAGGGAAAGTAAATCTAAAATATGCGGCTCTCTCTGTTGGAGTAACTTCTATTTTAGTGTCATAATCTGCTAGATATACAGCATAATAATTAGGTTTTGCAATTTCTGCCTTATGCGAAAAATAACTTGCACGCTTATCTTGGTCAAATGTGCGTTGGTCGACCATGGCCATCACACTGAACTGACCATAATCATTCATCCATGGTGATGGTTGATGAGTTTGCTTAATTCCTCTAATTTTTTCTGCGGTGTATGTATACATCCAACCGTCGCCCATTTTTCCTGTTTGTGGACTCCAAAAATTCATACCCCATGGTCTAGCGATAGCTGGATAAGTATTTCCACTGGACAAAAAATAAGTAGATTGTGTACCTACTAATGTACTTACATATTCTAAAGGTTTACCAACATCCGTAATACGCTGTGCTTGTAAATACGTAGTAATAAATAATAGTAGAGATGTAAAAAATATTTGTGGTCTCATAATTGGTTGTTTTATTGATGAATAAATATCAACAATAAAAATCAAAATACCAAAGCTAAATTATTTTAGCACATTAAAAAACCAATATTATTTTTCCTATAAAGTTTCTACTTTCCATTAAATGGTGAGCTTTGACAACATCCTCTATCGGTAATACTTGTTCTATATAAGTCCTATAAGAACCATCAGCTACCAAGGGCATTACATATTCTTTTATCTCATTAGCTACATTGGTTTTAAATGATTTCGATCTATTGCGCAATGTACTACCCGTAAGAAAAATACGTTTTTGCATTAATTTAAACAAATTCAGATTTACTTTAGCTCCATCCATGGCATTAATTTGAACCAATCGTCCTTCCTCTTGCAAAACATTTATATTTTTATTGAAGTATTCGCCACCAATACTATCCAAAACAACATGTATACCTTTGGATTTAAATACTTCTTCAAAGTCATCAGTATGGTAATTCACTGCCATCGTTGCACCAATATTCTCGACAAATTGTTTCTTTTTATCAGAGCCAACAGTCGTAAAAACCTCACACCCTAGCAAATTGGCCAATTGTATTGCTGTGATACCTATACCTCCAGCCCCACCATGCACTAAGAGTTTTTCATCTTTTTTCAATCCTCCCCTTTGGAAAACATTATGCCATACTGTAAATAATGTTTCAGGCATTCCTGCTGCTTCTTCAAAACTCAGATTATCCGGTATTGGGATACAACTACCTTCATCTACAGCGACGTACTCAGCATATCCTGCTCCTGCTACTAAAGCCATCACCGGCTGGCCAATCCGCAAGGTATTCACCCTATCGCCGACAGCATATACTATACCAGCGACTTCTAATCCTGGGATATCAGCATCTACTCCAGCTGGCGCGGGATAATTTCCTTTACGTTGAAAAATATCTGGACGATTGACACCTGCTGCTTTAACTTGTATCAATACTTCAGCATCACATATTGATGGTATATCTCTTTCTTGTATTTCTAATACTTCTGGTGCTCCAAAAGAGCTTATTACAACAGCTTTCATTAATCTTTCTTTGGTAATTTTTGTAATCTAATATTAAGAGATAGCATAAAATAACGGCCTAATCTATTATTTCGTGCTTCATAGACATCATTTCCAATATATTCAGAAATAATACCTGAATTTTTATTTTGGTCAAATAAATCATAACATTGAAGTTTAAGTAATGCCGCCTTATTTGGTAAGAATGAAAATTCAACAAAGCTATTCATTAATGTTTGGTTAACATTCAAAATATTATTTTTATAACCATCGTTGAACCGTTGCGACATTTCTAATCCAATGGAAAAATTATCATTTATATATCCTTTTGCCCCCCATCCCAAGAGTAAAGTTTTGATATCGATTGTTGTTTTATAAGGAATATCATATCGTGCTTGGTTCCATATATAGTTTGCATTGATAATAGTTTCTACATAATCACTCCAAGTATATTTCACTTGCATAGACTGATTAACGAGTAGCTGATTTGTCGTCCGTTTGCGGCCATCAATAAATGATAAATTATTATAATAATCTGTGGTACCCGTAAGGTCCAACTGAATATCTTCCGTGATGAATGGCGTATTGTATAAATAATACCATTTTACATCATAATATCCGGAAGTATTTTTAAAAGTAGTTTCTTGAATGATGCTATTTTCCAAGGTTCGTTTATCACTTACGATTTTGTTGAGGACAAAACTATAAGCAATATTTGTTTCAAAATATTGCATTCTAGAAGATTTAGATTTTCTAAAAGTTGAAGACAAACGATGTGCATATTCGGCTTTTAATGCAGGATTACCAATGATGATATATCTAGAACTCGTATTATCAATTACTGGAGCTATTTGATTAAAATAAGGCTGATTATTTTTCCCTCTATAATTCAATTGCCAATCTGATTCCTTAGAGAATTTATATATAACATTTGCCGAAGGAATAAGATTGACATTATCATAATTATAACTTATATCTTTTAGCGCTAAGTAACCACTCATAACGAGAGGCTGAATAGCAAAGCCAAAATTCATCTTAAACTTTTTATTAGGTTCATATTGATACGTCATACTACCCTTATGACTAGTATACCAATAATCATAATCAACAGATAATGAATCTATATAATTGTATTGATCTTTCCGTAATAAATCTTCTACCAAACGTAATGACTTGATGGAAGTAGTTTCAAATTCATAAGCAATTTCTAAAAGCGTATGATCACTAAATGGCTCAATATATGTTAAAGATGTCCTACTATTATTACTGTGATTACGTTGAAGAATATATTGATCTTGATTAAATTGATTATTCAACACAGAAGGGTTCGCTATATTATACTCTAAGTATTGTTCTTTAACAAAATCAGAACGATTATTATTCTTAGCGCTTAGCGTTAAATTTCCAATAAGTTTTCTTCCTTTTTTATTAAAAAACTTAGAATAAAAAAGGTCTAAATCACCATTAGGATTATTTTTACGCGTAGAATCCTGATAATTTCCTTCAGAAATACTATTGAAACTATTTAAAGAAAGGTCCTTATTCTGACCAGATATTTGATGATTTAAGGCAAGATTTCCATCAATACGAAATAGATCTTTATTTTTAAAATTCATATCGAATCCAAAACGAAGTTTATGGTTACGGTCCAACGTATTGAGGATATATTCTTCTTTTCTAAAAATTGTATTTCCTATATAACTAGAAGTAAGTTGAGAATTACCATCAGTAATATTATTTTGATACAAATAATTATAGGATACATTAGCATAAATCACTTTCGACAATTGATCAGAAATAGTTATTCCTATCGAACCTATATCATTTAATCCATCTATAGGGTCAGAAAGATTGCCTAATTCCATTGCACTTTTACTTCTATCTCCCCCAAAAGCAGTGCCTAAAGAAAATAAGTTAGCATTTGTATTATTAAAAGATCCTATAATAGATATTTCCTGCCCCTTATTAAACTTATTGAGACCAAAGCTTCCCAAATATCTATCATTGGTACCTGCCCCAGCGGTTAATTGGCCAAAATATATTTTTTTCTTATCCTCTTTTAGATTTATATTTAATATTTTTTCTTCATCTTCCATCAAAATACCAGTTTCTCCATTCTTTACCGTACTAGCATTCAATAATTGTATATTCTTTATAAAATCAGCAGGTAAATTTCGAGTAGCCGTAATTAAATCTCCACCAAAAAAATCCTTATTATCTACTCTGACTCTTTTTATCTGCCTTCCATTGTAGGTTACAGAACCATCTCTATAAACCTGAAAACCAGGCAACCCTTTTAATGCTTCTTCCAATAATGATCGTTTAGTAAAATCAAATGCTCCAAAATTAAATTGTACAGTATCCCCATTTATCACCATGGGCAATACACGAACAACGAGAGCACTAGGAAGTATTGTAGAGAATGATTTAAGGGTTATACTAGGCACTTTTAATTCTTTCTGCCCTTCAATAAGGTAATGCGAACTACTAGCTGTTCTGTAGCCCAGCATACTATATACTAAAAGGATATGATTACCTTTCACTTCCTTAAATGTGTACTCCCCATCGGCATTAGTGAATACACTAGAAGTGTCAGTATTAGCGATTAAACGGACATTTACGGATTTGATTGGTGCACCTAGACTATCTTGTAGGTAGCCAACAATTGTGCTTTGCGCATAGAGTTCTACACAAATCAATT
The DNA here is from genome assembly GCF_022627575.1 of Sphingobacterium rhinopitheci. GTDB lineage: Bacteria > Bacteroidota > Bacteroidia > Sphingobacteriales > Sphingobacteriaceae > Sphingobacterium > Sphingobacterium rhinopitheci. The sequence continues at coordinate 6,873 of NZ_JADEYQ010000006.1, forward strand.
GGCACAATATGGTTAAGAATATGATATATGCTTTTTGCACAAAAAAATAATTCTATTAATAAAATCACCCATGTTCAAGATACTAAATTTATAGTAACTAAGCAGTATCCGTATGAATCTTAAATATAACGGATAAAAAAAATATTTCGTATAAAAAAAGGGCTATTGCATAACAATAACCCTTTTTTTATATAATTTCTTTAACGACTATTCGCCATCAAATACAACTTTTACTAAGTGCTTATCAATTTCCCAACGACCTGTTCCGTCTTCACCAATAACGTCAAATAATTCTAAGATACGTCTAATCACAAATTCTTCTTCAACTTGCTCCGCTAAGAACCATTGTAAGAAATTGAATGTTACATAATCTTTAGCTTTCACACATTTGTCAGCGATATTATTAAACTGCTCTGTAACGAACATCTCTTGCTCTAAAGCTTGCTCAAATACACCACGGAATGATTCGAAATCATTAGGGATATTTGTTACCTCAGGAGAAATAGGCTTACCACCACGATTAGAGATATAATTGAATATTTTCAACATATGCTCTCTTTCTTCATCCGATTGTTTAGCGAAAAATTTTGAAGCATTATCTAAACCTTGATCATCACACCATGCAGACATAGCTAAATAAATAGCCGATGAATGTGCTTCTACTTTTACTTGCGTATTTAATATATTTTCAATCTCTTCTACTAAAGATGATTTTAATTTCAATAAATCTTTCATATCTACTTAATTTTAAGTTTAAAAAGTCAAAAGACATTAATATAATATCCCTTTCTCTTATACAAAGATAACACGAAAGAAAATAAATTGGTAAAAAAAGTGCAATACGAATTCAGTCTAAATTAGACTTTAAAACCTTAAGTTATTTAGAATCAGTACAATTAAAATCTAGAAGACCAATACTGCGCCGCGGCGGAGAAAAGATTTAATTTGACCATTTAACTCTAGCATAAATTTAGCTCCTGCTAATATTTCGCGAAGATTAAGGATATCTTCAATGGTCAACAGAAAACAACGATCTGTTCGAAAAGGCATTACAATTTCATAGTCCGAAGAACGAGAAGCATCGATTAGCATTTTTTCTACATCAATAGCATCAATATTCTTCTTGAAACTAAAAAAGTCACTTACACTAAAAGAGGTGGTTGAATCATTAAATTCCAACCAATAGCAGTTTTTTCTACTACATTGATAAACAGCGCCATTATCTGTTTTAAATACTTCTTCTACGTGTGCTAGTGGACAAATCATAATACCAAAAAAACTCGTTTATTTCTATTTGATAGTCAAAAGTAACAACTATTAAGAATTAATCCAAATAAAAAGCAGCTTATTTTATAAGCTGCTCATTTATTTGATATTATATTTTTACGTTAAAATTCATCATCTGTTGGTATCACTTCTTTATGATTACTCAAGGTGGCACGAACCTTAGTTTTGTACTTATTAATTTGTCTTCTTAAAGATTCTACAGATAAATCTGTCGCTTCTTCAAAAGTCTTCGCTTGCGACTTTGCAAACAACTGGCTCCCGGGGATATTTATTTTCAACTCAACAATCTTATTTGCTTCATCTTCTACATTTTCTAACCGTAAATAGCAAACACCTTCAATAATATTATCCAAAAATTGATCAAGTTTGGAAGTTTTCCTTTTGATAAAATCTACTAATTTTTGATCAGCATCGAACTTAATTGATTGCACAGTAATGTTCATTTTGTCCTCCTTTTTTAAGCTTTTGGATGAGCTTGTTTATAAATTGTTTTTAATCGCTCCGCTGAATTATGCGTATATACTTGCGTAGCAGCCAATCCAGCGTGGCCTAATAATTCCTTTATAGCGTTCAAATCAGCACCATTATCTAATAATATAGTCGCAAAGCTATGTCTCAGTATGTGTGGACTACGTTTTTTCTGTGTAGTAATCATAGTAAGATATTTATTCACTACTCTATATATTAATTTTGGATACGCTGCCTTTCCCTCTTTAGTAACGACTAAAGTATCGGAAATGTTTTGCCAGTCTTGCTTTTTTTTATTTTCTAAATATTTTTTCAGTTCTTCAATTAACGATTGATGTAAAGGCACAAATCTCATCTTGTTCCTTTTACCTAAGATAAGAAGTTTTTGATTATAAAAATCAATATCTCGCTCTTTTATTTGTAATAATTCTGCTAAACGTATTCCTGTACCAAAAAGTAATTCCATGATTAAAAAATCACGTAGATTTTCAAAACTCTCTTCTTGTTGATCCATATCATCAAGGAGTTTTTCTAACTTCAGTTTCTCTACGACCACGGGCAATTTCTTACCGACTTTCATAGACTGAATTAATCGCATAGGATTACTCGTAACATAATTTTCGCGAACCAAAAATTTGTAAAAAGACTTTAATGCTGATATCGCTCTATTTACAGAAGCAGGCTCTTTCCCCTTTTCGCGTAGGGTAGAAAAATAATAACGCATCAATTTATGGTCCACCTCTTCAAAGGGTACATTTTCTGCGGCAAGGAAGTTTTCAAAGCTTTGGATTTCCATGCTATATGCTTGAATAGTATGTGTCGAATACCTCTTTTCAAACTGCACAAAATTTAGAAAACTTGATTTAAACATAAGCCTTACCTTTATTTAATCAATTAACTGAAAAAACAGCATAGTTCCTAATTTTTAACAAATATTTAAGTATAAAAAAGGCTTGATTTTATGGATAAAATCAAGCCTTAAAGATTAAATATCTAATTATTAAAAAGATAGACCTACTCTAATATAAGGCAATATAGCTTCCTTACTGGCGCCAATTACCGCTTGGATAACAAAAAGGTCAGCCGGCATCACAAAGATACCACCACCAGTACCATTGTGCCATACATTAGATTTTTCGTTGGTCATCCATACACGGCCTACATCATAAAAACCAATTAGCCCTAGGCTTCCAGGAAATACATAAGACAAAGATTCAAACAGCTTAATACGTACATCAAAATTATTGTAAACTCCGGTCTTTCCTGTAAATCGACGAGAATTAAATCCCCTTAAACTATTTTCACCACCCAATTGCACATCTTGAAAAAAGTACGTACTACCAAACACCGCATCGACCCCAACCCTATTGGCAACCGTAATTCTATCTCCAAAGAAAGTCTTATAACCGCTGATTGAATTAGTAGCTTTTAGATACCCTTGACCGCGTCCACCGATTTCTTTACGCCATCCCCAATCCGTATTCAAATAAATACCCGATTGTGGCAGATCTTTTCTATTGCGACTATCATAGGTGACACCTACAGTTGCACCCGTAAAAAACTTTGTACCAAAGATAAACTCATTGGGATATTCCTGATGAAAATCTTCGGAAAAACGATCCTCATTAAAAGCTTCAGAACTGGTATAAAAATCTGTAGAAGAACCATAATAATATCTTAAGGATTTATTAACCTGCTTTTGCAAATAGATATCCGCTGAAGCCATATCGTATCTATTACGATAATATTCAATACCATATTCCTTATCATTGATGTCATCATCTTCCTTAATGAACTTAGTTTCATTACCATAACCAAAGAAATTACTCTGATTGCGGGGACCCAAAGAGTTAACATGTATCAATAGATCATTTTTGCCCCACAGCTGTCTATAAATCCCTTCATAATCAAACATAAATGACCTACGCCCAGTCAAGTAATAGCCCATAAATGAATGACTATATGCATAAGGTGATTTCCGGAAGCCTTGATTTTGGATTAAATAACCTACTCCTAATATTAATCCTCTGTCGATACCATAATTAACATCTACCAGAACCCCTTTTCTATCATATTCAAATTGATTATAATTATAGCTATTAACAGTAGAGTCATTACTTAGTCGGTACCGTACACCTTTCCCCAATTCTATATTATTACTATCAGGGCTTTTTTGATCATAGACATATAATTTATTATTACGATTAAAATCCGAAGATGCTAAATAAGTATCATATGCACTACCACCTATTAAACGGACTTTAATGGCAGATTTACCACTTCCGCTAACCTTATATTCATCCTCTCCGGAAATACCATAAATCCTTACTTCATTAGTTTCATTAGGGAAAAATTTTCTTTTATAGAGATTACGTCCTTTAGTACCATCTTTCTTTTTATTATGCACTTCCACCACGATAGTACCATCATCCTTATACGCAACATGGATAAACTCACGCTTTGCAGACAACGGCATATCGACATCCTTTGCTAGATATTTATAATACTCCTTTATCGTAGATTGTAAACTATCACGACGTATTTTTATATTTCGCTCTAAAACCGCAGCACTTAATTTTACGATAGTATCCGGCATTTGCAACATCGCTTGATGAATCAATGAATCGGTTAATGTATTTTGAAACTCCTGAGCTGTACGCTGCCAATCCTCGAGATTCAAATCATTAAGAAAAAAACGATCAAAGTGACGCGCATTAAAGTTCCATTGATCTACATTTCTTATTTTTGGCCCAAAAGGCTGTAAGTTAGCTTTTAGCCATTGATAAGATAATAAAATAGGTAATAAACCTGATGTTTTGTAATATACTTTATCCCTATCTCGCGGAATAGGCTCATATAATGTTTCTCCTTTATCCTTTATAGGATTCCAACGCCAATTGTCCTCGTGCCGATCCCAATCGCCAAGAACAAAATCCAATAATCGTGCTTTTAACGTGACTACTTGATCCAAATCGTCATCATTATCTTCCAAAGTTTTACGAATTACTTTGGCCGTATTGTCTGAATCTATACCAATGGGCATCCGAGGCTCCAACATGTATGCTCGATTATTAAATACGGGGCCAAATTCGCCAAAAACAGAATCTTCACCTACATAAACCAATCGTGGAGAAACATGTGGAATACCCAATGCTTCATTGAATGGAGGGACAGTAAGTGCACCAAAAGGATGTGCTATAGAAATTTGGTCTTGGACGATATCTTTAGCAAAAGTATTACGCAAACTTGGGGGTAAACTTCTTTCGGGAAATTTCTGAATAGATCGTAGTACCCATTCTCTACCACTAGCATCTTCTAAACGCAAGGATTGTGTTTGCATACCACCACCAAGCTTTATAACCTTGAAGCCACCCTGTTCTTTACTAAGATCTATAAGAGGCATCTTCACTGGAGTATTATATAATACACGGTAACTATCCCCAAAAAAGAAACGATGTAGCGGCCCTACTTGATCATAAGCTGGTGCAATCTTAGCCATAATACTGTCAGGTACAACCTGTGCATTAACCATGCTAAAGGAGTAACATAGAAAAATAATATATAGAAATCTCATTAGCTTCATTTTGGTTTTTAATAATAGTATTCTGCACGCATAGTATTATATACTCACTGTAACCCTAAAGGCCTTTAATTGTTCTACTCCCTGTAACTCTTCTAACAAAACTTCTTCAATTTCGTTTTGAATATAGTGCTCATTGGCTATTTCTTTTAGTATAGTACGTATATCTTCTTCTACACGATGAGATGAATAGACGATTGCAATTTTATTGGGTTGCACTAATCGTTCATTAGTATCTCTAATATGGGCCTTATCTATCCTTTTCTTGATGACCTCATACCTAATATTATAACCACCTTCCACATCAAAGCGTCTTTCATCCTGTCTAAAGCTAATATCTATGGGATTGGGGTGAATAAATACCAATTGTGTTGTAACCAGAGAAATGGGTAAATCATCCATCGCTTCATACGTTTTTTTTGCAATAGTGGCCATAGATATGATTTGCGCTTTGCGGATATAATGAAGGATAGAAGGATCAAATAACTTTGTCGGCGTGATCGACTGACCAATATACATATCATATTCTATACCATCGGTTCTAAATTTTTCGTAATAAGATGGGAATAAATCTTGGACAAAAGTATTTAGCAGATCTAATTCATTACTAATAATAGAATTTAACAGTGCTAGTGATTCTTCAAACTGCTGAGAAGTCCCATTAAAATCAGAACTATCACGAAGGTAATTTTGCTTATACTTTACGAGGATTAAATCATTTTCATCCAAACTATCTAAAAATGGGGCTACCTCCTCTTGAAAAAAAGATAATATATCTAACAGATAATGGTCCAATTTGCCCTCATCCAACCAGCTTTTGACCAAATTGAAACGTTTTGAAAAATTATGATCTACCTCTGACATTCCCGTGCTTTCCAATTGATCAACGATCAATTGAAGAATAGCCAAGCGTTGATAGCTATCCTTTTTATAGGCCATATTTCGCAATTTGGTGGAATTACGCACATCGATAGCACCATAAACAGGATATACTTTTTCAAACTTTATCGCCTTCAAGGTTATATCCTCATTCTTTAGAGAAACCTCTCTCAAATAATTAGCTGCTTCTTGATTAAATTTCCATTGTACGGCTTCCTGCAAAGAAGTATATTTATCTAAAATCACCTTATCCATTGAGCTCTTGAACGTAGTGACAAGGTCAATCGCAAGATTTACTATCAGCGGCAAAAAAGAGGCTACATTCATCACACTCTGCTTGTCTAAAACATTAGCCTCTGTAGTAAATAACTCCAAAAAACCGACCAACTTAGTTTTATTCTTTAAAGGAAAACAGACATATGATTTTATTCCCAATTGCAATAGATGATCAACAAATAATTCATCTGAAGAGTTAAAACTCTCTTCTAATCCAAAAGTTATAGTATGTGGCGACTGTAAATAATTATATATTTCATTGGTACATGAATCAGAATTACGATTTATAAGGTCGCCAAAGAATATGCTTTCCTTTGATAAATCTGACGCCAATATCGGAACGCCATTCAATTCTAACAAAGGGAAAAAAGAAGATTCTACCTTTGCAGAATTTGTTAATGTTTTTACAATATCTTTCAACTCCCCCCATATCATTTCCCTATTGAAGGAAGAAGCAGCAGATAATACATCAACATTAGTGAGCCTCGATATTATATTTTGAATTTTCACCGCGACATGTTCTGTCGTATTATCTATCAATTTTAAAATAGTAAATCCTTTGAACACAAAATTCTTTAAATCTACAGAGGCTAATAAGGGTACTATATCCTCAAAAGAATCTATTTCCTTCTCATGCAAGCAGGCAATATCAATCGGTGGCAATTGCCCAGATATGGGCTTGACTTCAATAAAAGAATAATCAATCTTTAATTGATAATATTTATGGACTTCACGATCTACAAGCTTATATAATTGTTTAAAATTCAAAACTGGCAGCTTATATAAGCGCTCTAATACCAAAAGATATAATAACTTATTAGAGAAATTGAAATCATGATAAAAAGAAGTATTTAAGGATTCATCGAACAACTCTAAATTAGCATCCAATAAGTTAAAAAATTTCTTTTGCCCATAGAAGACTTTACTCGGAATCGGAAAACCCATCCCCCAAACAATTTCATCTTTAATCAATACATTACTCGTCAAATAATATATATAACTGAATATTTCCTCATATTTACAAAGATTGTCTAAGGTAATATCACCTTCCATATCTTGAAGTGCAATAATTCGATCTAAGATTAACTTAGGAAATGTTTGTTCATAAGAATCTAAAGCCCCTATCTTTTGTTTCAAAAAAGATATTAGCCTGTCAAAAGACAATTCTTGAATAATACCTTCTTCGTTTATATTATTATTTACTTCAGCTGTTCGTAAAATCATATCATTCTGTATATAATACCTTTATCGTATTATTATTTCTTCTCTATCAACGTCTCATATGCTTTGACGGTATTGAGGCCATCAAATGTATAGTACGCTAATAAGATATTGCCATTGTCTAAATAGTCAAAAACACAAAATCCTTGCTTTTGATACTTAAATTTTAAGTTTTTATTGTTCACAATAAATGATGTCTTCGACCCCGAACCACTTACGATCTGTACCAAATCATCCTTGCTGATAAATTGTAAACCATGATCGTGACCAGCAGCATAGATTACATTCGGTTGATTGCCCCTAGCTTCAGATATATCGTGTACGAGCTCCTGATACTTTTTACTTGGATAGTCTTCCGCTGAACTATAGAATGTACTTCTTGCTAGAGGATATAAAGAGCCGACTACTGGCAATGGAATATATAATTTACTATTTAATTTACGCAAAGGGAATATATGTTGTCGCCAATCAAAAGCTAAACTATGCTCACCATAAGTAATCATCGGATGATGTGACAATACCAACACTGTTTTATCTTTATTATTTTCAAATAACTGTTTCAATTGAGCCACAAAAAGTGTTCTTTGATTCTGCAAATCTATATCTGACGAATGATACGGATACAGCCAATATTCGGAATCATATGCTATAATCACCAACGCGTCATTGACAGGTATACTTACGGGCCCAGGTTGACCAGCGGAGGGTATCAGCTTTAGATATTGATCATTTTGAGACTTCAAATAATCCCCCTGCGCAATTAATTTCGCTAATCCTCCAGGACGTGACACATTCCAATCATGATTTCCAGCAAGAAAATATACCGGTACATTTTCTTTACGAAAAGGCTCAAATTGAGCATTCAAACTGTTAATACCTTTCTCTTTTTCTATTCCTTCTAATCCCATCCCCGAAGGATAAATATTATCCCCAAGAAAAAACATCAATGTACTATCTTTTATTATGAGTTCAGCAGCTTTATGAATTACTGACGATTGCTTAGTATTTATTTCTCCTGCATCACCTATCAATATAATACGCTTAGCAATAGATTGTGCATTTGCTTCCCAAAAAAGGAAGCAAAATAGCAAATAGAAAAGATGTTTCATATTGTTTTATTTGACTTTATAAAGCATTCCAGCAGACTCTTTACCTTTTTCACTACTGATATAAAGGTTTTCTTTACTATCAAAAGCTATTCCCTCCGGTTGTTCATACATCTTTCGTGAAAAAGGAATTACCCCTTTAGGGTTAAAATCAGCATCCGTAACTAATACTAACTTATCAATTGATGATAATATGTACCATTCACCAGAAGAATTTCTTTTAGTAATAGCGGATGGGTTAAATACTTTAGGAAAATTTGGATATATTTCACGAACCTTTTCGGAATTAATAACAAACGAAGATCCTAAAGTTACAGTGCCTTTAGTATCATAATCCATAAAATAACCAGTAGATTGATTTTGCTTACGGTCTCCTTTACAACTTTTACAAAGGATAGCAAGGCGATGATTTACGGTATCGATCCCCAATGATTCATATTCACCCTTGTCTACCAAATTATTAAACACTTTAGCTTCGACTATTTGCTCCCCTTGATACGGAATAGGAAAACTATAGATATCACCATTACTTTTTAATATATAAAAATGAGTACCATCATTGGTGATCCCTTCGTAATCTCCATCGGGACCAAATGTAATTGAATCTACTAGTTTTTCAGTTTTCAAATTATAACTATATACGATCCCTTTTTCATCTTGAATACAATATACAACATCATCGTTTCCAGATAAAAATGAATGTCCTGATATCTCCTCCAATTGTGCTGGCAATACATAAGAATCACGCTTTTCAAAGTCAATATCATATGTTGAAGTGCTATCAAGATTTACCTTATTGTCCGAGGAAATACTCGACTGACACGCATTCAGGGTTAATATACTTAGCCCTATATACACGATATTTATCAAACCTATTACTTTCATTATTAGATATATAAAATAGAAAAAACAAATGCTAAAACAGAAATAATCAAACCAAACATAAAAATACCATATGCATAGCGCAACAATTTATATTTACGCCCTAATACTACGCCTTGTGAATATACATCTTTGGATAACATACCGTACAAAAACTCCCTATCTTCCATCACTTTACCCATACTATCTTTATATGTTTCTAATGGCATTTTATAAAAATTGCCAAAGAACAATAAGTTGACAGATTTATTTTCCACTTGTTCGTTTGTATAATAACCATTGGGTATTTTAGGGATAGTAGACAATATCGATAATACCATGACGATAACGACAACAGACATCAAAATAATAGTAGGCACAATAAGATGTGTATTCTTATCCAAACTACGCAGCAATACCGTCACGACTAAAGACAAGATTATAGAATTGACTGTAAGCAATAAATTTGCTTTATTATCGGCCATATCACTCAATCGTTGACTATTGGTCGAGGTGATCCTAAACATGGTCTCAATACCACGCTCAGGCTTCCTTACGGGTTTTATCTCTTCGATAACAGTATCTTTGTCTTTACCTTTATTCTGCTTTTTTACTAAAGTTTCAAAATTCTCATTCTTTCCAACCGTCAATTTTTCTTTAGCATAGGAGGTATGATATTGATGATTTTCAAATAATTTAATGGTATTATCACGCCAAATGGCTTTATCAATTTTTCCACCACTCACCTTTTCGGCTTCCTGCTGCATCAATTTATTACGTTCCAAAAACATAGGTGTTCCAAGATGATATAAATCAGCATCACAAATAATTTGCTCTAATAAATCTGTAGGATTCTGGGGCATCCTAGTGGCCAAGATACAACGTTGTATTTTATCTATTACCGAAATATCGATAGATTTTGTACTTAAAAAATCACGCGCCATTTGTGCTCCACGCTCCTCATGACTTTCAGAGCCACCTTTTGCATAACCAAGATCATGAAAATAGGCTGCAGTAACCAATACAAATCTATCTTCATTATTTAAGCCATAATGATAAGCCATCTCTTTGACCGCAGAAACAACAGAATTAGTATGTGACTCATTATGAAAACAATATTGCTTACACACCCCTTTTGAAAAAAAACTTAGCACATATTGCTCAATGTCATCAACTAACTGACTGAATTCCATATACATATTATTTACACACAAAAATATACAACAAAAATACCTTTTATAAGTTCAATATAATTTAATAAAAATAGGTTTTACAGAAAGTTGACGTACTTTTAAAAAATAAAAAAACTCGCTAATAATATATTAACGAGTTAAAAACAACGAAGAACGCTATTGACATTCTACTTTATATCGTAGATTAATTATCTTTTAAACTTGATTTAATCCCCTTTAAAGAGAAAGATAATACGATCTGCAAAATACCCAAAGATACCAAAGCACAGCCTATCCATACAGAAACTGCAATAGAAGTCAATACTGGATTCCATAAAAGTAAAAGAGAAAATAGAACACCTAATGCTCCTAAAAGCAATACTAAAAACCAATTACCAGAGCCTGATTTCTTCAAATCAATAGCTGAACTAATATACATCATAGAACGGAACAATAACCAAAAACCGATGTAAAATGTCAATAACATCATCGACAGATTAGGATGAACGGTCAATTGCACCCCTACAATAAAGGTAAGAATACCTAATGCAAAATACCAACCCCAATTGGCCAAATTATCTTTATTTAAAACAGCATATATAGCTTCCAAAATTCCAGACAACATAAAACCATAGCTGAAAAATATCGCTATTACGAGAAAGGTCTTCTCTGGTGTAACAAAAACCAAATATCCAAGAAATATGGATATAAGACCAAAAATTAACAATAAGTACCAATACTTCAATTTACTTTCTATTGTTTTTTCCATAACTAATTTAATTTTTCCTTTACTAATTTAAATGCGCACTAACAATTGTTATATTTCTTTGTTTTTTATTGGTATTGCTATTACAAAATAGTCTAATTTTAATAACTAATTCCATCTACATAAAGCAAATTAATGAAAATTTGTTTTTAAAAATTGAAAAAATATGCATCAACATACGTACGATATATCAGGAATGACATGCAATGGATGTAGATCTGTTGTAGAAAAAAAACTCAATGAAATAGCTGACCTGAAGGCGACTGTAAATTTAGAAAATGGAACTGCTCTGATTGCCAGCAACATCCCAATCGATATCACTATTCTTCAAGACAAAATAAAAGAATTAGGAGGCCAATATGCTATTCATGAACACGGATCAGCGCAGCATATAACACCTACCTTGGCCGATGTTGCGGACTCAGCATCGCAGCAGTACATATGTCCTATGTTTTGTGAAGGAAAGGATAAAATTTACCACGAGAAAGGAAGATGCCCCGATTGTAATATGTTTCTACAACCAATAGAAACAGTAGATTTCAATGCTAAACCCCACCATACTACTACAAGCCATCATGCAGACCATGCAGGCAAATACTACTGCCCGATGATGTGTGAAGGAGATAAAGTATATGATGATTTTGGCACCTGCCCGGTATGCGGCATGAATTTAGAAAAAATTCCTGAAACGACCCTAAAAATAGTTTTCTCCTGTCCTATGCACCCCCAAATACAAAGTGATAAGCCCGGTATTTGCTCTATCTGTGGAATGGATTTAGTAGCTAATCAAGAAACAGAAGATGAAGATGAAGTTTACTTAGACTGGAAGAAAAAGCTTATTATCAGTTTGATATTTACCGTTCCATTATTTATAATATCAATGGGTGATATGCTCCCAAACAAACCTATAAGTCAACTAATATCACCTCATATCAATGGCTGGTTACAATTGATATTAACGATACCCGTCGTATTTTATACGGGATGGACATTTTTTCAAAGAGGATGGACATCGTTCAAGACTTGGAATCTCAATATGTTTAGCTTAATTTCTTTGGGCGCTGCATCAGCATTTATATTTAGCCTTTTCGCCTTGATCTTTCCACAGTCAATCCCTAAGGAATTACTAGCCCATGGCCATCCCCCATTATATTTTGAATCTGTGGTCGTTATCATAACTTTAGTTATTGTGGGACAATTGATGGAAGCGAAAGCCCATTCAAAGACAAATTCAGCGATAAAAGCACTCATAAAACTTACACCAGCGGAGGCAATATGGATCAACGCTGATAAAGATGAACGGATAGCAGTCAGCGATATCCAAAAAGGATATTTACTGCGTGTACGTCCAGGGGATAAAGTACCAATCGATGGTATAATAACAGATGGTCAATCCGCTATTGATGAATCTATGCTTACAGGAGAATCTATTCCTGTGGAAAAGAAAATCGGTGACAAAGTAATTGGAGGAACATTGAATGGAAATCAATCTTTCATTATGCAAGCCGAAAAAATTGGTTCCGATACCCTATTAGCACAGATTATAAAACTTGTAAATGAAGCTACTCGTAGCCAAGCACCGATCAATAAGTTGACAGATAAAGTATCTAAAATATTTGTCCCTATCGTAATTATTATTGCATTACTAACTTTTATTATTTGGTCCTTATCGGAAAATGACAACAAATTAGTATTTGCTATCAGCAATGCGCTATCCGTGTTAATCGTTGCCTGCCCCTGTGCGCTTGGTCTGGCAACCCCCATGTCCGTGATGGTAAGTATTGGAAAAGGAGCTAAAAATGGGGTTTTAATCAAAAAAGCAGAAGCACTAGAGAATTTAAGTAAAATTGACATTTTAGTGCTCGACAAAACAGGAACACTAACAACAGGCAAACCTACGGTTACAGATTATGCCGCTACAGACAAATTTACCGCGAATGATATTTTACAGCTAGCGTCCTCCGTAAACAAACACAGCTCCCATCCATTAGCTCAGGCAATGGTAGACAAAGCGAAGGAATTAAATCTTACGCCAATTGATATCACCAACTTTGTAAATATTACAGGGAAAGGTGTTTCAGCTAATATTTTCCACATGAAGGCCTTATTAGGTAACGAAGCCCTACTGGCGGACAATGCTGTAAATATCCCCTTAAATATCAAAAATATAACACAAGATTTGGAATCGAAAGGTTCCAGTATTTCCTATCTCGCAATAGATAATGCATATGCTGGATACATCGCTGTAAAAGATGAAGTAAAGAAAGAAGCAAAATCTATAATAACGGAAATAAAGAATAAAGGTATTGAAGTATGGATGCTGACTGGAGATAATGAATTGACGGCTAAAGCTGTCGCTGCTTATGTCGGAATCGACCATTATAAAGCTAAAATGTTGCCACAAGATAAATATCAAGTCATTCAACAATTCCAGGCAAACAATAAACTTGTGGCTATGACAGGCGATGGTATCAACGATGCACCAGCATTGTCACTTGCTAATGTAGGGATAGCAATGGGCACAGGAACAGATGTTGCTATCCAAAGCGCAGATATAACCTTGCTAAATGGAGAGCTAACAGGAGTCTCAAAAGCAATCCAGCTTAGCAAAATGATGATGACAAATATTAAGGAGAATTTATCTTTTGCTTTTTTATATAATGTTATTGGCATACCCATAGCCGCGGGATTATTATACCCAACATTTGGTATTTTAATGTCGCCTATGTTGGCAGCAGTAGCCATGAGCTTAAGCTCAGTTTCTGTAATTTTAAATGCGTTAAGACTTAATTTAAAAAAATAAATAATATACCCAAAAAAACAGGCTTTGAAGTTACTCCTCAAGGCCTGTTTCTTAATTTTAGCATCTTAACAGTGAAAATACATTATCACTAAAACGATGAAGACGCCCCTCTCCATTTAAGAAATCTAAACTTATGATAAAAGAAAAACCAGCTACATTACCGCCTAATTTTTCTACTAATTTTGCTGCAGCAACAACAGTCCCTCCAGTTGCTAAAAGATCATCATGTATAAGTACATTTGTACCTTCTTCAAATGCGTCTTCATGAATTTCTATCGTCGCTTGACCGTATTCCAATTTATAAGACTCAGAAATTGTCTTAAAAGGTAATTTACCCTGTTTACGAATAGGAACAAAAGGAATCTTCATATAATTGGCCAACATAAGGCCAAATAAAAAACCTCTACTTTCAATACCTGCAATAACATCTATCTTGGTGTCTTTAAGACTATTTGCTATTTCTACAATGATTTCTGAACATAAATCAGGGTCTTTGAGAATAGGTGTAATATCTTTAAAAACAATTCCCGGTTGCGGAAAATCAACGATATCCCTAACGACAGCTTTTAATTTGTCTTCTAACATGTAATTAATCAATATTCTAAATAAAGTTCAATTTTACGCAAAAAATCACTATCTAAAGATTTGATTTTAGATAAATTTTCTAAATTATCAAAAAAACCATGCTGATTTCTATAATTTACAATAGCCTGTGCTTGTTCTCTATTTATATAAGGATGTCTAGCTAATTCATGCATAGTACAATGATTGACGGCCAATTTGTTGAAAATTGTATAATCATCAAGTATGAGGTATTCTATTATTTTATCAAATGTATCTGCCGTTAAGCCATATACTTCACGCAATTGATCAATAGCATAGAATCCACCTAATGCCTCCCTATATTTTACGATGCGCTTTGACAAAACAGATCCTATTCCCACCAAAGATTTCCATGCAGTAGTATCCGCTTTATTAATATTAATGGCAATATTCTTTTGAATAGAAGTTTTATAATTATTCACATTGCCAGTCGAAGCATTTAAATTCGCTGACTTAAAATTACCTTTATTTTCTATTTTAATATAGCTTTCAATTCTGGCATAATCACGCTCGGATATTACATAAATTTTAGCGACATCTTTTTTAGTATAGAAACGTCCTCCTTTGGCTTCATAATTTTTTATAACGTCTATTTGCTTATCCGAAAAACCCAACTTCGACCAAGATAAGCGATCCAAATTGTTAGGATCAAAGAAGAAATATGTGATCGCTCTATTATTATCAAATTTAGTTACATCAGAAGTATTCTTAGAGTGCTCAGCTTGGACATAATTTCCTTGAGCCGAAGGAGATGATTCAAAATACACTATATTATAATGCGTATAATCATTACTTCTTAAAGATTTAACAATAAATGGGATACTTAAAACTAAAAGAATAAAACCAGTAAATACGATAAATCCACGTTGTTCAATTTCATTGAAACCAAAATACTGAAAGAACTTTTTCATCATGGATTAACATTATATTACAAAACGTCAACATGCTACAGAATGTTTACTTAAATTTGCAAATAAAAAATAACATTCAAAAATGTACTTTATAAGCGCTCCTTTTTTCTTAAGATGGTATTATCCTCAAGTAACATGGAATAAACCGAGAACGGATAAAAAGATTTATCTTACTTTTGACGATGGCCCAATTCCAGAGATAACACCATGGATTTTAGAAACTTTAGCAGCATATAACGCCAAAGCTACCTTCTTTTGTGTTGGTGAAAATATAATAAAGTATCCTGAAATATTTGAAAATTTAAAGCGCCATGGGCACCAAATAGGGAATCATACCTACAGTCATTTAAAAGGATGGAATTGTTCGGACCAAGAGTATATAGCTAATGTATTCAAATGTAATGAGCTTACAAAAACTAAATTGTTCAGACCCCCATATGCACGTGCCAAGCAATCACAAATAGCACGATTAGCAAAGGATTATGATTTAATTTATTGGGATGTCCTTTCTGGAGATTTTGACCTGAAAATAACCCCAGAAAAATGTCTAAACAATGTATTAAAACATACAAAAAATGGCTCTATTATTGTGTTTCACGACAACATTAAAGCCATTCCTCGTGTACAGTATGCCTTACCAAAAGTATTAGCACATTATACTAAATTGGGTTATACATTTGAAGTATTATAGTCCCCTATTCTTCTTCCGAAGAGTCAGTTATAGTCACATTGTAAAGTTTTGCAGAGCTCACACTGAAAAAACCTAATGCACCATTAGAAATATTAGATTTGGGATTTGCTGGTGCTGCACTACCAGGGTTTATACTTTGTAAATCGCTCCAAAAATTATAAACATCAACGTTAATACATTCCCTAAGAATAGTAACATCATCTCCCAGCACAAACTTATCGGCATCACTTCTTTCAGTAATTTCATGCGTTACCAATAAACCATTATTAAACTTATCCGAAAATACAGCGGAAAATTTAAACGGCTTACCATTAACCGAATAGCTATATTTATAATAATTAGCCGTGTTGATAGGGTCTAAAAATTTGAACGTTACAGCGTAATACGTTTCATTAAAGACCTCATCTTTCAAAATCCCTAAAGAATCTACCTCTACATAAGGAACACGCGTAGTAGTAGATAAAAATTCTTTCCCATCAACATTAACGCTTAACGAATAATTACCATTCGTAATAGGCTTAAAATTAGAACTTGTATATAAGCCACTACCATTAGAAGTAAAAGCATGAGCTCTACCAGCAACATCTATTACTACTACTTGAGCATTATTAACAGGCTCATTAGGGATCGGTTCGTTAAAGTTAACTGTCTTAGATATTTTTATAGTTTGTGTACTATTTATATCATTCAAATTAGCTTCTATAACATATTTAGGATCTGCGCTATTCAAATCTAAGTCTATCACCTCCTCACAAGAAGTTAATGAACAAATAGATAATAGTACAACTATATAATTAAGTACTTTCATATTTAAAATTTAAAATTCCATGTAACTGAAGGAATAGCACCAAATAAAGCAAGTTTATAAGCCTCAGTAATATTTGGATTCTCCTTATTATCTCTAAAATCAATGATATAAGCGTTCTTTCTATTATAGACATTGTATATACCAAATGTCCAACTAGAGTTGAATCTCTTGTTTGTCTTATTGGGCTCATACGTAGCTGACAAATCCAACCTATGATAGTTTGGCATCCTCGAACCATTACGTTCCGTATAGTAATAAATAGTTTTACCGCCCAATTCGTATTTGCCACTAGGGAATGTAATAGCATTACCTGTATAATACACAAAATTAGCGCCTAGGGTCCAGCTTTTAGTTAAATTATACATGGCTACAACCGATATATCATGCGTTCTATCTTGCCTAGCCTTGAACCAAGCACCTTCATTTATCTCTTCAAATTGTCTTTCACTTTTCCCTAAAGTATAGCTAATCCAACCATTAAATTTACCTTGACGCTTGCGCAAGAATAATTCTAAGCCATATGATCTACCTTTACCATATAACAATTCACCTTCCAAATATTCATTAGCCTGTAGATCGGCACCATTTCTAATATCGATTTGATTACCCATCTTTTTATAATAGGTTTCTACAGAAAATTCATACTTATTATTGGCAAAGTTCCTAAAATAGCCTAAAGATACCTGATCCGCATATTGAGGTTTTATATTTACAGAACTCAACACATATTGATCTGTAGGCAATGATGAAGTAGTATTAGTCAACTGATGTAAGTTTTGAACGATCCTATTATAAGATGCCTTAATACTATTATCTTGATTAAGAATGAAAGACATCGATAGACGAGGCTCCACATTCAAATAATGCTTTATGACTTTTCCACTATTATATGTTTCACTGCTAATGGGCTGACCATCGCTGTCATACGTATAGAATGTACCAGGTCCTCTAACCATAAAATCGGTAAGCCTCACTCCATATATCATAGCCAACCAATCATTAGGTTTCCATTCGTGAGATGCATAACCTGCCAATTCTAAACCATATTTCTTTTCAATATCAATCGTATTTACACTAGCTCCCGGCGCAGCATTTAAGCTGGCAGGTGATATCCTCTGATTTAACACATTTAGACCAAAACGAAAGGTGCTTTTATTATTCGCATAGTATGAAAAATCTTGTTTAAAATTGAAGTTTTCAATTTTTGAGGCAATTTTAAAATCACTATTATCGTTGGAAACATTTACATTATACGTAAAATCACTGTATATTAGCGTAGTATTACTAAATAGTTTTTCATTAAATACATGATTCCAGCGTACTGTTGCTGTAGCATTTCCCCAATCAAAGCTAAATAAATCACCATAGCCCAATTCGTCTTTACCAAAATATCCAGATACATAAACGGTATTTTTATCATCAAAGCGATAATTGAATTTAGCATTCAAATCATAAAAATATAATTTACTTTTATTTACCGTCTCATCGGGAGATAATTTCAAAAACAAATCCGCATATGTACGACGACCACTCAGCATAAAGGAGCTCTTGTCCTTCACAATTGGTCCTTCTAATTTCAAACGTGAAGCAATTAAACCAACACCACCTTCTGCGGCAAATTTTTTGTTATTGCCATCCATCATTCTAATGTCCATGACCGAAGAAATACGGCCCCCATATTGCGATGGAATACCACCTTTATACAATTCGACATCTTTGATAGCATCAGAATTGAATGTTGAGAAGAAGCCTAATAAATGAGAAGCATTGTAAACAGTAGCTTCATCTAAAAGGATTAAGTTTTGATCTCCACCACCACCACGGACATAAAAATTTGAAGATCCTTCTCCACCTTTAGCTACACCAGGAAGCATTTGTATCGTTTTGAGAATATCTCTTTCACCGAATAATACAGGTACATTCTTTACTTCATCCATAGAAAAATTGAGAACCCCCATCTGTGGACTTGTTACATTATTATTTCTTTTCTTACCAGAAATAACCACTTCCTCCAAGACATTATCCAATGGTATCAATTCAAAGTTGAAGTTTTTTTGTACCAGTGGATCAACCACAATATCCAAGCCTTCATAACCTACAAAACTAATTTGTAAGTTAAAATTCGTTTCGGGTACTTTCAACGAGAAGAAACCATAACTATTTGTACTGGTAGCCGTTTTGGTATCTTTAACCTGAACAACAGCACCAATTAAAGCTTCGCCAGAAGCAGCGTCTCTTACATATCCACTAATATTCTGATTGGATTGCGCAAACGTATAACACACACAGGTGATTAAGACAAAAATTGTAGATAAAAAACGCATATAATAATTAAATATTAATTTCGAAAAAACATATCAAAGAAAGCCATTTGATATACGATAGATTGGGACCAATATTCCCAATTGTGCTTCCCAGGCAAATTCAAATAGGTATGAGGTATATTTAAATACAACAATTCATTATGTAACTTCGTATTTACACCGTAAAAAAAGTCATCATAGCCACAATCAATAAAAATCTGAAGAGAATTTGGAGTTAACAGATGTAGGTTATTCATAACCGTATGGCTTTCCCAGACTTCTCTATTAGCAGCATATGATCCTAATAGCCTCGTAATTTCCCAATTGTTAGGAAAAGATTTAATATCCACACCTCCTGAGGTACTGCCAACAGCACCATAAATATCTTGATGCTTCATAGCTAAATACAAAGCACCATGACCTCCCATACTCAATCCAGAGATCGCTCTTCCCCCTTTGGTCTTACATACTTCGAATTTTGATTCGATAGCAGCGATTAATTCTTGGGTAATGAATGTTTCATAGCGGGAATTTTTATCTTTCGGAGAATCCCAATACCAAGAGCCAAATCCACCATCAGGACATACAACCATATAATTGTAACGATCTACCAATGTTTTGATAAAAGGGACTTTATTCACCCAATTGGAGTAATCCCCGGAATAACCATGCAATAAATACAAAGTTGCCAACTTCGTATTTTTAGCATTTTCAGGCCGTATCACTACGGTTTTGATTTCTTTATTCATACTATTTGAAAAAACAAAAATCGTATCCACCGTTGCTGCAGAAGCAGAAAAACTAACAAAAGTATACAGCAAAAATGCCGTCAATATATTTTTCATAATCTAATAATTATAGCGATAAAGATAAGAATCTAAGCCGAGAGGGCGTTCAGAAATAGTATAAAAATAACGTCCCATGCTATCAAAACAGATAGCCTCCCCTTGAGGTTCTATTTCATAAGGGATTATTTTGAATGGCTTGGCCAAGGTTGTTAAAATAGGCTCTGAAAGCTCTCTCTGCCAGAGATATACATTGCTCAGATTTTTGATTAAGATAAAACGCCCATCTAAACTCATGTCTGCACTAGTTGTAAAAGTAAAAGGCAAAGTTAACTTGGGCTCCAAAATAATCAATTCAGAAGATCCTATTGCTGGCAATGGAAAAGAAAATACGGTTGCTCTAAAATCGCGCTTAGAAACAATATATACTTCCTGATTTTGCTGATCTACAAATATAGCTTCTGCATCCCTCCTTTTGTCGGCATATTTGATGGCGATCTTTGTTATTTCATCAGCAGCTATAGTAATCTCTTTAGTATTAAAATCAATCTTAGGCTCTGGAAACATATAGATATGCAATACCTCCCTATTTTTAGTATTATTACCAATATCAGCTACTAATAGATACGATTGACCATCTCTATTAACACGCGCTATATCTTCGCAATCAATAGCATCAACACCATCCAATTTGATAATAGTCTGCAAAGAGGCGGTAGAATCCATAAGATAAACCTGCGCCTTATCCCCACTGTCGTTATGAACCCAAAAATAACCATGCTCATACGAATACGGTGTAATTCCTGATATTTCGGTCAAGCCTGAACTAATTACTTTCCCTAACTTTTGCCCTTGGCCAAAGATGGTACATGGAAGTACCAATAGAAATAATATAGTAATATATCTATTAATCATTAGTATCATAGATTAAAGCGCCACTTACATTCCAGAAAGAGAAACTATCTCCTTCAGGTGCTCCCTGCGGGATATGCACTTTGATACTGTGCTTACCAGCCTTCAAGTCACCTAAATCGATATAGTTAGGATAAGTAATCGTGCCAGGGCACCAATTAGATCGACTTAAATCTGAAGATGATAATCCATTGGCAAAATTGCCCGATACGGGATTATACAACCTATAACTACCACAATCTACGCGCCAAGGAGTAAATCTATGCTTCATTACATTATCAATAAATATAGTATTTACTTTGGGCACAAATTCATCACCATTGCCCCAACCGCCATGCCCAGTGGTTATATATCGAAGCTTAGCATTTTTTATATCTTCTTTAAGTTCAAATTCAAAATCTAAACCTTGATCACTAGCAAATAAAGTAGGATAAGTTTGTCCTCCCATCTCCATCACATTGGTCGTATTGAATAAAGGCATAGTTTTTACTTTATGTGCATAGTTTGAATTGCCCGAATGAATCGTTAACTCTAGACTCACTTTATGTCCTCCTTTGTCGTAATTTCCGATATACACACCGATATAAACTTCCTGTCCCGACATAACATTCAAAAACTCGGACACATCTTGACGGTATATCGAACTATCTTGCCAAGTTTTACCTTTTAATTCCAATCGATTATTAAAATGACTAACACCAAAGGGAGTGAAAAAACGCATTAATTCATATATCGGAGAGTAGTTTTCCGTACGAACCATGCCTAAATATGACTTGCCATCGCCTACATCATAAGCAGGCAGCGTATTCATTCCATTTTTCATACCATCAAAGAAACTTATTTTTTGATCTTCAGCAATTAAAAAAATGGAACCTGTTCTATCATAAGCATCGCCGTTAGATTTTTCAACGAGCTCAATGAAAGCTTGACTATTAGCGGGCACTTCGGGGATTTTCACTTTTTTGACTATAACCGTTCCTTCAGCAAAGCGCAAGATAGAATCAGATTGTATACCCGGTTGGAAACAAATTTGCGCATCTTGAAAAATAGGAATTTGTACAAATTTACTTTTCCATAAAAGATCACTATACGTCAATTTATCGACATAAGCATGCGTATCGGGAAAAGTAATCCCTGTAGGCCAAGCATTTAATTTTTCAATTTTTGTTGCTACAATTCCGGAACTACCATTTCTTCGGTATTCTAATACCAATCCTAAATCTAAACCAATATCATTGGGTGCAGCATGAATAGGTAACGCTGTAGTATACCATATATCGATAGCATTAGAATTGATAGAAGTCACAGCTTTCTTGGCATCATATCCCAATATTACTTTTGAATCTATCTTTGGTTCTAATGTATAAGAAGTCCATGCTTTGTTATCAATCATCTTAACTTTATTATTTGTCGCAAAAGATGCTTGTCGAATAATAGATTTTGAGGGATTATCTAAAAATGATTCTTCAAAGGGATATTTACCATGACCATACACTATACTTTGCTTAGTAACGATAGATTTATTTCTATCAGCAATCACTATAATAGGATCTTGCTTACTAATTACATCATTATTAAAATAATTATAGGTAATCTTATAAATATCTTGTGCGGAAGCACAAAATATAAAAAGATGAGTTATGATCAATAAATATATTCGTTTCATCAGTAATTTCTAAAGGTTATAACACTTCAATAATAGTATTGTTTGCGATAGGATGAGCCGTACAGATAAGGCATCTTCCATTTTCGACTTCCCTATCGGTCAATACTTCATTATAATCCATACGTACTTCCCCATTGACGACTTGAGAAATACAGGTACTACACATACCTGATTTGCACGAATAAGGTAATCTAATTTTATGCTCAAGTCCGACTTCTAATATGGTTTTAGTTGGAGGAATAGTGAGATTATAGTCCATTTTATTATACCTTAATACAATATCATACGATGTATAATCTTGAGGGATATCTTCTTTTTCATCGTCATCCTCCTCTTCTTCAGGGAAATAAAAAGTTTCTTTCCGAATAGATTCTTCCGAAAAACCCATCCCTAAAAGCGTAAAACGGCATAAATCCATGTAAAATAAAGGGCCGCAGGTATAAAATATAGGATTTGAGGATACCTTTAAATTTTCATTAACAAGTTCAATCAAGTAATCTCTGTTTAAACGAGCCTTTAGTAGGTTTTTAACATTAGACCAAATAAATTCTATTTTTAAGCGATCAGGATATTTATTTTGCCATTCGATAAGCTCATCATAGAAAAGTGTTTGCTCTTTGGAACTATTACTATAAATTAATATAACTTTACTTTCTAACTCTTTGGTTAAAACAGATTTCAATATAGAGAATAATGGCGTCACACCTACACCAGCAGCAAAAAGAAAAACGGTATTTTTCTGTAATGCATCGATATTATAAGTAAATATACCCAAAGGCTCCATTACCTCTATCACATCTCCGATTGCTAGTTTATGGTGTAAAAATCGGGAGATCTCACCATTTTCAACTCTTTTTACGGTAATCTCGTAGGGTTCATCTAGATCAGGGGAACTACTGAAGGAGTAAGATCTACGAACCTCACGACCCTCAAAATTAAACACTAATGTCAAAAATTGTCCTGGCTTATATTTAGGATACATACCGCTCAAATCTTGAAATCTGATCGATATATTATTATTAGGACGATCTATAATATCGGTTACTCTAAATTTAAACATATCCTAAAGATAAAACCTTAATCCTGAGTATTCAAATAATAATAGTCATTCAACAAAAATCCCGGCTTTTGGCCGGGATTTTTAAATATTTAGACGTAAAGATTACAATTTACGTTTTACTTCAACTTGTTCGTAAGCTTCGACAATATCACCTACTTGTATATCATTGAATTTATCAATATTCAAACCACACTCGTAACCATGCGTAACTTCTTTAACATCATCTTTGAAACGTTTCAATGATGCTAATCTACCTGTATGAATTACTACACCATCGCGAATGATACGGATATCATTTTGACGAGTGATCTTACCAGTAGTAACCATACATCCTGCGATAGTACCTACTTTAGTAATTTTGAATGTCTCACGAATTTCAACTTCGGCAACGATTTTCTCTTCAAATTTCGGTGCTAACATACCCTCCATCGCTGATTTCAACTCGTCAATCGCATCATAGATAATAGAGTACAAACGAACATCAATTTGTTCTGCCTCTGCTAATTTACGTGCATTTTGTGTTGGACGAACTTGGAAACCAATAATGATTGCATCAGATGCTGAAGCTAATAATACGTCAGACTCTGAAATCGCACCCACTGATTTGTGAATAATATTCACTTGAATTTCGTCTGTAGACAATTTCAATAATGAATCCGATAATGCTTCGATAGAACCATCCACATCACCTTTCACAATTACATTCAACTCTTTGAAGTTACCGATTGCTAAACGACGACCGATCTCATCTAATGTGATATGCTTAGTAGCACGCATTCCTTGCTCACGTTGTAATTGTAAACGCTTGTTCGCTACCAAACGAGCTTCAGATTCCGACTCCATTACATATAGTTTATCACCTGCTGTTGGGGCACCTGACATACCTAAGATCTGTACTGGAATAGATGGACCTGCTTCTTTCACACGCTCACCACGTTCATTAGTTAAAGCTTTCACTTTACCAGAGTGCGAACCTGCTAAGATTGCATCCCCTACACGTAATGTACCACTTTGTACTAATACTGTAGTAACAATACCACGACCTTTATCTAATGCTGACTCAATTACAGAACCTACAGCACGTTTTTTAGGATCGGCTTTAAGCTCTAATAACTCAGCTTCTAATAATATCTTCTCTAATAATAAATCAACATTCTCACCCGTCTTAGCAGATATTTCTTGAGCTTGGTATTTACCACCCCATTCTTCCACTAAGATGTTCATTGCTGATAATTGCTCTCTTACTCTATCTGCATTAGCACCAGGCTTATCTACTTTGGTAAATGCAAATACTATTGGTGAACCCGCTGCTTGCGCATGGTTAATAGCTTCTTTCGTTTGAGGCATCACAGCATCATCGGCAGCAATTACAATAATAACAATATCCGTTACCTTAGCACCACGCGCACGCATCGCCGTAAAGGCTTCGTGACCTGGTGTATCTAAGAATGTAATCTTACGACCATCATCCAATTTTACAGCGTATGCACCGATATGTTGAGTAATACCACCCGCTTCACCTTTTGTTACGTTAGCTTTACGAATATAATCAAGTAAAGACGTTTTACCGTGATCGACGTGACCCATTACCGTTACAATTGGCGCACGAGAGATTAAGTTTTCTTCGTTGTCTGGTTCTTCTAGCTCAGCCGTTTCTTCATCCTCAGGTTTAATAAACTCTACTTTATAACCGAACTCATCCGCTACAATAGTTAAAGTTTCTGCATCAAGACGTTGGTTGATAGACACAAACATGCCTAGAGACATACAAGTACCAATAATCTGCGTTACAGGAACATCCATCAAGTTAGCTAATTCGTTTGCAGTTACAAATTCTGTAACCTTCAACACTTTAGCCATCAACTCTTTTTCCATTGCTGCTTCTTCCGCTGACAAAGCTACATCATCACGCTTTTGACGGCGTAATTTTGCACGTTGCGCAAATTTACCAGATTTACCAGCACCACTCAAACGCGCTAAAGTAGCTTTAATTTGGTCTTGGATTTGTTTTTCTGATAATTCCTCCTTAGGCACAGGCGTTCTTACGCCACCTTTATTCCTAGGGTCAAATTTACCACGAGCACCTGGCGCAGTATTACTTCCAGCACGCGGATTGTTACCTTGGTAACCCGTTCTAGGTTGACCTGGAGTACCCGGCGTATGTGTTCCACCGCGCGGATTGTTACCTTGGTAACCCGTTCTTGGTTGACCTGCTGTACCTTGTTGATTATTTTGATCATTAGGGGACACAGGAGTACCAGGCTTATTCGTACGCTTACGCTTACGTTTATTATCTTGATTAGCGTTCGATGATGACGCTACTGGTTTTTCTTTTGGTTTAAAAGTAGGTAATTCAATTTTACCAATTACTTTCGGGCCTTCTAATTTTTCTGAACGTGCACGAATCACTTCGTCAGGTCCTTTTACCACAGGTTTATCTGCTGGTTTTTGTTCTTCTTTCTTAGGTTGTTCCACTTTTAACTCAGTTTTTTTAACCTCTTGAACGATTTTCTCTTCTTTTACTACCGGAGCTTCTACCTTAGTTATAACTTTAGGTTCCTCATTCTTAGGTTCTTCTTTTTTAGGCTGTTCCTTAATAGGTTCCTCCTTTTTAGGTTCTTCTTTCTTAGGTTCTTCCTTCTTAACTTCAACCACAGGAACTACCTTAGGTTCAGGTTTAGGCTCAGGCTTAACTTCTTCCTTCTTCATCTCTTGCTTAGGAGCAAGCACTTCGGGCTTCGCTTCAGGTGCTTTTGTAGGTATCTCTTCGACTTTTTTAGCTTTACCTTTATTGAAGGTATTTAAATCTATTTTACCTACCACTTTTAGATGGCCTGTGTTTGCGGACTCCTCCACTATAGGTTTTTCAGCTACTGCTTCAACCTTTTCTGGTGTCAATGGAACGTTCTTAATTAAGATTTCATCGTTTTCAACGATTTTTTGATTTTTAGATGTTTCTTGACTTTGAGGTAAACCTGCATTACCTCCTACCGGCGATTCCTCACGACGGATTTTGCCAATTACAATTTGCTTGGCTTCATCTTTTGCGATTTTATCCCCTTGAAATTCACGCGAAAGAACATTGTACATATCTGCAGACAATTTCGTTGTTGGCTTCGATTCAACATCAAAACCTTTCTTTCCTAAAAATTCGACTGCAGTCCCAATTCCAATATTGAGTTCTTTTGCTGCTTTGAGTAAGTTTATGCTTTTACCTTCTGTCATTTAATATTAACCTCTAAAAATTCTAGTATTACAAAAATATGTTTTTTTTACACGCAATTAACAAATATTTACATTTTAATAAATTTTTGTTTAAAAATACCAAGTTTATTCAAACTCAGTCTGCAAAATGCGTACGACTTCTTTGATCGTATCTTCTTCTAAATCAGTACGACGAACTAACTCTTCGTGAGTCAAGGCTAGTACTGACTTAGCACTATCTAAACCTACGCGTTTTAGTTCTTCAATGATCCAGCTATCGATTTCATCTGAGAATTCTTCGATATCGACGTCCTCATCGATTTCATCATTTTCACGGTACACATCGATTTCGTACCCTGTTAATTTACCTGCCAATTTGATATTATGACCACCGCGACCGATCGCCAATGATACTTGATCAGGTTTTAAATAAACCGCTGCTGTTTTGTTATCATCATCAATTTTGATAGATGAAATACGAGCAGGGCTCAATGCACGTGTTATATATAATGAGTTGTTTGTTGTAAAGTTGATTACATCAATATTCTCATTACGCAATTCACGTACGATACCATGAATACGTGATCCTTTCATACCCACACAAGCACCTACAGGGTCAATACGATCATCGTAAGACTCTACAGCTACTTTAGCACGTTCTCCTGGTTCACGTACAATTTTCTTGATCGTAATTAAACCATCAAAAATTTCCGGCACTTCTAATTCAAACAAACGTTGCAAGAATTCCGGAGCAGTACGCGAAATAATAATCTTAGGATTACTATTCATCATATCTACCTTAGAAACAACGGCACGAATATTATCGCCTTTTTTGAAATAATCAGCAGGAATTTGCTCCGTTTTAGGTAAGATCAACTCATTACCATCTTCATCTAAAACTAAGATTTCTTTTTTCCAGATTTGATATACTTCGCCAATTACTAATTCGCCTTCACGATCTTTATATTTCTTAAAAACTTCATCTTTCTCTAACTCCAATACTTTAGATACTAAAGTCTGACGAGCAGCTAAGATTGCACGACGTCCAAAACTTTCTAAGGTAATTTGTTCAATGAAATCATCTCCCACTTCTAGATCCGGATCATGCTTGTGCGCTTCTTCTAATTCGATTTCTAAATCGTCATCTTCCGAAAAACCATCAGCCATCACTACACGTGTTCTCCACATTTCTAAATCCCCGTTGTCTGGATTTACGATTACGTCCACATTTTCATCTGTTCCAAAACGTTTACGAATCATACTACGGAATACTTCTTCAAGTACCGTAATTACCGTCGGACGGTCAATATTTTTAAACTCTTTAAACTCCTGAAAAGAGTCAATCAAATTAATATTGCTGCTCATTTTATTTAAATGAAATTAACACCTTTGTTTCTTGTATTTGATTCAAAGGAAAAATGGCCTCTTTCAATTCAGCTTTCTTTCCTTTTTCTTTCACTTTTTCTTCTATTGTAACGGCTTCACTAGTAATTGCTACTAATTTACCTTCACGTTTTGTACCATCTTCTAACTTAATACGGATATCACGACCAATATTTTTTTCGTATTGACGCACCAATACTAATGGACTATCCACTCCTGGAGAAGAAACTTCTAATCTATATGCATTTTCGATTACATTTTCTTCTTCCAAATGAAAACCAACATGTCTACTCACAGCGACACAATCAGCAATCGGTATACCGCTATCTCCATCTAACAAGATCTCTAGCACACCACTTTTAAGCATACGTATGCTTACAATAAACAAATCGGGACGATCTGCAATTTTTTCCTCTACTAATTCTTTAACGCGATTTTCAACCTGCATATTTCTCAAACATTGAATTAAAAAAAGGGGGCAATACATGCCCCCTTCCTTTCAGATAATGCAAATATAACAATTATTTTCAATAAAATAAACCATGTTATATTATTTTTTTGTATCAACTACAGAATTTATAGTTTTTTGCATTTGCGCCATCATTGCCGTTAAGGACTCTATAGACGATTCGTTTGTAGGCTCTGGAAATTCAGTAGAGATATATGCTTTTGCTTTCCATACTTCAAGAATATCTTCTGTTGGCACCCAAAATGGTTCATAAATCTTATTATCAGACAATAATTTCAAGCCTTTATCGTCTTTAAACTTGAGACCTACACGTTTGTACACTACGCCATTTTCTTTGGACACAACGACATACGTTTCGCCCGCTTTTATATTATTCCAATCTTCGACATACTCCCCAATGACTGTAGATCCGCTTGCCAAAGGCAGCATGGAATCCCCAATAATTTCGAAAGCTCTATAAGTACCTTGATTAAACATAGGAAGCGAGAACTTTGGCAACTCCTTTACGTATTCCGGATCACCATAGCCACTCAAATAGCCAGCAGTAGCTTTAACAGGCACTAACTCAATATTCTCTTTATTATCATGATCCACAGTGACACTCAACACCCGTAAATTGGAAGCATTACTTTTTGAAATTGGCTTCCAGTTTTCATCTATTACATCATTAGCCAATTCGTCCATTGACAAATCATAATATTTTGCTATTTTTTTTAGCAATTCATACTTAGGCTCTGCCCTATCTTCTTCATACGCCCCTACTGAAGCGCGCTTAATCTCCATTAAATCAGCAAATTGCTGTTGTGTTAATCCATTCTTTTTACGTAAGAATTTAAGATTAGATGAAATATTTGACATAAATATTTTTAAAAAAAGTTTTTGAATACTAAAATTATTAGTATTATTGTACCAATAAAATTAGTAAAGAATACAATAATAACCAAATATATTAGTAATCATGCAAAGACATTTTATTTTCATCACTTCGGATAGCAACAGAATCTATTTAGAAGCTGGCTATTGTCAGGATATTTGTCTACAATTATTTGAATTGCAGCAGGCAAGCTCTTTATTTATGGCTAAAGCACCTAAATTCAACAGGATAGTTTACGTAGAGGAGTTTAGCAATCCCGAATCAGCACAGCGACGAAAAGTTGAAATCAATAGCTATACAAAAATGCAAAAAGAGAGATTAATTCGTAAGAATAATCCCAATTGGTTAGGGATAACAAATACAGAAGTTAATAGTAATAAAAAAGTCGTTGTTTTTGCCTAAGCTTAAACAACGACTTTTTCAACTTGAAAAACAAATATTAAAACTCTTTAACTATAGGACTACCATCCTGGCGTAAAGTTTAATCCGAATGTTCCGAAATCTATTCTAGATTTTATAAATGGTACCGCATAATAAGGTTCCAAAATCATCGCTCCAAAAAGATTTATTCGTAGCGACACACCTGCACTAAATACCGGCACTCTATAATTTGGATCATAACGGTATATTGGTAGTCCCGATTGATCAAGCACAGGAGCGCCATTAGCATCCAACTGTGGAATCAACGGTTTGTCACTTATACTACCCACAATCTTGCTCCCTCTACTCCATGCTAAACCCGCATCAAAGAATAAATTTAGATCTGTGAATAAAAAGCTAGACTTGATGGCTGCTAATTTTTCGGGACCTGTAAAAGGTAAACGGACTTCAAAATTCCCGATAACAGAGCGAGAGCCCATCAAATCATCAAAAGATAAGCCACCTACTTTAGCAGGATTCAAATTATCAAATCCACGTATAAAAAAAGGATAACCAATATACGTACCTCTTAAACGATCTTCATCCTTGCCCGATCGAATATAACTATAAGCTCTTGCCGCCAAAGTGAAAGGTTTTAGTCTGATATACTTACGTACATCAACAGTATAGTTGGTAAAG
This sequence comes from Sphingobacterium rhinopitheci, assembly GCF_022627575.1. Classification (GTDB taxonomy): domain Bacteria; phylum Bacteroidota; class Bacteroidia; order Sphingobacteriales; family Sphingobacteriaceae; genus Sphingobacterium; species Sphingobacterium rhinopitheci. Next base: position 38,020 of record NZ_JADEYQ010000006.1, read on the forward strand.
CTCAAATCACCAAATACCTGACCTACACCGACTCTATATTTATACCCCTGTAACGGCGCCGTCATTCCAAAAGTAGATTTATCACCTACAAAAGCAGCACTAATTTGCTCGGTCAACATTGGGTCCAAATTACCAAAATTCAACCTTGCTGCTTCTTCATTGGTTATTTTTTGACGATCACCATAGCCATAATAATAGCTTCTACGCCATTTGTCCACACGATAACCATATCGTGCTAATGCAGCACCGACCTCAAAACGGGAATAACGATTGAATGGATAAGCAACAAATGCATCTATCTGGCTTTCAAATTGTCTAATATAATAATCGTTGAGCGATAGCTCAGGACCATTTCCAAAATCCTCTAAAGCATATTCCCTAAAACCATATATATAAGGAATATGAGACACTGAGCCACCCCAACTAAGTCGACCGCTCGTATTGATATACGCGACTTGACCACCAAAGTCATATATTTCACCATTGACATTCAGAACGGCCTGTATCTGATTGTACCCCAAAATATCAGAAAAAATCCCATAAACACCTCCTGACAATCCAGCACCATAGCGTGACCCTACAGAAACACCGACGCCGGTATTAGCGATATAATCCAACTTAAACTGTGGTCTATAAGGTACTGTTTTAATATCTACTTTTTCGATGCGCTCAAAGACATCAAAATTTGCTAAGTTTCTATTCACTATATCTACACCTCTACCCACAAATGGAGGTAATAATGCAGGTCTAAAGTCTACATATTGAGCATCAACTGTTACAGGTTCAAATTCTTCAATTTTTGCTTTATAAACAGTATATGCATTCCCTTTATAATAAGAGTAAACAATATCATTGGTATTGGAAATACTCATAGCGGGAGAAAATTCCGTAATCCCTGAAATCCCGGTAAAATAATCCGTCATCTTCATCACGTTACCTGAGGCAATATCCAGCTGATACATATTACGAAAGCCATCACCATTAGAAAGAAAGTACAACTCCTTGCCGGATGTCGAAAACAAGGGATTCAAATTATTGGCCCCCGGAAAGACATTAATATTCTTAATTTCCAATGAAGTAAGGTCAATAATCGCTAGATTCATAGGTATATCTACTGAACGGCCCTGACCTTTCAATGCTAATCTATCTGTACTAAAAACGATATGTTTTCCATCTTTTGCATAACTAGGCTGAAAATCAGAATAATAATCATCTGTCAATTGCCTTAATTCTTTGGTCTGTAGATTGAAGGTATACAAATCAGAATAACCATTCTTAAGTCCTGAGAAAGCCACAGACTGCCCATCTGGAGCCCAGGTAATATTACCAAACTCTATTAAATCACCCATTGCTTCTACAAACAATGTTTTACCAGACTCTACATCAACAGCCATTAACTTATTCTTACCGTCACTAAATACAGAAAAGGCAAACTTTTTGCTATCAGGCGAAAAAGAACCTGCGGACTCAATAAAACTAAATTCATCAATATCACCATTCGTCAATTTAGAGCCTAATTTGCGTATCATCTTTCCGGTAACGGCATCCGCCAAAAACATATCAATACTAAAAAGATCTTGCTCAGAAAGATAGACTACATACTTGCCATCTGGCGAAATACTAGGAGAGACATTCATCCGTCCGCCATTGGTACTATTTATAAGCGAAAAACCTACAGGTCTAGAAACGGTATCTTTACCTAAGCTTTTATAGGCATTTTCAATACTATTCTTCCACAGCGTAGATATTGTTTGAGCATCATATCCAAAAACTTTCTTTATAGCGAGCTCATAACCATGCTTAGCTGTTTCCGCAAATAGTGGCATAATAACAGTATCTCCATAAGTCGAACCTATATAAGACCAAAATGCTTGACCATATCGATAAGGGAAATATTTATACGACTCTTGTGTCATTTGCTTTAACGAAGGAATGTCTTTCCGAGCATAAGCGTCACGCATCCACATGGCGGTAAAAGCATCTTTCTTTCCTATAGAAAAATATTCAGCCATCCCCTCAATCATCCATAATGGAATATTCCCAATATTTTCCAGTCGGGTGGAATCCCGCCCTTCCATAATGACACGATACTGAAAAGCATGTACCATCTCATGCCCGAGTACATGACGCGTCTGTTGATTGATTTGCATGATAGGCATTACGATACGCTGTTTGAATGCTTCTGTCACTCCACCAGTCCCCACGCCAATCTCCCCGCTGATAGCAGTAGTTTGTTGAAATTCGGGATGATTATTATAAAATATAATTGGATTTTTGCGCGCAAAGGTATCTTGAAAAACTTGCTGATGAAGTTCATACCAAACCTCGGATTCTTTTGCTAACCAGTGCATCATACTATCATTTTTCAGATAGTAGTATAAATTAAAGTGCGGTATATCATAGACTTTAAAATCTAACTTCTTATACCTCATTTTATTCTGCCCAAAATATTGCGCAGAAACACTATGACTAAAAGTCAAAATGATAGAACACGCCAAAATAGCTCTTGCAAAAAATTGCCAAGCATTTCTTTTCATAATTTAAGACTTAAATTAATATATTACTTCTAATATAATTAGTAAAGACTATTTTAGGTTTATAAATAGCCTTTACTTATTTTCAACTTGGTATTACCTCTTCTTCAGTCACGGTTTCGACTTCTTCTGGCACAAGAAAATCTTCCATAGGCTCCTCATCAACAGCCGTTGAATCCACCACTTGTGGTACATAACGAGGACTTTCGCACTTATATTTTTTATTGATAGTAACAGATGGCTCCGGGAATTTTCCTAAAGTAACTCCTAACTCAGGATGCTTATACATCTCTTCCATAAACAATGCATAGATCGGCAATGCTGTTTTTGACCCTTCTCCAGTGGCAGAGTTTTTAAAATGAATACTCTGTTCATCACAACCTACCCAAACACCTGCTACCAAATCTTTTGTTACACCCATATACCAAGCATCGACATAATCAGATGAAGTACCTGTCTTGCCACCTATCTCATTCCCTTGTTTGAAGAGATCCCATTCCCATAATGCCTGCGAAGTACCTCTTGGTTCTTCAACCGTACCCCTTAACATATACGTCATTAGCCATGCATTTTCGGGGGTAATCACTTGTTTTTCTTCCGTTGTAAATTCGGCGATTATATGACCGTCAGCATCCACTATTTTAGATACTAGAATAGGTTCGATTCGCTTTCCAGCATTCATAAATGTAGCATATGCACGAACCATCTCATATACAGACACATCATTAGACCCCAAACCAACCGAAGGAACAGATTCCAATTTACTATCGATACCACACTTATGTGCTATTTCAACAACTTTATCCCAGCCTACCGCCTCAGTAACTTGTGCCGTAATTGTATTTAAAGAGCGTGCCATGGCCCATCTAAGGGACATATTTTGATGTGAGACTGACCAATCCGCATTTTTAGGCTCCCATACTTCACTGACGCCATTTTTGTTATTAAACTCAATACGCACAGGCTTGTCTTCAAATTGATCACATGGTGACATCCCAGATTCCAAGGCTGCCATATAAGCAAAAGGCTTAAAGGTAGAGCCCGCTTGTCTTTTAGATTGATTGACATGGTCAAACTTATAGAATTGATGGTTGATACCACCTACCCATACTTTTATTTTACCATCATAAGGATTCATGGCCATCATACCAGTATTCAGCATCATGATGTAATGCTTTAAGGAATCCATCGTAGAATAGTTGACTTCCTCCATTCCACGCCAAGTGAAAACCTCCATTTTCTTTTTCTCACGTAATACGGAAAATACATCTTCTTCGTTATTGTTGTATTCCTTCATCAGCGCAGTATAAATAGGTAATTTACGGGCTTGATTTTCTAAGAACTCAGGAATTACATTGCCTTCTTTATCACGCCAAGGTTCCTCATTGGCCCATGCATTATTTAAGCGACGTTGCAATTCAGTCATTTTTTGCGCTACGACCATTTCCGCAATTTTTTGCATGCGCGAATCGATAGTAGTATATATCTTAAGACCAGCCGTATTGATATCTATTTCATTATCTTGGCTCCATTTGTCTAACCATCTTTCTACTGCATTGCGTAAATAAGAATCATTGGCATCGATATTATCTTGAAAACTAAGATCCAACACCAAAGAATCTTTAGACAGACTAAGCTCTTCTGCCTTACTTATATAACCCGATTTTTCCAATTGAGACAATACCGTATTACGACGCTTTATGGCATTCTTAGGATTACGAATGGGATTATAGATGGTTGTTCCTTTTAACATCCCCACCAATAGCGCACTTTCATTGATACTGAGCTTGCTGGGAAGTTTATTAAAATAGCGCAAGGAGGCCATTTTGATACCGTATGCATTATTACTAAATGAGACAGTATTTAGATACATGGTTAATATTTGGTCTTTAGAATATTTGGTTTCCAATTTATAGGCGGTCATCCACTCTTTATATTTATTGACCAATAATCTTACCCCAGGTATTTTACTCAAATAACCCTGAGAATTAGCGTATCGTGTTTTAAAAAGATTCTTTGCTAATTGTTGCGTGATAGTACTAGCTCCCCTTGGGTCACCTTTGATAGTAGATACAGCCCCCGAAACTAAGCCCATAAAATCAACACCTCTGTGTTTGTAAAATCTAATATCCTCTGTGGCTATTAGGGCGTCAATAACATGTTTGGAAATACTATCGAATGCAACAGGATCACGATCCTCTTCAAAATACCGACCAATCAACACAGAATCAGCGGTATACAATTCTGATGCTACATTTAATGTAGGCATTACGATATCACTTTCTGTTGGAGAATAACCAAACAATCCTAAAAAATTAAGCTGAACAGCACAGGTAAGTATTATTATAGAATAAGCAGATATAATTATATATCTTAAAAAACTATTCTTAACGCGTCTAAACATAAAGTAAAGATGAATAAAATGTTTTAAATAACTAAATGCAACAACAAATTAAAAAGGCAAAACCTTAAAAAATTAACAGATTTTAACAAAAAAGAATAACTGGTTGGAAATATGTAATAAAAGTGCTAATATTAACAAATATGATACCTTAATTTTACTATGTTAAAACATACACATAATATAAGTTAAAATTAAATGTTTATTTTTACAAGTAGATTGAACTTATAACATGTTAAAGCAAACCTTACAACAAAAATTATTACAAAAGCTATCTCCACAACAAATTCAATTCATCAAGCTGCTTCAAGTCCCTACGGCCTCATTAGATGCTCGTATTAAAGAAGAGCTTGAGGAGAATCCTGCATTGGAAGATGGTAGCTTAGCTAACATGAGTGAGCCAATTGAAGATTATCCGGATAAAGATCCTGATGAATATGATAATCGTGAAGACTCCTATGATGAAGAATTTAGTGTAGAAGAATATATCCAAGATGACGATTCTAAGGATTACGGAAACAATTATGCTAATGATGATGAAGATGAAAATAAGGAAATTCCTATTGCCGTCCAATCATCTTTTTTTGAGAATCTACAAAATCAACTTGATCTACTAGCACTATCTGATAAACAATATGTAATCGGCAACCAGTTAATAGGCAGCTTAGATGATGATGGTTACCTCAGACGTCCTATATTATCATTAATTGATGACCTAGCTTTCTCTCAGAATATCATTGCTGAAGAGGAAGAGGTTTATGAAACACTAGGTATTATCCAAGAGTTTGATCCCCCTGGAGTTGGTGCTCGTGACCTACAGGAGTGTTTATTGTTACAATTAAAACGAAAAGACCAAAATAACAGTATTGTAATTCAAGCCATTGAAATTGTAAAAAACTATTTGGATGAATTTACAAAAAAACATTATGATAAAATTGAAAAGCAGTTAAATATAACTTCGGATCAGTTAAAGCATATCATTAATGAAATATTAAAGTTAAATCCTAAACCCGGTGATACAGCTACAGCATCGGGCAAACAATTGCATATCATTCCTGATTTTCACATCTCGAACAATGACGGTGTTTTACATTTAAAATTAAATGGTAGAAATGCACCCGAATTACGCGTTTCTCGCTCCTATCAAGAAATGTTTGAACATTATGAAAAGGCAGAGAAAAGCGATAAAAAAATGAAAGAAGCTGTTCAATTTGTTAAACAAAAGTTGGATTCAGCAAAATGGTTTATTGATTCTATAAAACAGCGCCAACAGACATTGCTAAAAACAATGAATGCAATCATGCGTTTTCAATACGACTACTTTTTGACCGGCGACGACCGCATGCTAAAACCCATGATTCTTAAGGATATAGCAGAAGAAATAGAAATGGACATATCAATCGTTTCACGCGTAGCAAATTCAAAATATGTACAGACTGAATTTGGCACTTTCCTACTTAAATCCTTTTTTTCTGAAGCTATTCAGACGGATTCTGGTGAAGAAGTTTCTAATAAAGAGGTAAAGAAAATATTAGAGGAATGTATTTCAAATGAGAATAAAAGGAAACCGCTAGCGGATGAGAAATTGACAGAAATACTTAAGGAAAAAGGTTATTCTATAGCAAGACGCACAGTAGCAAAATATCGTGAAGCAATGAATATTCCAGTAGCACGATTAAGAAAAGAGCTATAATATCATTCCTTAATACTTTAGCAGAACGCTATTTAAAAGAAAAATTAAACCTTAAAAGAGCTAAGTTTTATAAAACTTAGCTCTTTTAAGGTTTAACAAAAAGCTTACTTATTTTATACATAGTGCGATTCAGTATTGTTCTATGTAAATTATCCTTCTACAAAAGACTAAACTAATATCTATTTTTTAGGTTTAGAAAAAAAATCTAATGCCCGATCGAGGTTAATGTCTTATTATGTGCGGAATAAACCGACTTTTGTCTGTAGTAATAGGCATATCGGATTCACGAAAGGATATACCACATGATTCCTGTCCTATCACCCAACTTCCTATTATAGAGAAACCACTATCTTCCCTATGCAAATTAGCCAATTCTTGGTACACATATCCTTCTTCCCCATATTCACCCTCTGTGGCATATATCATCTGTGTATCATAATACATCTCTACATTAGCACCTTCACGTGAGAGAATCGGTTTCTTTACATAATTTTTTAAATGGCTAGGCTTATCAAAGTAAGAAGCTAACAAATTAGGATGATTGGGGAACAATTCCCACAGAATAGGCAGAATAGCTTTATTAGAAAGTAGCATCTTCCAAGAAGGCTCTATCCACTGTGCTTCTAAAGCATCATTTACAATTTGTGTAGCAAATTCTTCACGAACCATCCACTCCCAAGGATATAGTTTAAATATACTTTGAATATTTTCACCCTCAAGATCCACAAAACATCTTCCGTCCCAACCAATATCATCGATATAAATCAACTTGGTTTCTATACCTGCTTGAATAGCCGTATCTCTTAAATATTCGACATTCGTCAAATCTTCCAGGGTTTCTTTTCCACAAGAAAAATGAAGAATCTCACCTTTCAAATAAGGCTTCAACTCAGTCCAACTCTGAATCAGTTGCTCATGAATACTATTGAACTGATTTGTTAGCTCTGGGAAATAATGATTTTTCCAATACCACTGTACAATGCCTGTTTCAAAAAGTGAAGTAGGCGTATCCGCATTAAACTCCAACATTTTCAACTCCTTTGTGGTATTATCAAAAGCGAAATCAAAACGGCCGTATATGGAAGGGTTGTCATTCTCCCAAGACCGTTCGATATGATGTATCATAAAAGCAGGAATATGAAACTTAGCATACAACTGATTTTTAATCACATACTCTACCGCATCTAAACACATAGACCAAAGCTCATTGGTGGCTTTATAAATCTGATCTGCCTCTTGATTTGATATCTCATAGTAGTAATCGTCAATCCAATATGGGATACCGTCCATGGTATGATAACCATAGCCTATAGATGATAGACGCGCCTCCCAATTGGGGTCGATACGCAATTTATTAATTCGCATTATGAACCATATGAAGATCTAGGAGTTGACGAAACAGCACTTTTGCCAAATCCACCACGTTGTGCATTAAATGCGGAAGCCTTAGCTGCATTTTTACCTACTACAGACTGTGTGTTTAAGCTATTATTGGCATAGCCTAATGACCCACCCATATGTCTGAACGCCATAAACCATAGTAATGAAGAGCCCATTCCCATTCCTCCACTACCATTTCCCTGACTATAATTATTTGTTACTTCGGTATATTGCGCTGTTGAGTCAGCACGCATAAATACACGCTGTTTATCAGCTGTATTTGACTGTTGTTTTGGCTGCGCACAAGAAGCCAAAACAGAAGTAATCAAAACCAATTGTATATTTCTAGCTGTTGTTTTTCTCATTATTGTACAGTTACGAATATAGGCACCTTACTCAAATTTTTACTGCTATCTACAGCGTCCCAAGTTTTGGGAGCAATCGCCGTTTTAAGGGTATCGTTTTTAGAAGCTATCTGTTCTCCATTGTACCAAATATGCTGTGTCGTAATATGCAACACAGAATCTCCTGCCGTAATAGTTTTTAAAGTAACTTCGCGGGCAGATTTTTTATCTAATTCTTCTAGTGGTTGTTCCTTAGTCTTTTGACTACAGGAAGCTAAAGAAAGCATAGAAAGTAAAACGAATAAATATTTCATATAATTTTTTAATCCTCTATTACAAAGATAACATCTTCTAGATTATTAACTAATCTAATCCTACAATATACTATAATTAAGTAGGAATATTAAAATTGATGTCACAAGATCACGAATCCAACTTGAAATACAATCACCAAGATCTATCCCCAATATTTGGGGAGCTATAGTTGTCCCATATTTCAAAAATGCATATATTTAATGTCAATTCAATCTAAAAACTAATTATGGTACTAGAAGTAGCAATTTTAACAATTATCCAGGGCCAACAGGCCAATTTTGAGCGTGATTACCAAACAGCATGTCAATATATTTCGGCAAGTAAGGGATATATCAAACATAGTTTGCAAAAATGTGTAGAAAAAGACAATCAATATATTCTATTGGTGGAATGGGAAACCTTAGAAGACCATACCATCACCTTCAAGGAATCTAGCTTATTTAAAGAATGGGAAAAATTATTACACCATTATTACGATCCTTTTCCGACAGTAGAGCATTATATCAACTTATAATCTATTAAACAAAGAAACCACCTAGCGCGTGGTTTCTTTGTTTAATGGTAATTTTTTAGTGCTATTTTGTATATTTGTTATGCTATAGTATTTCAATACTACTATACATAATAATTAAAAACAGTGTTTAATCAGCCTAGCCATTGATTGACGCATTTTATAACAGAAAAAAAGATGTACACAAAAGAAAAAGCAACTGTAACAAGTTTTACGGTAGATCATACTATCCTTAAACAAGGTATATATGCCAAATCAGCTAAGACAAACAATAGTAATGTCGATGCCTATACGACCTACGATATTCGTATGATTCGCCCTAACTCTCCTGAAAGAATGCTTTCTCCAGAAGTGATGCATACTTTGGAACACTGTTTTGCTACAGAAATCAGAACTATCTTGGGCGATGAAGTAATCTACGTGGGGCCCATGGGCTGTTGTACGGGGTTCTATGTTGTACTAGCAGGAACAGAAAGAACAGCTCAATCAGTTCAAGAACTGATGAAAGAAGTATTGGAAATAGTTTTAGAAGAAGGCTACGAAGTGCCATTCCAAAACCCTATCAGCTGTGGTAACTACACATTTATGGATTTTGAAAACTCAAAAAAAGCGTGTCAAAACTACTTGAATTTGATCAATGCTGGCGAATTGGAATTTGAATACCCTTATATCCAAGAAAACTAAATGATTCTAAATAAAGGAATAAAAACTATCATATTGGTAGCCAACAAGAATGAGTTGTCATTCACTACAGACGACAGTTCTATTGCATTATATGAAATCGGCGTAGGAAAAGTAAATGCTACAGTATCCCTCGCTATATTGCACCAAGAAATCAGTGCACTTGGTATCACACCTATCTTACTAAATGTAGGCACAGTAGGCTCTACTAGATTTCCTATTGAACATGTGCTTTATCCAGAAAATTTTGCACAAGGTGATGCTTATACAGATGGCTTCTTCTTGGAAAACACTACTTTTTTGAGTGGAAAGGGAACTTTAAAATCTGTTGATATTTCAGATTTTGATTATTCACAAGCTATCCTTACCTCGGATAGGTTTATAAATGTAAATACGGCATTTTATAAAGATATAGAACATCTAAATCCAGAAGCTTTTGATATGGAAGCCTATGCTTTAGCATACTTTTGCTATCTGCACAAACTGCCATTTTATGCTATCAAAATAGTATCTGACAATTGTGATGGCACTGTAAAAGATTGGGAGAGTATATTGAGTAGAATCTCTGGAAAATTAGGCAATATTCTAACTGAATTCCTGAGCAATTTGGAACAATAAGAATATAATACATAAGGCTTTTCAGTTCATCGAAAAGCCTTATGTATTTATTTTCACTAGTATACAGTACTTTAAAAACAGCCTTTATTAAAATATAAGCTAGGATTTTTCAAGATTACAAATAAAGTATAGCGCCTGTAAAAAATAATCCATATTATTAATACCTATTGAGATAGACGCTAAAAATAGCGATTAATTTATTTTCTTTAATGTCATCAGAAAACCCACATGATGACTCCCAGTACTATCTTCAGGATCTGCATCTTCCATTTTACGAAGTAATATTAATTTGTCATTCTCAAATTTATAAACCAATTCATCATCCTCCGCATCCCCATTTATATTTATTAAAGATAATACAGAATCTTGTTTATTAATTTTAAAATCCCATGCGAATTCATTTTTCAAATTAGTTATCGAGACTAAAGAATCCGATTGAAAACTATAAACATAAGCATCATCTGTTGGTATTTGCTCCAACTCGAATGTCTCTGTCCTTTTATTATCTTTCTCAAAAAAACGTTGTTCAGTTTCCACTAACCACTTCCCTTCCAGCAGATTGATTGAGGAATGCCCCACATCTACTGTGGATTCAGCCTTATGGCTTGAATTGCAAGAAACACATAAAAATAAAACTGAAGTAGCTAAGATGAATATTTTTTTCATTGGTAATAGATTTAGATTAACCAAATATAAAGTATTTATTATTTTTTATTCCATCCTCCTTTATCAAATAATACTATTATAACCTACCTAGTATTTAAAAATGTCATCCAACCAGTATAATATGTAAGCTAAAATTTACAATAAAATAATCTAAAATTAAAAATAATTCTTTTCAGTATAATTAAATATACATTTGCGAAACTGAATTTATATAAATCAATACTGCTCAGAAAATGTGCCGTATTAAATCTTTTTTAAAATATATCATTATGATAAGAATTACTACTTTATTATTATTAGTACTTTTCACAAAAGTGTCCTTTGCTCAAGATAGCTTAGTGACCACAGCAAAACAAAAAGATATTGAGTTTACCCTAAGCCTAAGATCAAATCAACTGTGGAGAGGGAATATCACAACAGACCAACCCGTGGTAATAAGCCAGGTAGAATTCGCGATAAATAAATCTAGAACATTAAAAATGGGAATATGGGGGGGATCTGCTATCTCTAACAATGCCAACGGGACACAATACAAAGAGATAGATTATTTCATTCATTACGAAAAAAATGGAATAAGCATAAAACTATGGGATTTTTTTACGTCAACAAATATCGTAGCCGAACGAGCATCTGACAATATTTTCAACTACTCTAAAAGTAGAACAGCCCATTTACTTAATTTAGCTATGAGCTACCAATTGCAAAATAACTTCCCTTTAATATTTGAAACAGATATCCTAGTATATGGTGGTGCCAATGCACGTGAAGTACTACTAAATAACAATGGCGATTATTTAAGAAACAAGTATTCTACTTATGTAGGATTGATATACCCATCCAAACTCAATGACGAATATAGCTTAGATGCATTTATAGGATTTGGTTTTGCTTTCAACCCGGGGGATCCTAACAAAGGAGAAACAACATTTCTATTTGGGAATGGGAAGAACAAATTTGACATCGTAAATCTTGGTTTTACAATCACGCGTGATGTCAATATTCTTAATAAAGTCAACATTCCAGTTTCGATGACTACTTTATGGAACCCATCTAACCAATTTGCTCGAGTACAAATTGCCGCAAAGATATTTTAATAGTTATAAAAACTATGTTTTATAATAATGGATTAAGTATTGACCTTAATCCATTATTATACGATAAAAAGAACCTTTTAAGCCCACTCCCAGACACTATGATACTGATCTATACCAGTTACATAGTCTAAGAAACCTTTATAAAAATTATGCTGACCAATCGTACTACTATCCCCAATTACGATTAATTTTTTCTTAGCACGTGTCATAGCCACATTCATACGACGTATATCCGATAGAAAGCCTATTTGCTGATTACTATTGGCTCTTGTTAGCGATATATAAATGATATCTTTCTCTTGCCCCTGAAAACTATCTATCGTATGCACCTGAATAAAATTGCCAATTGTTTTTAATAATTCATCGTTAGCTACTAAATCTTTTAAAATAGCAGATTGCTGACGATAAGGAGCAATAACGCCAATAGTAGGGAAATTTTTTATATCATATTTTCGCAACAGCTCCTGCGCATTTGCCAATAGGTGTCGATACAAAAATAAGGCTTCCTCTTTATTAGAAATTGCGGTATCTTCGATTGTTTCTTCATAGCCTGCTCCCGCAGTATCTATAAATACGACAGGCTCCATATCGTCCTTAAGCGTCCAATCGGCGACAGCGGTAGCGGCCTCCAATCTTCCATCATATAGTATTTGTGAAGGATACTCCATTATCTGCTTATTCATACGATACTGAACATTCAATAATGAAACAGCATCTGGAAAACGATGGACTAATTTTTCAAAGAGTGTTTTATAAAACCCTTCATTGACCTTTGTTGTAGATTTTACTGTTGGCGGCAACTGACAATGATCACCTGCCAAAATAACGCGATCAGCCTTCAAGATAGGAACCCAACAGGCAGGCTCTAATGCTTGTGCTGCTTCATCTATAATCACAGTATGATATTGTCGTTCCCGAATACTGTAATGATTGGCACCGACCAAAGTCGCTGCTATGACTTCGACTTTATTCAAGACGTCATCTATTATATAATCCTGAATCTTATCTATTTCTTTACGCAATTTTCGGGCTTCATCGAATAATGCTTTACGTTGATCTCTTTCTGACTTACCAAAATTACGCTTATATTTATGCGCCATATCCGTATATGCACGAACTTGCTTCTCTAAATTTTTACGCTCTTTATTTGCTATATGCTTATCTATTTTAGCATCTAAAGTCAACTCTTGTAGATGATCTGACACACGAACAGGATTACCAATACGCAAAACCGAAACCCCCAGTTCGTCGAGCTTTTCAGCTAATATATCTACCGCAGTATTACTAGGCGTGACCACCAAAATCTGTCGTTTATCCTTTTTCAAAAGCGCCTGAATACCAGCTATCAAGGTAGTAGTCTTTCCAGTCCCCGGAGGACCATGCAATATGGTCAAGGGATTATCAGCCAACATAGAAGCTACTGCCTTATTCTGGCTCTCATTCAAATTAGGGCTTTGGTACATACCAGCCTCCAATACTTTAGGATGCCATGATTCATTGCCTAGCAATTGGCGTACAATATTATCATCTACTATATCTAAAGATTTTCTTTTTGCTTCGTCCAAGGCGGCAAACATTTCTTTATAAGCATGTTCGTCAAACAGAAGATCAACCCCCAGCTTACCTCTCCTACTCCAATCTGGCAATTCGTCTACGCGAACAGATATACGCATTACATCACGACTGACAAAAGCTATAATCCCTTCCAACCGATCCTCATTGGGGTCATGATTTGAAAATAATGCCACAGGCATTCCAAAGCGAAACTTATGACCTTCATCTTGAAAATTAGTTTTTTGAATGGTAATAGTCAAATAGTCGCCTCTCCCCAATTCGGTATTGACAATAGCTATCGGAAACCAACTAACTCCCTGTACTCTACGCTCCTGCAATGAACTACGTAAAAGTAAATTTTCATGTTGTAAATAATCGTATTGCTTTTCCTCTTTTAAAAGAGTAATCTGTTCATCAAAGTAACTCATCGTACAAAGTAAAGCAATTTATTGAAATATTTAGAAACATTAAAGGCGACATAAAGCCGCCTTTAAACACAAAACATACTATACACAATTATAATTCTTCATCATGTTGAGTAGCATCTAAACCTGATATTTCTTCTTCTTCACTAACACGTAAAGGCGTTATTAAGTCCGTAATTTTCAATAAAATGAAGGAACCTCCAAAGACAAAAATAGAAACCCCTACTAACGCAATTAGGTGTGCAATAAACAAGCCTGTTTCTCCATAAAACAACCCATTTACAGTGACATCAGAATTGACACCACTGTAGGCAAATACTGCGGTCAGCAACATACCTACCATCCCACCTACACCATGGCAAGGAAATACATCTAATGTATCATCAATACCTGTTTTATTTCTCCATATTACGAACAAGTTACTTACAACAGCAGCTACAACTCCCATAATAAAAGAATGTGGAATGGTAACAAAACCTGCTCCAGGTGTGATAGCTACCAAACCTACAACAGCACCTATACATGCCCCCATTGCTGAAGGCTTTCTTCCGCGCAGGATATCAAAAAACATCCATGTCATAGCTGCAGCAGCAGAAGCTGTCGTGGTCGTCCCAAAGGCATATGCTGCCAACTCATTTGCACCACCCGCAGAACCTGCATTAAAACCGAACCAACCGAACCATAATAATCCTGTTCCTAAGATAACATAACTGATACGTGCTGGACTGTGACTTGGATTTTTTCGTTTACCTAAATATAGTGCTGATGCCAAAGCAGCCCAGCCTGCAGACATATGTACTACCGTACCACCTGCAAAATCCAAAACTCCCATTTTGGCAAGAATCCCATCCGGATGCCAAGTTGAATGGGCTAAAGGGGCATAAATTAGAATTACAAAAAGCGTTAGAAATATTAAGTAAGCATTGAATTTAATACGTTCAGCAAATCCACCCGTAATCAATGCAGGAGTAAGTACGGCAAATTTTAATTGAAACATAGCGAACAATACTAATGGAATTGTCGGCATACCCGGCCAGGAATTGTTCCCGAGCGTACCTTTCATCATATAAAATGTAGTAGGATTACCTATTATACCTCCTATATCCTCGCCAAAAACTAAACTAAAACCAAAAACTATCCAAACAATAGTTACTAAACCCATACAGACGAAACTTTGTAACATCGTAGATATTACATTTTTCTTATGTACCATACCTCCATAAAAGAAGGCTAAGCCTGGCGTCATCAACAATACCAAGGCTGCAGATGCTAGTAACCAAGCTGTATCTCCAGTATCCAAATGCACACCTGTCACTGTAGTTACTTCAGTAGTTGGCAAGATAAAAGACAGCACGACAACTACAATTATAATAATAAAAGGGATATATTTTTTCATTTTTCTGATAATTTAAGTTAATAACCATGTTTTCAAAACACGTTGATTCTCAAAACCTTACCAAGGTTAACGAAAAAATTCATTAAAACACAATAAAATTTAAAATTTTACACAAAAACAGTATTTAAAGTGAATATTAATCAATAAATACAGCTACAAAATATAAAAATTATAAAATTTTAATTGTTTTATTAAAAATTTGGAAGTAAATTATAACTGAACTAACACAAAAAAACACAAAAACAAACACAATGAAGACTTTCAACAACACAAAAACTAAATTTTATGAGAAAAAAAACAAACTTAACCGTTTTTTTAAGCGCAATTGCATCACTAAGCATTGCACAAGAGACAAAACCACTTGAAATAAATGGATATGCTGACGTATATTACAAATATGACTTTGCAAATCGCGAAAATATAAATACATACTTTGGCAATGACCACAATTCTATATCTATTGGAATGATAGGTTTAGGATTAAAGAAAACCACAGGCAGAGCCTCTTTTGTTGGAGAACTTTCATTTGGACCACGTGGACAATACCTCACCATTCCTACAGGTGACTATAACGACAACAGCAATACTTTCCATATCCAAAATTTATATATAGGGTATGATTTTACTAAAAAATTCAATATGACAGCGGGTTATATGGGTACTTTTATAGGTTATGAAGTCATAGCACCATCTTTAAATTTTCATTATTCTACCTCCTATCTATTTGGCGCGGGCCCCTTTCAAAATGCAGGTATCAAAGGTACCTATAACTTCACTGAAAAAATTTCATTGATGCTTGGTTTGTTCAATGACTGGAACACCTATCAAGATATAAACGGGGTTTCACATTTTGGCGGACAATTAGCTGTCCAACCGATAGAAGGATTAAGTGCTTATTTTAATTTCCTTTCAGGCACCTCAGCAGGAGGACGTGACGAATATACATCAGGTACCATCTATGATTTAGTAGCGAGTTATGAAATCACGGATAAATTTAGCTTAGGCCTAAATGCTGCAGATTACACTTTCAAATCCGATACGGGCGGTGGCTATAGCGGTGTTGCACTGTACCCCCAATACAGCATCTCCGAAAACGTAGCCTTAGGGCTACGTGGTGAATACTTTAATGTTAAGAAAACCGACATAATCCCCTCAGAATCTACTTCTTCTTTTACATTATCGGCTAATATCAAGCACGAAGGTCTAACATTAATTCCCGAAATAAGATTAGACAACAATCAAAATCCCATTTTTTTGACTAAAAATTCCGACCCTAGCAAAAAAGCTTCACAATTCTCTCTATCATTAGTTTATAGCTTCTAAAGAATAATTCCACAAAAAAGGGTAACTGAAATTCAATTACCCTTTTTTAACTATTACTTTTTCAATTGTTCGATTTCGCTTTTCAGTTTTTCAATTTCCAACTGTTGCTCCTGAACAGCAGAAACCAACAAGGGAATGATACTTTTATAATCTATATCTTCATAAGATATCGTTTTGGTTGTATTCTTAGATACAGCAACAACACGGGACTCCTGATTTACAATTTCTGGAATTGATTCCTTTACTTGGTTAAGGTTAATCCCAAACTGCTTCCCTTTTGGCAAATCCAAACCTTTGAACTGCGCCACATTATAGTCAAATATAATAGGCTCTAGATTAGCTAATAATTCTCGACCATTACTAATCTCTTTGATATTCAACCTCAACTCTGGATCTTGTATTTTTTGTGCATTGACAATCCCACAATATCCAATAAGACCTAATAATATAAATACTTTTTTCATCACACTAACTAATAATCATAAGGTCACAAGATAGAAAACATTGATTTTAAAGACAATAGTAAAACCGAAATTCTAAAAAATTGACATAAATCAGATTTATTTAAGAATAGTATACAACGGGCCTAAAATTGTATTTTTGCAAGATGTATAAATCTCCTATTGTCATCATTGGTGCTGGACCTGCTGGATTAATGGCTGCACAACATCTTGCCGAAAATGGTTTTGAAGTACACATTTATGAGCAGAATAAAGCCGCAGCACGCAAATTTTTAGTAGCTGGACATGGAGGTTTTAATCTCACCCATAATGAGTCAATAACAGATTTCATAACACGCTATGATAAATCAGAATTGTCTCCTATAATAAAAGATTTTGACAATCAGGACACCGTACAATGGCTTCATGATCTAGGTATTGATACTTATGTAGGTTCTTCAGGAAAAATATTTCCTATAAAAACAATTAAACCAATACATGTATTACAAGCATGGTTAGATAAACTAAATAGCTTAGGCGTAACAATACATTACGAACATACATTTCAAGACTTTGTAGAAGATACAGTATTCTTGAAACACAAGGAAGATATAGTTGCAATAAAATACTATAAGTTGATACTAGCTCTCGGTGGGGGTTCATGGCAGAAGACAGGATCTAATGCACAATGGATTCCTATTCTAAAGAGCAAAAATATCCATATAAAACCATTAGAAGCTGCCAATTCAGGATACAATACCAAGGCGTCATTCGTAGATATTGAAGGACAAATAGTAAAGAATATTGAGATACGTTTCAACGAGATTCGCAAAAAAGGAGAAGTGGTATTTACAACGTATGGAATCGAAGGAAGCCCGCTATATTATTTAAATAGATTCACTCGAGCTACAGCATTTCCATTTACTATTTATATCGATTTAAAGCCTAACAATAGTGAGCAACAAGTGCAAAAAGAAATAGCGAGCACTAAAAATATCACTAAAGCACTTAAAGAAAAGTTAAAATTAAATAATGCTACAATTCAATTGCTCAAAAAACTACCAAAAGAAGCGTACACAAATCCCAATTTACTAGCACAGTATATAAAAAATTACCCTATCGAAGTCACTAGTTTTCGTCCTATAGATGAAGTAATTTCGACTGCTGGGGGAATATTATTTGAAGAGTTAAACCCTTCACTCAACCTACGCAAATACCCAAATATATATTGCCTCGGCGAAATGGTAGATTGGGAAGCTCCAACGGGAGGATATTTGCTCCAAGCATGCTTTAGTATGGGCCAATTTGCGGCAAAACATATAGTTAAAAGTCAAATTATTACAGAATAATACATTTTATCTTATTTCAATAATCAATCAATTTGTTGTAAAAATAAATACCAAACATTCTCTCAACGCTGTTGTTATTAAACAATACAAAAAACGCACTGTTTTTTTACATTAATAAATCAGCATAGTATGAACAGAATAATACTTTTAATAAACGCTGTCGCTCTATTTTTTATCATTCAATTTGCGAATGCACAATCTATAAAAGATTCTATTGAAATAAATGTAAATCCATATGCAAGCTTTCGTGGAAACTTAACAGCTTATAAAAATGAAATAGAACTACAGGATAATGTGTCAAGATTAGGAATAAATGGAAGTATAAAAAAAGGTAAAATATCATTTCTTGCTGCCGCAGAAGTCCATCTAAATCTTTTCCAAGGCCAAGGTACTTTTAATGTCGACAACAATAGAAATGCTGATTTCTTAGAGATACAAACAATAGATAACCAACAAACTATCACCAATAGGTTGGGATATATAGGGATAGATATGGAGAAATATGGAACTTTTACATTTGGTAAACAATGGAGTGTATATTACGATGTTTCATCCTACACAAATCAATTTACGGTATTTGGAGGCCGCGCATCTGCTACCTATATCGGCGGCACCGATGGTGGTGAAAATGGTACCGGTCGTGTCAACCAAGCAGCGATATATAGAAATAAATTTGGTCCCTTCTACTTGGGAGCACAGGTTCAACTTTTAGGATTCAACAATAACAAGTTTGTTGATGGCTACGGATTTTCGGGACAATTGGACATCACTAAGGAGCTGACTTTAGGAGCTGCATACAACAAAGCCTTAGTAAGTGATAGCTTGATATCAAGTGGCAAAATATTAGGCCTACACGGCCAACCAAGTTATTTTACAACAGCAATAAGATATCAAGACAACAAATTTACATTAAGTATACTTGGAGCAATAGAAAAAAATGGTGATTTTGCGCAAGGATCATATAGGAGTTTGACACAAACTATGCAAACACCAACCGTTGTATTTAATGCAAAAGGATTAGAGATATTTTCTAATTATACTTTCCATAAATTCTCTATACATGCTGGCTACAATTTGTACGTCCCAGATACAAAAGTGATAGTAGATGAGAATGGCCAGGCACCAATAAGTCACAATTTCAAAATAAATGACATAATATTTGGCGCAAATTATATCCCTTTTAATTTTATTGAAATTTATGCTGAGCAACGATTGTCATATGGTAGAAGTGCAACAGACATTAAAGACCCAAGTGTCTTTGCATTGGGCATGATTATTGACTTTTCGAAGACGTTCAAAAAGACAATAAGTACTAAAAACTAAGTTTAAAATATGTCCTATTTTTACAGGTTGTATAATAATTTATTAAATTACAACTATTTGAAACAATTTTGATCTTTTTATGTTTTACAATAAAACAATATAATAGTGTCTTATGAAAAAAATTAAACTACTTGTATTATCAGTCTTATGCTTTTCATTATCTACTCCAAAAAGCGAAGCGTGTACACGTGTGGTATACAAAGGGCCAGAAAACCTAGTTATCACCGCCAGATCAATGGATTGGAAAGATGAAATTTCAGCTAATTTATGGGCATTCCCACGCAACTTAAAAAGAAGCGGAAATGTAGGACCTACCTCAATTGAATGGACTTCAAAATATGGAAGTGTGATTACAAGCGCTTGGGACATAGCAACAACTGATGGAATAAATGAAAAAGGCTTAGTCGCTAATGTATTATGGTTAGTAGAAAGTCAATATCCAAAATTTAACCCTAGTACAGGCGAAAAAGGGTTAACGATTTCTGCTTGGGCACAGTATGTATTGGACAACTTTGCGACAGTTCAAGAAGCCGTAGATGTCCTTAGCAAAGAGGAATTTGCGATCGTTTCGGATTACATCCCTGGCACAGACAAATTTACGACCTTACATTTATCAATATCTGATGCGACTGGAGACAATGCTATATTTGAATATATCAATGGCAAATTAGTAATCCATCACAACCCTTCCTACACAGTTATGACAAACTCCCCTACTTTTAATCAGCAGTTAGCGATTAATGGTTATTGGGAAGGTATTCCTGGCACTATGTCTTTACCAGGAACTAACCGTGCTGCAGACAGATTTGTTAGAGCTTCCTATTATATTGATGCAATCCCTCAGACAACAAATACACGTGAAGCAATTGCTAGTGTTTTTAGTGTGATTAGAAATTGTTCCGTTCCATTTGGTATCTCTTCACCTACAGAGCCTAATATCTCTTCTACGCGATGGAGATCAGTATCAGACCAAAAGAACTTAACATACTTCTTTGAAACTGTATTAACACCTAATACATTTTGGGTAGATTTAAAAAAATTAGACTTCTCTAGCGGTGCATCTGTTAAGAAGTTAGATTTATCAAACAATAAAACATACGATGGAGAAGTATCAAAAAAATTCATCAATGCTAAAGCATTTACATTTTTAGGTATATAGTTTCTATTTTTCTTTAATATAAAAGAGTTGGATCAGCTGTAACAAGTTATCCAACTCTTTTTGTTTCTAGCATCATAAGGCTAAAAAAAAGTATATTTATAGATTCAAATATACAATACATGGATATCGTTAAATATAATAAATCGGCATGGGATTCATATGTAGACAAAAAAAACAGATGGACCGTAGCAGTCAGTGATGAAGAAATAATGGAGGCCAAGCAAGGTAAATGGTCCGTTATTTTAACACCTACACTGTCTGTTCCATACAGCTGGTTTCCGACGGATTTAAAAAAAATAAAAATATTAGGATTAGCATGTGGTGGTGGGCAACAAGGCCCAATCTTAGCTGCTCTAGGAGCAAATGTAACTATATTTGATAATTCACCAAAGCAACTTGGTCAAGATACCAAAATGGCAGCAAAACATAATTTAGCTATAGATACTATCGAGGGAGATATGCGAGATTTATCTGTATTTGCTGATGAATCTTTTGATCTCATTTTCAACCCTTGCTCTATCGGTTTTGTGGATGATATCTTAGCCATCTGGAAGGAATGCTATCGCGTATTGAAAAAGGATGGTATACTAATGACAGGTCTAACGAATCCATTGATCTTCCAAATCGATGAAGTAACCATGCGTTTGAAACACAAAGCGCCTTATTCTGATAAACAATCACTATCGAAGGAAGAATTAGATAAATACATGAATAACAACGAGCCTTTGATGTTTGGCCACAGTTGGACAGATCAGATAGGAGGTCAATTACAGGCAGGTTTTATGTTGACAGACATGTATGAAGATAACTGGGATAACACCCATTTATTTGATGCTTATTTCCCAGGGTTTATGGCAACCAGATCGATAAAAAAATAGTTTTTCGAAATAGGATGTCTTGAAAATTGTGATGATGAAATATTAACAAGAAGCACATTATTCATAAATCAGTAAAAGGAAAAAGTGCCTAATCTATTGCTAGATTAGGCACTTTTTTCAGGCTAAGCAAATGCTTTATCACCCTTTTTATAAGGGAAATCACCGTCATATCTTCCGGGTATTTTTACATATCTCAACGCTTGTGTACAGCCCAACTCTGAATTAAAAAATCCAGTCATCGTAATCTGTTTGAATAATGTAAACCAATGAGGAGGAGGCAATTCTAATTCATGATATAATTCATTTTGTTTTAATGCATTTTTCTCACGGTATGCTTTAGTCTCTTCATTTTGTTTCTCATTATAGGCTTTAGCTTCTTTTTCTAAAGCTGCCGCTACAAGAGTACGATCTTCTGCAGACAATTCTTCAAAAGGTTTACCTTTGAATTCTACAGATTTTTTATCCAATTGATTGAAACCATCGATAAAAGCTTTTTGCTGCTCTTCCGTATAACAATCTCTAACCCATACAGGTATAAACTCTCCTACACCTGCAAGCTTGGCTCCAGGAGTAGATGTCGCTGGTAATATGGCTTCCGCCAAATCACCTAATCGTGCGGTCGTTAGCGCTTCAAATAAACCAGATACATCAGCAGATGCTGAACGTGTACATCCTTCTAAGAATAAGTTGGCTCCAATTACAGAACCTCCTAATATCATTGCTACGCGCTGTAATGCTTCTCTTCTATTCATCTACAATTGTATTAAAATGTATAGTTAACTTCCCATCCTGGACGATATGTACGTTTTACAAATTGATTAGCTTCATCAAAATTTGTAACACGCATATTATCATTATCCCATAATAACTTCATACTGCGTCCTGGATATTTATTATCAATTTTTAAATCTGCTCCACGAATAGCCAAATTAGCCATCAATAAAGCTTCCGTTAAAGGTCCTGCAATTTCAAATGGCGAAGACATCTCCATATTACCATATCCGGCTTGACAACCTTCTACCCATTGTGCCCAATGACCTCTAGAGCCATTATTAACACGTGCATATTTTTGTTTCACCTGTGGATATTGCTTAGTACTAGGCAATAATCTTGGATTTTCAGCGTATGTATCCGCTAACATCTTACCTTTAGTACCTATGATTAAAATACCATTACCACCATCACCAAATTTTTCATTCGGCCCTAATTCATCTGGTCTAGGCGGTTGAATTCCACCGTCCATCCAGTGTACTTTAACATCACCTTTGGTTTTATTAGTTTTGGGAAATGTCATTGTAATTGAGCTCGAAGGAGGACAAGATTCAGGAAAATATCCACGCTTGAATTCATCAACATAAACCGAACCAACACTAGCTTGTACATCTTTGACATATTGTAAGCCATAGATACTAAATGGTGCTTCTAAATTGTGGCATCCCATATCACCAAGTGCACCAGTTCCATATGGCCACCAACCTCTCCAATTAAACGGCACTAACTTATCAAAATATTCAACTTGTGGAGCAGTACCTAACCATTTGTCCCAGTCTAAAGTAGACGGTACTTGAGCTTTTCGATCTGGCCAAGCTATCCCTTGAGGCCATACAGGTCTATCTGTCCATGCATACACTTCAACTAGATCACCAATTAATCCAGCATCTGCCCATTCGCGCATTTGACGAACACCATCACCTGATGAACCTTGGTTTCCCATTTGTGTAACGACCTTATATTTTTTTGCCGCATGAGTAAGCGCACGGGCTTCCCATACATCATGCGCTAAGGGCTTCTGTACGTATACATGCTTACCAAGTTGCATTGCAGCTAAAGCTTGAATAGCATGGTTATGATCTGGTGTAGAAACCGAAACAGCATCGATGTGCTTATGCTCTTTGTCTAACATCTCTCTGAAGTCCGTATAAAACTTAGCTTTAGGAAACTTCTCTACAGATCCTTTTGCGCGTGCTTTATCTACATCGCACAAATAAGCTATATTTGCTTTTCCACTTTGAGAAATATTATTCACATCAGAACCACCCATTCCTCCAACCCCGATTGAAGCAACTTGTAGCATATCACTAGGCGCTCTAAAACCAGTACCTCCTAAGACATGCCTTGGAACAATAGTTATACCGGCTGCCGCTACGGAAGCCTTTTTTATAAAATCTCTTCTAGATTCAGTATTCATAATTGGTAGATTATAATAGTTTATAGATTCCCTTTCTTAAGTTCAGATACGGCAAAATCAACAGCTCTAGCAGTTAATGCCATATAAGTTAAAGATGGATTTACACATCCTGCAGATGTCATTGCAGCACCATCTGTAACAAATACATTAGTAGCATCCCAAACTTGGTTATTCCCATTCAAAACTGAAGTTTTAGGATCTCTTCCCATACGAGCCGTACCCATTTCATGAATTCCTTGACCTAAGCCGTAAACGTTATCATAGGTATAGGTATCTTTAACACCAATACGTTCCAACATTTCCTTCATTTCATTTTGCATATCGCCACGCATTTTCAACTCATTATCTCTGATCTCTGCGTTAAAAGATAGCACAGGCAATCCCCATTTATCTTTTTTATCCTTATCAAGTTTAATAGCATTCTCATGATATGGTAACATTTCACCAAAAGCGGTAAATCCTACTGACCAAGTACCAGGCTCCGTGATAGCGTCTTTCCAAGCACCACCAACAGACATCTCTGCTACTTCACCAGACCACCTGCCTCTACTTGCAGCTCCTTGATACCCAAATCCACGTACATAATCTCTAGGCTTGGTATCCCCTTCCACATTTACAAATCTTGGAACATACAAACCTGTAGGTCTACGACCATAAGTATACTTATCTTCATAACCTTCTATTGTACCACCAGCACCACAACGGAAATGGTGATCCATCAAGTTATGACCTAATTCACCACTACTACTTCCTAATCCACCTTCCCAGACATCAGTAGCTGAATTCATCAACACCCATGTAGAGTTTAATGCCGAAGCACATACAAATATTACTTTAGCGTAGTATTCATAGGTTTGATTTGTTTCCGCATCAAGAATTTCTACGCCTTTAGCTTTTTTCGTATCCTTATCATAGATCAATCGTGTAACAATAGAAAAAGGTCTTAAAGTTAAATTTCCCGTTTTCACAGCTACCGGTAAAGTTGCAGATTGTGTACTAAAATAAGCCCCAAAGTTACAACCTAACCAACATTGATTTTGATACTGACAATTAACTCTTCCTTCATGGGGAACAGTGATATTCGCCGTTCTGCCCATAATAAAATGACGTTTGCCACCATATTGTCCTTTTAAGCGCTCAGCTAAATCTTTTTCTACAATATTCATTGGCATAGCCGGCATATAATCACCGTCAGGTAAAGATGGTATACCATCTCTATTACCCGAAATACCCGCAAACTTCTCTGCATAGCTATACCAAGGTGCTATATCTTTATAACGAATAGGCCAATCTACACCATGACCATCCTTAAGATTTGCTTCAAAGTCTAAATCTCCTAGGCGGTAAGATTGACGTCCCCACATCAAAGATCTTCCTCCTACATGGTATCCGCGATACCAATCAAAGCGTTTTTCTTCAACATAAGGATGTTCTAAATCATCCACCCAATAATCAAGATTTTTCTCATTTAATGGATAATCTCTTTTTAAGACCGGATGATTTTTAATCATTTCTTGTGTCCTTCCCCCAGCATGCGGAAATTCCCATGGATTCTTGTTAGCGGCGACATAGTCCTTAACATGCTCAATATTACGTCCCCGTTCAAGCATAATTGTCTTCATCCCCTTCTCTGTAAGCTCTTTTGCTGCCCATCCCCCGCTAATTCCAGACCCAATGACAATAGCATCATAAGTATTACTCTCTATCATAATCTTTGTTTATATTAGTTTAAAAATAATGTGAACAATTTATTAATTTGTTTTCTCAACTTTTTCATCTTTGAAAAATACTAGGAAGATAAACATCACTACAAAAGCAATTCCTGCAGGAACAACCCATGTATGCTGCCAAAAAGCAGCCATATCCGTAGTTTTAAGATCTTTATACATATTTCCGATATAACTAGCTACCCAAAATCCAATTAACTGACCTATTCCGTATGTCGCCAAAGTTATAAGTCCTTGAGCAGCACTTTTATATTTCACGCCGGCTTTACTATCTGTATAAATCTGTCCAGACACAAAGAAGAAATCATAACAGATACCATGTAAAGCAATACCTAATATCAACATAAAGGTTAAATCACCCGCATTACCAAATGCAAATAATAAGTAACGTAATCCCCAAGCTAACATACCAACAAGGATAGTTTTCTTGAATCCGAATTTAGAAAAGAAAACTGGAAGAAGTAACAAAAATAAAACCTCTGAAACTTGTCCAATAGTCATTTTTCCGGTAGGATTTTCCAAGCCTATTTCTGTTAAGAATAAATTAGCATTTTGATAATAGAAAGCTAATGGAATACAAATCAATACCGATGAAAGGAAAAATATGAAAAAGTTACGATCTTTTAATAATTTGATAGCATCTAAACCTATGATTGATGCAAATGAAGGTTTTTCACCTTCATTATCTTTAATTGGAGGTGTTTTTGGTAATGTTAAAGAGAATACGGCTAATACTGCTGATGCAACTGCTGCCATCAAAAATGTATTTTTCAATGCACCATCTAATGCATAAGTATCCCATTTAAAAACATAACTAATAGATAATCCAGCTACAATCCATCCAATCGTTCCCCAAATACGAATAGTGGAGAATTCCTTTTCTGGATTTGTCATTTGTCTAAAAGATATTGAACTCGCTAAAGCCAATGTCGGCATATACAAAATCATATAGCTCAATACATAAGGATAAAATGTATCTATATTGACAGATTGATACATTTGATATAATAATATAGCACCTAAAAGATGTAGAATTGCTAAGACACGCTCTGCATTAAAAAATCTATCCGCAATCATACCGACAATAAAAGGCGCGATAATGGCACCTAAAGATTGTGTAGAGAATACATTTGCTATTTCGAAGTCATCAGCTTTTAAATTTTGAGTAAGAAACGTTCCTAAGGTTACAAACCAAGCTCCCCAGATAAAAAACTCGAGAAACATCATAAAGGAAAGTTTCGTTTTTATAATTGTCGTCATAATATAATTTATTGATTAGAATTTTGTGAATTAAAAATTATCTACATGTCTATAAGCATTTACTAAAATAGCTTCGCCTTCTTTGCCAGAGGCAGACATGCCATGCTCCATACCAACGATTCCATTATATCCTTTATTGTGTAACCACTTAAATATATTTTTGTAGTTAATTTCGCCAGTTGTTGGCTCCTTACGCCCTGGATTATCGCCTACTTGAATATAGGCAATTTCACTCCAGCATTGATTCATTAAATTGATTAAATTGCCTTCATTCTTTTGTTGATGATATGCATCATAAAGTATCTTACAAGAAGGACTATCTACAGCTTTGCATATTTCGTATGCTTGATCCGTAAAACGGAGATACAAATCTGGTGTATCACTTAAAGGTTCCAACACCATTGTAATACCATGCGGCTCCAAGAGTTCAGCTCCTCTTTTCAAGCCCTCAATTACATTTGCATTTTGAACACCAATAGGCAGTCGTCTTTCATAATCCCCAGGAACAACAGTAACCCACTTAGCATTGACACGTTTAGCTATTTCAATAGAATCTTTACATCCCTTAAGAAAAATATCAACGTGTTCTTTTTTGCCTGCAGCCAATGTATTAGCACCATTACCACCTTTGGGAACGACAAATACTCCCATTCGCATGCCCAACTTCGCTAATAATTCTCCTATTTTTTTTTGCTCTTCTACGGAACGTCCAGGCATGCCATTATCTTCAATACTGCGAAAACCTAAGTCATGCATATATTTAATTTCATCCAAAAAATTATTACCTGAGCTCGCACTAAACATGCCTTGATGTGGCGCATAGTCTAATTTAAAAGGCTGTTTATTTATAACGATACCTTCAGAATTCTTAGCACTTAATTCTGTTGAAGCTAACAATGTACTTCCCACAATAAGCCCAGAATTTTTTAGAAAATCGGATCTTTTCATTGTTTCTTAAATGGTTAAAATTGATTATTTATAAATATAATTATTAAATCCAGAGCTTTGCAACTCTTTTAGTTTATTATTTTCAACATACACAATATAAACCTCAACATCTGTCTTGTCTTCAACGAATTGCACAGCTTTCTTTGGTGACAAAAACATTAAATAATTATCTAATGCATCCGCAACAAAGGCAGAATTAGCTATTACCGTAACGCTTAAAGTAGTACTTTCAATTGGACTGCCTGTCTTAGGATCTATATGATGTGAAACATAATTACCTTCAACTAATCTTCTTTTTTCATAACTCCCAGAGGTTGTTATGGCTTTGTCTTTCAATTTGATCTTATAGTTTAATGCAGTTGGGCTTTGAATTTCCACTATAAAATCCCCCCCCGGCTTAGTTCCTTTTGTTATTATCTCACCTCCTAATTCTATTATATAATTATTTATATCCTTAGAATTTAGATAATCACCTAATATATCGACGGTATATCCTTGTGCTATTCCGTTCACATCTATAGAAACACCTTTTTTCTTTTTGATTAAATAATCCTTTTTTACAGATAGGTATTTCATTCCCACAACAGATTTAGTCTTCTTTATAGCTTCCTCTGTAGGATTATTTATATACTCTTTTGTACCAAAGCCCCAAAGGTTCACTAAAGGCATCACCGTTATATCAAAATATCCATCAGTCAATCCATAGGTCTTAAAGCTAGCGTCAATGACCGCTTTCATATGCTGATCCATTTTGACTTTACGTGTTTTCGGATGATTAAAAGATGAGATCTTGGAGTTTTGCTTATAAATAGACATTGAATTATCTATTTCCATTAATATGCTATCAATAGATTGCTTTGATATCTGCTCTGCAGCATAATATTTAATAGAATAAGTCGTACCCTGTGCTTGCCCATTAATATAATGTGCTGATAACGTATTGGGGTGTTGAGCCTTAGCGAAACACCCCAATGGAATCAGTAAAAATAATAGTATATATTTCAAATTATATATAATGTTGCGTATTTAATCCTGGTTTAGCATATGCATATTCACCATTAGCATTAGGTAATATCTTAGGCAAAGCATCCCAAGCGTATGTATCAGGCATCAAACTAATTGGTGACTCGATGGCTTGATCCCATTTAATTACCTTACCTGTATAACAAGCAATGCGCCCAATAATACCTGTCAAAGTACTATAAGCGCCATATTCTGCATTATCAAATTTGTAATCACCTTTTGCGATAGCGTCAAACAACTCGACATGCTCTTGACGATAAGGATTAGGATCACCATTGGCCTTATGGTTAAAAATTTCATTTCCTTTAGCATCATATAACACAGCACGGTTACCTGCTGATAAGTAAATTCTACCTTTTGTGCCTTGAAATGTTTCATCTACACGATTATGCGATCCCTCAAAATGGCAGCATTGGCTAAAGATGACAGATCCATCATCATAAGTCATCTCAATTGAGAAATTATCAAAAATTTCCCCATATTCTTTTCCTGTACGATGTGCTCTAGACCCTACTCCCTGAATGGAAACAGGATACTTACCTTTAATCCAATTGGCTACATCCAACTGATGTACGTGCTGTTCTACGATATGATCACCACACAGCCAATTGAAATAATACCAATTGCGCATTTGATAATCCATCTCCGATTGTCCAGGTTTACGAGGTCTAACCCATACCCCACCGCTATTCCAATATACCTGTCCAGCTACAATATCACCAATCATACCATCCTGAATTCGCTTTATACCTTCTCTGTAATTGGTTTGATAACGTCTTTGAAGACCAACGACAACATTCAACTTCTTACGTTTCGCTTCTTCTGCTGCCACTAATACTTTACGAATACCGGGGATATCTACTGCAACAGGTTTTTCCATAAAAACATGCTTACCCGCTTTAACGGCTTCTTCAAAGTGAATAGGTCTAAATCCGGGAGGAGTTGTCAACAAAACAACATCGGCATCTTTGATAGCATCTTTATAAGCATCAAAGCCAACGTATCTTCTACTTGCTGGCACATCGATCTTATCACCATATTTCTTGGTTAAATTTTCATATGCCTTATCAACAGAATCTTGAAAGACATCAGCTAAAGCTACAATTTTAATGTTTTGACCTGATTCCATTGCATCAAATGCTGCACCTGTACCACGACCTCCACATCCAATTAAAGCTACTTTAATGACATCCGATCCTGCCGCAAAAACAGCTGAAA
Organism: Sphingobacterium rhinopitheci; assembly: GCF_022627575.1. Taxonomy (GTDB): domain Bacteria; phylum Bacteroidota; class Bacteroidia; order Sphingobacteriales; family Sphingobacteriaceae; genus Sphingobacterium; species Sphingobacterium rhinopitheci. The sequence goes on from NZ_JADEYQ010000006.1 coordinate 68,468, forward strand.
CAGGAGTTGTGGCTGCTACGGCAGCTCCTGCTATTATTGTAGATGATTTAATAAAATCCCTTCTTTTCAATTCATTCATAATAGTATAATTTAGGCGGTTATATTTTTAGTTATAATCTTCAATTGGAGCCTTATCATAATAGGCTAATATTTCTTCCGTAGACGGTTGCACTAACGGTCTTACCAAACGAAAACCGATAAAAGGCGCTTCAGGGAACCACCAATTAGATTTTGGCATTTGGGGATCAATCTGTTTCCAAACAGGGTCAGATGCATCACGTGAAGCCGATCTTAGTGCATTAGGCTCACTATTAAAACCTCCTCCACGTACTACATTCGCATATAAATCAGTAGGCTCAGCAATTGGATTTGTAGCAACTTTACCTTCAAATTGTTTATAAAAATCAGGTGAATATTGATCATAAGTCCATTCCGCTACATTACCATAGATATCATATATGCCAAATGCATTTGGTTTCTTAAGGCCCACTTGTTGTGTCTGTCCATCGCTATTAGCGCTATACCAGGCATAATCAGTCAGTTTATCACTATCATCACCAAAGAAATATTCTGTATTTGATCCAGCACGTGCTGCATACTCCCACTCGGCTTCTGTTGGCAAACGGTAGAAAACACCTGTTCTAGTATATAACCACTTACAAAATTGAATAGCATTATATTGGGTCATTGCTAAGGCAGGTTTTTTATCTTTCCCCATTCCAAAAGTCATATCTAAATAGGGTTTTGTAGGCCTTGTGATGGCATCTACTTCAGGCGGAACAGTACCAGATATTTGTTTGGACTGTTCAAAATCTTTATACAAAAATGACTCAAACAAATCCCATGTAACCTCGTAAGCTCCCATCCAAAAAGGGTCAATTTTAACTTTATGAACGGGTTTTTCATCTATTTCCTTTGATTTACTACTCCCCATTAAAAATTCTCCCCCGTGAATGGCTTGCATCGGGAATGATAAAGTTGTTCCTTTTATTTCCTGCACATAATTTTTATGATCCTTCACTTGCGCATCGGCAACACCTATTCTTAAAAAAGCTATGGCAATAATTAGTCTTTTCATCTAGTAATTTAAATCTTCTTTTGGTGGTAAATATAACTACTAAAGATAGTTTTAAATTGTAACTAAACAATAATTGAATGATAAAAATTATGTTACAAAAGTGTAATAATGACACAGTACCATAAAAAAGAGATCGCCAATCCGACTACAATACTTAAACCTATTATTGTATTTGACAATTTTACGTTTAGTCCAAATTTTTCTATTATCATACTCGAAGCTACAAGACAAGGCATCGCCATTTCAAATACTGATACTTGATAAAAAATCCCTTTTAACCCTAACAAAAGTGCTAAAAGAACGGCTATTAAAGGAGCCAATATCAACTTGTAAAAAAGCGATAGACCTATTGTATTTATTTCTTTTTTCAGATTCCTGAACTGCAGTTGCATTCCAATAGAAAAAAGTGCTAGTGGGCTAACCGTAGCCGCTAAAGCTTGAAAAAAAGAAGATATATCATCGTTAACAAAAAAGCGACCAAATAATAAAGCAAATAAACAAGCTAAAAACGGGGGAAATGTAAATAACCTTTTTAGAATAAAAGACATTTTTTCCTTTTGAGAAGGAAATATAGACTTAGAGCCTGCCGCCAATAATACCCCAAGTGTAGATAAGGTAAAAAATGTTACTTGATCAGAAACAATACCTACTTTTAATTGCTCTTCACCAAAATAAGATATGATCAGTGGAAATCCGACAAAAGAAGTATTACTTAAGCCTGATACAATCGCTAAAGTAGTAACTGTCCTCTTCGAATAATCTAACCACCTATTTAGAATATTAAAAAATAAATAGGATAAACCGAATACCAAAAATGGTAAAAAAGCTGTAAAAAGATACGCTAATGACCAGTCAATTCTAGGTATATACAATAATGCGATGGATGGAAGACCTATATAAATCACCCATGTATTAACTATTTTATAATCATTTTTCCCTGCAAGATTAAAGAATCTAAATAAATAACCTATAATAAGGCAGAAAACAATAATTAAAAAGTTGGACATTTTGAGCTAAAGTTGATTTATAAGAAAATTTATACTAAAACAAGAAAAACAATTACAAGTATTTTTTTGTTAATATATAAATAATCGCAAATTTAAACTTACCTTTTTATATTCCAACTGTGGTACAAAAAATATTTTCAATTGTAATCATCTTAACATTATTATACAATTTTTCTTACGCACAAACAGATAGTATACCAAAAAAAAATTCGCTTATTATTGAGGGCAATTTTGAGTATGGTGGAATCCTAGCAGCAGGCGAACTAAGAGACAAAACCTTCAATGGTGCCTATTATAGTGGCTTCAACATTAGAGTAGGTTGGAGAATTACAGCTTCATCAGATGTACATTTCAAACTATACAATAACCCTACCTATGGAATAGGTTTATACTCTAGTACTTTTCATACTGATATTGTAGGACGACCTAATGCGATTTATGGTTTTGTACAAACACCTTTTGGAAATATAAACAATAAAAAATGGGCTTTCGATTACCGAATTGGCCTTGGATTATCGGGAAACTTTAAACCTTTTAATCAAGCAAATAATCCTTTAAATTTAGCATTAGGCACTAAAAATAATGTTTTTATAGATTTTGGCTTACGTAGTCAATATAAAATTAATAATCATTTTAGAGCTGGATTAGGAATTTCATACCATCATTTTTCGAATGGAGCATTACGACTACCTAATAAGGGCATTAATATCGTTCCTGTATCCGTATCGCTAACTTATCAACCCGATGGAAAAAAAATAACTAAAGACACAAGTTATACTGAACCCGTATCAAAGAATATGCTTTACCACATCAATGTGGGCGCTGGGTTAAAACAAATCGCTCGTGAATCTGACAAACGTTACTTTAAATCAACATTAAGTTTTTATGCTAGTAAGCATATCACTTACAAATGGCGTGTTGGTGGTGGGGTTGATTTATTCTATTCAGCTTCAGGTAATAACGAAGAAATCGCAGAAGATGAAACAGGGAAACTTGGCGCTAAAATTTCTGGTGGACCTTCCTTATATATTGTGCATGTCTTAAACAATAGGCTAGTATTGAATGGTAATGTCGGTTATTATATACACAATCAAGAATTCAATGGGGAGAGTCAAAAAATATTCTTAAGAGCTGGTTTTAGATATTACGTGTATAAAAATATCAACGCTGGTGTTTCCATAAAAGCACATCAGGGCAATGCTGATTTTATAGAATGGACATTGGGATACACCTTCAAAAGATAAGGTATATCCCAAACATCATTCTTGTATCATTAGTTGACAGTTTTGTTTGCTATTTTTTTCAACTGTTTACCTAGATCCTTATCAATAGTAATATATCCTGGATAGAAAATATTTTTATTTCCTACCTTAATCGAAGGCTTAATTTTTAAAGCAAACAAAGCATTACTATTACGTGTAAAAATATCATTAAAGAATTTGTCAAACCCTCGTTCTTTAGCAACGTTAAAGATATTCGCATTGAAAGACAAAGGAACAACCATACTCTGCCCTGTACTAAGTCTAATATTTTCATCTACCGACCCTTCAAAAAGAGTTTTACCTGATAATTCAATAATGTACTTAAACTCATTGATATTAGCTAACGTTTTGGTGGGGTTGGTAATCTGTAAATTCACTCTAGCCTGAAGTGGTAAATTTTGACTTAACAGAGCAAATGCTATACCCGGTAGTGAGGATAATGATGAAGCATTGCCGGAACTAATACTATTAATATCACGACCTGCCAATTTCACTTGATCTACTGACTCCACATTATAATTAAATTGTCCAAGTGCATTCAGCTGCGCTTTATAATTAGTCGCACATCCAGACATAAAAATCATTCCAAAGGCAACAATTGCCATACCTAATTTTCTCATATTATTTTATTTCTTTCCAAAATTATAACTTATTCCCAAAGTAAATACTGAATTTCCTGCTTTTAAATATTCATTTTTTATAAAACCAACATTGAAACCTGTAGTATACTGTACTTGTAATCCCTTAATTAACTGCAATCTTGTAAAGAAAATAGGCTCAATAAAATAGTTTTCCTCCTTATCTTTTTTCTCCCCATTAATAGAAAAATCTGTCATCCCAATTCTACTAATGCGAATAGCAGTACCATAATTTAGTGTTCTTTTTTCACCAAATAGATTTATTTTTTTCTTTTTGGTAGAGGAATAATTCACCTGTACGAATACCTTATTAAAATCCATTACTTTGGCTTCTACCGCTTGAAAACCTACTACTGTCGCTCGTTGGTCAATATCCCTTGAATTTCCAATACCATAACCGCCATATATTTCTAAAATCTGAAGTTTACTTTTCCCCATTTTAGTATAATACCCCAAAGCACCTTCGGCTAAATGCTGTTTAAAATGATTATTAGAGTTTAATCCCTTATTTACGGACGATCCATTAGCTATTATAGCCAAATGATCCGTTATAGCTACACCAGCATTAGCAGAAAAATTACCTTTGGTATTTATATGCGCAGCAACATATCCTTCTCCTTTATCACTAAACATCGGAGTAGCAGGCACATTGGGCATAAAAATAGAAGAACAACTACTCAACAAAAAAACAACAGCTATAAAACTTAAAAAGTTATAAAACACTCTCAACTTCATATATCAATTCGGAACGTATATTCATTTCATTAAAAAAGTCCTTGTATAGACACAAGGACTTTCAAATATGCTAAAAAACACTAATTAATAGAATTATCTTCTGGAGCTTTATCTATTAAATCCATAAATTGATCTAACTTAGGAGTTATAATAATCTGTGTTCTTCTATTTCTCGCTTTTCCAGATAATGTGGTATTATCAGCAATAGGATTAAACTCTCCTCTACCGCCTGCAGTAAGTCGATTAGGGTTTACACCGTAATTTTTCACCAAAGCCTGTACAACTGAAGAAGCACGCAAAGCGCTTAAGTCCCAATTGTCACGGATATTAGGTTTCGAAATAGGATCAGTATCTGTATTACCTTCGATTAATACATCATAATCTTTATAATCCTGAATAATCTTAGCTATTTTGCTTAATGTTTCATCTGCCTTAGGAGAAATCTCATAGCTTCCTGACTTGTATAACATATTATCAGAAAGAGAGATATAAACAACACCTTTAAGCACTTGTACATCTACATCTTTTAATTCTTCACGAGATAATGAGCGCGTTAAATTATTTGTTAACACCATATTCAATGAATCCGATTTATTCTTCGTATTCACTAAATGCTGGATGTATTTATTGGAAGCATTGATCTCATCTACCAATTTAGATATATTTACATTCCCTTGTGAATTTTGAGAAATACTCTTATCTAAAGAAGTTTGTAACTTCATGTAAGCTTCCTTCAGAGCTGTATTATTTTTGCGTTCATAAGCCAATTGATCTTCTAGACTTTTTACTTGAGCGCGGCTTTCCGCCAAATTAGTTTGTCCTACTTGGTATAAGGCTGCTAAATCTTTATGCTGTGTCTCCAAAGCAAGATATTTCTTATTGCTTACACAACTACTCATCACTATTCCGCCAAGTAAAATAGTAATTGGCAATATTTTCTTTATTGGCATAATACGTATTTTAGTTTATTACTTAATAAATATAACAAATATGAGGCTAAAATTATAAAAACACACGTTAAATAATGCTAAATAAAAAAGCTTTCAACCGGGGAGATTGAAAGCTTTTAACTAACCAATTATTAACCTAAATTATGAATACTAGGTTATAAACAAGGTTTATGCCAAAATAAAAACGTAGCGCTATAGTTAACAGTTTTTAACTATAATTTACCATAGCATTAACGTTCTACTATCTCTTTAACCTCTTCACCATAACCATCAAGTACTAAAGTCTTCTTTTTCATCAGTTCATTCCATTTTTTAAATGCACCAATAAAAACAATAAGCATAAGTATCATAGCCAAAATAGCTAATGCTGCCAATAAATATTCCTTATTTGGCAAATACATATTGACAACTTGCTCATATCCCGCCCAAAACGTAATAATAGCCATAAATACGCCAGGAATTGCAGCACATAATGCTAGTTTGCCCCTATTCATACGAATGAGCATCGTAGTACATACAATAAGACCACATGCTGCCAACAATTGATTACTAATACCAAATAATGGCCATATACTGCTTACATTTCCTGTATACACTAAATATCCCCAAGAAAAAGTAAACAATAAACTACTGATAATAACCCCAGGTAACCAATTCTTATTTTTAAACGGTGGGATAACTTGTCCTAACATCTCTTGCAAGAAAAAACGACCTACACGCGTGCCTGCATCAATAGCTGTCAAGATAAAAACTGCTTCAAACATTATAGCAAAATTATACCAATATGCCATTACGTCATCCATATATGGAATACTGTCAAAAATATGCGCCATACCTACAGCTAAAGATACTGCTCCACCTGTGCGGCCATAAAGATCAACGCCAATTCTATCAATAAAATGTTGTAAATCTACCGTATGCAAATCCGGATGGGCAGCCATAAAACTATCATATGTTGCCTTAGGCGTATTGATAGCAAAGTAATCCCCAGGCATCAATGTACAGGCCGCAATCAATGCCATAAGAGCGACAAATCCCTCTACTAACATCGCTCCATATCCTACGAATAATATTTCCTTTTCATTGGACAACATCTTAGGTGTAGTTCCTGTTGCGATCACCGCATGAAAACCCGATATCGCTCCACAAGCAATAACAATAAATATAAAAGGAAGAACTGGACCTCCAATAATAGGCCCTCCACCATAAATAAATTCAGTGATAGCCGGCATTTGTATGGTTGGCGCTACAAATACTATCCCAACAGCTAACATTAAAATAGTTCCAATTTTGAGATAAGTAGATAAATAATCACGCGGCACCAACAATAACCATATAGGAAGCACAGATGCAAAAAAACCATAAGCTGCAATAGCTATAGATATCGTATTTACATCCCAATGAAAGAGATTACTAATCACCTCTATTTGCATCAGGTTATGCCCGCCTATGATAGCTGCAATAAGTAATACACCACCCAAAATACTAGCAAAAGCAATACTATTCTTACGATAGCGCATGATCAGCCCCATCAATATTGCGATTGGCATTGTCGCAATTACCGTAAATAATGACCATGAAGCTTCGTGCATAGCGCTGATACAGGCTAAAGACAATCCGGCCAAGGTCAATATCAATATAAATAGAACTGCTATCCCTGCAATTGTACCTGTGGTAGGCCCAATTTCCTTAGCGGCAATACTTGCTAAAGATTCCCCTTTGTGACGCACAGAGGCAAATAGTACTACCATATCATGAACACCACCGCCTAAAACACATCCAATTAATATCCACAATGTCCCTGGAAGGTAACCAAATTGCGCTGCCAATACAGGTCCAACTAAAGGGCCTGCCGCTGCGATTGCTGCAAAGTGATGTCCAAATAAAACGTTCTTATTGGTGGATACATAATCATGTCCATCGGCAAATTCGACAGCAGGAGTTGTTATATTATTATTCAATCTCAATACCTTATTGGCTATAAAAAGACCATAAAAGCGATAAGCTATAGCAAAAAGTAATAAGGAGGTAAAGACAAGAGTCAAAGCATTAATGCCATTGAAAATTTCCATTATAGATAATTTAGGTTTAGAAAAAATAAGAATACGAAAATAAAACTATACTCTAAATAAAACAACTATCATTAATTAGATTTAAACTCCAAATCCAATTAGTTACAAAACGTATAAGCAACTTGCATTTTAACTAAAATGAATGCATTATTTCTTTTAAAGATACAAAATTTAATTATATTTATAATTAAATAGAAAATCATTGCAAAAGAAAACTACAATACTATTAATAAACAAGAAAGGAAAAGAGAATAAAATAATCCAAATCCCGAGTGGAATAATACTGCATTGGAGAAAATACCTCTTACTTATTAATTGTCTAATTATTTTACTATTGGCCATCATAGGAATTTATATTTATCAAAAAACTAGTGAACACTATATAGATAAATTAGCAAGAGCTAATATAATAAAGAACCAAATTGACCTTGTAAAGGTTAAACAATCTTTAAATTCCATCGATGAAAATATACACAAAATAAATAAATCCCTAAATGCTAGAGGATTGGAATCCATAACTATCGAAAATGCAGGTGGAATAGGTGATAATATTGAAATAACAGACATAAATAATATCGCTGAATTTTATGCTAATAAAATAAAGGAAATTAAAAATACTTTGATAGTGACACCACTAGGTAAACCTACTCATGGCAATATTAGTTCTCTATTTGGAAATCGCATGAATCCATTTGGAGGGTTAAGGTCTGAAAAACACGTAGGTATAGACTTTAAAGGCAAAATTGGAGATCCGGTAAAATCTACAGCCAAAGGGATAGTAATATTTACTGGAGTAAAAGGTAGTTATGGAAAATGTATAATAATCAAACATAACAATTATCTTCAGACCTTATATGCTCATTTGTCAAATAGTAAAGTTAAAGTAAACCAAAAAATTAAAGCCGGTGAGATTATAGGGACAGTAGGCAATTCAGGAAGAAGCACAGGTCCACATCTTCATTATGAAGTGATACATAACGACAAAAAAATAGATCCTAAATTATTTCTTAAATTATAATTTATGTTTAATAAGCGTAAAAAACAATCATCAGATATTTCGCAGTTAGATAACGCGCCTATTTCAACAGTCATAGGAGCTGACATCATTTTTAAAGGAGATATCTCAGGTGGACATACAATTAAGATTGATGGCCAAGTAATGGGCAATATACATATTGAAAATGGTATTATCCTAGGCGAAAAGGCCTTAATAACGGGAAATATAAAAAGCAATAATATTATTATATATGGCACTTTAATAGGTAATGTAGAAAGCAAAGAATTAATCCTTAAAAATGGTGCTACTGTTACGGGTGATATAGATACGCAAGGAATCGAAATAGAAATGGGCGGTAAATATAATGGTCAATTGAATATGAAGGCCATCATTACTTCAACAGAAAAGAAGGGAAAAGATACTTTATCGGCATAAAGCATTTCATTAATTACCTATACTAATCCTGTAGCAGCTAATGTACTCACCTATTAGCTACTACAAGAAATAAATAGGTTAACTCAAATGATAACTTTGATTCTTAAATTCTACTGATTTATAATACTGATATTTATCATTCAACAAAGGATAATCCCAACAGCCCATACGGTGAAGCATCTCTCCCCCAAAACCGGACTTGAAGCGGTATAATCCATATAAAGGGTGTGATGGGTCGGGGTTGGGCGATATACCAAAAAAATCATATTCTGTACAACCTTTGAGCTTACACCATTCCATTGCTTTCCACTGTAATGCATAGGTAGCCATATAATTTCTATTTTCTGAAGATGAAGCGCCATACAAATAAGTACCTCTTTTATTGGCGACAATCAAAAACATAGCTGCAAGCGGTTTATCATCAACTTCGGCGATTAAAAGATATACATCAGCTGGTGAATTGGTGTCATTTGCACGGGCAGAAATAACAACACGAAAATAATCTATACTGTGCAAGAAAAAATTATTCCTTTGTGCCGTTTGGCGATATAACTCATACCAAACAGCCAAACTTTCCATCCCTAGCATTTTAATATTAACCCCCTTACGCTGAGCCAAATTGATATTATACCTCGTTTTGGGTTTCATATTAGCCAACAGCTCATCGGAACATTTATTCAAGTCCATAAAAATAGTATTGGAAGGAAGAATATCCGTATTCGCTTTGCGCAGGTTCCAATGATTTGTATTAAAGTTGACACGCATCTCCTGTATTCTTTTTTCGGGCATACCAATCCAATTGCCATGCACATCGTAGCAATGGTCTTCATTTGCCCATTGTGACTCCCATGATAAGTCATAACGAATCATGATACAATTGTGGGGCAAAAATGTCCTTAATCCTTCGGAAAGTTGTTCTAGAAAAAAGCCTTGATTTTCGGCAGAAGGTTCAATTTCGGGGCCATATGGAACATATGCTATACAATGATCCTTGTCTAATTTTTGTATTACAATTAGCAAATCACCTATAATATAAGTATCATCATGATTATCGCTAAATAAATTAGCCTTTTTGGACTTGAAATCGTAAGCTTTGGTTTCTACCCCCTGTAATGTTTTTACATTGGACCAAAATGCAGTTTGTTGAATAATAGAAGTTCGGTAAATCTCTTTGATTTCCTTTTGTTGAATATCACCAATCATGACAGTTTTGATAAAAAATCATTTATATAAATAAAATTAATAATGCATAAAATGTCCCCAACAATTGGGCACAAAATCTGCAAATTTACTTAAATAAAATGAGCTACAAACTAGCATATGTCATATCCTTGTTAAAAGAAATTCAACACAAAATTATAGGCTTTGTTTCTCTATCAAATATTTCCAATAGCGCTTTGGGACATGCTGAATATGCAATTTTGTATTTTTTCGTGCTTCAATATTAGTACTCTTAAAATATTGCTTCCACAAGCGCTGATATTTTAACTCTGAATCATCTAGCTCAATCGTCTCTAGAGCTATTGATAAATTTACCTGTGTATGCTCAAAAAGTTGAATTTCAAAAACCTTCGTTTTATCGTACATAAACCCATAATTACGGCGTACATCATAAATCATCCAGCGTTGATCAGCATACCTATTTTTAAAAAATGCTATTATTAATGGTAAAACATTAAAATCAGGGTCTACCATGGAGAAATATAATCCATCATTACTTTTTTGAAACCGCACAAAAGCTTTCATTCTATGCTGCTCACGGCCTACCTTCTTTAAAGTCTGACTCAGCGTCATTACATCATTGTCGCCATAATCATGCAGTAAATTGAAGGAAGTAGAAAATCCTCGAACCATCAGATTAAATATCGCTTGATACGCCTGTGCATCTTCGGATAAATAAGCGCTATAAAAAGAACGGATTTCACTTTTTTTCAAGTGCTTGGATAATCCCTTCCATATTCGCTCTGCTTTGGTTTGATTCGTGATAATAGTTCTTGTTTGCGAAAACATATCTGCGCTATAGGATTGCTCTTCACAGATACGAACAGATACATCTTTAAACTCAAATGCCTCAAATACACAGGTTAGCAAACCCTGAAAAGAACCATCAAAAAGGTAATTCATTTTAGAATAATTGTAATTGAGCAGAGTTCAATATTTTTTTATATTTACTATTTCCTCCTTGTAGGATTTGACCTTTGACAACATCCATACTAGGCGTACCTATTTGAAAGGGCGAATCTGCGTATCGCATAAAATATTTTGCACGATTGAAGGCAATTCCCATTTTTCGAATTTGGTACTCATGTAATCGTCCATATTTCCTAGCCTTAACTATCTTCATAGCCGACTGCCTCCCTACTCCAGGAATACGTATTATAGCATTGTAATCTGCTGTATTAATATCAATAGGAAAAAAATGAGGATTACGTAAAGCCCAGCTCAATTTGGGATCAATATCCAAATCTAATTTTTGAAAGTTAGGGTTCAAAATTTCCTCCAAATCAAAGTTATAAAACCGTAATAACCAATCCGTTTGATAGAGCCTATTTTCACGAATCAAAGGAGGTTCAGACCCTATTTGTGGCAATAAAGAATTTGAATTGTTAATAGGAATATACCCGCTATAATACACCCGCTTCAAATTATAATTGCTATAGAAATCTTTAGCAATAGCCATCACTTCAAAATCAGTCTCTGCTGTCGCGCCTATGACCATCTGCGTACTTTGACCTGCGGGCACAAATTTTGGGACATGCTTAATTAACTTAGACTCGCCCTTGTAAGCAATCATCTGCTTGTTAATATGCATTAGAGGTTTACGGACAGAATCGTGATCCTTTTCAGGCGCCATTAATTTTAACCCTTCTTCGGTCGGCATTTCGAGATTTATACTCATCCTATCTACATACAAACCTGCTTCATTAATCATCTCTTCGCTTGCACCTGGAATTGTCTTCAAATGTATATACCCATTATATCTCTCTTCTAATCGCAATTTCTTAACGATGCGTAGAAGACGCTCCATGGTATAATCGGCATTTTTAAAAATTCCTGAGCTCAAAAACAAACCTTCAATATAATTTCTTCTATAAAAATTCATAGTCAACTCGACCACCTCATCAACCGTAAAAGCAGCGCGTTGAATATCATTAGACTTGCGGCTAACACAAAATGCACAGTCGTAAATACAATGGTTCGTCAAAAGAATTTTCAGTAGAGATACACATCTACCATCTTCCGTATAGGTATGACAGATACCTGATTGTGAAGCGTTACCAATCCCTCCATCATTCTTCCGCTTACTGCCACTAGAACTACAGCTCACATCATATTTCGCTGCATCAGCAAGTATTTTTAATTTTTCTTCAATTCTTTCCATAGTAAAAAGTAAAACAAAATTACTAAAATAATTAGTAAATTAAACTACAAATTTTAGCATTAGAAAAAAATAACTTTTATAGGTGAATATTTTACATTAAAACCATATTTAGATTCATTTGTTATGTAATTTAGTACTTTATTGAAAATTAATAAATATGTCCGAAGAGATCGTTAGGTTAGAAGGAGTAAATAAGATTTATCAAACAGGGGATACTACAATTACCGCTTTAGCTAAAACAGATATTTCCTTTCATGCTAATAAATTAACATTAATAATGGGACCCTCTGGGTCGGGCAAAACTACCCTACTTTCTATTTTGGGTTGCGTGATATACCCTACTTCAGGCAAAGTATATTATAAAAATCAAGAAGTAACTAAATGGAATGAAGATCAATTAGCCGATTTACGCTTAAAAGAAATAGGATTTGTATTCCAACAGTTCAATTTAATTGAGCCTTTGAATGCACTAGAAAATGTAATGCAGCCATTGACATTGCAAAACATAGAAACACATACGGCACGCGAAAGATCTATTAAAGCTTTGGAAGCTGTTGGATTGGGCGAGCGCATGAAAAATCTACCCAAAAAATTAAGTGGTGGTCAAAAACAACGTGTAGCTATAGCGCGCGCATTAGTATCCGAACCCTCGATGATACTGTGTGATGAGCCTACAGCATCATTAGATTCAAAAAGTGCAAAAGTAATTATGTCCGAGCTTAAGCAATTATCTCAAACTGGTAAAGCGGTAATTATCGTTACGCACGATCTACGCTTGAGAGAATTTGCAGATCACATTATATACGTCGAAGAAGGACATGTGTCAACATCTATAAAAAATGAAGAAAATTATAAATAATATCTTTCTAATTAGTGCCTGTATTATGGCCATTTCCACTTCTTCTTGTGGTAACAAAAAGGAGAATAAAGTATATACTCCAAGTACAAGTGAGATTATACAACAAGTAGATACTGTAATTGCTATAGGTAAAGTTACTGCAGAAAATGGAACAGCTTTGATCGCTTCCAGCACATCAGCTATGGTAAAGGATATCCTTATAAATGAAGGGGATACAGTACAAGTAGGCACTATACTTATGAAGCTTTCAAATAAATCAGGCAATATAGATGTTGCTATTGCTAATAGTAAGTTGCAAACAATCCAAGATCAAAATACCATTACGCAGAAGGATATAGAAAGAGAGCAAATCAATTTAGCATTTCTAGAACAGAAGTATAAAACATCGAAATCACTCTTTGAGCAAGAAGCCGAAACAAAAGAAAATTATCTGAATGATGAATCAAATTACCTACAACAGCAGCAGCGTGTTGCAGGTTTAAAAAAGCAATTGCAGGTAAATCAAGCACAAGCAAAAGAACAAAAACTCAATATTGATAAAACAGCTATTACATTAGAAGACTATACTATTATTGCTCCGCAAGAAGGGATTATAACAAATCTGAACGCTAAGATTGGTCAAAATGTAAATACGAATGAATCATTGGGTGAAATAATAGACACAAAGAAAATTATTATTGAGGCTGAGGTAGATGAACTTTTTGCGGATCAAATAGCCGTTGGACAAGAGGTAACATTTATCAATATCAATACCAAACAGAATTTGGGAAAAGGCAAAATTATATACAGTTCGCCCACATTGATGAATAAATCCATTTTATACGAGACTGCTAATGAAGCTGACGATCGTAGAGTATTGCGTATAAAAATCAAACCTATCACAGGAAAGGAATTATTAATTAATGCGAAGGTAGAATGTCAAATAAAAATCAAGTAATATGTTAGGCTTAGCCTGGAAATTCATACGATTCGATAGAGCGAAAAGTGTTGGGGTCATCACAGCAATAGTAATCAGCATATTCCTAATTGGACAACAATTAAGCTTGCTTTTCTTTTTGATGGGATTGATGGGAAATTTGGTCGGAAATGCTCCTATTCAAGAGGATGAGATATGGGTAATCGAAAGGCAGACGGACAATGTGAATGCTTTGAATGTAATAGATCAGCGTCTAGTACAGGAAATCGGTAGCTTACCTTTTATAGCTCAAGCGGAACCTGTCGTAATAGCATCAGGTCAGGCTACCTTTTTGGATGGGAAGACCGCTGCTGTCACATTAGTAGGCTCTGTAGCACCGTCATTTATGATGGGCCCTATTGAAAGTAAAATTAAGGAAGGCAATATTGAAGATTTAATGCAGCCATATGCCGTGTCAGCGGAATTTTTCAGTGCCAAGACATGGAGTACAACATTAAGCCTAGGTAAGGCTATCGAAATCAATGGAAAAAGCGCACAAATTAAAGTAATCACAAAAAATGCACAGGCATTTGGTGCTTCCTTAATGTATACAAGTATTGAAAATGCACGATTTCTAGGCAATGTATCGCCAACAAAAATAAGTATCGTTATCGCACGTGTAAAAGATAAAGATCAAAAACAGGAAGTCATCCAACAGATCAACACCTTGTATCCAAATCTTAAAGCTTGGGATATAGCCAAGTTACAATCCTCTACCGTAAAAGAAATTCTTATTAGTTCGAATATGGGTATGAGCTTTGGTACATTAGTATTATTTGCGATGATATCGGGATTCTTTATTATCGGATTAACATTATATTCGTCCGCATTGGACCGTATCAAAGACTACGGAACATTGAAAGCAATAGGAGCTAAGAAAGGATATGTAAATAAACTAATCATAGCTCAGGCTTTTTTATATGCTATTATCGGCTACGTAATAGCCATATTCTTATTATATGGCTTCAAATTTGGCGTTGCTAATTCTGGGTTAGCTATTGATATAACTATTCCATTTGCCTTATTTTTATTATTTGTGACATTATTTATTTCTATAGGAGGTTCATTATTTGCAGTCCGAAAGATATCCAAACTTGAACCAGCATCTGTTTTTTAATTATGAAAAAAATCATTATATATTTATTAGCCACCCTTCCACTATCTATTAATGCACAAACATTAAGCATTCAAGAATTGTGGGATAAGCTAAACGAAACAAATATAGCGAGACAAAATCAATTGGAAGTTGAAATTTCAAATCAAGAATTAGCAATAGAACACTTGAACAAATTTCCAATAGTATATGGAGATATTAATTTACAAAGAAATCTGATAACACCTACAACCCCTGTACCAGCGATAGCATTTGATCCCTCGGCACAAGAAGGAGCTATATTACCCCTCAAATTCGCGACAAATTGGAATGCCAAAGCAGGAATACAAGCCGAATGGAAATTTTTTGACCCAAGTAGAAAAACAACATTACAAGAAAAAAATATTCGTCTAGAAAAGGCACAAATAGAACAAAAACGTAGTGCACAAAATATAAAAAGGGATGCCACATTAGCCTATACCAGTATCGTATTGGCAAGCTTACAACATCAAGCTGCCGTAGAAGATTCAATACTATATGAACAAATACTACGTACTACGAAAATACGCTATGAGGCTGGCAGAGAGACAACAGAACAATTACTAAATGCGCAACAAGAATATGAGCGCAAAAAAATCCAGCTTTATGAAACATGGTCTATCCTATGTGAATCTGACTTGGAATTACAAAAATATATTGAGACAAATACTATAGAAAAGTTGACAACAGGGATAGATGATATAAAAGAGGCTATAAAAGAATACGAGAATATAAACTACGATGCGCAAGTAAATACGCTTGACCTTAAACTAAATGAAAATGAGCGTCAATCCTTCAAAAGACAGCTTTTACCTTCTTTAACATTTAATGCATATTATGGTGCACAGTTTTTCAACAATAAGCTACACCTATCAAACTCAAACAATTGGTTTGGAAATAGCTACGCTAATGTTGCACTTCGCATTCCTATTTCAACCTACTTAATACAAAATCCTACCTTAAATAAAATTAACAGTCAACAAATGCTCAACCAGATAAAATTAGATGATGTTAACAAATTAGATGAGATTCAACGCAATCAACGAAAACAAAAAATATTAGCTGCAGAGCAAAAAGTAAAATCTTATCAACGTATCGTGGATTTATCAAAGGAAAATTTAGAACAGAAAAAAATAGAATTTGAATCCGGGAGAATATTATTAAGTGATTACAACCTTATACTAAACAAATATAGCAGTAATCAGAAAGAACTTTGGCAAGCACAATACGATTTAATTACAATTTTCGTAAATTAGATATAAAATAGTACGTTTAAATTACAAAAAAAATAATATATTTGCAGACACAACTAATAACCAACAGTTTATAAAAAAATTACTAATAGTTTCTAAAATAAAAAAATAACGGTATATTAGTTAAGTACATCACACCATAACTACTAAAGAATAAGTTAACATGAAAAACATGGACGATAAAATCAACATTTTATATGTTGATGATGAAGAAAACAATCTAATTTCGTTCAAAGCTAATTTTAGGATTAAATATAATGTTTTCACTGCTATAAGTGGCCAATCAGCATTAGAACTATTAGAGAAAACTAACATTTCCGTAATTATTACAGATCAGCGTATGCCAGAGATGACTGGAGTGGCATTCTTAGAGAAAGTATGCGAGCTTTATCCCGACACAATACGCATCCTGCTGACAGGGTACGCGGATATAAGTGCCGTGATAGATGCTGTAAACAAAGGAAAAATCTACCAATATCTGAGTAAACCATGGAATGAGAATGAGCTAGATCAAACTATTCAGGATGCCTATGAGCTATATTCTAAAAAACAAGAGACCATGGAGCAATTCTCTAAATTGGAAGTAAGTAACGAACAATTAGAGTTTTTATTAAGACAGAGTCTTCTTTCTTAATGGGTTAACCTCCACAAGCTATTTTTACAGACTACAAAAAAAACATATCAAAAGCCCTATTTATATAAAAATAGGGCTTTTGATATGTTGTGCATAATTTTTATATTACTTACTCGGTATTGTAATAGTAAAAGTAGTACCGACATTAAGAATCGATTCCAACTTAATATCTCCATTAAGTTTTACCAAAGCATTTTTCACATTATATAAACCTAACCCAGAACCTTGCATTTGACTTGTTGCTCTAAAGAATAATTTAAATACATTCTGCTTATGTTCATCAGGAATTCCTATTCCATTATCTTTAATTACAATTTTACATAAGCCATTTTCTACATTTATATCTAAAATAACCTTCTTATTAGGTTCATTTTTTTGTTGATATTTTATTGAATTAGAAATTAAATTATGAAGAATCAATTCAATTACTGCCTTATCGCATTTAAACTTACTATTTTGATGCACAGATATTTGAAAATCCAACACATTGGTAGAAGTATAAATCTTATAGTAATTTTCAATATTCGTTGCTAAAAGTTTAAGATCTATCTCTTCTAATTTCAACTCACCTCTTCTTAGCAGGTAATAATCTTTTAAACTATCAATATAGGCATCTAATTTGAGAACAGAGTTATTCATCAAATCCAGTATATCATATATCTCCTCTAAGTTGTCAAACTCTTTGGCTAACGAAATAGCAGATGATATTCCAACCAATGGATCACGTAAATCATGACTTACACTGTAAGCGAACTTATCTAGTTCTCGATAGGCTTGTTCTAATTCTTGATTTTTCTTTTCTAGCAAAGAAGTAGCTAAATAAAACTTATTAGCTTCAATAATAGCAGAAAGAATATCTTCATTTTCCCAAGGCTTGCGAATAAATCTATAAATATTTCCCTTATTAATGGAATCAATTAATATTTCCATGTTTGCATACGCCGTCAATAAGATGCGTATAGGAGCAGGGAAATCAACTTTAATCCTTTCCAAAAAATTAATACCTAATTCATTAGGCATCATATGATCACAAAAGATAATCCTAATATTAGGATTCAAACGTAATACTTCCTCAGCCTCAACCGTAGATTGTGCTATATGTACAATACATGACAAACGAAAATTAGCCTTAAAACTTAATAAGTTATTAATTTCGTCATCAATATATAGAACTTCAATTTCTTTATCCATAAACAATTATGTACCTAATACATTACACGATTTGATTTACTGGTAGCTTAATAATAAAAGTTGTTTTTTCACCTTCTACTGAGCTAACTATCAACTCACCATTATGCTTTAATACCGTGTTATATGCTATTGACATCCCTAAGCCCGTACCTTCACCCACATCTTTAGTAGTAAAGAATGGTTCAAAAATTTTATTAATGACAGCAGAAGGAATACCAATACCATTGTCTTCGATTAATATCTGCACAAACCCTTCATCAGCTAATAGAGTACTTTCTATCTTAATAATTCCTCCGGGTTTATTATTAAATTTTTTCTCTACAGCATAAATTCCATTCGTCAGAATATTTAAAAATACCTGATTCAATTTTCCAGGATAACACTCTATTTGTGGCAAATTACCTAATTTTTTATCTAATTGTATATTCTCAGACAATAAACTTCCAAGAATTACCAATGTAGACTCAATTCCTAAATTAATATCTGCCTTCATTACAGCATCTTCGTCTACTCTAGAGAATATACGTAAACTCTTCACTATTTCTGCAGTTCGACTCGCTCCATCATGCATACCTCTTAACAAGAAATCAATCTCCGACTTCAAGTAATCAATATCGAGCTCTCTCTTATAACTATCAATTCGAGTTTTTCTATCTGAAGCTATCGAATTTTCTTCCAAAGCAACATTTTCAACATAAGAAAAGGCATCCCACACCATTTCTAAGTCACGTTTTAATGGTTTTACATTAGACGTCACAAAATTAATAGGATTATTAATTTCATGGGCTACTCCAGCTGTTAACTGACCTAAAGAAGCCATTTTTTCAGATTCTACGAGTTGAGATTGTGCTTCTTTCAAATCATGAATAGCATCTTGAAGAGAATGATTTGATAATTGCAACTCATGCGTACGCTCTTCAATTTTCTCTTCTAATATAATATTTTGCTCTCTAATCAATCTGTCATTTTCCCGTAAAGCATTGAATTCTCTTTTCTGAGATTCTTCCTTTTCACGTCTATAAATATTCATTTTATTAGCCAACGCAAATGATAGTAATAAGGCTTCAATAGAAACACCCAATTGAACTATATAAGTTGTAAGTTGACTATATCTAATAACTCCAATATCCTTAAGTACAAAAACGATTACAGTAGATAAAAATATACCCCAAGCTATCAAAAATAAATTAGCTACTTTACTGCCTTTTCTTCGCACATAAAATGCAATGTATAACACAAAAAGAGAGCCTATTCCAGCTACAAAATTCACTAATTTGTAGCCCAATGAAACATCTACAAACAATAATAAAATAGCGACTGCATCTGCAATAATAATAATATTAAGATACACTCCAAATCGTCTTGTATAATCTTTAATACTTAAAAATGACCGCACAAAAAGTACAGATGCTATACCTGACATTGCGCCAGAAAATGGAACAATATAATTTACTATAGCGTAATTTTCATACAAAAACCTATGAAATAACCCTAATACAGCAATTTGTGCAATCGTAACCCATAAGATGTAATTGACGTAATAAAAATACTGCAAATCCTTTAACGACAGGAATAGGAATAAATTATACAACAGCATAGCCAACATGAAGCCAATAAAAATTCCTGTTCGCAAATCAAACTTTAAAAGATTATTTGCTAAATCATCTTTTTGATAAATCGACAATGGAATAAGCAATTGCATATTACTATTCGTTTTGAAGTAATAAGTAACATTATCCCCATATTCCATAAAAAATTTAAACGTTAAAAACTGATGATCAAACACACGGTTATTCTGTGTTTTATAAGATTCAATACTTATACTATCAACTACAGAGCTGTCTTTTACAATATATAATGTAGCTGCGTTGAGCAATGGATTTTCAAGATTCAACACAAGATTTCTACAGTCGGAGTGATTAGAAACAGTAAACTTTAACCAGTAAGTAGAATTTGTAATACCAAAGTTCAACACTTCACTATTACTTTCTTCGAACGAAACATTCGACTTCAATAATTGACCTATCGTCAACTTACTTGTTGGATCTTCATGATAAGAGATACTCTTACCTATATAATTAGATTTTGCTTCTGTAAAATGAATTATATTAACAGCTTGGCCTTTAAAACAAGCTATTAATAAAATAAAACACATTATAAATCTATAATAGAACATAATCTTTTAATTAATAAATTCTATTGGATCAGTATTTAATATATCCTCTACATCAAAATACCAACGTCCAGAAATACACTTTTCACCTAATAAAATACGTCTTACTATGTCGGTAGTTATTCCGCCACCCATCGTAACAGATGAAGCTAATTGTGGCCACGAACGTATCGTTTTCCCCATTTGTGAGAATGCTTCAATCATCTTAGGTGACAATCTGTCTTTATCCACAATTTTCAAAATTAATTGTAATTTAGCTTCAGGTGATAAATCATTTAGATTGGCCAATTCAGTTTCGCTAATTAAGCCGTGTAAAATACCACGAGTACCTTCTACATCAAATCTTTCAATATCTACCATACAACGATCATTCGTTTCCATTACTACCGGAATCTGATATTCACGTGCTAATAATCGACTGGATAACTTCATATCCAGACTATCACATAACTCAATTAATACGTCTAACTGACCGTCTTTTAGAAAAAAGTCCTTCATATTTGAAGCATTAAGCCCCTCCATAAATACTTCAACTTCCAAATAAGGATCTATCTCAGCTATTTCTCTAGCAACAACAATAACTTTAGATAGACCAAGATTATGTACTGATGTGCGTATTCTATTCAGATTACTTAGCTCAATAGTGTCAAAATCAGCTAAGCGAAGCTTGCCACAGACACGCTCCATGGCTATGGTCAATGCTACAGATTGACCTACGGAAAGTCCAATTATACCTACACTCCTATCTTTAAGGATTGCTTGCTCTTCCGGAGATATTTTATTATTGTTTCTATTAGTTCTGACTTCAAAAAACTCTTGCTCATCTAATAAATGAACGAGACGATTAGCCCAAGGATAATATACCCATGCACCGTAATAGGCTAATGATCTTCCGAGGAGTTCATTATGGATAAAATCTTCATATTCACTTTTATCTATTGTAGATTTATCAGGATTACGAACCTTATAAAGATCAACTAACTGATCCTCAATGGTGTCATAAATAGCCATATCAGAATTAGATATTTTTAAATCATTTAATGAATTGAAATCAATTAAATTATCTAATCTAAAAATAATAGGTTTAAATGAAGTAATCATTGGTAAATGTACTTGGTTTATAATAAACTAATGATATGAGGTTAAATGAAAATTTGAGGCTCATCAGCATTTAATATAGTTTCTTTATGTATATCTTTCAATTTGCTAATAACCTCCTTCAAATTCCATTTATCCATAAATGGTAATTCAATCTGATATTCGATTTCAATTTCTTTCTTTCTTAAAAGCTCGACACTGTTAATAGTAAGATTATTACGCATCCGATTAATAGCAATGCGCTCTAAATCTTCTGCTAAAGAAAGTTCCTTTACATCAGGCAATAGCATGGTCGTAGCTATTAAATCCAATTTGGGGTAATAAAATGTACCGTCATTACCAACACTAGATTCTAATTTATAACCAACACTTTCTGCCATCTTAACAGTATATGGCGCACAAAGCGCAAATAAGGACTGAAGACCTATCTGAGTAGAAATCGCAACAGCAGCTCTCGTCAAAAAAATACTCCCTACTCCATATCCAGCAATCTCCCTTGAGTTCCATAGCCCGCATACTTCTCCGGTTCCATATTGAGCATATTGCCAGACTAAATCAAATATTTTATTATCCAATTTTCCGGTAGCTTCTTCGATAGGTAAAGGTTGAGATCCTCCCGATACATGAACCCTAGCACCTCCATATACGAACTGGCCATCTAATGACTCGACTATTAGAACAAATGCTCCTGGATTAAACATCCAATCATTTCTTGAAGAAGTCACCTTTTTAACACCAATCGCTGTTAACACATTAGCATGTCCCTCAATAAACAATTCACATGCTTTTGGGTCATCTAGTGCTCTAAAAGCACGAAGGCGTACCACAGGACGTCCACTATTTAAAGTTAAACTCACGTTACAAGTATATTTTAATTATTTAAAATAAGCATCTAGTACAGAAAACAATTTATCCTTATCCAAGGGCTTATTGAAATATCCTTTTACGAAAGGATATTCTTTAGATTTATTAATATCAATATCATTATCCGAGGAACTAACGATAAAAAAAGGCGACTTAGTTAGTATTTCATGATTATGCAAAACTAAAGCATCCAAAAACTGCCATCCATTCAAAATAGGCATATTAATATCTACAAATACTACTTTAGGCATCAAATTAGTTTCGGTTGCATTTTCTATAAAATAGTCCAACGCACTCTTTCCATTATCAAAGACAATTACTTCTATTCTACCATTATCATATTTCTCTACTAATTTTTGAAAAATAAAGCAAAAAATACTATTATCGTCAATTAATACAATGCGCTGTACCTCCATTCTAACCCTAGAATAATTGTTGTTATAAAAAAATAAAAGATTACAAGTATTATAAAAATCAGCTAATAATAATTATTTAGTTTTCTTTGTATATCTCTCAAGGTAGAAAGAAAAAAGCCTTTCCTCGCTACAAAAATATTAAAAAAAAACATTAAAATATTCTTTATGCATAATATTATACAATAAATTTTAAAAACAACTATACGTTAATTACAATTACTTAGACTATAGATAAAATCATTAGTATTAAATAAAATAGTTGTTATTTTCACAATAAAGAATCTTTTGAAAAAGGGCTCTAAAACATTTTGTTATTTTAGCATTATGAATTCACAAACTAAGTTTGGAGTAGATGTAATTATAGATAATGCTAATAATTACAAGGGTTTAAAAATCGCTTTATTATGCAACCAAGTAAGTGTTACCGCTAACGGAATACATTCTAGATTAGCACTTCAACAATCAGGTTTGTCCTTAGTAAAATTATTTGCACCAGAGCATGGTTTTGACACAAAAGGTGTAGATGGCGCTTTCATCAATCATCAAATAGACGAGCTAACAGGATTACCTATTGTAAGTCTATATAGCAATAAGTTGATGCCATCAGAAGAAGACCTTTTTGATGTAGATATTGTACTTGTGGACCTTCCTGATATCGGCAGTAGATTTTACACCTATTTATGGACAATGAGCTACATCTTAGAGTCTTGTGAGAAATATGACAAACGCGTTATTATTCTCGACCGCCCCAATCCAATGGCACACAATATCGATCTCGCCGAAGGGCCAATTTTAAACCAACAATGCGCTTCATTTATAGGCCGCTTTCCAATACCAGTTACCCATCAGTGTACATTTGGCGAACTAGCACGATATTTTAAGGCTACAATATATCCAAATACACATTTAGAGGTTATAAAGATGGAAAATTGGGATCGATTAAGCAATTGCGGCTACAGCTTCTTTCCTACTTCACCAGCTATTCAACATAGGGAAACAACATACACATATGCTGGTGCTTGCCTATTTGAGGGTTTGAACATCAATGAAGGAAGAGGGTCAGAATATCCATTTTCGCAATTTGGAGCCCCTTGGATAGACGCTGAAATATTATATCAAGAGATAAAAAAGCAAAAAATCGGTAATGCTCAAGTACAAATAGTCAAATACACACCATCGATTAGCTTATATGCAGAACAAGTCTGCCATGGCTTGCGTATTATACCTAATCAGCCAAGCACCTTTCAATCATTTTCTTATTTCTTAAAGGTAATAAAGATAATAAACAAATTATTCCCTAATAAACTTCAAGAAAGAAACTATTATACAAATGTAAATCCAGAAGGCAAAAATCATCTGGATCTACTTATTGGTATACCAAATGCATTTGATCTCTTAAAAGAAGGAAATATTAACCCCAAATTGGAAGATAAGGATTGGAAAAATATTATTTCACCCTATCTATTATATTAGTATTGTCCAGCTAAAAAAACTTAAGCTGGACAACACCATATTTTATAAGTAGTTTTTACTTTGTGGCCCTTGATTAAAAATCAAGTCTATAACACTTAAATTAGGAATAAAACCTGTTCTATCTTCAAACAACTGATAATACGGTTTTTGATTCAAATAGACAGTTTCTTTCTTTGGATGAATAGTATTACGATAATCAAAAGCATCGTCATAATCCTTTACATAAAGGTCTGTAAATTCGATAGGCTTTTTAATCTTTAACACCTTAAATATTAATTCTAATTGTTTGATATTATAATCAAATAAGAAATCATATTTTTGATTATAGAACGTATGAAAATCATCTTCATAATACTCAAAATATGCAGAACTACGGTAAGCAGTCTGAATACTTTGCCAATGCAAACGTTGCCAATCGTGATCATCATTGATACGCACTTCTTTCATCGTTACGCGTTGCTTGCGCCCATGTTCTATCGGAACGAATAAATCCAAAACACCATTAGCGGTACCTATACATGTACGACTACGGTATGTTTGCTTTTGAAAATGCTCATAGGGATCAATTTTCACTGGAACATCATGCTTTTGAATAGCATGCAAGTAAGAGATAGGCGGAAGATAAAGACTCGATAATATGATAGAATTAGACATGTTCAAAATTAACTTTAAAATTATCGGCAAAAATAACTTAAATTAAGGATATTTGTGCACTAAAACTCGACAAAGCATATACATGAATAAAAACATACTATCTTCCATGCTATGGTTAATTTCCAAAATGCCCTTTTGGTTATTATATCTTATCTCGGATATGATATTTGTATTGTTGTATTACATCCTTGGATACCGTAAAAAAATAGTTTACAAAAACCTATATAATTCGTTCCCTGAAAAGAGTGAAGTAGAGATTCGAGCTATAGCAAAGAAATTTTACAAATACCTTCCTGATGTAATGGTAGAAACTATAAAAATGATTTCTATATCCAAGGAAGAAGTTTTAAAACGAATAGAGCTCGTGAATGCAGAAGAGCTATACCGCCATTTTGATAAAGAGAAAGGTGTTATCTGTGTTACATCACATTATTGCAATTGGGAATTGGCAATCCATCGATTGTCATTAATGACAGATTTTCCAAAATTAATAATATATAAGCCACTAAATAATAAAGATTTTGATACTATCTTTAATAATATTAGGACAAAATATGGTGCTACTATGGTGCCCATGAAGCAAATATTAAGACATATCGTAAAATTAAAGAATAAGCCACATATCAGTGTATTTGCTGCGGACCAAACTCCAATATATCAGGATTCAGATTATTTCATGCAATTTATGAATCAAGAAAGCCTTGTATACACTGGTACAGAAAGAATATCAAAGATGACGGGCAACCCCGTTATTTTCTGTGAAATAAGAAGAAAAGCCGAAAGAGGATTTT
The DNA here is from genome assembly GCF_022627575.1 of Sphingobacterium rhinopitheci. Classification (GTDB taxonomy): domain Bacteria; phylum Bacteroidota; class Bacteroidia; order Sphingobacteriales; family Sphingobacteriaceae; genus Sphingobacterium; species Sphingobacterium rhinopitheci. Next base: position 94,517 of record NZ_JADEYQ010000006.1, read on the forward strand.
ATTATTGCAAATTCACCACTTTGGTTGAAGACCCTACGTCATATTCGCAATATGAGATAACACAAATTCACAACAATTACACGGAAAAAATAATTCGTGAAGAGCCACAATATTGGATGTGGTCACATAATCGTTGGAAAAGACAGAGAAGAGATAAAGTATGAAACAGACACCAAAGGTAGCCGTAGTAATATTGAATTGGAACAATAAATATTTCTTAGAGAAATTTCTACCATCTATATATAATAGTCACTATAGCAATATAGAATTCATAATAGGCGACAATGCTTCTACAGATGACTCTATTGCTTTTGTAGAGGAATATTATCCAAAAATAAGAATCATAAAAAACGACAAAAATTATGGTTTCGCTGGTGGATACAACAAAATATTGACGCAGGTAGATGCCGATTATTATGTGCTTCTAAACTCGGACGTCGAAGTAACGCATAATTGGATTGAGCCCATCATCAGTATGATGGAAAGAGAAAACTATGCTGCAGCACAGCCTAAGATTCGCGCTTACCACAAAAAAGATACTTTTGAGCACGCCGGTGCCGCGGGCGGATATATCGATAAATATGGGTACCCATTCTGCCGAGGCCGGATCATGCAGTATACCGAAATGGACAATGGGCAATATGACCAAGAACAGGAGATTTTTTGGGCTACAGGAGCAGCATTATTTATTCGTGCACAGGTATGGAAAGAATTGAATGGATTTGATGCAGATTTCTTTGCACATATGGAAGAAATAGATTTATGCTGGAGGCTTAAAAAATCAGGCTATAAAGTTGGTTATTGTCCCGACAGTATTGTCTATCACGTCGGTGGTGGCACTTTGAATGCCAGTAATCCAAAGAAGACATATTTAAACTTCCGCAACAACTTAGTGATGCTTCAAAAGAACCTTCCTTTAGGCAAAGCAGTGTGGATTATATTTATACGTTTGTGGTTAGATTTACTAGCATTATGTAGTTTTATGGCACAAAGAAAATTCAAAGATGCATGGGCCATAAGCAAGGCACATCAGTATTTTTTCTTGCATTTCTTTAAGAATGCTGCTAAGCGAAAGAAATATTCCAAAACAGAGAACAAAAAAGGAATTTATAAAAAATCCATCATCTGGGACTTTTACGTGAATAAAATTCAAAAATTCTCAGACTTACCTGTCAATAATTTTTAACAGTCATATATCTTCAGAATATCAACAATTTACCTTATTTTTTATAAAATAAAAAGTAAGGTAAAAATTATTTTTACCTTCTAAATTTTATTAATTTCGCTCATCATGTCGCAAGATATTAAAACAAAAATCGAACAATTAACAGCAGAATTAAACGAATATAATTACCAATATTATGTATTGGCTAGTTCTGTTATTTCGGATTATGACTTCGATCAGAAACTTAAAGAATTAGAATCTCTAGAAAATCAACATCCCGAATATCGCGACCCCAACTCACCTACTCTAAAAGTAGGTGGAGATATCACTTCTAAATTTACTACCGTAAAACATCGCTGGCCGATGCTTTCCCTTAGTAATACATACAATGAGGAAGATCTACGTGATTTTGACGAACGCGTTCAAAAAGGAATCGGTCATCCTGTAGAATATGTATGCGAGTTAAAGTTTGATGGATTATCAATAGCTATCACCTATGAAAATGGCATGTTAAAACAAGCTATCACCAGAGGTGATGGAATGCAAGGTGATGATGTCACAAATAATGTAAAAACTATTCGTAGCATACCACATCAACTGAAACAACAAAATTTTCCCGATTTATTCGAAATTAGAGGGGAGATTTTCATGCATAAGTCTGCTTTTGTACGCTTAAATCAAGAGCGTGAGGAAAACGATGAACAAACCTATGCCAATCCTCGAAATTTTGCATCAGGAACGATCAAATTACAGGATTCACGCGAAGTAGCTAAACGTCCATTAGATTGCTTCTTGTATTTCTTGTACATGGAGAATAGAAATAAAACTTTTCAAACACATTGGGAAAGCTTAGCAGCTGTAAAACAATGGGGTTTCCATGTATCTGAACATAGTAAACTATGTAGTTCTATCGATCAAGTGATTGACTTTATCCATTATTGGGATACTGAGCGTCACAATTTGAGTTTTGATATTGATGGAATAGTTATTAAAGTAAATGAGTATGCCTACCAAGAGGAATTAGGCTTCACTGCAAAATCACCCCGTTGGGCCACATCATTCAAATTCAAAGCTGAGCGTGTAGAGACTATTTTGGAGCAAGTAACGTATCAAGTAGGCCGTACGGGTGCTGTTACGCCTGTAGCAAATCTTAGGCCTGTCCTGTTAGCTGGTACAACGGTAAAACGTGCTTCCCTACATAATGCCAATGAAATTGAACGATTGAATTTGCATGAAGGAGATACAGTATATGTCGAAAAAGGTGGTGAAATCATTCCAAAAATAATAGCGGTAAATCTTGATAAAAGAAAAGAGAATTCATCGGCTATCGTCTACCCTACGCAATGCCCAGAATGTGGTTTTGATCTTGTTCGACAAGAAGGAGAAGTTGTTCACTACTGTCCAAATGAAATAGGTTGTAAACCACAAATTGTAGGTAAATTACAACACTTCATCGGCCGCAAAATGATGGATATTCAAGGCTTAGGTGATGAAACAATAGAGACTTTTTACAAATTAGGATTAATCCAAAAAATAACGGATATCTATACATTAAAAGACAGAAAAGAGCAACTCGTTAATATTGAACGATTTGGACAAAAGTCCATTCAAAATATGCTGGCAGGTATTGAGTTATCTAAGGAAAAACCCTTTGAGAAGGTTTTATTTGCTTTAGGGATCAGACATGTTGGCGAAACTGTAGCTAAGAAATTAGCTTTGCATTTCAAAAATATTGACGCTATTCGTGCTGCAACCATTGAAGAGATTGCTACTGTACAAGATATTGGTATTCGTATAGCGGAAAGCATTCACAATTTTCTAAAAATTGAAGAAAACAACTACGAATTGCGTTTGTTGAAAGATTTGGGATTGCAATTCGAAATTGAAGAAAAAGAAGTCATTTTAGCTGGGGAGAACTTATCAGGCAAGACATTTCTAATATCGGGTGTTTTTGCAGAATACTCCCGCGAAGATTTGGCAGCGCTAATTGAATCTCACGGTGGCAAAATGATAAGTAGCATATCTGCAAAATTAAACTACTTGGTGGCGGGAGATAAAATGGGTCCTTCAAAATTAGCGAAAGCTGAAAAATTAGGTGTACCTATTATTTCTGATCAAGAACTATTAGAAATGATAAATTAATTAATAAATATATTACATTACAATGAACGAGCTTCAGGGCGCAGGAGTAGCATTAGTTACCCCTTTTAACACAGACGGATCAATAGATTTTGAATCATTAGGCAACCTAATCGATTTTCAAATCAATGAAGGAATGAATTATTTAGTGTCTTTGGGCACTACAGGTGAGACGGCAACATTATCCACTGATGAGAAGAAGCAAGTTTGGAAGTTCACTTCTGAAAAAGTAAATGGCAGAATTCCTTTAGTAGCAGGTATTGGTGGCAATAATACCATAGAGGTCGTAGATCAAGTCAAAAATTTTGATATACCAGGATACTGTGCTATTTTATCCGTTTCACCTTATTATAATAAACCTACACAAGAAGGAATCTACCAACATTATAAAGCAATAGCCACCGCTTCCGCACTGCCTATTATTTTATATAATGTACCGGGAAGAACAGGCAGTAATATGAGCCCAGCTACAACTATACGCCTAGCAAAAGAATTTAATAATATTGTTGCTACTAAAGAAGCTTCGGGCAGTTTTGCGCAATTCAATGAAATATTAAGAGATAAGCCAGAAGGGTTTTTATTAATCTCGGGTGATGACCCTGTAACACTACCGATGATAGCAATAGGTGCTGCAGGTATTATTTCTGTTGTAGGCAATGCCTATCCTAAAGAAGTATCTACACTTACAAAATTAGCATTAGAAGGCAACTATCAAGAAGCTCGAAATTACCACAATAGACTATTAGCAATCACCGACATGTGCTTTGCTGAAGGAAACCCTTGTGGTGTTAAATACATCTTGCAACAAAAAGGTATAGGTACAGACTATGTAAGATTACCTCTAGTTCCAATCGGCACTAGCCTTCAAGAAAAGATAAAAGCTGAAATGCAAAATTTTTAAAAATAATACATTACATATAAAAGGTCTTTCCATATTAGAAAGACCTTTTATATGTAATAATATTTGCAAGTAGAACAAAATGAAAAAAAAATAATCACACCAAACTCAACCTTCATTAAGCCTATTAAAACCATAAACAGCTAATAATTACGACCTATCCTTTATTATACCGTAGCATAATAAATAATAGAAGCTACTTAAATAATCTAGGTTCATATTTTTTTATAAACAATCTACTTTAAAAACAAATCGTATTATTTATCTTGTAGACGATTTTATAAAAACACTTTGTATTATACGTAAAAAGCTGATTTACGATCATTAATAATACTAGTATTATAGTATCTATATACTGTAAATAGTCATGGTCAAGAATAGCGTGGTCTTATATCAATAAGCACCGATAATACATATTTTGAATAGTTAATTTAGTATAAAAGAAATAATAAATAGTTTGAGAATATTTTTTAGGTTTAAAAATCTCAATAAGCATTTGATCAAATAATAATAACCTTCAACGTGAGCGAAAATAATAACGAAAAAGGATTGAAACGAGGATTAAGCAATAGACATATCCAGCTTATTGCTTTAGGAGGTGCTATCGGCACAGGCCTCTTTTTGGGTATAGGCAAAGCGGCAATTCTAGCTGGACCATCCGTAATATTAGGTTATGCAATTGCTGGAATAATTGCATTTTTCATTATGCGACAATTGGGCGAGATGGTTGTCGAAGAACCTGTTTCTGGTAGCTTCTCTTTCTTTGCTAACAAATACTGGGGTCCTTTTGCGGGTTTTGCCTCAGGCTGGAACTATTGGGTACTTTATGTACTCGTAAGTATGGCCGAACTAACAGCAATAGGTGTATACGTTCAATTTTGGTGGCCCGAAATCCCATTATGGGCATCTAGTTTATTCTTCTTTATAGTAATTAATGCTATCAATTTAGCGTCTGTAAAAGTATATGGAGAAACGGAATTTTGGTTTTCAATCATAAAGGTCGTAGCTATTATAGCCATGATCATCTTCGGTTCCTATTTATTAATATCTGGTAGCGCAGGTCCACAAGCCACAGTAGCTAATCTGTATAATGATGGGGGCTTTTTTCCCAAAGGCTGGTTTGAATCAAATGGTGAAGGAGGATTTCAAGGGCTTTTAGCGGCCTTGGTTGTTATAATGTTTTCTTTTGGTGGCTTAGAACTTGTTGGGATTACAGCTGCGGAAGCAGAGAATCCAGAGAAAAACATTCCTAAAGCTACTAATCAAGTATTGATACGTATACTTATTTTTTATGTAGGAGCGCTATTCATCTTATTTGCATTAATGCCTTGGCGTACTATCACTGCAGAGACAAGTCCATTTGTGGAGGTTTTTAATAGTTTAAATACCTTTAACTTTACGATAGGTGAAACAACTTACTCATTCACAAAAATACTTGCAAACGTATTAAATGTAATTGTCCTTACTGCGGCACTATCTGTTTACAACAGCTGTGTATACAGCAATTCACGAATGCTATATGGTTTAGCAGATCAAGGTAATGCGCCTAAATTTTTGAAAAAAGTAAACAAAAATCACTCTCCTATAGCCGCAATTTTGGTATCTGCAGCATTAGTAGGAGTTACTATTTTAATTAATAAGATTATCCCAGATAAAGCATTAGATATCTTAATGTCTTTAGTTGTCTCCTCTTTAATCATCAATTGGATTATGATTTCGTGGACACACATTCACTTTAAAAAGCAGAAGATTAAAGAAGGTATAAAAACTAAATTCCCCACTCTATTCTACCCTATTAGCAATATCATATCCCTACTATTCTTAGTTGGAGTATTGGTGATGATGTGGTTTACAGGATTAAAAATATCTGTTGAATTAATTCCAATTTGGCTAATTTTACTTTTTATATCATATAAAATTGTAAAATCAAGAAAGAAATAAACACTACAGGCCCATGACATCCAAAAGATTAATGGGCTTTGTTAATTATAGTACTACCTATTCATGATTAGAAATAGCTGAAATATTTACCTGATAAAAGTGAATTTCTTATCATCTATTGTCTTCAAATCCGAGCAATTACTGTGATATTTCAAAATCAGCAGTGTATTAAAATAAAATATGCTATAAAATTTATTGCTATTGAATATCTGTATTTAATACATCATTAAAATTTGTTTACAGATATTATCTCCATAAAAGAATTAGTTACGAGCATTTTACGAATTTGTGGCTGATTAGATTTCTAAATACCTTAATATGTATACAGCTATTGGTGTACTGTGCTAATCGTTGTCATATATTTTCTTATTTTTGTTAAAAATTTAATATGTCTTTTGAATCCTTAGGTTTATCTCCCGCTTTATTAAAAAATTTGGCAGATGAACATTTTACTATACCTACCCCTATTCAATTAGCTGCTATACCAGCTATCATGAATAAAAAGGATGTTCTCGCCATCGCTAAAACTGGCTCCGGAAAAACCGCATCCTATGTATTGCCTTTAATCATGAACCTTGGGCATGTAGAACCTGCAAAGAATCGCCATATTAATACATTAATCCTAGTTCCGACACGTGAATTGGCGGAACAGATTAAAGGGGTTTTTACATCATTAGCTAAAAATCTAACTCCGCCTATCAAAACATTGGCCGTATACGGTGGTAGTTCTATAAATCCACAGATGATTGCTATGCAGGGCGTCAATGTTCTCATTGCTACACCGGGTCGATTGATAGAATTAGTAGAATCTAACGCTGTCCATCTGTCAAGTATTCAAATGCTAGTATTGGATGAAGCAGATAAAATGTTAAGCTTAGGATTTAAGGAAGAAGTGGATAAAATCATTTCGTTATTACCGAGAAAAAGACAAAATATCCTATTATCTGCTACCTTAAATAGTGATCTAGAAAATATAAATCAACTAGTATTAAAAGATCCTACCATCATAAAAATAGAAGACGATGAACTAGAAGAAGCTCCTATCGATTCAATTAATCAATTAGCCTATTTAGTTTCACCAGAAAAAAAAGGTCCATATCTACGTCAATTAATTGAGAAGCAGGATATGCAACAAGTTTTGATATTTGCGTCCTCAATATTTCAAGTAGATGCAATTGTGAATAAGCTTTGTAAAAATAATATCAAAGCAAGGGCAATTCATGGAAAAAAAAGCCAAGGATCAAGAACCGAATCTTTATCACTTTTCAAAGCTGGAAAATTACGTGTATTGGTTGCTACGGACTTAATGGCTCGCGGGATCGACATTAATAACCTTCCCTTTGTAATCAATTACGAATTGCCACGCTCACCAAAAGATTATATACACCGCATCGGAAGAACTGGGCGTGCTGATAATATAGGAACAGCCATTTCATTGATTACGCCAAGTGAATTACATCATTTTACGGTTATCGAGAAAAAAATAAAAAAATCAATACCACTGATTGATATTGAGCGAGAGGGAAAATAAGCATTTATAAATTTTGATTCTTTAGTATATCAATCTTTACATAGATATAAAAGCTTAATCAGGTGATTAAGCTTTTATAATTATGAAGTAATCAAAGGCGATCAAAACTTCATTCGTTGAATACGAATAGCATTTAAAATTGCCAATAAAGCTACTCCGACATCTGCAAATACAGCCTCCCACATCGTAGCTATCCCTCCAGCACCTAATATTAATACAATTCCTTTAACGACAAAAGCTAGGGTAATATTTTGCCATACAATTTTTTTAGTATACTTTCCAATATCAATTGCGGTAGCAATTTTTGAAGGCATATCATCTTGAATCACGACATCAGCCGTTTCTATTGTTACATCAGACCCTAACCCACCCATAGCAATCCCGATATCACTTAAGGCGACCACAGGAGCATCATTTACACCATCGCCGACAAATGCCACAGTGCTATTGTTGGCTTTTATAGCTTTAACTTTAACCACTTTTTCCTCTGGCAATAAGTCACCATAAGCTTCATCTATACCTAATACTTTAGCTACATATTCGACGACATTACGCTTATCTCCACTAAGCATAACCGTCTTTACCCCATATGACTTGAGTCTGGAAATAGCCACTTGAGCATCATCCTTAATTCGATCGGCAATAGTAATGTATCCAACAAATTCACCACCGTAAGCAACAGCGATCAATGTATAGACAATCGAAGAAGGATCAACAGTATAAGGAACATTAAACTTATCCATAAGTTTAAAATTCCCCACCAATAATTCTTTTTGATTTACAAAAGCACGCAATCCATATCCAGCGATCTCCTCTGTATTATCTAACGCAATCTGGGGATCAACAGGCCCCACAAACTCGTGAATTGCTGTAGCAACAGGATGAGAGCTTAATCCCTCCAGTGCATTGACATAAGTAAGAATCTCTTCTTTATCAAAATTAGCATCAAATAAGATTTCTTGCACATTAAATACCCCCTCTGTCATCGTTCCAGTTTTATCCATGACTACATTTTGGATTGTAGCTATTTTATCCAAATAGTTGGACCCTTTGAATAAGATACCATGCCTACTGGCAGCTCCAATACCTCCAAAATATCCCAAAGGAATAGATATTACTAAGGCACATGGACAAGAAATAACCAGAAATACCAAAGCACGATACAGCCAATCACTAAATTGATAATAGGTAACAAAAAAGAAAGGAACAATAACAATTGCAAAAGCTAAAAATACAACTATAGGTGTATAAATACGTGCAAATTTGCGGATAAACAGTTCAGCGGGCGCTTTTTGTGCGGTAGCCTTTTCGACCATCTCCAATATTTTACTCAGCTTACTATCTTCATATGCCGTAGTTACCTTGACTTGACAAAGTCTATCCAAATTGATCATGCCTGCAAGAATAGGTTCACCATATTTTTTGGTATCTGGCTTACTTTCGCCTGTCAGTGCTGCCGTATTAAAGGAAGCACGCTCTGATAGCAATACCCCATCTAAAGCTAATTTTTCGCCAGCTTTAAGTTGAATGATATCACCAATTTTCACATCCGCTGCTCTTATGGTGGTTGCTATACTTCCATCTATAATTGTTGTTTCGTCGGGACGTTGATCCAAAAGTAATTTAATATTTAGTTTAGCCCGTTTGACCGCCATTCCTTGAAAAGCCTCTCCAACAGCATAAAAAAGCATTACAGCTACCCCCTCAGGATACTCTCCAATAGAAAAAGCACCAATCGTAGCAATGGACATCAGTAAGAATTCCGAAAAAACATCTTTTTTGCGAATACTCACAAGTGCTTCTTTGATCACTGGAAAGCCTACCGGCAAATAGGCGATAATATACCAGATCACACGAACAGAACCTTCAAACCATGCTGGTTGAAAATAATGATCAAATGATAAACCTATTAATAATACAAATAAGGAAAAAATAGAAGGTAAGAACATCTTTAGCTTTTCATTCTTATCCTCTTTTAAATCTTTTTTTGTATTAGTATTATGCAGAGAAGTATGCTCATCTCCATCTACTGTACAACATGTATTGCTCATAATTATTAGCTATTTAGTGTTCATGTTCCCCTGTATTATTCATTTTTGCATTTACAAAAAACGAACCCTTAGTTACTATTACTGTATTTTTAGGCAGATCAACGACAGGTGTGATAGCAGTATAACCTAAATCTGAAATACCCTTAACAATTTCTATTTTCTCAAATCTAATATTTCCATTTTTTGTCTCTTCCTCATCATGCGCATGCTCCTCTCCTTCTACATGTACGTGTGGTTTCTCCTCAATTTCTTTATCCGTTTTCACAAAAATATAAGACTTACCATCCGCATCTACTATAGCGGTATTAGGAACTGCCATTAGCATATTATCGCCTAGGTTTAATCTCCCTACAATAGTCATTCCATCTATCAATCCCTTCTTATCGCCCTGAATACTACAATGAACAGAAATTGTCTTACTATCATTTTCAAAAGAAGAACCTATCTTATATACTTTGGCATTATATATTTTATTCGGATTATTCGTCAATGTAAAATTGACCAACTGTCCAATCATAATATTAGCAATATCCTTTTCAAAAACCTGTAGATCTAGGTGAATTGCCGCATTATCTATAATCTCTGCTACATGAGAAGACACATCTACATAAGCCCCAATCTGTGCTGTAATATTACTAACGACCCCACTAATAGGAGATACAATAGTCATACCATTGCGAATATTACTATTACTTATAGTGTTAACATTAATACCCATAAGCTGTAAACGTTTTGTTAATGCTGCTTGTTGTGTACGCAGATCTTTCAACTGAGTACCTGCACTTTGTAAATTCTTCTTTGCTCCAGCTCCATTATCAAACAATTCTTGTTGGCGCACAAACTCCTGTTCTGCATAAGATATCTGATTCTTTACCATCAAATACTGCTCTTGCGTATTGATATATTCAGGATTTGTGATTGAAGCTATCACTTGACCTTTTTTCACATAATCGCCTTCTTGCACATTCACTGAATTTATAGTCCCGCCAAAGAAAGCAGCTACGATCGCTTTATTGTTATTCGGAACACGCAAAACACCATTTATCTTGGCAGTATTAGAAATATTCATCATTTCAATAATTCCTACCTCAATACCAACAGATGTTAGTTGTTCCGGTGTCAACTCTGTTATAGTAATTACTTCTTCGTGCTCCTCCTCTTCATTGTGAGCGTCAGCACTGTTAGATTCTTGTTTGGCATTACAGCTAATTAGCACCAGCGGTAACATCAAATAATATAGTATATATTTAGATAATTTCATTGTTCTATTGATTTAATATAGAATTAATACTAACTACGGATTCATTTACTTTCTGAATAGATTCCAAATACTTCAATCGAATATTCGTAGTCGTTTGTAACGCTAACAAGTACTCAACATAAGATATTTCTCCCGTTTTATACCCTAATTGGGATGCCTTAACTATTTTCAAAGCATTAGGTATAGCTTGATTTCTATAGTATTTATATTGTTCTACATCCTGATAATACTGACTCATCACAATTTTAAAATCCGTTTGCAATTGATTTTTTATTACTATTAAATTCTGCTCAGCAGCTTGTTTTTCAAACTCTAGTGATTTAACTCGAGATTTTGTAGCTCCATATGTCAATGGAACAGCCACACCTACATTTACAGAAGAAAAACGATTCCAGGGACCATAGTAACTTTCTACGTTATTTTTGACATGGTTACCTATTAAAGATTGATTCGTGACGCCAAGCGTAAAATCTGGTAAACCTTGTGCTTTTTCCAAATCCTTATTTGCTACTTGGCGCAAGATTTCATTTTCATAGAATCGCACTAAAGGATGGTTTACTAAAAGAGAGCTATCCATCACTACGTTTAAATCTAAGGGGTTATATTCCCTGTCCTTTACAATGAGAATATCTTCCTTTGTGAATAGTAAATTGCGCAATCCATCATAAGCATTTTTTAGCAAGACATCATTTTGCTTCCATAAAAGATTTATTTCTCCCTGCTGTGTTTCTGCCGTATTAATTTCTATTTTTTTGATATCGCCAGCATTATAACGCACTGTCGCAATGCGAATAAAATCTTGGTATAAACTATCCAAGCTTTTTAACTGAACAGCATTATGCTCTAAGTATTGAATCTGATAATAATAAGAGCGTACTTGCTTTACAACCTCATTAATACTTAATTCCTTTGCTATCGTCCTTTGCTGTAAGGTATTGCTATGAATTTTGCGCCGAGCAGCAAAAATAGTCGGAAATGGGATACTCTGCGAAATAGCATAGGATTGATCAAATTTTGGACTATTATACTGTCCTAATTGTCCTTCTAGATTAAGTTTTGGTAGCTCACTAATAGTTCCACGCAATACCTCAACTGATTGAATACCCAATGTATTTGATAGTATGGTTCTATTATTCTGTAAGGCTATCTCCACCAATTCATCTATAGCATATTGCTTTGTTTGCGCTGTCGCAATTTGTGAACTCAATAGCCCAGTAACTAAAATAAATAGGGACATCACTTTTGTATTAACCTTCTTCAGTCCTTTACCGTTAAAGATGATATACAGCATCGGTAATACAAATAAAGTCAAAAATGTAGCTACTATTAGTCCACCTATCACTACTGTAGCCAAAGGCCGTTGAACCTCCGCTCCTGCTCCTGAAGAAATAGCCATTGGCAAAAATCCCAATGAAGCAACGGTTGCTGTCATCAATACAGCCCGCAACCGAATATTTGTTCCTTCCATGACACGTTTATAAATATTAGTTACACCTTCTTTTTCTAAATCATTGAATGTACCAATAAGTACAATTCCATTAAGAACGGCAACACCAAATAAAGCTATAAAACCTATCCCAGCACTTATACTAAAAGGCATATCCCTTATCAATAGGGCAAAAATACCGCCAATAGCGGACATTGGAATTGCGGTAAATATAAGTAATGCCTGCTTGACCGAATGAAACGTAAAATATAATAATGTAAAGATCAACAATAAGGATAATGGTACCGCTATCAACAAGCGTTCCGTTGCTTTCTGAAGATTCTCAAACTGCCCTCCAAAAGAGAAATAATAACCTGAAGGCAACTCTACCTTAGTATTTAATTCGTGCTCGATATCTTCGACTACAGATTGTACATCACGACCTGCCACATTAAAACCTATCACTATTCTACGTTTCCCTTCTTCTCTTGATATCTGTGAAGGGCCTAATTCATACGAAATTGAAGCCAATTGGGATAATGGTATTTGATGTCCATCTTTGGTTGCTACCTGTAGGTTGCGTACATCATCAATATCCGAGCGATGCGCACTATCTAGCCTTACCACTAGGTCAAATCTTCTTTCATTTTCAAATACTTGACCAGCAACTTTTCCTGCAAATGCGGTACTAAGGACATCGTTTACTTCCTGTACACTAATACCGTAAAACCCAAGATTGCGTCTGTCGTATTGTACGTTGATCTGTGGAAGACCAGCTACTCTTTCTATTTGAGGAGTTGTAGTACCTTTTACGCCTTGAACAATACGTCCTACTTTTTCAGCATAATTTGCTAGGGTATCCATATTTTCACCAAATATCTTGACCGCAATATCTTGACGGATCCCAGTCATCAGCTCATTAAAGCGCATTTGTATAGGTTGATTAGCTTCAAAAAACACCCCTGGTATGACCTCCAATCGCTCCATCATCTCGTGTGACAATTCAGCATAAGTACGTCCTGATTCCCATTCTTTGATAGGTTTAAGAACAATCATCATGTCCGTTGCCTCAGGCGGCATAGGGTCAGTTGGTACCTCTGCAGCGCCAGTTTTACCGACTACCATCTTCACCTCATCAAATTCTTTCAAAATACGTGATGCTTGCATTGACGTTTCCATACTCTGACTCAAGGATGTTCCTTGGGGCAAAATACAGTGAAAAGCAAAATCCCCTTCTTGCAATTGGGGTATAAACTCACCGCCCATCCGACTAAACAAAAAGATACTAAATGCGAATACTGCAAAGGTGATAGATACAATAATTCCTTTTATTTTAAGTGCCTTTTCTAACACGGGCTCATATACCTTATGAATAGCTTTGATCATTCGGTCTGAGAAAGACTCTTTAAGATGGGGTTTCTTAGACAAAAACAAAGCACTCATCATAGGGATATAAGTTACCGAAAGTATTAATGCTCCAAGAATAGCAAAACCAACTGTTTTTGCCATTGGCGTAAACATTTTCCCTTCAACCCCCGTCAGGGTCAAGATCGGAATATATACAATTAGTATAATGATCTCTCCAAAAGCAGCCCTTGATCTTATCTTAGAAGCCGACACAAATACCTCTTGATCCATTTGATCTTGAGTCAATTTCTCCGTTGATTTACGAAGCCCCAAATGATGCAATGTAGCTTCCACAATAATAATAGCTCCATCGACAATCAATCCAAAATCAATAGCTCCTAAACTCATTAGATTGGCGGATACCCCAAATACGCGCATCATCCCCAAAGCAAATAACAAAGCCAGTGGAATAGCTGATGCTACAATCAAACCTGCGCGAAGATTACCCAAAAATAGAACTAGTACAAAAATAACAATCAAAGCACCTTCGATAAGATTAGTTTGTACGGTACTCATCGCTCTATCTACCAATTCGGTTCGGTCCAGATAAGGTTCTAATACAATATCATCAGGCAATGATTTTTGAATAATAGGAATACGCTCTTTGACGCGTTTTACTACATCGTTACTATTTTCACCTTTGAGCATCATTACGATACCACCCACAGCATCGACTTCACCGTTGAAAGTCAGTGCACCATAGCGAATGGCAGAACCAAATTGTACTGTAGCTACATCTTTGATAAAAATAGGTACAGAATTGTCAATCGTCTTAACTGCTATATTGCCTATATCTTCTAAAGAATTAACTAAGCCCAAACCACGAATAAAATAAGCATTGGGTTTCTTATCGATATATGCTCCACCTGTATTTTCGTTGTTTGATTCTAAGGCATTGAAAATATCTGTAATACTTATATTATAAGATTTTAAACGTACCGGATCAACCGCGACTTCATACTGTTTTAACTCGCCTCCAAAGCTATTGATCTCGGCTACACCAGGCGTACCATACAACTGTCTAGCAACAATCCAATCCTGCATGGTACGCAAATCTTTGGAGTTATATTTATCTTCACTACCCGCTTTGGGGTGCAGTAAATATTGGTACACTTCACCCAATCCAGTACTTACAGGAGCGAGTTCGGGTGATTGAATACTTTTAGGCATTGCTTCCTTGGCTTCTGCAATACGTTCAATGATCAGCTGACGTGCAAAATATATATCTACATCATCATCAAATACTACCGTTACTACAGATAAACCAAACCTTGAGATACTACGTATCTCTTCTAGATCCGGAAGATTGGCTATACTTTGCTCAATTGGAAAGGTTACAAATTGTTCCACCTCTTGTCCTGCCAATGTTGGCGCGGCAGTGATGATCTGTACCTGATTATTGGTAATATCAGGCACCGCATCAATTGGTAATTTAGTTGCGCTCCAAACACCCCAAATAATCCATATCAGTGTTGCGACACCAATAACCAATTTATTCTTAATACTAAATTTTATGATACTATCTAGCATATACTTTTTTAAAAAGATTAAATACATATATTAAGACTTATAGAATAAGACTCAATACTATTATAGACAGATACATATAAAAATGTTCTGTATTCACTTCCAAAAAATACTAGCTTAATTTTGGCGGTTGCCAAATATCTAAAACAGCATATTGAGTATTACCCTCTACCAATGTAAAGTATAATTTTTCAATATGTGCAACAGGAGGTTCTTCAGGTAATTTTGTCTTTTCTAATACGGATACCGTATACGTTTTACAACAATTGCATACACAAAAAGGGCTACAATTATCATGCGCATTAGAAGAAGAATCATGATTATGTGCTATATTCTCTATTGTTACAGCTGTATATGCAATATCATCACTACATGGAACAGTAAGTAATGACACTAAAAATAAACACAATATGACAGCTATAAATCTAAGCACAAGTCAAATATATAATTAAAAAATTAATAATACTATACATTTCACACATCTCTTGTTATTTTAACTTATTCACTATCAAACATGTAGCAAGACAGCCAAAAAATCTATCCGACATCAATTAATTCTTCGTTAACGCTACTCTAAGGCCCATCAGAATAAATACAAAACCCGATACGCGATGCATAGACTTTTGAAAAGCACTATTATTTTTCAATTTGTCCGCAAATAAGCCGACAAATAATACTAAAGACACATACCATAGTACCCCAAGAGCAACATAAGTAGATCCAAGAATAAAAAATGGGATACTAGAGCCAATTGCCTCATGGCTTAAAAATTGTGGGAAGAAAGAAATAAAAAATAAAGCAACTTTTGGATTTAATACATTAGTAATCAACCCACGTCTAAAAACACTCCAACTGCTGTTGTTCGAAATATCAACCTGCTTAATTTCTATATTTTGATTTTTCGCGCGAAAAGATTTTATTCCTATAAATATCAAATAAGCAGCACCAAGATATTTTATTATGCTAAAAGCCACAGCAGACTCTGCTAGAATAATAGACAAGCCAAAGGCTGCAAAGAAAGTATGTACTAATACTCCCGCATTAACCCCCAACGCAGAGAATATACCTATTTTGCGATTTTCCCCAAAGGAAGAATTAAGTACAAAAACGGTATCCATACCTGGAGTAATAATAAAAACAATAGTAGCAATCAAGTAGAATTGAAAGTTTATAATTCCGTACATATAGGTTTTTGATTTACAGTATACAACATTATAAAATATCTATCAAATCACAAAAACTTTTTTACCGAAAAAGAGCTTTTATTAACCAAATGTTATGATTGAATGTACTAAATACTATGAATGAGGCCTATAAACATGAAATACTTTTAAATCATACTAACAAACAATATAAAAAAGACATTTGCTAATGCCAATAGAATCCCCCTTCAAAACCAAAATTTGCTAAAGAAACACTATTATCTTATTGATAAGCAACAACAATTGGTATGACAGATTTAAAACATTTACAATTTACAGCAGATGTTCAAATTGAAAAAGGTGTAAATAATAGCAAATTCGGTAAGAGGGACTATTTTAAATTTATAACACAAACTAAAGGCCTTAGCTATGAAAGTGTCTCCAAATATAAGCTACTGGATGCTACTGGATCGATTGATGTCGCAAAATTGGCAACAAAATATGCCCCTTTTAGGCATGTAGATTATATTACGATGAGTAATAAAGATAAAGGATGAAAATTATTAAAGTAGTAACAACCTATAAGTGAATAAAATACTAAACAGTTACAGATATGTATACCAAAAGGGTGCCATTTATTAGGTACCCTTTTCTATTTTTGCGGCATGAAAAAATTCTCTTTATTGCTATTGCTATTATTTGTTAGCTCGTACATTTATGCCAATAAGATCATACAAGGTCGTATTATAAAAGTCACAGACGGCGATACCGTAACGCTTTTAGCCAAAAACAACAAGAAAATCAAGGTTCGTTTGTATGGTATTGATTGTCCTGAAAAAAAACAAGAATTCGGTCAAACTGCAACAAACTACCTTTCCTCCACTATTTACAATAAAAATGTAAAAATAGAGGTTAAAAACAAAGATAGATACCAGCGATCTGTTGGCGTGATATGGTTAGATAACACCAATATTAACCTCAGTTTACTAAAGCAAGGATTAGCATGGCACTACACGCAATACGACAAAAGCCAGTCATACGCAGATGCGGAGAAAGCAGCGCGAAAAGCTAAAAAAAATATATGGTCTACGAAAAACCCTATCGCACCATGGGATTTTAGAAAGAATAAAACAAAAAAATAGATTAGAACATACACGTAGATTTGATTTATACCACATGTTTAGTATGTTTGAATAAATAAAAAATAGACTACCTAATACTACTATAATATGCAATCGCCATACGTATTCTTTAATGGTAAATTAATTCCCGAAAGCGAAGCGCAATTAGGCATTAATGACCTTTCAATCGTCCGTGGATATGGAATTTTCGACTATTTCAAAACGGTAAATAATATTCCATTCTTCGTTGAGGACAACATTGATAGGTTATTTAATTCTGCTCGATTAATGGATTTAATAATCCCCTATTCTAAAGAAGAGATTAATACTCAAATCCAACAATTAATAGCAACAAACAATATTCCAGATTCAGGGATTAAAATCCTTGTTACTGGAGGATATAGTCCTGATGGATATAGCATTGCAGCGCCCAACTTCATTATTACTCAACAGCCATTCTCTCGAAATTCGACACTAGAAACTGCCGGTATAAAATTACATTTATTTGATTATCATAGAGCTTTTAGCTTAGTAAAATCAATAGACTATGTGATGGGGATCCAAGCATTAAAAGTTGCTAAATCAAAAGGTGCTGATGATGTTGTTTATTTCCAAAACGGATTATTGTCTGAATGTCCTAGAGCTAATATTTTCTTGGTCACTGCGGACAATAAATTGTTAACACCAGGCAAAGATGTACTCGAAGGTATCACCCGCAAAAAAATCATTGAAATGGTAGCAGGTAAATATGAAGTAGAATTGCGTGATGTTACATTAGAAGATATATTAAACGCGAAAGAAGCGTTTATTACAAGTACAACAAAAAATATTACACCTGTGACAGCCATTATAGAGCACAAAGAGTTTGGTCATGGTGCTGGTCCTATAACAAAAGAGCTACAAATTCAGCTTGAAGGGCTAATCTACAACTCTTAATAGCATGGTTACTACTAATTTTAGCCCTTCCTTTACCGCATAATTTTATTCAAAAAGATTATTGTCACCTTCTTATAAGTATACATAATAATACTTCGGGTATTATTATGTATACTTATAAATTACTAACCAAAAGTTATGCATCTCAATATTTTATTATCTTTGGAAACTTTATTGTTGAAGTAAATGTTATATAGGTATATCTACACCCACTAAGTAATTGTACGACAGGTACAATTTTTTATGAATATGGAACAAGAACAAACATTGAGATTATTTGATCTCGCGAGACGTCAAATAGATTTATTTCCTAATTTATCTATTTTCTCACATAAAATAGATGGTGAATGGAAAAATATCAGCACAGTTGATTTTTTGAAAAAAGTAGATTCCATCTCCAAAGGATTACTAGAGATTGGTGTTAAACCAAACGAGAAAGTAGGATTGATTGCGGATAGCAGCATTGCTTGGCATATCATGGACTTCGCTATACAACAAATTGGTGCTGTCGTTGTCGCTATTTATCCCAATATCACAGATACTGATTATCAGTATATTTTCAATGAAGCCGAGATAAAATTGTGTGTAGTAAGCAATAAAAGTCTTTATAAGCGTATAAGTACTCTTAAAGATTCTGCATATACGCTTAAATATGTCTTTTGTATGGATCCAGCGCCGGAAACAAGGCATTGGAGCGAATTAAAAGATTTAGGTAAGAATACACCTGACGATGTACTAAATATACGTCGCGACGCTGTTAAATCTACAGATCTAGCTACATTAATATACACATCAGGTACTACAGGTAAACCGAAAGGTGTAATGCTATCGCACAACAACATTATATACAATGTAATGGCAGCACGCGAAATAACACCTTGTAATGCCTACGATCGTAGTTTAACATTTCTCCCTCCCTGTCATGCTTATGAGCGAATGGTACTTTATACCTACTTGTATATAGGTATCACTATCCATATTGCAGAGTCACTAGACAAAATTGGCACTAATATAGGAGAAGTAAAGCCACATATTATGACGGCGGTACCTCGCTTATTGGAAAAAATATATGAAAAAATAGTTCGTACAGGTCAAGATTTGACAGGTATGAAGCGTAAAATATTTGATTGGGCTGTTAGTGTTGGGGAAGAATTTGATCCTAATCCTGCAAATCGATCTGCAGCATACAATTTAAAATTAGGTGTTGCCCGCAAGCTTGTTTTAGATAAGTTCTATGAAGCACTAGGCGGTTCCCTGCGAACAGTAGCTTCAGGATCAGCATCCTTGCAAGATAAATTGGCTCGTGTACTAATGGCGGCTCGTATCCCACTTTATGAAGGATATGGCATGACAGAGGCCTCGCCATTAATTTCTGTAAATCACTATATCAACGGTGTGCGTATTGGTACTGTAGGACTTCCCGTTAAATACGTAGAGGTAAAAATCGCTGAAGATGGTGAAATATTAGCGAAAGGTCCCAACGTAATGCTAGGGTATTACAAAAATCCAGAAGAAACCAACAAAACCATTATAAATGGTTGGTTGCACACGGGAGATATCGGTATATTAGAAGAAGGAAAGTTTATAAAAATTATCGACCGCAAAAAAGAAATGTTCAAAATTTCGGGTGGTAAATATGTAATCCCACAACCAATAGAGAAAAAGATTGTTGAATCTAATTTTATCGATCAAGCGATGGTTATTGGTGATGGTCAAAAATTTGCTTCTGCATATATTGTTCCTAGCTACTCAAATCTACTAGATTGGAGTAAAATAAATGCCCCTGAGATTATAGAATTACCAAAAGAGCAATTCTTAAAGCAAGATACTATTGTAAAGAAAATAAATAGTGAAATCCGCTATGCAAATCAGCACTTTGGCAACTGGGAACAAGTAAAGAAACCCATTATCTTGACACGTGAATTTACGATAGATGGTGGAGAGTTGACACCAACCCTTAAGATGAAACGTAAAGTAATCTTAGAGAAATACCAAAAAGAGTTCAATGCTCTATATGGAAACAATTAAGATTATCAATTATATAATGCAAAAGGTGAAGTTCAAAAAGCTTCACCTTTTGTATTTATGATTAATACAGGCGCCACTTCACACCGATTGAAACCCATCTCTTAGGTAATAAAATAGTGCCTGCCTCTGCATAACTAGCATTAAATATATTATTTACGGAGCCGTACACCTTCCATTGTGGGAATGAATAGCCTAGCTTCATATCCGAAATAAAATATGGATTATTCAGCTCCCGCTTTATGAAACGGTTTGCCCATCCTATATTGACATTATCATAGCTATAATCCAATCTTAAGATCGCCTGATGTTTGAGACTTTCCAACACGTAACGAGATGTAATTCCTGGATCATAAATCTTAGTTGTAGGATTTAGATAATTATAAGAAGCATCAATATTTAATTTACTATTAGTATGGATAGCATATTTGTAACCTGCACTTAGATTAATTCCATCTATCTTATTTTCCCCCAAATTTTGAGCTTGAAAAATCAAATCTGGATTATCACTCACCCAATCAATAAAATTGTTAATGCGACGCTTGAAATATCCCCCTTGGACGTAGGTATTATTTGTAAAATATCGTAATGCGAACTCAAATTGCCAAGCATTTTCTGGAATCAGATTTACATTACCGACATTCTTTGGTTGTGTCAAATACAAATCCGTATAAGTTGGAAGTCGTTGACTTGAGCCTACATTAAAAGAAGCTTTGAATTGATTCATAAATAAATAAGCTGCATCTATCCCTGGAAATACTTGCCATCCATACTGCGTATTATAATTAACATAAGTACCTACATTTAGATATAAATCACGAATAGCCTCCGTTTTATATTCTGCAAATAAGCCATGATTATATCTTTGGTGATCACCAATATTTGTACTGGTTATTTTTTCAGAACGACTTTCCACTCCAAAGCCAAAATCGCCGATATTTGTATTCAATAAGGAATTAATCTCTACAGCAAGAGCGTTCGTTTCATGTTCCGAACGTGCCCGTGTTAGGTCATTTCTAAAATAACGGTAATCATCCTTATTATTGCGGTAGCTAACCCGTGGCTTAAGGATAAAACGATCACTCAAGTTATGGGAAGAACCTAAAATACCAATAAATGTTTTGACTAATTCATAAGATTCACGATCACCAGGTGCTGCATAATAACCATTAGCACCAAATTCATTGTCAATATAGCCGAGCATTAAATCAATTTCATTGGCTTTATCGACCAAGTATTTTCCTTGATAATACACTTTCTTATCCAAAGTACTGCTGTTATAACGCTGACCATTTGACTTACCATAGCCCAAACTTACCAAGTTTCTAAATTTTGGATTACCCATATTCAATACAGCCTGAGCAGTTCCACCGGCATAAACACCTTTTCCATCGCCCTCTTCTTTACGTCCAAACGAAGAACCGGATTGCACGTTGATCGATGCGCTATTAACAGCACTTGTCGATGTGATTATATTTATAGCCCCAGTCAAGGCATTAATACCATAAACACGTGCAGCCGGCCCCTTCAGTACTTCAATTCGCTCCACCGCATCCAGACTAACAGGAATATTCATAGAATGATGACCTGTTTGTATATCCGAAATCTTCACGCCATTGAGTAAAATCAATGTTTGATCAAACAAACCGCCGTCCATACTTACATCTGCTTGTGTACCAAAAGGGCCACGCTGACGTATATCAACCCCACTGATGTATGTTAAAACTTCAGAAATAGACGTTACTGGCAGATTTTGAATCTGTGCACGATCAATAATCTCTATATTTCGACTCTGCTTACTAAACGGTATTTGTAACCGATTCTCCGTAATCATAATCTCTGACAGTAAAGTGGTATCACGAAGACTAGCCTGTGCTAATAGCATATTAGGTATTACCACCGAAGAAAAAAGAAGAAATTTTAAATTCATATTTTGATACTAAATTGAGAACAAAACTCCTATCTTTCCGGCATATTTAAATAGTCCACTTTATATAAAATGAGTAGTCCGGTTAATATAATCTTCTTAAATACTATCCAAATAGAGCGCGATAGCAAAACAGCAATATATCTTCAGTTGACACAACAGTTGATAAATGCGATACAACGAGGATTCTTACAGGCTGGCAATAAGTTACCCGGAACCCGAATGGTAGCCCAGCAGTTACAACTCAATAGAAATACAATCGTAGCTGTATATGCAGAATTGGAAGCCCAAGGATGGATAGAAATAATTCCAAACAAAGGAGCTTTTGTTTTAACACATTTCCATAACCCCATAACTGAACGTCCTTACACTTCGTCGATAGCTATCGAAAACTATCCTAGGCAAACAGGGTATAGCTTTAGTAAATCAATAATATTAGACTACAAATCAACTATTTATAGTACAGATTATTTCTTCACCGATGGCACAGCAGATTTACGTTTAAATAGGTTCAAGCAACTCTCGAATCAATATTCTGCTTCGATGAATAGAAAATCAACACTCCGTAATCTTTCGAAATATACGGACTATGGCAACATATTCTTCAAGGAACAATTGAGCAATTTTCTTAATCAGACAAGAGGATTACATATCAGTACTGACAATCTACTGATCAACAGATCTGCTGAAATGAATATATACCTTCTCACACGTGTACTTATTACTACGGGTGATATTATTGTTGTCGCTGAATTAAGTAATGCGACGATCAATATGACCTTCCTACAAGGAGGTGCTAAAATCATAACTATTCCTATTGATGAGCATGGAATACAAGTAGATGTACTACGAGAATATTTAAAGCAGCACAAAATAAGAGCCGTATATATCACCCCACATCATCACTACCCGACGACCGTCACATTAAGTGCTATTCGAAGGATTGAGTTATTACAGCTTGCGAATACCTATGGATTTATTATTATTGAGGATGATTACGATTACGACTTTCATTATGACAAATCAGCTGTACTGCCAATGGCTAGTGCCGATGTAAATGGGATGGTGATTTATACGGGTACATTTGGTAAATCATTAGCCCCATCCTTTCAGACTAGTTTTATTGTCGCCCCACAAAACCTCGTTCAAGCACTCTACAAGTATCTAGGCATTGTCGACAGACAAGGGGATATTATTATGGAGCAAGCATTGGGTGAAATGATAGAAGAAGGAAATATGCATCGACATCTAAAGAAATCCATTCAGATATATAGAGATCGTAGAGATTACTTTTGTCAACAATTAGCCAACAACTTTCCGGCGGAAATAAATTACAAAATACCTACAGGAGGATTAGCAACTTGGGTAACATTTAGGAAAACAATCTCTTTAAATAAGATTGCTATAAACACTCATAAACAAAACCTTACTATACCTAGAAACATATTGTATCAAAACAAAAACATAACAGCTCTACGCATTGGATTTGGTCATATGAACCAGGAAGAAATAAAAATTTCAATGGATATTTTCAAACAAGCTATAGCAGAAATCAATAACTAAAAAAGGTAAGTTTAAAACTTACCTTTTTTAATATTTTTAATTCAATTTGCGTTTAATTTCCTTCAAAAGCAGCTAACACTTGATCCCTGTAAGAAGGATCTTTCTCAGACAACTCAAAAGCCTTACGGTAAGTATCAATTACAGCGAACATTTCTGCAGGCTCTCCTTTTTCATTATTCAAGAACAGCTTAAAACTATATGTACCTGGCTTGCCTACATCTACTACCTCTTTGTTTGATGAGAAAACCGTAGGCACGATTACCTCGGATGTCATGCCACCTGCAGCTGGAACATTAAACAAACCAGATAGCGCATTGACAAAAGCATCAGATTGCTCGCCTATAGAAGACAACTTAATGGCTCCTTTGACAAAACCAGATTCTACAGGACGACCATCTTTATTGATACCTGGTTGAATATTATTCATCACTTCAATACGCATACCTACAGTATCTTTATCATTTAAAGACTTCGCAATGAATACCGTTGAAGAATCTGTTGTTATTTCTTCTGTGAAGCGCAAAAATAGCTGTTGCTTCTCTGCATTCTTATTACTTGACAATTGTTCGATAGTAAAACCCTGCGCATTGTCATTAGATGTTTGTGGAGAATTATTACAGCTCATGGCTAATAACATAATTACGCCAATTCCTAAAATAGATTTCATAGACTTATAATTTACTAATTGTTAACACTCATAAGTTACAACAAAATTTTATTTAATTAAAGCCCTATATAATATTTCTACAGGATGATAAGAAGAACGACCTACCCCATCTTTGATCTGATGTCTACATGAAGTACCCACAGCAGCTATAATCGTAGATTCCTCTGCTTTGCGAACAGCAGGCAATAATACCAATTCTGCTACTTTCATAGATACATCGTAGTGCTCTTTCTCATAACCAAATGATCCTGCCATACCACAACAACCCGAAGGAATCACCTCTACAGTATAATTAACAGGCAAGGAAAGTAGCTTCTCCGTATACCCTACCAAGTGGAATGCCTTTTGATAACAATGCCCATGCAATTTGATATGCTGCTTTTCTGCTGTAAATTGCTCTGCATGTATTACGCCTCGCTCTACCTCTTTCATCAAGAACTCATCAATCATCAACGCATTCTTTCCTAAGGCTGTAGCTGCAGGACGCAAATCTTTATCTACAAGAGTTACGTATTCATCTCTAAAAGTGATGATCGCTGAAGGTTCAATACCTAATAAAGGCGTATCTGAGGATATTATATCTTTCAATAAGGAGACATTGGTATTTGCTAGCTTCTGTGCTTCTTTTACAAAACCTTTAGACAAATATGTACGTCCGCTTTCTTTGTGTGGTGGCACAAGCACTTCATAGCCCAATGCAGTCAACAGCTTATAAGCTGTCTTACCTATCTCGGTATCATTATAATTGGTAAACTCATCACAAAACAAGTATACTTTTTTACTTTTCGTCTTCGTATCTTGTTTATTAACCCAAGATCGCAATGTCGTTCCACTTACGGTAGGTAAAGAACGGGCAGGAGCAAAACCAACAACTTGTTTTATTAAACCGGAGAAAAAAGAATTTTGTGAAAAGAAATTATAAACAGGAGCTACCAAAGAACCTAATTGCTGTGATTTGGTGAAATTAGCAATTACATGAGATCTAAATGAAGCTCCATTCGTATCGTAGTAATGTTGTAAAAATTCTGCTTTCATCTTAGCGACATCTACACTTGATGGACATTCTGTTTTACACCCTTTACAACTCAAACACAAGTCCATTACTTCTTTGATCTCTTCATGATCAAATTTATTCTGCTTGCTGGAGTTTGTCAAAAATTGACGTAATATGTTAGCACGTGCACGTGTTGTATCTTTTTCATTGCGTGTCGCCATAAACGAAGGACACATTGTTCCACCTGTAATTTCTGTCTTACGGCAGTCACCCGATCCCGAACATTTCTCCGCCAAACGAAGAATACTTTCATCTTTGGTAAAATCAAAATATGTTTTCAGCTCTTTCCCATCCACGACATTGTCATAACGCAGGGACGTATCCATAGGAGGCGTATTAACAATCTTGTTAGCATTAAACACTCCCTTTGGATCAAATATATTCTTGACATCCTGAAGTATAGCATATACCTTATCACCTAAAACTTTACCTATAAACTCACCTCTCAAACGACCATCACCGTGCTCCCCACTCAATGAACCATTATATTTCAATACAAGATCTGTTGTTTTTTCAAGTATGGTTCTAAATTGTTTTTTCCCTTCCGAAGTTTTCAAATTCAAAAAAGGCTCGATATGCAATTCCCCAGCGCCTGCGTGCGCATAATAAGAAGCATGTACCCCCTCGGCTTTCAGCAATTCTTGTACATCGGCTACATAAGCGGGTAAATCTACTGGTGAAACCGCGCAGTCTTCAATTAGATTCACCGGTTGACTATCGCCAGGTAGGTTACGGATCAACCCTAAGCCGGCCTTACGTACATCCCAAACTAGATTAGCTTCCTGTGCGCCAGTTATAAGTGGATAAGCATAGCCTAATCCTTGCTTAATTAAGTCTGCTTTAAGAGCTTCTGCCTTTTGCACGATCTCTTCTTTGCTGTCTGCACGAAATTCTACAATCAAGAGTGCTTGCGGATCACCTTCGATAAAGAAACGGTTATATTGATAAGTAGGATGCCCTACCGTAAAGTCCAAGATATATTTATCAACTAATTCAGAAGCTTCAGGACGGTGCTGTAGTGCGACCACATTGCCATGCATACATTCGACCATGTCCGAGAAATGCACACACAACAAACCTAATTCTTTTGGAGGCAAAGGAATCAGCTTTATTTTAGCTTCTGTCACAATCCCCAAAGTTCCTTCAGAACCAGCCAACAATTTACACATATTAAAAGGCTCGGATTGATCGACCAGATAATCTAGCGCATAGCCTGTATTTCTTCTTGTTATATCTTTTTTTGGATAGCCTGAATTTATAACCTCAATATTCTCCTTATCTGTAATAACAGCATTCAAAGATCTATAAAGATCTCCTTCTCTACCTTTTAAAGATAATTTATTAAAGTATTCCTTTGGCCCCAATTCCTCAAAAACAACTTCTGTACCATCATTTAAAATGACAGTAGCAGCAATCAAATTTTGACGGGTATCTCCCCACACTATAGAGTGCAATCCTGAAGAATTATTACCGATCATACCTCCCACCATAGCTCTGCTTGCTGTTGAGGTCTCTGGACCAAACATCAAGCCTAGCGGTTTCAAATAGGCATTGAGATCGTCACGAATAACACCAGGCTGTACTCTTGCCCATTGTTCGTCGACGTTCACTTCTAGAATACTGTTAAAATATTTAGAAACATCAACGATAATCCCTGACCCAACAACTTGACCTGCTAATGAAGTACCTGCTGTTCGTGGGATTAAGGTTACCCCATTATCATTAGCATAAGCTACTAACGTTAATAAATCATCTTTGGTATACGGAATAGCTACAGCAACAGGTAATTCTTGGTAAACAGAAGCATCTGTCGAATAAGCTACTCGTACAGTCTGATGCTTTGCGTTTAAAGGATCAAAATATAACTCACCAGTTAACTGATTGTTTAGTTTTTCTAAGGTTGACAAGATTGACATTATTTTTAAATACTATTTAGTAACAAATCTAATCAAACAATACCATTTTTTGCGTATCTTGGAATAGAAATAGTGCTTTTTTTGCGCATGTATTTATTATTATAAAACAAATATTGCACAATAACACAGGTAAAACCTATAGCCCAATCATTAAATCCAAACAAAACAAAAAAACATCAACACTGAATATCATACATAATATCCACCTATAATTTGTATTTTATTCTGAAATTACCTATTTTTACAGAATTATGTCGAAACTAGAAATATCATTAGATCATATCGATTTTCAAATCCTCCGCATTATGCAAAATAATGCAAGAACGAACAATGCTGATATAGCACGAGAATTGGGCATGGCACCATCAGCGATTCTTGAACGCGTTAAAAAATTAGAACAAAAAGATGTTATTTTACAATACAATGCCAAACTAAACCCCTTAGCATTGGACCAAAATCTACTATCTTTTATATTCATTAAAACTTCAGATATAATAGGGGAACAAGGTATAGCTTACCTACTTGCAGAAATACCCGAAGTACAAGAAGTACATGACATTGCTGGCGACGACGGCTATTTGATCAAAGTAAGAACAAATGATGCAGCTGGGTTAGTAGACTTAATGCGTAACACATTAGGAAAGATTGAAGGTATATTATCTACACGAACTACTATTGTCTTAGAAACAATCAAAGAAGAACAAAAAATAGTTGTGCCTAACGGAAAATAAAATGACACAAGAAAACAACCCTAGTATTGCACGTATTATTTTCGCCTACTTAGTTGTATACATTGTTTGGGGCTCTACGTTCTTTTTTATAGAAATGGCACTAGATTCATTCCCTACATTTGTACTCGGTTCGGTTCGATTTATAATAGCAGGATTTCTGCTCATGGCCTACTGTGGCCTCAAAGGCTACAAAATATTTAATAGAAAAGATATTAAACAAGCTGTATTCATTGGCTTCCTCCTATTATTTATAGACATGGCCGCCATCATATGGTCTGAGCAATATATCTCCAGCGGTATCGTTTCTATATTATCAGCAGCTACAGCTATATGGTTTATCATACTGGACAAACCCAAATGGAAAGAGAATTTCTCTAGCTTACCTACTGTTTTAGGACTACTACTAGGTTTTACAGGCGTGGTACTCTTATTTGGCGAACAAATAATGACTCCAGGAGATGAAGAAGGAAAAACTCAACGTATTATTGCGATGGCTGTATTGACAGTGGGTACTATTGGCTGGACAATAGGCTCTTTGGCTTCTAAATATAATAAAAGCCCAAAATCATCTACACAAAATAACAAAAAGGTAGAACCCTTAAATGTAATTGTAAAAACAGCATGGCAAATGATCACTGCAGGGTTTGCTTTTTCCATTACAGCAGTAGCAACAGGACAATACAGCACTTTTGATTTTAACAGCGTATTACCAAGAGATTGGGCTGCGATGACCTACCTCATACTGATGGGATCAATATTAGCATTCAGTTCTTATATTTGGTTACTGCAGGTACGTCCGGCTACAGAAGTAAGTACATATGCCTATGTAAATCCTATTGTAGCGCTTCTATTGGTACACTTTTTTACAGATCATGGCGTAACAGGCCTACAAATCATAGGCTTAGTGATTGTTTTATTCTCTGTTCTACTGATGAATTGGAATCTATACAAGAATAATAGAACAATTCGTGCTTTACGCTACCGCAAAAAGCTTAAGAACCTTAAAAACATGGCTCCCCGAAGCAGTATACCTAGAATAATAGAAGTGGCAGACTTCGAGAGTAAAGCCCAGAAGAAAAGAGAAGACAAAGAAATTAAAAACAATAGTAAAAAAGGTGAGATTTAGATCTCACCTTTTTTTTCAAAAGCCAACCTCCTTAAATACAATTGAACAAAATTTAAAGTTATTCCATAAACTTCCCAAGCCACAGCGTACATCTTTCTCGGCAACACTTAAACAATAGCACTCCTTCTGCATTCTTTAATCAACGGTTTATTTCTTTACTTTGTAATAAGAGCTACAACAAACAAAGGCTATTAAAATTCATTATAATTAAAACAACAATATGAAATCTTTTATAAACAAACCTGAAGATATAGTAAAAGAAGCGATTGACGGATTATTAATTAACGACAAATTAGCCAAACTTGATCGTTTCCCCGAAATCAAAGTTGTATTAAGAAATGATTGGGATAAATCTAAAGTCGCCTTAGTTTCTGGTGGAGGATCTGGACATGAGCCTGCACATGCCGGATTTGTTGGTGACGGTATGCTAACAGCTGCTGTATGTGGTGAAATATTCGCATCCCCCTCTGTAGATGCTGTTCTATCTGCTATAATGGCCGTGACTGGCGACGCCGGTTGCCTTCTAATTATAAAAAATTATACCGGTGACCGCTTAAACTTTGGCTTAGCAGCCGAACAAGCACGTGCTCTAGGCTACAAAGTAGAGACCGTAACTGTAGCGGATGACATTGCTTTGGGCGCTGATGTAAAACAGCGAGGAATAGCAGGAACAGTATTCGTCCACAAAATAGCTGGTTATTATGCTTCTATAGGTAAAAATTTAGAAGAAGTCGCTACCATAGCACGTCAAGTAGCAGAAAACACAGCTTCGATAGGATTAGCGCATACAGAATGTCAAATGTTTACAGGACAAAAAGAAGCACGACTAAAAGAAAATGAAGTAGAATTAGGATTAGGAATACATGGCGAGCCAGGTGCTGAAGTAATAGCGCAGCTCCCCATAAATGAACTAATATCTATAGCAGCTTCTAAAATCGAAAACCATTTTAACGATCCTAATGCTAAATATGCTGTTCTAATAAACAATTTAGGTACTGTAACACCTATCGAGATGAATGTAATAGCCAACGCTTTCAGTAAAACTAAATTAGCAAAGCAAACAAGCTATATAGTTGGCCCTGCAGCATTGATGACAGCATTAAATATGAATGGTTTTTCGCTATCAGTGTTGAAATTGACAGAGCAACTAGAAACAGGATTATTAGCAACAGTAGAACCTGAGTCATGGATCTGCGCAAAAAAACTTAGTCATCCAGCAACAATAACTACACCGCAACTTAGCGCGTTATTACCGTATAAGGTCACTAAGAATGAAGCTGTAGCATACATCATCACTTGTATCGCTAATACTTTTATTACCATAGAACAAGATATTAACGAATTAGATGCTAAAGTAGGGGATGGAGATGCTGGAGCAACTTTTGCATCGGTTTCAAAATTCATTCTTAAGAATCTAGATAAATTACCACTAGCAAACACAAAAGAAACATTAGAAAGTATCGGCCGTATCTTCTCGAGAGAAGCTGGTGGATCTAGCGGCGTATTAATGTCTATCCTTTTCTTGGGAGCTGCCAACAACTATGAACAACATCCAAAGCTCGGCAAAGCCTTGTTAGCTGGCCTAGAACGCATGAAAACCTATGGTGGCGCAAAAGTAGGCGATCGCACTATGATCGACGCTCTAGAGCCCGCATTTAAAGCCCTAGCGGAAGACCAGACTATTATAGAAGCTGCAATTGCATCACGCCAAGGAACAGAGAGCACCAAACAAGTAAGCAAAACACTTTACGGCAGATCTTCTTATATCCCTGAGGAGCTACTGTTAGGGATACAGGATCCTGGCGCTGAAGCCATGACACGTGTATTAGAGAATTTAGTAAAGAAGTTAAAATAACAACAGCATAACAAGGAGTTGAATATAAAGCTTAGCGCGTTAATATTTCAACTCCTTCAATCTATCCAGTAGTAACTGCAATTTTTACAAAAAGTGAATCTCCCTCTATTCACCTTAAACAACGCGCAGAACAAAAAAAACAAAGCAAAAAAACAAAGTATCCGACCTCTGAACTACTGGTCCGTTGATTTTTGAAGTTCTGTGGTAAAGATCCTTTAATTTTTTTATGGTTTACGGACAAAATATTTTCCAACATATGTTACATTTTGTACTTGCGATTCGCTTGCTCGCAATGACGTTTTTTAGTTCGTCATTGCGAGGAAGAATGACATGGCAATTTGCTAGGTTAAAACAGATTGCTTCGTACCTCGCAATGACGTTTTTTAGTTCGTCATTGTGAGGAAGAATGACGTGTCAATCTACTAGGTTAAAACAGATTGCTTCACATGCTCGTAATGACGTTTTTTAGTTCGTCATTGCGAGGAAGAATGACATGGCAATCTACTAGGTTAAAACAGATTGCTCCACATTCTCGTAATGACGTTTTTTAGTTCGTCATTGCGAGGAAGAATGACACGGCAATCTACTAGGTTAAAACAGATTGCTTCACATGCTCGCAATGACGTTTTTTAGTTCGTCATTGCGAGGAAGAATGACGTGTCAATCTACTAGGTTAAAACAGATTGCTTCACATGCTCGTAATGACGTTTTTTAGTTCGTCATTGCGAGGAAGAATGACACGGCAATTTGCTAGGTTAAAACAGATTGCTCCACATGCTCGTAATGACGTTTTTTAGTTCGTCATTGCGAGGAAGAATGACGTGCCAATCTACTAGGTTAAAACAGATTGCTTCACATGCTCGCATTGACGTTTTTTAGTTCGTCATTGTGAGGAGGAATGACGCGGCAATCTACTAGGTTAAAACAGATTGCTCCACATGCTCGTAATGACGTTTTTTAGTTCGTCATTGTGAGGAAGAATGACATGGCAATCTACTAGGTTAAAACAGATTGCTTCGTACCTCGCAATGACGTTTTTTAGTTCGTCATTGCGAGGAAGAATGACGTGTCAATCTACTAGGTTAAAACAGATTGCTTCACATGCTCGTAATGACGTTTTTTAGTTCGTCATTGTGAGGAAGAATGACATGGCAATCTGCTAGGTTAAAACAGATTGCTTCACATGCTCGTAATGACGTTTTTTAGTTCGTCATTGTGAGGAGGAATGACGCGGCAATCTACTAGGTTAAAACAGATTGCACCACATCCTCGCAATGCCGTTTTTTAGTTCGTCATTGCGAGGAAGAATGACACGGCAATCTACTAGGTTAAAACAGATTGCTTCGTACCTCGCAATGACGTTTTTTAGTTCGTCATTGTGAGGAAGAATGATGTGTCAATCTACTAGGTTAAAACAGATTGCTTCACATGCTCGTAATGACGTTTTTTAGTTCGTCATTGCGAGGAAGAATGACATGGCAATTTGCTAGGTTAAAACAGATTGCTCCACATGCTCGCAATGACGTTTTTTAGTTCGTCATTGTGAGGAAGAATGACATGGCAATCTACTAGGTTAAAACAGATTGCTTCACATGCTCGCAATGACGTATAAAAAAGGAATCAAAATGCGCTATTAGTATGAATATTGATCGGTGCAAACACATAATTTCAATACCACGTAACCTATATCAACAAAAATACATTATACTAAAAATATTAGTATAAAAATCACCTAATCAAACCTGTTGAAAAACAGCAAAATATTTAACCACATACAAACAAAAAAATAGACTACAAAGCCTAAGTGGCTTAAAACAACACAAAATACAGAAAATAATAAAAATTTACTTTTTAAAAATATAGATCTCTTAAATACTGATGTTTAAAGACACTAACTACACCTTTAATTAAATATAAAAACAACCCAAAAACATGATTGTTAACCAAAAGTTAATTAAATACATGAGCTAAAAATATTAACCAAAAAGAAATAAGTGACTCTGTACACAAATTAAAGCCTATTAGCCCCCGCTAATTAACCAGCGTAAAAGCAAGGATAAAAGAATAGTAAAACACATCTAAAATTCACGCCAAAACACGGAATATCAGCTTACCTCAAGGTAAAAAAAGCTACGACACAATTCCTATAACTACACAGCTCCCCTCCTCTACCGCACACAACAAAAACCATAGCTTGCAACACTCAACTTTATAACTAAGCAAGGTAAATCAACTTTAACAGCATGTTCAACTACCAAGAACCACGTCTACAATTAAGGCTATAAACAAGAAACGATAACCCTAAAACCAAATAGAAAATAGACATAAAAATAAGCTCTTCTACTTTGTTATATTTAAACAAAATACAGGTCAAAAAAAAAGAAATTCGCAATACTTTATTGATACGTACTTGGGTATATTAGTCGACGTCAAAAGGAAATTCCTATGGGTAAAAAAAGCACCCTATAGCCATATGAATTTATCAATAAGCAGTAAGCTAAAAACCTCACAAAATACCGGAAGACCTAGCGACAAACCTTTCAATAAATACAAATTAGTAAACAGCTACTTCAATTAGAAATTGAGTAAACAACAGGACTATTTACAATAGCAAAACAGCGCAGCTATTCAGCGCTTATACGAACCACCTTGTACATTATAAAACGATTTTTTGAAAAGAAACACAAAGGAGCGCAGAGGTTATATCCCCCTTAACTCACACTAACATGTAATTAAAATAGATCAAAAAAATTAGGTTACACAAGATTTGCAGTCCTATAAATACAAATAAATAAGATCCGGAAGGGTATCGAAATAGCAGGTAATATCAACCAATATAAGTACAATAATTAGGTAACCTATTTCAATATACGAAAGCTTCCAAGCAAAAAAAATGTGAAGCCCTTTTTAATCAGACTTCACATTTATATAGTTTCTACCAGGCTAGAATTGTAGCCTTTACAGTGCAGCAGAATATCCTAGAATATCATAAATACAGCGAATAGGATTAATTCAACTGCCCTACTACAACTTTCACCATCTTATCATAATCAAAGTATTTATGTGCGATCTCCTGCACCTTTAATGGATCCATTGCATTCATTACATCTGCATAATAATCATAATAGCTCAAATCCATACCTGAATAATAAACAGCTTTATATTTATCTGCATGTGAAAATATACTCTCTAAACTACCCAAAAGAACACCCTGCATATAATTACGCACTAATGCGATTTCATCCTCTTCAGCAAGCTCATTACCCAATAACTTAAACTCCTTTTCTATTTCATCCATGGTCGCCTGTGTCACATCTACCCCAACCTCCGAAGCAATAGTAAAAAAACCTGCGTGCTGTAAGCTTACCGCAGCAGAGCCAATACTATACGTATAACCTTTGTCTTCGCGAATATTACGCATCAAGCGAGAGCCAAAAAAACCTCCAAAAAGCGTATTTACAAATTGTAATGCCGGAAAATCAGGATGCTCACGATTAATAGAATGTCCTCCTATACGAATTGCAGACTGTAATGACTCTGCTTTAAAATCTGTTATAATCTGACTTTTCACTTCACCTAGTACGAATAAATCTTTATCGCGATCGGAATATGTATTTTCCCATTGCTGGCCAAAGATAGAATCTACAATAGCCAACACATCCTTAGTAACATTACCTGCTACAAATAATGTGCAATTGCTGGGTTGAATCTGCTTATTATATAACTTCAATAAACTTTCTCTGGTAATCGCGTCAAAAGCTTCTGGAGAAGGCACCGCCCCATATCTATTATCACCGAATACATTTTGATAGAAAAGACGTCTAGCTATAAAATCATTCTTTTTTAAAGATATCTCCAATGACTGCTTATTATTACGTACATAAGTATCCAACTCTTTCTGCGGAAATATAGAATGCTGAAGAATATCTGATACTATAGGTAATACTTGAGCTACATGCTTGTGCATGGTATACAAAGTCAACGAAGTATGATCAAAGCTGTATTCTGGCATCAAATAAGCACCCAAAAAATCAATTTCATCTGCTATTTGCCCACTAGTACGGCTAGAAGTACCTTCTTTGAACATAGCTGACAACGCTGTGTTCATCAATGTAAGCTCATGCGTATCAAAATGATTTTCAAAGACAAACTCAAATTTTATCAATTCCAATTCTGGAGATTGAAAGACAAAGGCTTTCAAGCCATTAGCATATTCAAAAGATTCAGGCTCATGGATGGCCAATTTATTAATAGGTTGAAACGCCGGTGCAATAGTTCTATTCAACATTTGATCCTCCATTTGATTTATATAATAATGTTGATGAATTTTCTTTTACAAAAAGCATATTTGCTACTTCTTTTATTTGTTTAGCATCGACTTCATCATATTTGGCTACTTCCTTATTATAATCTTCAGCCGAACTAAGGGCCTCGTAATACGCTAAATTCATGGCTTTATCTAAAATCGATAATTCAGAAAACAATAAAGTAGATTCAATTTTATTTTTAACTTTCTGTAGCTCTTCCTCTTCTACAAATTCAGCTTTAATACGTTCCAATTGTTCCCAAATAGCCGCTTCCGCCTTTTCCAATGATACGCCATTAGAAGGTTTGCCTTCTACGACAAATAGATTGGGATCAATACTTCCCATTAGATAAGCATTAATCTCGCTAAAAATAGGTTCATTTTTGACCAAAGCTCGATATAAACGAGAGGAAGAACCTCGAGATAAAATGTCTGATAACAAATCCATCGTTTGGTATTCTTTGGAAAGACGATCAGGACCATGAAAAGCGATGTAAATACTATCTACAGGAACATCAGCCTCTGCTATCTCCCTTCTGGATTCGGTTTGCTTAGGCTCGACAGATAGATTACGCACTATCTCTTCACCAGAAGCAATATCACCGAACCACTTTTCAGACAACCGTTTTACTTCTTCAAAATCAACATCACCCGCAACAACCATTACGGCGTTATTAGGGCTATAATATTTAGTAAAAAAACGCTTTACATCATCCATTTGAGCTTCCTCAATATGACTTATCTCTTTACCAATAGTAGCCCAACGATACGGATGTTCCTTATAAGCGAGCGGGCGCAACTTCAACCACACGTCACCATAAGGCTGATTAAGGTAGCGCTGCTTAAACTCTTCGATAACCACTTGACGTTGAACATCTAAACTTTTCTCACTAAAAGCTAAGCTCAACATACGATCACTCTCCAACCAAAAAGCAGTTTCTAAATTATTAGCTGGCAATGTCAGATAATAATTTGTGATATCATTACTTGTAAAGGCGTTATTCTCACCGCCTACCAATTGTAATGGTGCATCATAACTCGGGATATTTACCGAACCTCCAAACATCAAATGCTCAAATAAGTGGGCGAAACCTGTCTGATCCGGAGACTCATCTCGAGCCCCCACTTTATACAATATATTGACAACAGCCATTGCTGTATTGTGATCTTCATGCACTAATACAGTCAATCCATTGTCTAATTTAAACCTTTTGAAATTTATCATTGATTAGTTTTATACCAATACCTATTCTACCCAATTCACACCCTTGCGCAAATAATCTAGCGTCTGCTGCTCCGCTGATCCTGGAATAGCCTTAAAATCATAAAACCAATTTGCCTGCGCAGGCAAGCTCATCAAAATAGATTCTATTCTACCATTTGTCTCAAGACCAAATTT
Source organism: Sphingobacterium rhinopitheci (assembly GCF_022627575.1). Taxonomy (GTDB): domain Bacteria; phylum Bacteroidota; class Bacteroidia; order Sphingobacteriales; family Sphingobacteriaceae; genus Sphingobacterium; species Sphingobacterium rhinopitheci. The sequence continues at coordinate 131,631 of NZ_JADEYQ010000006.1, forward strand.
AGTACCAGAATCATATACCAAATTAAACTCTACATAACGTCCTCTACGTAACAGTTGCCAGTCTTTATGCGTAGTAGTAAATGTATCTTTACTGTGTCTATTTACTAATTCTGTATAAGTAGGCGCGAAAGTACGCCCTAAATCACAAGAGAAATTAAATATTTCTTCGTAAGACAACCCTGTCTTTTCTGGAGTTAGTTTATCATAAAAAACACCACCAATCCCGCGCGTTTCATTGCGGTGCTTGATAAAGAAATAATTATCCGCCCAAGTTTTAAACTCCGCATAGAAATCAGCATGATGTTTATCACATACATTCTTCAATTGCTGGTGAAAAAACGTGGCATCATCTGCTATGACATAATGTGGTGTCAAATCTATCCCACCACCAAACCAACGCATATTTTCATTCAATTCGAAATAACGAATATTCATATGAATGATAGGTACATGCGGATTATTAGGATGAATAACAATAGATACACCTGTAGCAAAGAAGTCCTCTTCGTCTACAGCAAAAGCTTTCTTAATAGCCTCCGGTAATTTACCATAAACAGCCGAAAAATTTACACCCCCTTTTTCGAAGAGATTACCGTTCTGAATAATACGTGTTCGACCACCGCCTCCGCCATCTCTTTCCCAAATCTCTTCTTGAAACTTAGCTTTACCGTCTAAAGCTTCAAGGGCAGCACATATCTCATCCTGTATCTGCTGATATTCCGCAGCTATTCTTTCCTTATTAATCATTTTATATAAAAATTTTGGCTAATTCAGCTACTTCTCGTGTCGCCGACTTATGATTATATAACACTTGATACACCATATTACAAATAGGCATATCCAAATTATGCTTTTGAATTATAGATTGAATACAGCCTGAAGCATAGTATCCTTCAGCCACCATATTCATTTCCAATTGAGCAGATTGAACGGTATATCCTTTACCAATCATATTACCAAAAGTACGATTACGACTAAATTGAGAATATGCAGTAACTAATAAATCACCCAAATATGCCGACGCCTTAATATCTCGAGCTCGAGGAGACAATGCATTAACAAAATAATCCATCTCTCGAAGTGCATTAGATACTAAAACCGCTTGAAAATTATCCCCATAACCGAGTCCGTGACACATACCACCTGCTAAAGCATATATATTCTTAAGAACAGCGCCATATTCTATCCCCATTGTATCTGGAGAGATCACTGTCTTAATATAATGCGATGCAAAAAAAGTAGCTACTTTTGTCGCTAATTCTAGGTTATTACATCCAAAAGTTAAGTAAGACAATTTCTCTTGTGCCACTTCTTCCGCATGACAGGGGCCTGCTATAACAACAATATCTTGCAGACTTATATTATATTTTTCCACTAAATAATCCCCTACTGCTTGATTTTCATCAGGAATAATCCCCTTAATAGCAGACACCACGATTTTTCCTTTAAAATCTGCCTCACAAACATCTTTTAGCGCATCTTTCAAATAAGCCGCCGGTGTATTAAGCACAATAATATCAGAAGCTTGAATTACATCCTTTGCATCTATATATATATTATGCGGAGCAACTTTTATTTCTACAGCAGATAAATAAGATGGATTATGCTTAAAACTAACGATGTAATCCCGATCCTCTTCCTTCCTCACCCACCATAATACATTTTTAGGTTGAGTATTGTCGGTCAACATTTTGACCATAGCAGTAGCCCAACTTCCACTACCTACAATTCCAATTTTCAAACTAGTTTCCTTACTCATTATAGCAAAGATACTTAATTTTAGTATCTTCAACAGCTATAGAATACTCTAAATGCTAAGCGAATGTCAAAATCAGAAAAAGAGAAAATGGTTGCAGGAGAACCATATTATGCAAATGCTCCAGAATTAGCCCCTTTACGACTAAATGCGCAGCGGGCATGTTATCGCTATAATCAAATCGACCCTAAAAACTATAAAGAGCGAAAATCAGTACTAAAAGCACTATTTGGTAGCGTACCGAATATGTTTCACGTTGAACAACCCTTCTATTGCGACTATGGATTTAACATTGAAATAGGTAATAATTTCTTTTCCAATTACCATCTTACCATACTAGATACCGCTCCTGTCAAGATAGGTAATGATGTCATGTTCGGTCCTAATGTTTCTATTTATACCGCGGGACATCCTATTCATCACGAGATTAGAAATACATTGTTAGAATATGCACTACCTGTTACTATAGGTGACAATGTATGGCTAGGTGGCAATGTAGTGATAAATCCTAATGTTACTATAGGTGAAAATACAGTTATTGGATCAGGATCTGTCGTTACAAAAGATATCCCTGCAAATGTTATTGCTGTGGGAAATCCATGTCGCGTAATTCGTGAAATTACACCTGAAGATAAGGCTTATTATTATAAGCAAAGAAAATTAGCTGATTACAATATTATATAGAAAAAAATCCTGAAGCTAGGGGGCTTCAGGATTACCAAACCAATTATTAACCTAAATACAATTTTATTTAGAAAACTATATCATTATAAATAATACAACTACTGTGCCATTAAATTACAGATTGAAAGATAGCGATTTAAATTTGGACAAAAATAGTAATCCTGAAGTGGGGAACTCCAGGACTACCAAACCAATTATTAATCTAAATTATGAAATAATGAATAATTACCTCAATACAAAGATTGACATTAAACAGCTTAAAAAAGGATAAATTAACATAATTTAACACTATCAAGGATTGCGAATATTTATTAATTTGATATTAATTAATATTTAAATAAATAAGAAAAATACTAGCGTATTCAAGAAAATATAAAAAAAACAAATCCCTTTTAATTCGTAATAATTAGATCCAACTGCCGTGACAATTTTTGTAAATGTGCCGCATTTCCACCTCCTACTTCCAAGGTAATCCACTCTCCTTTATAATCTATTTCCTTAAGTTTTCGCATCACCTGTTTCCAATTCACATCACCTTGATTTAACTCAACGTTGAAACCCTTCCGAAGTCCCTCTTGGTCCATTTTGGAACGACTAAATTCTTTCGCATGTAATTTGAATATTTTAGAATTTAATGTTTCTATCCAATGCTCAGGCCATCCATAACGTAAGACATTACCAATATCAAAATACCAGCCAAACAAAGGGTGATTGATTTGTTCCAAAAAATACTTTGCTTCAACAGGACTAATCAAAAAATTATTCCATACGTTCTCAAACCCGATTTTAACACCTGATTTTTCTACTAATGGGATTAATTCGGTTACCGTCTGCATCGTATTATTATAAGCAAGCTCATAAGGCATATTTTCACTAACAATGCCAGGTACTACTAACAGTGTATCACCTCCCAAAATCCTTGTTTGTTCCAATGATTGGTTAATAGATTTAACAATTTGCTGACGTATATTTAGATCTGATGTACTTAAAGGAATGGACCAGTGATCTTTGTTAACCGTACTCGGCACTTGAATCCCTGTCTGTTCGATAGCATTTACTAGTTCGTTAATATCTATATTGGTAGGACTATTTATTTCAATCCCGTCGAATCCTAAGTCTCGCACCAACTTAAATTTATCAAGCACAGAAAGATCTTCACGAATCATATCATAACCTAATCCTTTTTTCAAGAATTTGGTATTCGAAGATTGTGAAGCTAAAGAAATAGAAGGAGCTACTATAGTCGACCCGACCAACAATGAAGCGGAGCGAATAAAATCTTTACGAAGCATATTGGGTTTAGTTAATTAAATTTGAAACCTAAAATACCAAATAATAGCAATCTATAACGTAAAGATGTAATTACAATAATAATACTGTTATTAATTGTTAAAGACCATAACTAGCTTTAATCGTTATGTTGGCAGTTTTAAATCGTGAAGTAGTATTAAATACCCCACCGTAAGAATATTCTTCATTATCATTTTGTCCTGTAATCTGGAATATTCCTAAATCAGCCTTTTTAATATCCCCTAGCGTAGAGCCAGATTCCTTAGCAATATTTTCAGCTCTAGCTTTGGCATTTTTGGAAGCCTCAGCAATTAGCGCTAATTTAAGATCTTCTAATTTAGAATAATAATAGCTAGGTGTATTCGAGGACAATTCAACCCCTTGAGAGATTAACGCAGATATAGCACGAGATGCATTATCGACTTTTACTAAATCTTTGGATTCTACACTTATGGTCTGAGTCAAGCTATATCCCGAAAAAGTATTGAAACTATTACCATTAGCATCAGTATGGTAGGAAAAATCTTTAGAAATATTAATAGCATTGAATACTATTTCACTTTCTGCAATCCCCTGTTCAATCAAAAATCTCTTTACCAACGCACGATCACTTTTCAATTCTTCAGAGGCTTCACTTAAGCTCATTGACTTTTGGCTGTACGTAGCTGTCCATTTTACGATATCAGATTCAAAATCCTTCTTAGCATTACCTGTTACATTAATTGTATTATTTGCATTGTACTTAAATCTATAGGCATTTCCAAAAATACAAGCAACAACGATTATAGCAACTGCAGCAATTATAGTGATAATTATAGAATTTGATTTCATGAGGTATTCTTTATAAGTAAGTTTAAATATACGAAAAATTAACGTGCTAAAATTGTTGCAAAACAAAAGAATCCATTTTATTACTTTTGGGTATAAAAGATTATAAGCATTCAATGAAAAAACAACTTACATTATTAACCTTAGGGTTGGTTACCACGCAAGCATTTGCGCAAAAACCACCTATCGATCATTCTGTTTATGATCTTTGGAAAAGCATAAGTAACAATAGCATTTCTAAAAGCGGAAAACTAGTGTACTATAGTATATCTCCACAAGAAGGAGATACAGAGACTGTTTTAAAAACAGCTAATAATACACTAATCAAATCATTTGATAGAGGAATAAATGGCAAATTGAATAATAGCGAAAATCAGTTTGTAGTAACGCTAAAACCATATTTTAAAGAAACAAGAGAAGCTAAAATCAAGAAAAAGAAGGCCGACGATTTGCCTAAAGACTCTTTAGCGATATTCAGCTTCGATAAAACGCAAAAATATAACAATATTGGCGCTATAAAAAGCCACAAAACAGCTTTTGAATTTGAGGATTATATTGCTTATGTCCAAGACCTAAATATACCTACAAAACAAGATACTACTAAAAGTAAAGCTGAAAATACCGGAAAAAAAACGGATAATAAAAATTCTAAAAAAGAAGCTGTATTAATATTATATAAATTAAGCACAGCAGATACACTGCAATTTTGGAAAGCTGATTCCTATTCGTTTAGTAATGACGAGCGCTATTTGGTATTCAACAAAAAGACAGGGGAGAAAGATAGTTCGGGGGTAGATGGATTATATCTATACGATATCGTAAAAAAGGAGATAAAAAAAATATCACATGGTAAAGGTGTCTATAAAAACTTTACCTTCGACGACAAAAACCATCAACTCGCTTTCCTAGCAGATAAAAGCCCTGTTAAGAACCCTACAAAGGATTTCAAACTATATTACTATTCACCTGCCTTAGATACAGCAAAAATCATAGCGGATAAAAACACAGCCAATATCCCCAAAGATTGGTACGTATCCGGCGACGGCAGCCTAACCTTCAATGGTTCGGGTAAAAAGATATTCTTTGGCTTAGCACCTATTCCTGCCGTAAAAGATACAACGCTTGTAGAGTTTGAAAATGCTAAAGTAGATATTTGGCATTGGAAAGATGAAACGTTGATGACGCAACAACTCGTTAACTTAAAAAGAGATCAATCGAAGAGTTACCTTAGCGCTTACGATATTAATACAAATTCCGTTGTACCTTTATTAACTGAAAAATTCAATAGATATAGTTCTTCGGACACTGGTAATGAAGAATGGATATTAGCGACATCAAATTTTGGTAAAACTATCGAAATGCAATGGCAAGGATTTACAGCTCAAGATATATATATTATAAATACAACAAATGGTGATCAGAAACTGATCAAAAAAGATTGGTTTGGCCACGCTTACTTATCTCCTGATGCTAAAAATATAGTTTTATTTAATAATGAAAATCAGCAATGGTACGCCTACGATATCACCTCAGGTACCGAAAAAGCTTTAACCGATAATATTAACGTAACCTTTGCGAATGAATTAAATGATATGCCAATATCTCCTTCGTCATATGGGATAGCTGCGTGGTCATCAGACTACAAAGGTATCTATCTGAATGATAGATATGATATTTGGTATATTTCACTAGATGGAAAGACCAAAGAAAATATCACTAAGTCATATGGTAGAACGAATAAAATAACATTTAGAGTATTAAATTTAAAAATACCTACTTTACGTCCTAAAGCATTCACTATAGACAAGAAAGAAAACCTTATTCTATCAAGTTTCAATGAAATTAATAAGGAAAATGGCTTCTTTTCATTGAATTTAGCAAAAAATAGTGACCCAAAGCAGATTATTCAGGACAAATACTCGTATAAATCAATACAATCTGATGCAAACAACAAAACATTGGTCTATGTTAAAGAAAACTATAGTACAAGTCCCAATATTTATTTGTCCCATGACTTCAAAGACGAGATTCAACTCACAGATATTAATGCACAACAAGAAAAATACAACTGGGGAACAGCTGAATTGGTTCATTGGACAACTCCTAAAGGATATAAAGCAGAAGGAATATTATACAAACCTGAAGATTTTGACCCTAACAAGAAATACCCTATCATAGCGTATTTTTATGAAACATCAACAGAGGGCCTTTACAGCTACCAAGCACCGGCTCCTACGCCATCACGTTTGAATATCCCTTACTACGTAAGTAATGGATACTTGGTATTCTCACCGGATATAAGGTATGAGATCGGTTATCCGGGGCAATCTGCTGAGGAATATATCAACTCCGGAATGCGCTATTTAGCGGAGAACAATAAATGGGTTGATTCCACCAAAATGGCGATACAGGGACAAAGCTGGGGTGGTTACCAGGTAGCTCACTTAATAACACGTACGAATATGTATGCTGCGGCATGGACAGGTGCTCCAGTTGTAAACATGACATCGGCATATGGTGGTATACGTTGGGGAACAGGGATGTCTCGTCAATTTCAGTATGAGAAAACACAAAGCCGTCTTGGTGCTACCTTATGGGAAAATAGGGATCTATATATAGAAAATTCTCCTTTATTCTTTATGGATAAAGTAAATACCCCTGTAGCTATAATGCACAATGATAATGATGGTGCGGTGCCATGGTACCAAGGGATAGAGATGTTCACCGCTTTACGCAGGCTTCAGAAGCCAGTATGGTTATTAAATTATAATGGTGATGATCATAATTTATTACAAAGACAAAACAGGAAAGACATACAATTACGCCAATCTCAATTTTTTGACCACTTTTTAAAAGGAAAACCTGCCGCAGAATGGATAGAAAAAGGTGTTCCTGCACTAAAAAAAGGCATAAATTGGGGTACAGAAATCAATAAACACCAATAAATACTCAAAAATCAACAACAAAAACCTCTAAAAAACCTTTTAAAGTCATTTTTTAGAGGTTTTTTTGTTTTTTTTCAAAAAAAATGTGTTTTTTAATTTTCAAAATGTATTTTTGAACTATCATAACGAAACGAAACGTAAAAATATTCAACTATACACCCAAAATGTCAAACTTTAGATTCGAATCAGTAAATGTGGCTTCTACAAGAAGTACATCATCAGAGGAAAAGGTAGTTACGAAAAGAGCAATCAATATTTATGGCAAAAATGTATTTACAATTGCCAAAATGAAAGATTACTTGCCTAAGACTACTTTCAAAGAATTATCAAAATCAATCGAAGAGAATGAGCCTATCACTCGTGAATTAGCTGAGTTTATCTCTCAAGCCATGAAACTATGGGCTTTAGAAAATGGTGTTTCTCACTACACGCACTGGTTCCAACCCTTAACAGGAACTACTGCAGAAAAGCACGATGCTTTCTTCGAACCTGACGAAAATGGTAATGCTATTGAAAAATTTACGGCTGATGCATTAGTTCAACAAGAGCCAGATGCTTCTTCATTCCCTAACGGAGGAATCCGTAATACGTTTGAAGCTCGTGGTTATACTGCTTGGGATCCTTCATCTCCAGCATTTATCTTCGAGACTGCTGCTGGTAAGACATTATGTATCCCTACGGTATTCGTATCTTATACAGGTGAATCTTTAGATTACAAAGCTCCTTTATTAAAAGCTGTTAGTGCGATTGATAAAGCGGCTACAGATGTAGCTCAATACTTTGACAAAGGTATCACTAAAGTAAATGCATCTTTAGGTATCGAGCAAGAATATTTCTTAGTTGACTTGGCTTTATATAACGCTCGTCCAGATTTACAATTGACGGGTCGTGCATTATTTGGACATATGTCCGCTAAAGGACAACAATTAGATGACCACTATTTTGGTTCAATTCCTGAGCGCGTTCTAGCATTCATGGTAGATTTAGAAAATGAATCTTTAAAATTAGGCATCCCTTTAAAAACACGTCATAATGAAGTAGCACCTTCACAATTTGAGTGTGCTCCTATGTATGAAGAGATCAACTTAGCAATCGATCACAACCAATTGTTGATGAACGTAATGGAGCAAGTTGCTATCCGTCATAACTTTAAAGTATTATTACACGAAAAACCATATTCTGGTGTTAATGGTTCTGGTAAACACAATAACTGGTCATTGATCACTAATACAGGCGTTAACTTATTATCTCCTGGTAAAACTCCAAAAAACAACTTGATGTTCTTAACGTACTTCGTTAACACCATCAAAGCTGTTCACCAATATGCTGACTTATTACGAGCATCTATCGCTAGTGCAAGTAATGACCACCGCTTAGGTGCTAATGAGGCTCCTCCTGCTATCATCTCTATCTTCTTAGGATCACAATTGGATGAAATATTAGAAGAAGTTGAATCAGCACGCGTAGCTAAGAAGGTGAAATCGGAGGCTAACTTATGGCATGGTATTCCAAAAATCCCTGAATTGAGATTGGATACAACAGACCGTAACCGTACGTCACCATTTGCGTTCACAGGAAACAAGTTTGAATTCCGTGCTGTAGGATCATCAGCAAACTCTGCATTACCGATGACTGTATTAAATACAATCGTTGCGGCACAATTGATTGATTTCAAAATTGAAGTAGACAAACAAATCAAAAAAGGCACGAAAAAAGACTTAGCCATCTTAAACGTAATCCGCAAATACATCAAAGAATCTAAAGCTATTCGTTTTGAAGGCAATGGTTACAGTGATGAGTGGGCTGCTGAAGCTGAAGCTAGAGGATTATCTAATATCAAGTCTACGCCAAAAGCATTAGACGTTTATGTAACTGAAGAGTCTTTAGAATTGTTCGAAAGATTAGGTATTTATACAAAACGTGAATCTGAAGCGCGTCATGAAATATTGTTAGAGAACTTCTACAAAAAATTACAAATCGAAGCGCGTGTTATCGGAGAGATTGTAAACAGTCAAATCGCTCCTGCATGTTTCACGTACCAAAATGAGTTGATCACTAACGTTAAAGGATTGAAAGATTTAGGTTTAGCAAAAGAAGCTTACTCTTCACAACTAAACTTAGTAGAGCGTATTTCTAAGCACACAAATCTTATCTTAGAGAAATCTGAAGAAATGCGTCAAGCACGTAAAAAAGCAAATACTATCGAAGATATGCGTGAGTTAGCGATTGCTTACGATCAAATCGTAAAACCATACTTCGATGATATCCGTTACCACGTTAACAAATTGGAGAAAATTGTTGACGATGCTAAATGGCCACTTCCAAAATTACGCGAGTTGCTATTTATTCACTAAGACTAACTAATCAATCATTTATATTAAAGCTGTCAGAAATGACAGCTTTTTTTTATGAACTTAATAATATTCCTTAATTTCGGGATATGAAAGTTATTGGAATAATACCGGCACGCTATGCATCGACACGTTTTCCTGCAAAACCATTGGTGGATATCGCAGGTCAATCAATGATACAGCGTGTATATCAGCAAGCCAAGCATGCGAGCAGTCTGGATGAAGTAATCGTCGCTACAGACGATCAACGCATCTATGATCACGTAAAAAGCTTTGCGGGCAATGTGATAATGACAAATAGCGCACACCAATCGGGCACCGATAGATGTGCCGAGGTGATCCGTAATATCACTGGTTTTGATATAGCCATCAATATTCAAGGTGACGAGCCATTTATAGACCCGCAACAAATCGACCTTTTGGTTTCCTGTTTTGCGAATAAGCAAACAGACATAGCTACTTTGGTACGTAAAGTAGAATCAAACGAGGAATTATTTAATGAAAATAAGCCTAAAGTCGTATTAAACAATACAGGTAAAGCAATTTACTTTTCACGACAAGCAATTCCTTTTTTACGTGGTATCGATCCTAAAGAATGGTTACAAAACAGACCCTACTATAACCATATAGGTATATATGGATATCGTACTGCAGTACTTACAGAAGTTAGCAAGCTGCCAATTTCTGATTTAGAAAGAATGGAAGCTTTAGAACAATTACGCTGGATAGACAATGGCTATACTATACAGACAGCTATATCTAACCACAGTAATGATGCCATAGATACCCCTGAAGATTTAAAAAAAATAATGCATAAATACTTTAGTATTTAATACCTGAAAACCACTTCTTACTATCATTGTAGAAGTGGTTTTTTGTATTACATTCATCCCAATTGTATAAAACTTACTAGACTAGCTTAAATCGTAAAAAATTACATATTTTTATTAGAGAAATAAACCTACAGCAACTTATAGTTTATAAATTCAGTAGAACAGGTGATGCTTGCATTTACAAATTACTCCTTACGCTAACTATAGTTATATGCTTACCCCTCATCTTTGATTTATAGCACAGAGCAAAAGTTAAAAAAGAGATAAACAATAAGTATTAAACATAGGAATAGTATGTATCTCAATTAAAAGAGATACCTGTTAGTAAAGGCAGATCACAAGATCTTATGTTTCCTTCATCGCCCAAAAAGTTATATATTGTATTTTAAGTATAAAATCCTAGTTAATGGAAGAAATCCAGCGTAAAGACATCCATATCATTAGTAGACATAGTGATATCGATGAATCCACCCTTCAAGATGCTCTACAACACAAAATATACACCAGCAAAAATGACTGGAGCCGATTTTTAAAGCTTCTTTTTATAAGCCTAGGTCTAGGTTTCTTAATAACGGGTATTATTTTCTTTTTTGCCTACAATTGGGATGATCTACATAAGTTCCTAAAACTAGGTATTATACAATTATTGATTATATCAGGCGTATTATGTATTGTAATATCCAAAGCCAATACAACGATTAAAAATATCGTGCTGACAGCGACATCCGCCCTTGTTGGTGCTTTATTCGCCGTATTTGGACAGATATACCAAACTGGTGCTAATGCATATGACTTTTTTTTGGGATGGACCGTATTTATTACTGTATGGACAATAGTTGGTTATTACGCTCCTCTTTGGCTGTTATATAGTATATTACTCAATACAACCTTGTATTATTATATGGATCAGGTTGCCAGCAATTGGAGCGACACGACCTCATCCCTCCTATTCTTAGCCTTAAATAGCTTCCTGTTAATATCCTTTACACTATTAGGAAGAATAAAATCTGAACTTACATTACCTAATTGGTATTTAAATAGCCTGGCTATAGCTATTACAGGATTTTCAACACTCACTATAACGTCACTGTATGATACCCAGTCCATCCCTTATACACTTTTATGTTTACTAGTAGTCAGTACTATTTATCTTTTAGGCGTATTGCAGGCTATAGCTACAAAAAAAGTCACCTATATCGCTTTGATGGCAGTCAGCATAATCCTAATAGCCATATATTATATATTCAGAATAATGAATGATGAAATGGCCATATTTTTTATCACTATTTTTAGTATTGCAGCATTTACGGGAGTAATCAAATTATTATTAAACCTTCAACAAAAATGGACAAATGAATAATAATAGATCTGCCACTAGCATAGAATACCTTAAATCTATAGCTAAAAAACCTTTTTTGGTCGATGAAGAAGCTGTCAGTTCCGCTTATGCTTCAAGTAGTAAAGAACAACAAACCATGGTCATCAAGGCTTTAACAATCTTTGGTGCGCTACTAACTTGCGTATTTGGTATTGGTTTTCTCTTCCTAATCGGAATATATGACTATCCTCTATTTATGATAGGTTTAGGAATTTTATTGATTATTATACCAAGCTATTTGACGACACAGGTTCATGAAACCTTCTTAGATACATTTCTACTAAGCCTTTATTGCACAGGATATGGTTTATTGGCATTTGGAATGTCGCAAGCACAAATTGATATAAAAGTTATCTTAATATGCTTATTAGTGGTTGCGACATTTACGCTCATTTATTTAAATAATTATGTAATAGCCCTTATTGCTACGTTAATAATATATGGTTGTATTGAATTTTTATTAAAAGAATTTGACTTATATCAACTGTTTCCATTTTTCTATAATGGGATAGCTATTCTTACGCTATTTATACTCACGAAAGAAGCCAAGATTATAAGCTACAGCAAGCATTTAGCAAAGATTTATGAACCGCTTAAAATTGCATCAATCGTATTTTACATCTACAAACTCAATGGGTGGAGCACATTCAACCTTCGTACGTTTCAAGTGCTAGAAATAGACAGCTATAGCTTTAATATCTTTTCTTATAGTATCACATTAGTAGTCACGATAGGCTTATTCTTCTATCTAATAACGAAAATACTACAGCAATTAACAATTACTAATCGCAAACAAAAAGCTATTATATACAGCGCAGCTTTGATTGTACTATTACCCAGTACAATCCAGCCGAATATTCCGGGAGCACTATTACTTATTCTTAGCTGCTTTTATATTAACTACAAAACAGGGATTGCCTTAGGAATACTATCATTTTTGTATTTCATCACGCGCTTTTACTATGACATGGAAGTAACCTTACTATTTAAGTCTATTATTCTAATGCTAACGGGTTTTCTATTCTTATTGGTCTATTATCTAACATCAAAAAATCTTAGTGCCCATGAAAAATCTTAAATGGTATCTTATTTTGATTAATCTTGTAGCATTATTAATCTATTTTAATTATTCCGTTCTTAAAAAAGAAGATTTATTAGATAGTGGAGAGCTAATTTTGTTCCGATTAGCACCCGTTGATCCTCGATCACTCATGCAAGGTGATTATATGACGCTGCGCTATGATTTCTCTGACAATATAGATAAATCTAAAATACAAAAAAGGGGATACTGCGTTTTACAAGTTGATGGCAACAACGTTGCTAAAGCGATAAGATTACAACCAAAGAGCACACCCTTGCATCCTAGAGAAAAAATAATTAAATATAATTCGCCCAATGAATGGACTACAAATATAGGCACTGAGTCCTATTTCTTTGAAGAAGGTAAAGCGGAGAAATATGAAAATGCCGTATATGGTGGAATCGTTATAGATACAGAAGGAAATAGTTTGTTGCTCGGTCTATACGACGATAAACGACAAAAAATTGACTAATAATCTTAACTAAAAAAGCTCATTCTAATCTGAGAAAGAGCTTTTTTAGTTTTAAAATTGTTTTTCTTTAACATCCGCAATAATATCACGTGCCATTCTATAGAATTCGTCATCAAAACGTCTGATATTACTTCGTGAATTACAAAGGAATATAACAGCATATCCGCCCGAATAAACCCAAAAGGTAGCAACACCAGCCAATGTGCCGCCATGATAAAAGCTCTGAGGGAAATATTGATGATTTGTGCGCCATCCCAACGTATATCTTGATCTTCCTGTAGAAGAAGGTGTAAACATCAATTGTCTAGTTTCTGCATTCAATAGATCAGGGATATTGTCTTTACCATCCAATCGCCACAACAATTTGATAAGCTGATCGATAGAGGCAATTAATCCACCAGCAGGCGCTCTGACCCCCATATCTAAGCCTTCAGCATTAGCACTATTTTGACCATAGTAAGCCACCTCATCTGGCCGTCTTTCTGCCTGTGTCCCTCCCACATGTATATTATCAATACCGACACTATGGTACAGATCTTCCATATATTGACTATACGACTTACCTGATACCGTCTCGATAATATAGCCCAATATACCGTATCCTGTATTGTAATAAGCAAACACAGCCCCAGGTTCATTCAATTGCCTACTTCTGAGCATTGCTTGAATACGTTGCTCCATTGACCATCCAGTATAAAGCTTATCAAACATATAATCTGGGTGCGTACTATAACCACTAGTGTGCTCTAATAGATTACGAACAGTGATAGCAGTCGCTCTATTTGGCACATTAGGAAATTTGTCCTTCAAAATACCATTAGGCCCAAAAACAGTATCATTAAGCGCAATTTTGCCATCCTCTACCAATTTCAGAATCCCAACTGCGGTATGTTGCTTTGACATCGATGCCAACCTAAACAAATGGCTTGGCTGAACCCTAGTTTTACTTTCTTTGATCGCATATCCATAGCCCGATTGATACACCGTTTTTGTGCTATCTACATTCACGACAGCAAAAGAAACACCAGGTATATTATACTTTTCTTTAAAATTATAGATAATACTATCTAGCTCTTTAATTCCTAATTTAGGTAATACATCATATTCAACCTTAGTACCAAATTGTGACGTTATCTCCAAATTGATATTCGCATCAATATTGATATTCGTCATGACAATAGCTACATCTTTTCCATTCAAAAGACCATAATTTTTTGGAACAGGAATACCATTTACTTTGACAGAGCTGTTTATAGGACAATATACTTCCATATTTACAGCATTGGTATTTAGAGTCTGTGGTAAGGTTACATAAATAAGATTATTTTTGCCACTCTGGATATATGGCTCTTCGGTCATCGTGGGATTTTCAGCTCTTGGAAATCGTAAATCCAATAAGCCGTTACCAAACTGGATAGAAGAGTAAACATGCTCTTGATCTATCTTTTGTATTGTAGAAGCAGCATTGACTTGATAACAAGAAAAAAAAGAAAATAGAAGAAAAAATAGTTGTCTATTATAATTAATATCGAAATAGCGCTTCATTAAAATTGTAACTTATAAGGAATAATCCTAAACTAATAAAAAGTAAAAAACTAGTACTAAACTAGTTCCTTACGTTATTTAAACCCTAATAAACCCTACTTTTATACTTAAATACTTCGGGTTGTTTGGATAAATCTATTAAATAGCCATTGAAAATAGCATATTTTAAATCCCCCTCCTTATCGGCTAAATAAAAATTAGCTGTTCCCCCCAAATCTATGGTTGTCGTAGGGTAAAAAACTGTTTGTTTATAAAAATGAATAGGATAATTGTGTAACGGTAGCGTCTGTGGTTCCACATTCTTTTTAACAGCTACTCCCATAATTCCTTTCTTCAATAACTCGAAAGCAGCTTGTTCTGTTAACATTGATAAATCGTTAATAGGATTAGCCTGTATTTTTGCTTGTATGACATGTAACCCTTCAGCATCTAACTCATCATAGCCAAAAGATTCCTGTAAATCGCCAATATCTTCAATAGCTCCCCTAACGAAAAAGTCACGGTCTACAGTTCTTTCATTGCGACGTATCGCAATATCCGTTTTGTAAACTATAGCATCACGCTCCACCAATACATTACGCAATACAACATCGTGCAATTGAGAGGCATTGAAAGGAATATCCTCATAATCCTTTTTATCATAATTTTGGTAACTACCTTCCGCAATTTCAATTAAAGCATTTAGGATGATGATAAAGTTCAATTTACGAATCTGTTGTTTCTCAGGATCACCCTTCATACCACCAGATTCTATTAGTACTGTACTTGCACCCCACGATTGAAAATTGTCCCCAAATCCGCGCTGCGTATATGTATCGTCATACTTTGCGACAGCATCAGGGATATACTGTTGCAAAATATTATTCATCCCCACAGCCATTTGCATGGCACCTTCACGTACCTCATTGATATCACGAGATTCATTGAATGCTGGTGCTAACAACGATATGGAAACTGGATTTTTTGTCCCCGGCACATTATAGTATATATTTTGATCATGCAAATTGAAGCCAAATTGAGGCTTTAATGCTGCAGCACGCGCACGCAATAAAGCACCTTCTACCGTTTGACCCGCACGAGCATCTCTATTCATATCTATACTCTGTGCTGTGCGTCGGGTATATAACTCGGCACCATCAGGATTCAGCATAGGGATAAAATGTATATTAAGCTTGCTGCTCAATAACTTTCGGATGTCATCATAACCATCACCTTTACCTTCTAAAAAGTTAAATAAATCAAATAATGCCATCGTTGCTGTAGGCTCATCGCCATGCATCTGCGACCACAACATCACTGTTTTATCTCCTGAACCATAGCTTAATTCATATATAGCACGTTTTTGAAAAGACTCTCCTATTTTTTGGACAGCAATAATATCTCGCTGCTTATGAATTTGAACAAGTGAATCTACATCATAGTGTTTAAATCTGCGGTGTTGCAAAGCCGATTCTTTGTATTTACTATAAATCGAGTTAAATGTTGTCGTATCTATCTTCATAGCATTTATATTCATTTGTGTATCTTTTTTAGCGTCGCAAGACGTAAAAATTCCAATAGCACAAACTAGTATTAATATATTTCTCATATCAATGATTTCTCCAAGTACTCAATCTTCCCCAACGAGGCATCCATACGGACACGGACACCTACAGGGATCAAAAATTGATCAGATATATGACCTATCATTGCTCCAGAATACGCTGGTATCCCCAAAGGCTTGATATAATCATTTAACATTTGATCCAATGTAAAGGCACCATATGCTTGTTCAGGACCACAGTCGGTACATTTACCAAAAATAAAACCTTTTATCTGCGCTAAAATTCCAGCATTCATCAATTGACAAAACATACGATCCATACGATCTGATTTCTCCCCTATCTCTTCAATGAATAATATAGCATCCTTAAAATCGGGTAAGTATGGAGAACCACATAGACCAGTCAATAAAGTTAGATTACCCCCCAATATTGTTCCTTCTACTATACCAGGCGTGATTGTTTGTATACGATCTTTATATTGAATAATTTGATTTTCAGCTTTTACAGGATTCGTAAATGTGGCCAATTTATTTTCTATAAACTGTTCTTTAAACAGCTTAACGACATAATTGCTCCATGTACTGCTCCCTACCACACCGTGAAAAGACACCAATCCTGTCTTCGCATAAAAAGCTAATATCAAAGCGGTGATATCACTATATCCCAATAATACTTTAGGGTTATTGCGGATCAAGTTGTAATCGATATAGGGCAATAATCGAGATGCACCATTGCCACCCCGAATACACAAGATACCATCTACTTCTTTATCAGCAAACATACTATGCAAATCCGCTAATCGCTCTTGATCTTTACCTGCTAAATTGCCATAGCGGGCACGAATATATTTCCCTTCCTTGACCTTGAAACCAAGGTAAGTCAACACTTCCTTAGTCATGGTAATCGTTTCCTCTTCCGACAGTGCACCTGCAGGCGTAATAATACCTATTGTATCCCCCTCTTTTAGGGTTTTAGCTCTCAACAGCGATTTCACTTGAGGAACAATATCGATCGCTGCTTGTACAGTAGTATCCGAAAGTGTAAAGGCTCCTAAGCCTAAACCCAATGATTTAAGAAATGTCCTTTTATCCATTATCTATTAAATAATAAACGATGTCCTGAACCTACTTCCATAATCTGCCCCTTAGAATAGGCTATATTTCCACTGACGATAGTGTGCTCAATTGAAGAAGAGAAAGTGTGTTCTTCAAATGGTGACCAGCCACATTTGGACAATATATTTGCACGATTTACCGTATATGGTTTGTTCAAATCTACGAGTACCAAATCTGCCCAATACCCTTCACGAATAAATCCACGTTGCTCGATTTGAAAGGCGATAGCTGTATTGTGCGCTGTCTTCTGAACCACTTGTTCCAAAGTCATCTTCCCTTGCTGCACCAAATCCAATAACGCTTGAAGCGCATGCTGAACTAAAGGCCCGCCCGAAGGAGCTTGCAAATAAGCTTGTTCTTTTTCTTCAATAGTATGAGGGGCATGATCTGTTGCTATCACATCGATATGACCATCCAATACTGCTTTCAATATTTGATCACGATCATCTACCGTTTTTACAGCAGGATTCCATTTTATATAATTCCCTTTAGTAGAATAGTCTAAATCCGAAAACCACATATGGTGGATACAAGCTTCTGCGGTAATACGTTTCTGCTCCAATGGAATATCATTCGTAAATAATGCCGTTTCTTTGCCTGTCGAAATATGTAAAATATGTAATCTTGTATTATTTTTCTTAGCTAATTCAACAGCTTTAGATGAAGACAAATAACATGCTTCTGCTGAACGAATTAAAGGATGCATATTGATGGTAATAGCATCTCCATACTGCTCTTTGTACAGCGCAAGATTAGCTTTTATGGTAGCTTCATCTTCACAATGTGTGGCTACTAAGGTCGGCGCATTGCGAAAAATATTCTCCAAAGCGACCTCGCTATCCACCAACATATTACCTGTAGAAGACCCCATAAACACTTTAATACCGCACACATCTCGCGGGTTGGTCTTCAATACCTCGTCCAAATTATCATTACCTGCTCCCATAAAGAAAGAGTAATTTGCTAATGAACTATCTTGACCTATATCATACTTATCTTGCAGTAATCGCTGCGTCAATGTATTAGGAACGGTATTTGGCATCTCCATAAAAGATGTAGTACCCCCCGCTACCGCAGCACGGCTTTCCGTAAAAATATTTGCCTTATATGTCAATCCCGGCTCTCTAAAATGCACCTGATCGTCAATCAGTCCCGGTAACAAGTGTAAGCCTTCAGCATTAATTTCTTGATCTGCTTTCAAGTCCAATTGACCACCGATTTTTTCAATACGACCGTCTTTGATAAACAAGTCCAACGTTTCGATCTTACCTTCGTTTACGACCTGTGCATTTTTTATTAGTATAGATGACATGTAATGTATTCCCTTTGATTATTATATATACAAACATACTAAAATATCAATGCCTATGCCATCAAAATAAAGGTAAAAATGATTAAAAATCTATTGAAACGTAGTTGTTACGAGAAGGAAGAAAAATAGTTTTCAATGACATCCATTTAGAAAAGATTAGCTAGGCTATCCTAGTAATTACAGACCTTAGATGGTATTCAATTAGCAACAAACACTACAGTTTTAATTAAGTAGTAATCGCATTTTATGGTATAATCTACACAACACGGGTATGAATGAGGTATTACAGCAGTAAAAAAGCGCCCTGATACAGCTAAGTAACAGGGCGCTTTTTACAAATAATCACTATAAATGATGATCAACACTATAGTATTATGCGATAACATTCTCTAGATGTGCTATCCATGCATTAATATCTGCCTCCATCTTATTATTCTTTTCTACATCGTGAAAATGAAAGCTTGGTAATGCTGACATACCTATAAACTCATTCATCTTGTGAAACCCATACAAAGGACCTTCATCGACACTTTTCTGGCCAAAAAATTCGCCCGGTAACGTGAAAGCTTCTTTCGGTGCATTCCAACTCGTTGTCAATAGGTACTTCTTTCCCTGCAACAATCCACCAGTACCATAGTTTACTGCAGGATTTTCACTTTTACGACCATCGCTTCTGTATAGGCTACCATATCCTTCAGTAAAAACTAAATCGATATATTTTTTAAAATCATATGGCAATTGAAACCACCAGATAGGCGTGTGATATATTATTACATCAGCCCACACATACTTATCCACTTCAACAGCACAATCATAACCTGCCGCAATCTGTGTAGATTTGACTTCAAACCCTTCTTTATTATTAAAAAAATCGAGCGTAACCTCTGTAATTGTGGTATTATACTTTGCTCCTGAATGTGCTAAAACTTGCCCCCCATTAATAACTAAAATATTCTTCATATTGAATCTGTAACCTCCTTAAATTTTGCACTACAAAAATAAAGATTACACTACTGTAAATGGTCATTTTAATATCATTGCTGCTATTAAATAATCTATCAAAATTCATTCCCTATTCACAATGCTATCGCACAAAAAAATAAGACTTAAGGTCAACTATTTACACAAGCTAACTATACGAAGTACATAGCAGTTATGTACTATAATCGCGCTTAATTAATAAATTATTCCCCAATTATGAACAACCTAACTACACCCCCTAATTTATTGAGACGAAATAAATTTAAATAAAATAGAAAAACCAAGTGATTAAATAGTTTTAATAATTACATTATATCTTTTAAAGAATAAAAACACCATAATATAAAAAAACATATCATTGTGAAATAGATCCAATTATTAGCTTAAAAGCATAGATAATAGGCGACAAACGGTATTAAATCAACCATAACAGTACCTAGATGTAGGTTAATTTATTTCACTACATATAAAAAAAACAAAATTAATGAAGTGTAATTTCTAAAAAATCAAACATAGACACATTGATAGTTACAAATAAAAACAGGTAAGAAATTTTAAAAATATTAAACTTATACCATACCAAAACCTACTATATTAGTACGCCAAACAAATTAATAATCTATGAAAAGAAGTTCGAAAAATGTTCTTAATTATGATTTATTGATACGGAGAAGAGATTTATTAAGAAATTTCTCTATTTGTTTTACGCTGATTAGTATAATAGCTAGTGCGTTATTAGTATATCTATTTGCTACAAAAAAAGTATTTGAAAACTCATGGTATATTCTATTTCCAATTTTTGTTTTCCCTATGATTCTTATCCCGCTATTAACACAGCTCCGCAAAGTTAATCAAGAGATTAAAAGACGATCAAAAGAACAAATAAACCAAACTCAATCTTTAAATTATATCTAAATAAACAAAGCATCGAATATTCGATGCTTTGTTTATTTATTATGCTATCCCATGTAAAGAACCTCCAGGCGCAAACAAACGGTCTATTCGTCGCTCTACATCTTGATCTTTTATTAAATCTGGAGCATGATGAGGTTTTCGTCGAGCATCTATAATAAGAGGGCCATCACACCCCCAATGCTTAAATCTATTGAACGAACGAATACCATAAATATCATACGCTGGATTTGACTTCGTAAAAGTCTCCCACACAAAGTTATTTTCGTTGGCTGCAGCAAAATCTACATCTTCTACCAAAACAATCATTTTTATGCCTTCAAAAGCTATATCCTTAGCCGCGGAAGTCCATTCTGCTAATACCCTTTGTTCATTTGTATAAGATTCAAATTTTGCGCCTTGCACCACCATTATACCAGGAAGAGCCAATTTAGCCTTATCAAATGGCCTTGGAAGGTCTAGATTAGCAGATAAATAACGCGCCAGCTCTACTTTCTTGTCACCAGCAGCTGCAAACACAACCTTAGAACCAGCATTTAACCCATCACCTGTATAATCTAAAGTATCAATGGTGGTATTGGTTTGAAAATGCAAATCACGTGCAAAATCTATTCTTTCCAATATATGGGTAAAGAATTGTTCCACATGATGAATATCCAAATTTGGATTATCTTCCGTAGCCGCAATAAATAAGTACTTCGCTAAACTCAATTGATTTTTGCCCAATATTTGATTGGCTATGGTTAGAATCTCTTGTGGACGTTCGACCTTTTGATATGGCGTATAACTCTCACGCCCTATCGCAAACAATAAAGGGTGAACTCCAGCTGCATCTACGGCGTGAACAGCTTTCAACCCATTTATCTCTTGAGGTATAGCCGAACCTGTAATCTCATGAATCAATGCCCCAAAGCTTGTATCTTCTTGTGGCGGCCTACCAACTACTGTAAAAGACCAAATAGGATCCTTTTTGTGGTATACATTATGCACCTTCATCAATGGAAATGGATGTACCAAACTATAATAACCAATATGATCCCCAAAAGGTCCTTCAGGTTTATTTTCATTTGGATAGACAGTACCCGTAATTACAAAATCAGCATCCGCAGAAATACAGAAACCTTCCTCATCATAGAAATAACGAAAACGACGGTTACCTAAGGCTCCAGCGAATATCATTTCCGACAACCCTTCAGGCAATGGCATTACCGCAGATAGCGGATGTGATGGAGGTCCCCCAACAAAGATCGAAACCTTCAAAGGCTTTCCTAATTCATTAGCCTTTTGCTGATGTACACCTATCCCTCTATGCAATTGATAATGAAGGCCTATCTCTTTATCTTTTATATACTCATTACCAGATAGCTGAATACGATACATGCCAAGATTGGCATTCATAATCCCTGGCTTATTAATGTCTTCTGTATATACCTGCGGCATAGTAACAAATGCACCGCCATCCATCGGCCAATTGACAACTTGTGGTAGGGCACTGATTTGTGTTTTACCATACAATATAGGAGCACTAGATTTTTTCTTCCATGGAAGAGCACCTAATGCTACGGCAGAAGAACCTATATATTGAAAAGGATTTTTCAATACTGCGGTAGGGTCCATCTTTACATCGACAAGCTTCTTGATATGATCTAATGTATCACGAAACATAAATTTAGAACGTTCCAATGTCCCAAATAAATTGGAAACAGCAGGAAATTCAGATCCTTTAATATTTTCAAATAATAAAGCAGGCCCTTCCGCATCATATACACGCATATGAATAGCTGCCATTTCTAAATATGGATCTACTTCTTCCTTGATACGCACCAAGTGACCATTTCTCTCTAAATCGTTAACGCAATCTCTTAAACTTGAATATCCCATAGCTTCTTCTTCGCAGTGAACTACAAAAATAAAATAATAATTGGTATATTATTGAAGTATATGAACTGAATAATAAGACTTGCGATGACTCCATTTACAGGAAAATACTTTCTTCATCATTTTCCATACTAAAAAAATACCATCAAACATCCAACCCTTAACTAGGCATATTTAGTTCACCTAGCTTATGAGTAAGTTTCATATTTTCGCTATAATCAATAGGGCAAATAATTACAGAAACACCATATTCTTGCAAAGCTTTTTTTATTAAGGCTGGTTGTAATTCTTCTACCTATTGAATAGGATACCCATTAGCACGAAAGCGTTCCACATATTCGACGAAATCAGGATTTTTAAAAGCGTATATTACATTTTATACTTGCGCTGCGCTCGCATTAACGTTTGATATTTCGTCCTTGCAAACGACATGAAATAAAGTGAAGCAAATGGTTTTTACCAGATATTAGATTAATGCTAACATCATATAGGTAAATAAATTTATTGTAAATTACTTAATTAGCGTTTCAAATAGAGCTACACTACATAACATCAATTTTTATATTCAACACTATTCTAAACACATTTGCTTTAACAAATAGGTTTAGAATATTGCTTCTACCACCTCAATTCCTACCGGCATACTTCTTATATCAGCTACCACGCAAATCTTACTAAACATATAAGCTAACGCCAGATTTCTATCGTATAAGTCAACAGCAATAACATACAATATTTGAACAAATATTGATATATTTGCACTTCAGAATTATAATATAAAGCCTGTGAGATACGATAATTTAAGAGATGTTGTTAATTTACTTGGCAAATTCGAATTCGAGAATTTAACGAGTCGAATGTACACTAATAACATAGATGGTTTTAAAGAGTGGATCGTAGCAAATCATAACAGTGATAAAGCTACTGATGCTGTGTCATGGGAAGGAAAAGAGAACGGAAGAAGTGCAGATGCTGTTATCAACACCCTAATCGTTCATATGAATAAGTACGCTAAAACTTATTCTAAAGCAGCAATGCATAACTCCAATTTTGCTACTCAAGAAGAGTTTATATTTCTTATCGTATTACGAGCGCTTGGTTCGATGAGTAAAATGGAACTTATCAAAAAAAATATTCAAGATAAACCTGCAGGAATGAAACTCATTGATCGTCTGATTAATCATGGATGGGTTAATCAAACAGATTCTCCTGTAGACAAAAGAAGTAAGCTAATTTCAATTACTCAAAAAGGTATAGAAGAGCTAGATTTACATATGGATAAAATACGCGTAGCTACAAAAATAGTGACAGGTAGATTGACAGATTATGAAAAGAATCAATTAATTATATTACTTTCAAAATTAGAAACTTTTCATCAAGAAATATATCAAAAAAATATAGCTCCAGCTGATCTTTTAGAAACGGTAAGTAAAGAATTGTAAATAAAGCAATAATTATTTCCTTAAAAAATATGGCTTCCCCAAAATTTTGAGGAAGCCATATTTTTTAAGGAAATTTTACGGTAATAAAACTTTATCGATTACATGAATTACACCATTTGTAGTCAATTCGTTAACAGCTACAATATTAGCAGCTGTAGTATTTCCTGTTCCTTTAACAGTTACAGCATTACCAATGGAAAAAGTAACATTTTGCTCTCCTAATGCCGTTGCAATCATATTATTCTGAATAGCATTTGAAAATACAAGTCCTTCTACAACATGACCTGTAAGAATATTGGTCAACGTAGCAGGATCAGCATCTTCCAGGGCTTGTGTTGTCGCGAACCCCGCTGCGATAAACGCCTGATTGTTAGGTGCAAAAACTGTAAAAGGACCAACCCCTTCTAGTGCATTTTTCACATTTAATGCTCCCTGACTAGCGCGTATTACTGCAGTAACTAAGAAACTAAAATCAGGCTTATCAATAAGAACCTCAACAATATTTCCTGTTGCAGGCATCAATACATTATCTATAACATGAATAATACCGTTTTTAGCTTTAACATCTGCTGTTCCTACAGCGGCACCATTTACAAATACACCGTTAGAACTTTTTGTTACATAAACATTTGTTCCTTCAATAGTTTTCACAGGTGTATTTACAGCAGTTGGTAAAGATGATGCTGATGCTACTGATCCTAATGTATGATATAATAATATCGATTTCAATGTCTCAATAGGCACCGCTTCAATGCTTGATTCATTAGCAAAACCCGCTTTCTGGAATGCCGCATTATTAGGTGCGAATACGGTAAATGTCCCCTCTCCTTGTAATGTACTAACCAAGCCTGCGCGTACAATAGCTGCTCTAAGAATAGAAAAATCACTATTTGTATTTACGATCTCAACAATAGTTTTCTCTTCAACAGGTTTTACAGGATCATCATCAGAGCAGGACACAAATAATAATGACATCGCAACTAACAAAGCACCTTTAAATAATTTAATAGTTTTCATAGATTAAATAATATTAATGTTATTAAAATAATTTAGTATAATATTATACAATAATAATAATTTATAGTGTAATTGTACACTAATTTAATGAATTTTAGTGTAAAAAAAACACCATGAATAATATAAACCACTAACTACTAGGTAATTA
Organism: Sphingobacterium rhinopitheci; assembly: GCF_022627575.1. Lineage (GTDB taxonomy): Bacteria > Bacteroidota > Bacteroidia > Sphingobacteriales > Sphingobacteriaceae > Sphingobacterium > Sphingobacterium rhinopitheci. Next base: position 157,143 of record NZ_JADEYQ010000006.1, read on the forward strand.
AGCAGATAAATGAAAAATACATGTAATTAAAGGAGATATTTATTTATAACGCGGCTAAATAATAGTATAATACTACACTACTATATAAATATTCAAAAAGAAATTCAAAGCTTATAAATCAATTAATATGCTCTTTCCTATAAACTATCAGCGGTAATCAAAAATATTCTTTCTAAAAAACAACACTTTTAACAACTAAAATATACCAAATTAAGCACAGCTTTAAGCTATTACAACGCGCAGTTTAGACTCTATTAATTCAAATTCATAAGATGCTTGATATAATATTTCTGTAATTAAAAAGGATAGCCTCTTGGTATATTCCTACTAGAATTAAATAATGTGAAAATGATTAAATTTTATATTTCGTTTTAAATAAAAGGGCTTACATTATTTTCAAGTAATACTATTTGTTTGGCTATTGTAAATATTGAATACTACAAGACGATTATACAATTATATATGATACCTTTACTATATAGTATGCTATTTCTAATTGATTAAGAGTTGAAATATATGAGCGCAAAAGTAATTTTAGTTTGGTTTAGGAATGATTTACGTACACATGATAATGAAGTGCTACTAAACGCTATTCAAAAATCAGACTTTATAATACCTGTTTATATATTCGACCCTCGATATTATGCGAAGAACCAATATAATTTTTTAAATACAGGAGCAATAAGACAAGAATTCATTTTAAATTCTGTATTCTCCTTAAAACAAAAACTACAATCTTTAGGTGGTGACCTATTGACCTACGAAGGATATCCTGAAGAAATAATTCCGCATCTAGCACAAAAATATGATGTTGATGAGGTATATCATCATCGCGAAGTAGCAAAAAGAGAAACAAGTATTTCGGAAGCTGTAGAAGAAGCTTTATGGAATATAAAAATTAATCTTAAGCATTTTATTGGCCATACGTTGTATCACAAGGAAGATTTACCCTTTCCTATTAGAGATATACCCAACGACTTCAATACATTTAAGAAGAAAATAAGTAAGGAAAGTTCTGTTAGAGCATCTTTTCCTGAAATTACTACTATCAGAATACCGCCGCATTTGGAAAAAACGAATCTTCCAAATGGTTTTATAAGTCATGATAATTTAACTGGAGAAGAAATTGCTTTTTCAACTCTTGAAGCGATCATTAGTAATGCTAAATCTGAAACAGACCTTTACTGCTATATTTCAAAATTTATATCGATAGGTTCACTTTCGCCTGTTTACACCTATCATCTCTTGAATAGGTATATAAATAAAACAAACAAAAAAGCCATCAACTCATTATTAGACAACCTATTAATAAGGGATTATTTTCGCTTTATGCTAAAAAAATATCCAAATAGTGTTTTTATAAACCATTCCAAAAGCTACAGTATAGATAATGTATTGATAGAAAAATGGATTACAGGTAAAACAGATAATGAAGTTGTGAACAATATAATGTATAGACTGAATAATTCAGGTGTCCTGAATGAACAAGAACAAACATATACAGCAACATATTTTATATATGAATTAAAACAAAATTGGCTAATTGGTGCTGCTTATTTTGAGCAACAATTAATTGATTACGCTCCAGCAACAATATACGGGCAATGGTCACATTATGCAGATCAAGGAACAAATATAAAAAATAATAAAACGGAAGAGGATTGGTATAAATTAAAGGAACAAAATTTAGCTATTGCAGAGTTAATCTGTAATTAATTTATCTATTATAGACAAAAATGTGCGTAATTTTAACAACTTTTTTTTTAATGCAAAAAATTAAATTTCAGTAGCAAAAACCCTCAATAATTCCTAAATTTGGCAAATTCTTTAGAATACATTAAAATTTATAATGGATAAACTGACATATTTGAGTAACGCCGATTCTAGTTATATCGACGGCTTATATCAAGCGTACAAGCAAGATCCGAACTCGATTGACTTTGGATGGCAAAAATTCTTCGAAGGATTCGAATTTGGTCAAGGATCGGAAGGCGTAAGTATTGATGCATCAGATGTTTCTGAGCACGCGTTAAAAGAAATCAATGTTCTTAATATGATTCACGGTTACAGAGATCGTGGTCACTTATTTACGGACACAAACCCAGTTCGTGAGCGTCGCAAGTACTTCCCTGGTAAAGAATTAGAAACATTTGGCTTATCTGAAGCTGATATGGATACCGTATTCAATGCTGGTATCGAATTAGGCGTTGGTCCTGCAAAATTACGTGACATTCGTCAAATAATTGAGGATACCTACTGTCGTTCTATCGGTGCTGAATTCAAATATATTCGTAATCCGGATAAAATCAAATGGTTACAAAGTCGTATGGAAGCGGACCGTAACCAACCAAAGTACTCTAAAGAAGAGAAGAAACGTATATTACAAAAAATCAACCGCGCTGTTGTATTTGAAAGCTTCTTAGGAACAAAATTCTTAGGTCAAAAACGTTTCTCTTTAGAAGGCGCTGAAAGTTTAATTGCTGCTTTAGATTCAGTTATTGAAAAAGGTGCTAACTTAGGTATTGAAGAATTCATGATTGGTATGGCTCACCGTGGCCGTCTTAATGTTTTAGCAAACATTATGGGCAAACCATACAAAACTATCCTTTCTGAATTTGAAGGTAAAATGTACAAACAAGAAGATCCTGAATTATCATTTGGCGGTGACGTTAAATATCACTTAGGCTATTCTTCAGATATAAAAACAGATAGTGGTAAGTCGATACACTTATCATTAGCACCTAACCCATCTCATTTGGAAACAGTAGATCCAATTGTTGAGGGTATGGTACGTTCTAAAATTGACATGAAATATGATGGTGACTCTTCAAAAATTGCCCCTATCTTAATTCATGGTGACGCTGCTATTGCAGGTCAAGGTGTTGTGTACGAAGTAACACAAATGTCAAAATTAGAAGGTTACAAAACAGGCGGTACTATCCATATTGTAATCAATAACCAAGTAGGTTTCACGACGAACTATAAAGATGCTCGTTCGGGTACTTACTGTACAGATGTTGCAAAAATCACTTCTTCACCAGTATTCCATGTCAATGGAGATGATCCTGAAGCAGTAGTATATGCTATTGATTTAGCAGTAGAATACCGTCAGAAATACAAAACTGATGTTTATATTGACTTATTATGTTACCGTAGATTTGGTCATAATGAGGCAGATGAGCCTAAGTTTACGCAGCCTTTATTATACAAAGCTATTGAGAAACACGCTAATCCTAAAGAGGTATATGCGAAGAGATTAGAAGCTGAGGGTACTATCGAATCTACGTATGCTAAAGAAATCGAGAAAGAATTTAAAGACTACCTACAAACGCAATTAGACGCTTCTAAAGCGGTTGAAGTTTTAGAAGAAGAAGTTCCTATGTTTGGTGGTGCATGGAAAGGCATCCGTCCTGCTAAAAAGGCAGATATCTTCCATACTGTAGACACAAAGGTAGATGATAAAACATTCTTAGCTTTAGCGAAGGAGATTACGACATTACCAAAGGATAAAAAATTCTTCCGTAAGATTTCTAAATTATATGAAGATCGCGCAGCGATGATCGACAAAGATTCATACGACTGGGCAATGGGTGAATTGATGGCTTACGCCACCTTATTGAACGATGGAAAACGTGTTCGTATTTCTGGTCAAGATGTGCAGCGTGGTACATTCTCACACCGTCATGCGGTATTAACATTAGAAGATTCTGAGGAGAAATATGCACCATTAGCAGAAATTAAAGGTGGTGACAAATTCAATATTTTCAACTCTTTCCTTTCAGAATACGCCGTTTTAGGTTTCGAATATGGTTACGCTTCAGCGAATCCTCAATCGTTAACTATTTGGGAAGCACAGTTTGGTGACTTCTACAATGGGGCACAGATTGTAGTAGATCAGTACTTATCTTCTGCTGAGACAAAATGGAAACGCTCTAATGGGTTAGTAATGATGCTTCCTCATGGTATGGAAGGTCAAGGTCCAGAACACTCTTCAGGTCGTATCGAACGATTCTTAGAATTGTGTGCTAATGATAACATGATCATTGCAGACTGTACTACACCAGCTAACTACTTCCACTTATTGCGTCGCCAGTTAGTACGTGATTTCCGTAAACCTTTAGTTGTATTCACACCTAAGAGTTTATTGCGTCACCCTAAAGTAGTTTCTTCATTAACAGATTTTACATCCGCAAACTTCCAAGAAGTTATCGACGATTCATTCGTAAAAGCTGCTGCTGTTAAGCGTGTATTATTCTGTACAGGTAAAATCTATTACGAGTTGTTAGAGAAACAACAATTAGAAAATCGTACTGATGTTGCTATTGTTCGTATTGAACAATTATACCCTTCTCCAGTTGAACAATTGAAAGCTATACGTGCTAAATACAGTAAAGCAACAGATTTCATCTGGGTACAAGAAGAAAACGAAAACATGGGTGCTTGGCCTCACTTCTGCCGTATCTTCAGAAAAACTGATCTTGAATTTACAGATGCTATCTGTAGAAGCGCAAGCGGTAGTCCAGCAACAGGCTATATGAAACAACACGTTGCTCAACAACAAGCAATTATTAATAAAGCATTTGAAATTTAATAAAATATAAACTTCCCGCTGTATATAGCATTATCTATATACAGTGGTGGTTTAAAAAATAAGATTTATGAGCTTAGAAATCAAAGTCCCTACGGTGGGTGAATCAATCACCGAAGTAACATTGGCCCAATGGTTAAAACAAGATGGCGATTACGTCGAAATGGACGAAAATATTGCTGAATTGGAATCAGACAAAGCTACTTTCGAATTACCTGCAGAAAAAGCTGGTATCTTACGTATCATTGCTCAAGAAGGTGATACATTAGAAATCGGTGCTGTAGTATGTGCTATCGAAGAAGGTGGTGCTCCTGCTGCTGATGCAAAAACAGATGCTCCTGCTGCGGCTGCTTCAACTGCTGCTGCAACAACAGAAGCTTCTGAAAACCCTGATTCATACGCTGCTGGTACAGCATCTCCTGCTGCTGCAAAAATATTGAGAGAAAAAGGAATTGATCCTTCTACAATTAAAGGCACAGGTAAAGACGGCCGTATCACGAAAGAAGATGCCGAAAAAGCTGTTGCTAAGCCTGCTGCTCCAAAAGCTGCTGAGCCTAAGTCTGCTCCTGCTGCAGCTCCTGTAGCTGTTGCTGGCGAACGTAACGAGCGTCGTGAGAAAATGAGCTCTTTACGTAAAACTATCGCTAAGCGTTTAGTAGCTGTAAAAAATGAAACGGCTATGTTAACAACGTTCAACGAAGTAAACATGCAGCCTATCATGGACTTAAGAGCTAAATACAAAGATGTTTTCAAAGAGAAACATGGTGTTGGCTTGGGTTTCATGTCATTCTTTACAAAAGCTGTTACTACAGCATTAAAAGAATGGCCTGCAGTAAATGCACGTATCGAAAACAACGAGATCGTTTATTCTGACTTTGCTGATATCTCTATCGCTGTTTCTGCTCCTAAAGGTTTGGTAGTACCTATTATTCGTAATGCGAATGCATTATCTTTACAAGGTATCGAAAAAGAAATCATCAACTTAGCTACGAAAGCTCGTGACAATAAATTAACTATCGACGAGATGACTGGTGGTACATTTACTATTACAAATGGTGGTGTATTTGGTTCAATGATGTCTACACCGATCATCAATGCTCCTCAATCAGCTATCTTAGGTATGCACAATATCGTTCAACGCCCTATCGCTGAGAATGGTCAAGTAGTTATTCGTCCTATGATGTATATTGCATTATCTTATGATCACCGTATCATCGATGGTCGTGAGTCGGTAAGCTTCTTAGTTCGTGTTAAACAATTATTAGAAGATCCAGCTCGTTTATTATTAGAAGTTTAATCTTCCTAATAAACACGGATACATACAAAAAGGTCGCTTTATCTATAAAGCGACCTTTTTGTATGTATTGAATTTGAGATTAAAAACTATTCCACAGTCAATTTATTCGCAATCATACTATTATTGTAGCGCTGTATAAAGGCTTTAAGCTTCGTCTCCAAAGAATCCATTATAGGCAACTCACCTGGAGATATTAAATTATCCTTTTGAAGCCTATCACTTTTAAGATTATATAGTGAAATTGGTTTTTGTCCATCATGGCTCAAGAAATAATCATTATAATATAGATTATAGGAGCTCCCTATATTATTAACTACAAAATTATCTTCATTAGTATCAAAAGCATCAAAACCAAAAGCAAAATAAGGTTTGGGATAATGAATATAATTAAGCACCGTCGGCATAATATCTATTTGCTGCACCAATTTATCGGACATACCTTTAAGATTCCCTCCGGGATAATAAAAAATGATAGGAATAGCAAATGAGGTTGCTGAAGTCTGATACTCGGGCAAGAAACTTTGACTAGCGTGATCAGCACAGAGCACAAATATCGTATTATTATACCAAGGACTTTTAGAAGCCGTAGCAAAAAATTCACGCAGTGCATTATCTGTATACCCCAATGGCTCATGCAAAGGGATATTTCCTTTCGGAAATTTACCGTTATACTTTTCAGGCACCTTAAAGGGATGATGCGACGATAGTGAAAAGAAACTTGCAAAAAATGGCTGTTTAAAAGTATCCAATGTATTTGCCATGTATTGCATAAAAGGCTCGTCCCAAATTCCCCATATACCATCGTAATCAGCATCGTTATTATATTCATTTTTACCATAATAATGCTGTATACCCGCCAACTTCATATAGGCAGAAAAACCCATACTTCCATTGGGTGCTCCATGAAAAAAAGCCGTTTCATAGCCTTCATCTCCCAATAATTTGGCCATACTTGTTGTCTTATTGCCCGAATATACGGACAATACAAAAGGCTCGCCTACAGAGGGTATACCTGTAATAACAGAAGGCAATGCGTCTATAGACTTACGACCATTGGCAAATGCATTTTTAAAGGTATAAGATTCACCTATCAAAGAATCCAAAAAAGGAGTATAACCTTTATATTTTCCACCTTGAATATCCTGATTAAGAGCACCTATATGCTCTCTACCAAAACTCTCCAAAATCAAAACTACTACATTAAGCTTCCTAAATGCTGACGTATCATTAGGCAAATGCGTGGTATTATATACTTTATCTATTTCTTCTTCGGACAAATAGTTCACCTCTTGCAATGTAACAGCTTTCAATGTCTTCAAAATACTAAAAGGTGTATTCAAAACAATACTCATCTCATCTGGATTATTGACATAATCTCCAGCATTACTTAAGGTAATAGGCCTCGTACTATGAGCCCAGCCACCACGTACTCCACCAATAAATAGAAATGCAACAAACAAAAATGAAACAGTTTGTATCACATAATAAGACCAAGAAAAACGAGATGGCTTTATAAAGCGGAAAAGGTTATAAATTTTGATTAGACAAAATACAATACATCCAAAAACTATGAATAGATACCAATATCCTAACAGAAAATCAACGAGCAATTGTCCTATATTTTGCTCATTAGCAAATTGCGAAAAAACAGTACCCGTGGTTCTTTTTAAGGTAAAAGGATAGTACCCATAATCAATTAAATTCAACGCTATGCCTATACTATTGGTCCCTACAAAAATCCACTTACACAGCTTTTGATAGGTTTCATTATACTTAAATGGAATCGGTGCCATTTGCATAACTATAAATAGAATATTGAGATATAGAATGGCTACTATATCAAACTTAACCCCTCCTTGCATCATGGTCAAAAAAGAAGAAGTATTTACTTGCGGAAATAAACTTAGATTAATCCAATAAAAACCTATTCGCATGAAGGAATATAATGCCAATAGGCACACAAAAGCTATTATTAAAGCCGTGAGACTATTAAAATAACCTTTCAATAAAACTTTTTTATTCATCATAATTAATAAGAAAGGAAATCCTTAAATACAGATTGAAAATAGGCCTTGCTCTGATAGATCAATCGATCTACAAACTCTTTCGACTTGCTATAGTTTTCGACAAAAGCAATTTTTTGCCCCTGCATATCAAAAGATGCGGATTGATCATTTGTTACGACGCCAAATGTATTATTTGAATTAAAAAAAGCAATATGCTGCCTATTTTTAGCAAATAAATTTGTTGAGTATTTAAATGGTGATTTATCTGCCGATACAAAACTCCATAACGTTGAAGCGATATCTAACTGACTAACTACATCGTTTACTACTTGTCCTCGAAATTCATCTTTCAAAGCGCCTCCAAATAAAAACAAAGGTATATGGTAACGATTAGGATTCTCTAAGCCATATTTTTCTGTAGGATATATGTTGCCATGATCTGATACTACCACAAAAATAGTGTTTTTATACCAATCTTGTTTTTTTGCTTCCTCCACAAAAGTGTTAAACATCGTATCGGTATAATAGGCTGTACTACGGTATGCATCTGCTTTTGTGTTACTACCAAATTTATATTCCCCATCGAGTGTATACGGTTCATGGTTTACCAAGGTATAAAAAACACTGAAAAATGGCGTCTGCTCGGTATTTAAATCTTTGATCATCTGCGAAGCTATCACATGGTCATATACTCCCCAACTATTGCGCTTCACATCCAAAGGAAAATTATAGGTATCCACCACGCGGGATATACCATGCGCATACATATAGCTTTTAAAATTGTAAAACTCAGATTGACCACCATGATAAAAAGAAGTACTATAGCCCAAAGAATCATATACCTGACTAATACCATTCAGATTCTCATGCTTAGGGATATATTGTATTATGCTCTCAGTCCCTTGCGATGGAAACCCACTAAGGACGGCTATCATCCCTTTGTCGGAGCGATCAGCAGCAGAATAAGCACGCGTAAAGTTGATGCCCTCAGACATTATATCACGCATATTGTTTGTAATTCCTTTTTCCCCACCTAGATTTTCAAAAACTTGAGCTACCATTCCCTCCAGTATAATGACCACAACATTGGGTTGCTGAACCTTTAGTATATTGACTATCGTATCATTAGCTACTGGCAATACTTCATTGGCCAATCGTACTGCTTCTTCCTCCTCCATAAATTGATAGGGATTTTGCTTGGAACTCTTCAACATATCTTTTGCAAATGCCCAGTAAGTATTTACCGAAAGGTGATTCATTACATTATGATCTGAAAAATAAACAGCGCTAGGGTTTAATGTTGCACGTCCATAACCTCCCCTTAAAAAGGTAAATATTATAAATGAGCCTAATACTAGACAAACGATAATAGATAGATTGGTATGTCTGCGATAAATAGCAACTTTAACAACAAACAAATGATAGAAAAAGTGCGCTATCGTAAAGAATAAAACTAATACTAAAGCAGCATTGATGAGCATGCCCATATCTATAGAACTGGAAACCCCTCCTACTGTGCCCATTCCCAATAATATTGCACGCTTAGAGATTTTTTCCCCCCATGCTTCATATAGTGGTAGATTGACAATAGTAATTAAGGCAAATATCAAAGTAGGCACGAATGTATAAATACGTAATAGCCAAGGTGATACCGCTCTTTTAATAAATAAATTTTGTATACAATAAAAAAGGAAAGGAATTACCATTAGATAGCATGCCAATGATAAGTCTAAACGTAAACCATATATATAAGCAAAGAATATATCTTGCGCACCTTCTGACTTCTCCCAATTATTAATTAGAAAAACAGTGCGATCAAACCAACATAATACTAACCAATATAGAAAGTATACCGTAAAAAAAGCAAAATTCGATCTTGTAACGGATTTTCCCATTAAAAACAAAGGTGTTATAGTTAAAAAATAAAGGCAAAACTACGAAATATTATAACCAAATCTATTCTATATAGAATAGAAATAGTTTAGAACTTTAGCTACATTTCTGGAAAGAATGGAAAACATATTTTCAATCTATTTATACCAACAAAATCGCATTATTTGCGTATTTTTGTAATTCGATTTTTTGAACGAATATTACAATGAGCATAGCAAAAACATACAATCCGAAAGAAGCTGAAGATAAATGGTATTCCTATTGGATGGAAAATGGTTTTTTCCGTTCTACACCAGATGAGCGTGAACCTTATACAATCGTAATGCCTCCACCCAATGTGACTGGAGTGTTACATATGGGTCACATGTTGAATAATACGATACAAGATGTATTGATTCGTCGTGCACGTATGCAAGGTAAAAATGCCTGTTGGGTACCGGGTACCGATCATGCATCTATCGCTACTGAAGCTAAGGTTGTTAATATGCTTAAAGAGCAAGGTATTGACAAAAAATCATTGTCACGTGAAGATTTCTTAGCCCATGCTTGGGAATGGAAAGAGAAATATGGTGGTATCATATTGAAACAATTGGAAAAATTGGGCGCTTCATGTGACTGGGAACGCACAAAATTTACAATGGATCCAGACTTATCTGAATCTGTTATAGATACGTTTATAAAATTCTACAAAGAAGGGTATATCTACCGTGGTGTACGTATGGTAAACTGGGATCCGCAAGGAAAAACAGCTTTATCAGATGAAGAAGTAATCCGTAAAGAGGTAAACCAAAAATTGTACTATATACGCTATCAAATCAAAGATAGCGATCAATATATTATCATCGCTACGACGCGTCCTGAGACTATTATGGCGGATGCTGCCATCTGTATCAACCCTAATGATGAGCGTTTTATGCACTTAAAAGGCAAAACGGTCATCGTACCATTGGTAAACCGTGAAATCCCGATTATAGAGGATGAGTATGTAGATATGGAATTTGGTACAGGATGCTTGAAAGTTACTCCTGCACACGATTTGAATGACTATGCATTGGGGCAAAAGCACAACTTGGAGATTATCGACCTATTAAATGATGATGGTACCTTAAATGAAAAAGCACAAATCTTAGTCGGTGAAGATCGTTTCATCGCGCGTAAAAAGATTGCTAAATTATTAGAGGAAGTTGATCAAATAGAGAAAATCGAAGATTATAAATCACAAGTAGGATTCTCTGAACGTACAGATGCTGTTATCGAGCCTAAATTGTCTATGCAATGGTGGTGCAAGATGGAGGAATTGTCGAAGCCGGCATTAGAGTATGTTGAAGATGGTACTATAAAATTAATTCCTGAAAAATTCTTTGCTTCTTACAAGCACTGGATGGAAAATGTGAAAGATTGGTGTATCTCTCGCCAGCTATGGTGGGGTCAACGTATCCCTGCATGGTACAATGAAAAAAATGAATGGGTAGTTGCTAAAACGGAAGCTGACGCAATCAAAGAATTTGAAGCTCAAGGAAAAACAGCAACCACTATCCGTCAAGAAGACGATGTATTAGACACATGGTTCTCCTCTGGACTGTGGCCTATGTCAGTGTTCGATGGTGTACGTAATCCGGAGAATGAAGAGTTTAAATACTACTACCCTACAAATGATCTAGTAACGGCACCAGAGATTCTATTCTTCTGGATAGCACGTATGATCATCATGGGCCATGATTACACCCAATTGCCTCCATTCAAAAATGTATACCTTACAGGTATCGTTCGCGATAAATTGGGCCGCAAGATGTCCAAATCATTGGGCAACTCCCCCGATCCTATCGAGTTGATGGAGCAGTATGGTACTGATGGTGTTCGTGTAGGTATGTTATTATCATCTCCTGCCGGCAATGACTTGATGTTTGATGTTTCATACTGTGAACAAGGACGTAACTTTGCAAACAAGATATGGAATGCTTTCCGCTTAGTAAAAGGCTTAGAAACTATTGAAGCTCCTGCTACTGAAGCACAAAAAACTGCTGCTATATGGTTTGAAAATAGATTCAACCAAGCTGTAGCAGAAATCGATGAACACTTTGCACACTATCGCCTATCAGATGCGTTGATGTCTACCTACAAATTGATATGGGATGACTTCTGTGCATGGTACTTAGAGTTGGTAAAACCAGCATATCAAACACCTATTGAGTCTGAAACGTTAGAAACAATAAAAGTATTATTCCAAAAAATACTAACACTAGCACATCCATTTATGCCGTTCTTGACAGAAGAATTGTGGCATGATGAAATCTTCGGTACGCGCGATGCTAAAGATTGTGTAATAGTAGCTGCATACCCTGAAGTATTATCTTTTGATGAGCAAATCATTAAAGAATTTACAGCTGTTCAACAGGTAATCTCTGAAGTACGTAATATCCGTAATGCGAAAGGTATGTCACCAAAATTAGCTTTACCACTAGCCATCAATACGGCAGGAGTAGATTTTGCGAAGTACCAAGATAGTATTATCAAATTAGCTAATATTTCAGAATTAACTTTTGTTACCGAAAAAGTATCTGGAGCATTGAGTTTCTTAGCGGGTAAATCAGAGTGTTATGTAAAATTGGCTGCCGAAAATATCGATATTGAAGCAGAGAAAGAACGTATCACTAAAGAAATAGAATACTTAAAAGGATTCTTAGTTTCTGTAGATAAAAAATTATCTAACGAACGTTTTGTTCAAAATGCAAAACCAGAAATAATAGAAAACGAAAGAAATAAGAAAGCTGATGCTGAAGCAAAGATTACAATCTTAGCCGAAAGCTTGGCAAATTTAGGATAATAAATAAATTATCTTTCCCCAAAAGGAGCTTACTATAATAGGTAAGCTCCTTTTTTGTATCAAAAAAAAACAACTTTTACCACTATATAACGTAAATGCTACGAATTGTTTACCTACAGATAGCATAAAAGGCTAAACAAGTAGTAAAAGCATATTAAGGATAAACTTAAAATTAGAGACTAATTAAATGCAAATAAGTGGTATATCCTAACCGAAAAAATCAATTACAGAAATTATATATCAATATTTAACCTTTTTATTAACCTTAAGTTAAAAATAAAAGGTAACTTTCATTATAATTATAGGCTAGCTGTTTCCTATAAATAATAAAAGAAAATATATGCCCCTAAAAAAAATATTCATAATACTTATAGGGATTATAAGTGTCACACTATACAACAGCTGTGGTCAGCGGAGTAAGTCTGTACCCGCTACAAATACATCATATTATGGCCCTGGTGGAACATATTCGGATTGGTACTTTCCCAAAGGGAAATACGAAAGTATGGAATGGACCTTTGTTCCCATCACAGATCCCCCAAATAGCCTTACACAAAAAGGTCTATTACATTACTATGCTTATAATTTTGCTGTCGTCAATACGCAAGGCAAAGATGTAAAAGGTGGCTACTGTGGATTTCAGACAAACGGTATATTTAAAGGCAAACAAAAAGGTAAAGTAATAAATTACTCTATTTGGGACTCCAATGGAGGAATAACAAGCGCCTTACTTCACAAAAGTAATGAAGAGAGTAACGGTTTTCAAATTATGTTCCCTTACGAATGGGCTGAAGGAAACCTATACGCATTCCAACTCAAGAGAGGCCCCAGTGGTACCGACAATTTAGGAACATGGTGGGGATTATGGGTTACCGATAAGTCAAAAGATGAAACACTCTTTGTGGGTGAAATTCGGGTCCCTCCAAATAAAGACGAAGCTAAAGATCTGTGGCTAGGTGACCATACCTCTATGTTTGGTGAAGATTTGCATTGGTGGCTCTCCCTAAATGGTAATGTCAAATATACATCATGTACTACATTTGAACCATCAGCGATGGCTGCTCGAGACATAACCGTCAATGGCACCATAAAACCCTTACGAGCAACAAGTAGAACCAACTCCGGAGAAATAGCAACCGCAGATAATGGCTTCAAAACTATTAATTGTGCCGTTACCATTTACCACGACTCCCTAGATTTCAATGTACAGCACAATTTAGGATATTGGCCTACAGGGGCTCCAAATTCACTAGAGATCGCCAAATAAAAAAGCATTAATACGTAATGGTAATTCAATACGTATTAATGCTTAAAAGGTATGTCCTTGTCAAAATTTATATCCGTAAAGGTACGTTATAGACGTATACATTTAGGATACTATCTGGTCATAGATTGCATCCCAAAGTAATTTCCTCTTCACCAAGGCCGCTTTTGCTGTTTCTTTTACTTCCTCCAATTTTAAGGGGTCATCAGCAACAAGCTCAAAGATCATTTTCATGGCCAAGGGCCCGTGCTCATCGGCATCTAACTGAATATGACGCTCGAAGTAGTATATATAGCCTCCAAGGTCAACTTCAGGCATGGCAGATTGTATCTCTTTCAAAATCGAAGAGAACATATCAGGAATCAAATCTTCACGACCAAATGTAAATGCCGAAGCAATATTATGTGTCTTGTTGGATGCAATAATATCAAAAGTAAAACGCAAGAAGTCTTTTATACGAGCATCTACCTCCAATCTCTCTATAGCTGCCTCTATTGACAAACCAGTCTTGAGGTTGGTGATGAATGTATCAATATAAGAAATATCAGCTCCCATATCACGCATAGATTCCAAATACATTTCAAAATGGCTCAAACGACGACCATCCAAATATTCATCAGACTCTTCGGTAAGTACAATTTCATTTATCAGATAACGTGTTTGCGGATATTCACTCGCAAACCAAGGTACTTGAGTACAGGTAAGATTGACCTGCAATGCTTTCAACAGAGACATGAAATCCCAAACCGCAAATACATGTCCCTCGGTAAACAAACGCAAATCTGCAACCGTCTTAATCTTTTTATATAATGGATGTTGTAGCAATACTGCTCTTTCGCCTTCTATAGCTGCATTTATTTCTTCTATTATATTCATGAATGCAAATATGGAAATTCAATCTTTACCTATGAAATATAATAAAACCTTATACAATAGAATGACATTTTAAGATTACTTTTGTTAAAAGAATGTTATAATTGTTCTATTAATTGACATTAAATAGAATAAATCGATATATTTAAATAAAAAAGCTATGAATATTATTAAAACAGCAGTTTTTGCAGCAGCTTTATTTTCAGCACAAGCTACATTTGCACAGTTTAAACAAACCGCTCTTCCATACGCATATGATGCGTTAGAAGGGGCAATTGATGCTAAGACTATGGAAATACACTATGGTAAACATGCTGCAGCGTATACTACAAATTTAAATAAAGCTATTGCAGGTACTCCAGCCGAGAGTAAAAATATCGAAGCTATATTAGCTACTATTTCTACACAACCGGCAGCGGTACGTAATAATGGTGGTGGCCATTATAACCACGAATTGTTTTGGACTATATTGACACCAAATAAAGGAACAAAGCCATCTCCACAATTAGAAAAAGCAATCATCAATACTTTTGGTTCTCTAGATGCTCTAAAGGAAAAAATTAATGCTGCAGGAGCATCCCGCTTTGGTTCTGGCTGGGCATGGTTAGCTGTAGATAAAGATGGTAAACTATTTGTTTCTTCCACGGCCAACCAAGATAATCCATTGATGGATGTAGTTACTGAAAAAGGAACACCGATCCTAGGATTAGATGTTTGGGAACATGCATACTACTTGCGCTACCAAAATAAACGTGTGGATTACTTAACTTCTATATGGGATATCGTCAACTGGGACGAAGTAAGTAAACGTTACGAAAAAGCGTTAAAAAAATAACATCATTTTTTGATAGGTTAAAGTCTCACTCCAAAAGTGAGGCTTTTTTATTGCTATCCCAAGATGTAATTATTGGGATTGATTACCGACTATATCCTATAGTTTACCGAATATTCAGTACAGTTAGCCTATAAGCATGTGGTGCACACCTCAAATAGCCATACTTTTGATATATAAATTTTAACAAACACTAAAAGAAATATATTATGGCAACTAAAAAAATACTTACAATCGACGGTTCTTTACTTTCAAAAATGTTCCAAGACGTCTTAGGTTATATAAAAGGTACACGTCTAAAAGTAACTAACAAAAACGATAAAACTATAGCTAATATACCACTATTCTTAGCGGTTATAGTTGGAATTATTCTTCCCGTTTTAACGATCACAGCTGTGATAGTCGTACTTGTACTTTCTTATCAAATCACGATAGAAAAGGAAACTAAATCCGATCTAATCATAATAGATCAAAAATAAAAAAGCAGATTGTAGAAGTACAATCTGCTTTTTTAATATACTTACGTTATATTAAGGTAGTATCACGAACTTCGACTTTGGTCCAATATTGTTGATATTTTTCGATTGCTGCTAGATGATCAGGGTGATTTTCATAGATATTTAGATTCTCCATATTTGAAAAAGTAACAATCAAATTGTAACTGAAACTATTATCTACTACTGGTCTAGGATTAGCTGGAGCTGGTTGACCAAATCTCAATGTTTGAATAGCCTCAATACCTCTTAAAGCTTCAAAAAAATTAATAAAGTCAATCTTTTCTTTATCCGTAATATCTTCCTTTAGCCAAAAATATACAGAATGAATAATAGGTCCATATTCTTCATTTTCTTGACTAGATTTACTACATGACATTATACCTGTAGTCGACACTGCTAGCAGACTTGCTGCAATAAATTTTCTTCTTTCCATAAGATCAATTAGTTAGATAATGTAAAATACTTATTTTTTTTATATCTATTTACATTTATTTTCAATAAATGTAAATAGATATAAAAAAAATGGCATCAAAAAACTGGTTTTATTAAAAAAATAAATACTTCGAATTCTATTTTATGCAAGAATGTATAATAATAAACTTTAAATGTAACAGCTAAATCTTGCAAAACACAAAACTTTTCAGGTTATTCGCAGTATGAAAAAACATCTCCTAACCACCTTAAGTATATTCATTTTTGTAAACTTATTAGCGCAAACAGAGGAACCTAGAGCATATGTGATGGATGAAAACCTCAATTGGTGGAATTTACATATTAATGATGAGGCAATTGTATTTGCTGACATAGCCTATATTAGAGATGCGCCCGTAACAAAGGGCAAACTTTTGGATTCTTTGAAAAATGGTGATCGCGTGCAAATCCTTTCCACAGGCTATAACCCTACCGTACTACGAGGTTTTATTGCCCCATGGCACAAAATTAAATATAAGAGCAATGGAGAGATGAAAGAAGGATATATATGGCTTGGTTTATTGGCATTAGGAAAAGGTACAAATGTGAGCGGAGAAACATTTATTCACGGTTTTCTACGTAAGAATAAGCAAACAGAATATGACAACGGTTCTTATATTTTAGAGATAAAAACGCTTGATAGATTCAACAATGTATTAGCTAGAGCGCATTATCCTGCTGAGTTGAACTATCAATCATATACAGAGAATAAAATTTTAAATAATATGGGACTCGAAGGGTTAAACTCTATTCATAGAATTTCTTTTTTAGGCGAAGCTTGTGGAGTTTCTAGCAATTACTATTATTTCGGATGGAATGGAGAACAATTCATTCCTATGTTTGATAAAACTAATGTTTCTGATGCAGGAATATACTATTATAATGAACAAATTCTATTTCCATCAGAGCACAACTTGGACAATCAATTAATAATTAAGGATATTGAGGAAGGTGAAGTAATAGATGAAGCTGCTGAGGAGCTTAATTATAAAATAAAAAAAGAGAGAAAAAAATACAATTGGAATGGTAAAGTTATAAGTGAGATTTTAGAAATGAGATAAAATTAATATTCCAAAAGAAGGGGTTATTCACTTCTTTTGGAATATTAATTGCAAATATACTAGTTGATGCCGTGCATTTTCTTCTTTAACA
This sequence comes from Sphingobacterium rhinopitheci, assembly GCF_022627575.1. Lineage (GTDB taxonomy): Bacteria > Bacteroidota > Bacteroidia > Sphingobacteriales > Sphingobacteriaceae > Sphingobacterium > Sphingobacterium rhinopitheci. Next base: position 174,840 of record NZ_JADEYQ010000006.1, read on the forward strand.
TCGGAGTCAACATAAATAAAATTAAAGCTACAAAAATTGGTAAAGCAGCAATAATTAAGAAAAATACAGACATAGAGTATTCTTTAGAAATTTCATCAATCATTCCTCCCATTGAAGCACCAATTTTGTTCGCAATAGCAGAAGCTAAGAACCAAAAACCAAAGATTAAACCTAAAAGTTTCTTAGGAGACAACTTACTTACATACGACAAACCTACTGGTGATAAACAAAGCTCACCCATAGTATGGAAGAAGTAAGCTAATACTAACCAAATCATACTTACAGCAGCTGTCTCTGCTCCTTTCGGAATCGAGCTACTACCATATGCTAAAGCCAGAAAACCAACACCTACAAGAATTAAACCCATTGCAAATTTTACTGGTCCTGAAGGATTCCATACCTTTTCCCATAATTTACTGAATAAGGATGCAAAAGTCACAATGAAGAATGCATTTAAGATTTGAAACCATGCAACAGTAACCTCTGTTTCCACTGCTGTAAATTCACGATATACCTTCCAAAAACCCAATATCGCTATTGAAGCAAAAGAAATTAAAGTAAAAATAATGGTTAAAGGGTACTTACTATATATTTTTGCGGATAATTTCATTAACACAAAGGTTACCGCACCAATAGGTATTAATGTCAATAAAGCATCTATCCACTTGAATGTAACAGCTTGTGCTCCTTCTAAGATACGTTGCGTATAATTCTTAGCAAAAATGGTCATCGATCCACCTGCTTGCTCAAAAGCTAAAAAGAAAAAGATACTCGCTACCATTAAAACGGCAACTACAATCAATCGGTCACGAACAACATGCTTAGGTATATTATCATCTTCGTTGACCTCGACTACTTTTTCTTTTTTAGGCTCTTCACCAATAACCCCAAAAATTCGTTGGCCAACATAAAATTGTAACATTCCGAAGAACATAAATACACCCGCTAGACCAAAACCATAATGCCAGCCTATTTTCTCTCCTAAGTAACCGCACAATAAAGATCCTAAGAACGCTCCCGCATTAATACCCATATAGAAAATAGTATATCCAGCATCTTTTTTAGAACTCGTATTAGGATACAATTGACCTACCATAGATGAGATATTGGGTTTGAACATCCCATTACCCAAAATCATAAGTCCTAACCCCGCAAAAAAGAAATTAGCATCTAAGCCTTCTAATGCCATAGAGGCATGTCCTAACGTCATTAATAACGCACCAATAAGAATTGCCTTACGATATCCTGTTAATTTATCAGCAATAAAACCACCAATTATAGGGGTTGCATATACCAACATCGTATACCAACCATAAAGGCTCATCGCACTTTCGTTAGACCATCCCCATCCCCCTCTCGCTATTTCTGTAATTAGGAAGGTTGTTAATAGAGCGCGCATACCATAATAACTAAAGCGCTCCCACATTTCGGTAAAGAAAAGGACGAAAAGTCCAGCCGGATGCCCCATTACCATTTTATCATCGACACCTTGCTTGGCTAGGTGCTTTACTAAGACTTCATCATTTTCCTCAATCATATTTTATATATTATTAATAATTTGAATGTTCTGACAACAAAGAAAACAAAATTTATCGAACCTAAAAGCTAACAAACAAAAATGTTATACAACAAAAGGATTTTAATTGTCAATATTTAACAAAACACTATTTTAAAATCTACTTTAAGCCACTTTTTTTTCCTTTTTGGGGCTTTAAAGGATCTATATAATTCTCCTCATCACCACGCACATCATTCTGTAGATCTATATTGTCTACAAACTTCAGTCTGTCCCCTTCGATAGCATAGGCATCATGTGTAAGATCAGGACCATAATACTTGAAGTTACCTTCCAAACTCGGATCTGCAGGTACGATATGATCAAATTCTATTCTTTTTTTATCTTTATTGTACTTAAGATACATTGAAGACTGCTTGGTATACGAAAAAATAATTCGCTTATGATCTAGTTTGTTCGAAAATATAGGTGCCCCAAATATAACTTCAGCATTTGGACGAATAGTTAATATCTCGATTACTTTTTTTGAAAAATCAGCATGATGACCTTTCCATCCTAATAAAACAAATTGGTAGGGACTAATTTGTATAATATCATAATATTGGGCTCCATACCAATCATTGGGTTTTAAAAGAGCACTATCAACATTTTTTATTTCAAAAGTTTTATCTAATAAAGGAGTCAACTTGATATTTGCTCCTTGATATTGAATGCTACCATAGTAAAGGTAGGATCCATCATTTAAGGGTATATTCCACGAAAATATTCTAAATTTTTTATCTGGAGAATCTAAAATTGAGATTTTATCTAATTTGTCAAAACTAAAATAAAAGGCATTAATTTCCTTTAATGCCGACACTAATGTTTTAACAAATTGGTAATTACTTTCGATGCGTACTACCTCAGATGGTTCTTCGAACATCTGCTTACTTAGTTTAAGTAGGCTATCCTGCCAAGCGTTCATTTTTGTTAAATTTTGGGCATAACAAAATGAAGTACTTAACGTAACACTTAATAATAAAAATAATTTCTTTAGCATATATTTTTTATAAAAGTGTATACATTATACTATATATTAATAGAATCCTATACCTGTATAGGATTCTATTAATGTATAAAGTTTTATTGAAAACGCTCCAATAGCTTTTTGGAAGCAATGATACCGTCTACTTCACTTAATTTTGATCCTTCATACTCAATACCAACAAAACCTTTGTATTTAGCATTTTTAACAATTTCCATCATTTTAGCGTAATCTACAGTTGTATCATTACCTTGTGCATCAAAATCATGTGTCTTAGCACTAACACCTTTTGCGTAAGGCATCAACTCAGCTACCCCTTTATAACGATCATATTCATAAAAATTGCCAAAATCAGGTAAAGAGCCACAGTTTTTCTTTCCTACAAGTCTCAATGTTTCAGCTAACCAATCACCATGTGAAGAAATGCCACCATGGTTCTCAACGACAACATTAATTTTTGCTTTTTTACCATAATCAGCCAATGTAGATAAGCTCTCTACAACACGTTTCTGTACTTCAGCTGGTGTACCTTGTCCCGCAGCATTAACGCGAATAGCGCCACATCCTAAGAAATTAGCAGCATCAATCCATTGATAGTGGTTCTCTACTGCTTTTTTACGTTGTCCTTCATTCGCATCTCCTAAATTGCCCTCTCCATCAACCATAATTAAGACATTACGTACGCCATTAGATTTGGCACGATCATTTAAATCCTTTAAGTAAGTCAAATCTTTGGCTTTGTCTTTAAAGAATTGATTTACATATTCAACCCCATAAATACCAAATTTCTTAGCTGCAAATTCAGGGAAATCAATATTCTTTAAATCGCCTTTAAACAATGTTTTATGTAAAGACCATTCCGCTAAAGATATTTCAAACCATTTTTTTTTAGCCGCAAATAAGTCCATTGAAGGAGCTAATGTTAAGCCTGCAGTAGCTAGACCCAATGTTTTTAAAAATTCTCTTCTAGAGTTCATAAATAAGATTATAAGTTATATGTTAGCCCATCCCGACGCCAATACATCAGCAAGATGCATTGTTTGGATCGGAATATTATTTTTATCAATATATGCTTGAATTTGTAATAAACAAGATGCATCAGTAGATATAATATAATCAGCATGTACAGCTTCCGCATTTTTTACTTTCTGCTCCACCATCGCACTAGAAATCCCCTCAAACTTAACAGAAAATGATCCCCCAAAACCACAACATGTTTCTTGATCACGCATCTCTACCACTTCTAAACCACCTACATGGGATAATAAACGTCTCGGTTCATCTTTGATTTTGCACTCTCTTAAAGCTGAACAAGAATCATGGTAAACTGCAGTACCTACCAACTCTGCACCAAAATTCTCTACCTTAAGTACATTTATCAAAAAATCAGATAATTCATATATATGTCGTTGTATATTTCTACACTTATTGTGCTCTGTACTATTAGTAAATAAGTCATTATAGCCTGATTTAACCATCCCTACACAGGACGCAGAAGGAGACACCACATAGTGCTCATCCGAAAAATTAGTTAGGAATTGACGCCCTACAGTTTTAGCATTGTCCCAAAAACCAGCATTGTAGGCGGGCTGTCCGCAACAAGTCTGTTCAGGATTATAATCGACCTGACAACCTGCTTTTTCTAATAACTTAATGGTATTAAATGCCGTCTCAGGGTATAATTGATCAACAAAACAAGGAATAAATAATTCTACTTTTTTAGTCATGCGTTACTTGTTTCAAAGAATCGTTAAATTTTAACATTCGGATCAATAAAATAAACCCTAAAATAAAGAAAAATGATAAAGAAACTGCAGATAATCTAATATTAAACGTAATTTGTTCTATCAAAGCAAAACTTACCAAACCAACAACAATTCCTAATTTCTCTGTAATATCATAAAAACTAAACATCGCTGTTGTATCTTCCATATTTGAAGGTAGCAATTTGGAATAAGTAGAACGAGACAAAGATTGAATCCCTCCCATCAATAATCCTACCATAAATGCTAAGCCATAGAACTGCGCTTCGCTAGTTAGATAATAAGCAGAAATACAAATACCTACCCACAATATAGTAACAATCATCAAGACCACGATATTACCTAATTTTTTAGCCAAAGAGGACATCATAAAAGCGCCTGCTATAGCGACTAATTGTATCAGAATAATCGTTATAATCAATGAATCTTGGGCCAGATCTAATTCCTTTTGCCCAAACATCGTAGCGACCACCATAATAGTTTGTACACCTACAGAATTAAAGAAATAAGCAGGTAAAAAACGTTTTATTCCTTTATTTACTTTAATCTGCATCCATACGGAATAAAACTCACTTCGTACACGTGAAAATACAGAAATACCTTGAGCATGAGTCGATGGATTATTGTTAGGCAATTTTGCAAATGGAATCATTGAAAAACCTAACCACCATATACCTACTAATAAAAAAGAAAGTCGTGCAGGAAAAGAAGAATCCGTTATATTAAACCATTCAGGTTTCAATACAAATAGAAAACATATAAGCTGAATAGTTACACAACCGACATAACCATAAGCAAAGCCTTTGGCACTTACCCGATCTTGGTGATCAGCGCTCGCTATAACCGGAAGATATGAATTATTGACCGCTACCCCACCAATATACCCCATTGCAGCTAATGTAAAACACATAATCCCCCACTCCAGCGTATCAAGTTTAAAGAAAAATAACCCCATACAAGCTATTGCTCCTAAATAGGTAAATACTTTCATTACTTGTAACTTCTTTCCATTGGCATCTGCAAAAGAGGACAAGAAAGGTAACAACAAAACCATTATCAAATAAGCAAATGCTAAGGCATAATTTGATAATACAGTATTAATGACCTCAATACCGAAGAAATTAACTGTTTCTTTGCCGGTATATTTAGCGCTAGTAATGGTTATATAGTATATCGGAAAAATAGTTGATGTAATGACTAGATTGTAGGCAGAATTTGCCCAATCAAACATTGCCCAAGAACGGATAAGTTTCTGATCGTTCTTTTTTATATCTTTTAATAACATATGTATTAGCGAATATAATACTTCTTGGCTATAGACTAATAATTTTGACGAATAAAAGTCATTATTCGAACCATTTCTTTTCGCACGGCAGCTGTCGGAACAGTATAGTTATTATTTAAAAATGAGAACGCTAATCGACGACCACTACGCGTCACAATATAGCCTGACTGACAATGTACAGCATTAATAGTTCCTGTTTTTGCCCATACAAAAGGGTTTCCTTCATCCAATTGGTATGCGGTACGTAATGTACCATCAACTCCCCCAGCTGGAAAAAACAAATATCTTTTATCATCATCAGGCACCTCCTTTTCTATCGCTAACAATAGCTCTACCATATGGCGAGGTGTTATTTTATTATAGGTTGACAGACCACTTCCATCCCTTAAGATTACAGAATCCTGAAAATACTGGTAGTAATCCTTTTGCATATCTCGACGCAAAGAATCCGTATAGAAACCGTTATATTTAATATTTGAAATTATCATCGTGAGATGCTCCGCAAGATAATTATCACTCGGTAGCATCATTTCACGTAAAACAACATTTCTAGGGACAGAATAAACAACTTTTGTATCCTCGGGTTTAGCATAATTCATTAATACATTTACTTGTTTCTTTAATGTATCCTGAAGTAAAGTTACAAATAGAGAATCCGACCATATGAAAGGCTTGCTACTTTTATAATCCTTAGGAATTTGAGCAGTACTAATTTCAAAATTATTAGTATTATGCTTTCTATTAATAGAAAAATTATTGTTCTTATGATCTTTATAACGAAGGTAGTTATCAAAGTATGACGGTATGGTCTTGATTTTATCCGTACCACCATCAAAACTTACTACATTGCCATAAATAGGAAAAGTCGCTATATCGGGTTGGTAATACTCTTCATAATCTTCAATAGACCAACCATTGCGATAAGCTGGTTCTGAAGACTCCTGTGGCACATAAAAAAGCTTTTTATTTGAATTTTTCAAAAAATCAAATACGATATGACTATCTAGTTTATGGTGTAAGAATGTAGGATCTCCAGTCCCCCAAAATAGTAAAGAATCTCCCCTTTCCACATATTGTATACCAGGAATAGAATCACTAATATGCTTTAAAGAAGCAAATAAAGTATATACTTTGGTATTCGAGGCAGGTGTAAAATGTTGGTTTTCTCGAATATTGAAGACATATTTATCATTGTCCATATCATATAGACTAAATCCATAATGATAATTAGGTAAAATGACAGAGCTATTAAATTGATCTTCTAAAATAGAAAAATCTTGTCCATAACTGACCTTAGCAAAAAGCAAAGCTATAATCAAATAGACTTTAAAAGTAGTTTTCATATCAGCAAGGTAAAAAATATTCAAAAAATAAAGAATAATACCTCTGTAATATTGTCGATATTATTACTATCTATAAGCTTTTAATAAAGCTAAAACTAGCTTTCAAATTATCTCTTGTATTCCTATTGCTAGGAATAAACTCTCCTTCAAAAAGCTTAGATCCCACTCCTACAGCCGTAGCACCGACCTTAAACCAAGCACGGAGATTATCAGGAGATAAAGATACACCACCAGTAATCATAAAATTCAAGGTAGGGAATAATGGTTTAATAGCTTTCACAAAATTAGGCCCCAATACTTCCCCAGGAAAGAGTTTTATGATAGAAGCGCCCAAATTTTCAGCTACAGCGATTTCTGTAGGTGTCATACAACCAGGAATCCATTCCACAGAACTCCCCTCCATCAGCGCTGCAATAGCAGGATTTACAATAGGGCTAACCAAGAAATCGGCACCTAAAGAAATAAAATCTTTGGCTTGAACAACATTTTTTATAGAACCTACCCCAAGGATAAGGTCTTTAAAAAACTGATCTCTAAATGCTACTAATAAGCGAAAGTTGTCTTTGGATTTAGGGCCTCTATCTACAAATTCGAATACACGTACTCCACCCTCATAGCATTCTGCCAGTATCGATTTACATACTTCTATATCATCGTTATAATACACAGGGACAATAGGACTACTATTTATTTTAGCTAGTAACATCATAATTATATTATAATAAAATCACCGTTTACGAATAACTTTTTATACCCAATTTTGGTCGCATAATCAATCAATTCTTGGGGTGCATATTCGTGTATTAAGCCTGCTATAAATCCGCCCATAAAAGCATCTCCACTACCGATACGATCAACAAGATTATTCGTTTCAAATATATTACTTACATAATGTCCCTGTTCAGTATGATACGTTGCATACAACAGATTGTGCGATGCGTTGTCCATAAATCTAAAAGTAAAGGCTAAATGCTTGCATCGAGGAAATTTAGCAAATACTTCATCAGCTACTGATTCACTAATCGTGGGATAATCTAATTTGGAACGATCGGCACTCCATTTATCATCTATGTATGTTCCAAGCATTATATTTGACGCCCATATATTTCCCATTATTACGTCACACTGACTTACCAAATCAGGCATTATCTCTAATGGAGTTTTTCCATACTGCCAAAGTCTATTTCTATAGTTCAAATCAACCGAAACCGTTAAATTTCGTTTTCGGGCTTCCAGTAAGGCTCGACTACACAAATCAGCATGCGCCTGACTAAGAGCAGGCGTCAAAGCTGTCCAATGAAACCAATCAATACCGTCAAATATAGTTGCCCAATCAATATCATCCTGCTTTAAGTCGGAAAAGGAAGAATATTTTCTATCATATATCACTTCTCCAGTCGTCAACCCATTTGCGCCAAGCAAAATATAAGATCCTAAGCGATCCCCTTCATACCTAAATTTGCTGACATCAATATGGACATCTTTCATCAAGTTAAGGATAGTATTGACAAGAACATTATTTGGTCCGCAAGACATATAGGAAGTATCAATCCCTAATTGTGCCGTTGCAACAGCCACATTAGCTTCAGAACCTCCTGGATATAAAGACACGTCAGACTGCTGGTTATTGCAGAATAAACCTCCAGTACATTGGATACGATATAAAAGCTCACCGAAGCAAAGAAGTTTAGGATTATTCATTTTAAGTAATTAGTAAATCAAATTTATGGTTTTCAGGTCAATTAAATAGCCGAAGTACAAGTTTTTTACGAAAACGATTTAGTAAATAAACACTTGAGTTTTAATACTATTAAATATAGTTTTTCCTAATATTGAAAATTAAACTTAAATCTCTAAAAAAATCCAATGAGCGGTATACTAGAAAAATTTTCACTTCAGGATAAGGTAATTGTCGTTACTGGAGGAACAGGCGTACTTGGCAAATCATTTGTGGAAGCATTGGCTGAAGCAGGCGCAAAAATTGTTGTTTTGGGAAGAAATAAAGAAAGAGCAATACAGCGCGTAGCAGAAGCAACGAATATTGGTGCTGAAGCATTCTACATATTAACAGATGTATTAGATGAAAATGCATTGCATAAAGCAAAAGATGAAATATTAGCGAAATGGGGTAAGATTGATGGCTTAATAAATGCTGCCGGCGGGAACATTCCTGGTGCTACAATAGGAGAACAACAGAATCTATTTGAGAGCAATGTACAAGATACTATCAAAGCTATTGAACTGAACTTATATGGGACAATAATTCCTACACACATATTTGGTAAAGTAATCGCTGAATCAGGTAAAGGATCGATTATAAATATTTCATCACTTGCTGCAAGCCGACCTTTGACACGTGTATTAGGGTATACCGTTGCTAAGCATGGTATTGATGGGTATACAAAATGGATGTCTACAGAATTAGCTATTCGTTATGGTGACAAAGTTAGGGTAAATGCAATTGCACCCGGTGTATTTCTGACGGATCAAAACCACAAATTACTAATCAATGAGGATGGTTCATACTCCGATCGTGCACAGAAGTTTATTAATGGAACACCTTATAAGCGCTTCGGCAATCCTGATGAATTAAAAGGAGCAATTGTCTATTTATTAAGTGATGCCTCCGCCTTTGTAACAGGCGAAATATTATTTATAGATGGTGGTTTTAACAGTTGGTGTGGTGTTTAAAAAATGACTTGTGAAAAAAAAATTAGAACAAACATGGCGTTGGTATGGGCCCACTGACCCTGTATCACTACAGGATATAAAACAAGCTGGCGCTACAGGAATAGTCACAGCATTACATCATATACCACATGGCGAAATATGGCCAGTAGAAGATATAAGAGAAAGGAAAGAAACGATTGAAAACGCAGGCTTGACATGGTCTGTAGTTGAAAGCGTGCCGGTACATGAAACTATAAAAATAAACACCGGCGCGGTAGAAAAATACCTCTTCAATTATAATCAGACTATTACCAATCTAGCTTTGTGTGGTATAAAAACAATTTGCTACAATTTTATGCCTGTCTTGGATTGGACAAGAACACAGCTAGATTTAACGATGAAGGATGGTTCTAAAGCACTTTACTTTGATTGGGTAGATTTAGCAATATTTGATATATATATACTCCACCGTAACGATGCTAATGCGGATTATTCACCAGCAATAGTATCCCAAGCAGAATACAAATATTTGAATATGTCAATACAACACAAAGATATATTGACAAAAAATATTCTTATGGGGATCCCTGGAGAAAGTGATATCACTTTAGACAGTCTAAAAAAAAGCATCAAAATATATAGCAATATTGGCAAGGATGGGCTAAGAAAAAACTTAACTAATTTCCTCCTTTCCATTCGAGATACTTGTATACAGCATGGTATAAAGATGACTATTCATCCCGATGACCCTCCATATCCAATATTAGGCCTTCCGCGTATAGTGAGTACGATTGAAGATTATGAGTATATACTGAATACAGTGGACAACAATTTTAATGGTATATGCTTTTGTACAGGATCATTAGGTGCCAGTCAAACTAATAATCTGGTAGAAATCCTTAATCTCGTAAAATCTAGGGTTCATTTTATTCATTTGAGGAATGTCAAAAAGGATGATATGGGTAGCTTCTATGAGGCAGACCATTTGGATGGTGATGTAAATATGTATGCTATAATGGAAATATTAATAGCAGAGAATCAGCGCAGAGAGATTGCATTACCCTTTAGGCCTGACCACGGTCATCAAATGCTTGATGATTTAAAAAAAATTACAAATCCTGGATATTCAGCAATTGGAAGACTACGTGGTTTGGCAGAGCTACGCGGATTAGAATATGGAATAATAGGGTTTTAAAACATAAATAAAATGACAAAATTTATTAAAAAAAACTTCTTATTAGAATCTAAATTAGCCGAAAAGCTATATCATGATGTTGCAAAAGATTTACCAATTATTGACTATCACAATCATTTGTCTCCTCAGTTAATCAGTGAAAATCATAAATTCACAGATTTAACATCCATTTGGCTCAATGGAGATCATTACAAATGGCGTGCTATGCGTGTATTAGGTATTGAGGAAAAATATATAACAGGCAATGTATCTTCTCAAGAGAAATTTTTGAAATGGGCCCAAACAGTTCCTTATACGCTTCGAAATCCATTATACCATTGGACACATATGGAGCTTACTAATCCTTTTGGAATTGACAGACTTTTAAATCCTAGTACAGCATTAGATATTTATGAGGAAGCAAATCAGAAATTACAATCGGACAACTATAGCACCCAAAGTTTATTGCAACACTATAAGGTGGAGATGCTAGGTACTACAGATGATCCTACTGATACGTTAGAATATCATAATAAACTCAAGAATAACACTTTTAATTGCCAAGTTAAACCAACATTCAGACCAGATAAAGTGTTTAACATCACAAACGGAAGCGAATTTAGAAAATATATACATTCCTTAGGTACAGTTTCAAACATAAATATTAATGATTTAGAAAGTCTTGAAGCGGCCCTATCTGCAAGGATAGATTATTTTGACAATATAGGCTGTGTAGCTTCAGACCATGGTTTTCGGTATATCCCTACCAAACCTATTTTCACTAAATCGGAGGTGAATACGATATTTAGAAATGTGATACAAGGGAATGACAGCAATGTAACTGCATATGCAGAAAGCTATGGTTATTATTTACTGTTATTCTTATGTCAAAAATATTTTGAGAAAGAATGGGTTCAACAATTTCATCTTGGTGCCATTAGAAATACCAATACTTACAAATTAGATCTATTAGGTCCTGATACAGGCTATGATAGCATAGGTGATTATCCACAAGCTGAAAGAATCGCTTATTTCTTCAATGAATTAGAAAATAAAGAATGCCTCAGCAAAACTATTATTTATAATTTGAACCCTAAAGATAATGCCGTTTTTGCCGCTATGACTGGAAATTTTCAAGGTGAAGGTATAAAAGGTAAAATACAGTATGGTTCAGCATGGTGGTTCATGGATCAATTGGATGGAATGACAGATCAGATAAATACGCTATCCAATATGGGCCTTCTCTCCTGTTTTATAGGGATGCTTACAGATTCAAGAAGTTTTCTATCGTATTCAAGACATGAATATTTTAGAAGATTACTATGTAATATTTTCGCGAATGATATCAATAAAGGAGTTCTCCCTAATGATGAGGAATTGATACATAAAATAATAAAAGATATTTGCTATTTTAATGCAAAGAATTATTTTAAAAACATGTAAAATATTCTAAAACTAATTTCTACCTAACCTAAGAATTATTTTAAAAACATGTAAAATATTCTAAAACCAATTTCTACCTAACCTAAGAATTATGAATAAACAAAGAATAGGTTCATATAGATGGACTATTTGTGCCTTGTTATTTTTCGCAACAACTGTAAATTATTTGGACCGGCAAGTTCTAAGCTTATTGCATCCTATGCTTGAGGATCAATTTGGTTGGACCAATTCAGATTATGCAGATATCACAGCTACATTCCAATTTGTATATGCGGTATCGATGCTATTTGCGGGAAGATTTATAGATAAACTAGGCACTAAAAAAGGTTTAGCAATAGCCATTATTGTATGGTCATTAGGTGCTATAGCACATGCATATGCCATAGAAATGGGCCAAATGGCAGCAGATCTATTTAGTATACAAACGGTCTCAGTGTCTATTATAGGATTTATATTAGCACGTGCTATTTTAGGTATTGGTGAAGCTGGAAATTTCCCTGCTGCTATAAAAGCTACTGCAGAATACTTTCCCAAAAAAGAACGTGCCTTAGCTACCGGTATTTTTAACTCTGGCACTAACGTTGGTGCCATCTTAGCGCCACTTACTGTACCATGGATGGCGATCAACTGGGGATGGCAATCCGCTTTTTTAATAGTAGGTGCGGTTGGTTTTTTATGGTTAATATTTTGGTTTATATACTATGATTCTCCGGAGAAGCAAAAGCGATTATCCAAGCCTGAATTAGATTATATACTGAGCGACTCTATCTTAGCAGAAAATAAATCATCACAGACCCCACAGCCTAAAGTTTCGTGGCTTATATTATTAAAATTCAAACAAACTTGGTCATTTACCATCGGTAAATTTTTAACAGATGGCGTTTGGTGGTTTTTCTTATTTTGGCTTCCATCCTATTTAAAATCTCAATACCATATGCAAACCTCAGAAATGGTATTACCTCTTACTGTTTTGTATAGTATGACGATGTTTGGCTCTATCGGAGGTGGAGCATTTCCTATGTATTTTATTAACAAAGGGTACAGCGCCTATGATGGAAGAATGCGCGCAATGCTTATCATTGCCCTATTTCCTTTAGTAATTCTAGCTGCTCAACCACTTGGACAATACTCATTTTGGCTACCTGTTATTTTGATTGGTATTGGCGCATCTGCTCATCAAGCATGGTCAGCAAATATTTTTTCTACAGTATCGGATATGTTTCCAAAGGCTGCAACAGCTACTGTCACAGGGATTGGAGGAATGGCTGGTGGTATCGGAGGTGTATTGATTTCTAAATTGGGAGGCAAGTTATTTGATTATTATCAAGGCTTAGGATCACTACAAACGGGATACCTAATCATGTTTTCAATATGCTCAGTTATGTATCTAATAGCGTGGTGCATCATGAAATTATTAGTACCCAAGATGAAAGTAGTAAACCTACCCAAGTAAAAATAAATATATTAGATACGAGTTTCTTTTAAAGAAGATTTGCGTATATGCATACTCGTATCTAATTCTATTGTTTCAAAATAATCGATTTCTCTTTTAGTTTTTATCATTTTCACTAATTGTGTCATGGCCAAATAGCCAATTTGTTTCCCTGGTTGAGAGATGGTAGAAAGTGAAGGATTCATTGCAAATGCCGCTTTCGTATTAGCGAAACCTATGACAGCGATATCATTGGGTACGTTGATATTCATATCAGCTAATATCCCCAACGAACGGATGGTAATAAGATCTGTAGCACCAAAAATAGCATCTGGTTTATTTTTAGATTTAAAGGCCTTTTTCAAAGCTTTTCTAATATCCGCATCTATCGTATTCGTATTTTTTAAATTACAGGGGATATAGTTCTCCGGATTGAAAGGGATTCTATATTCCTGGAGTGCTGCTAAAAAACCACTTAATCGTTCATTAGCGACACCCAATTGCGAACCAGTAATATGCAGAATATTCGTACAGCCCTGCTTTATCAGATGAACGGTTGCTTGATATGCACCATCAAAATTTTTAACCCCATATTTATAGGTATTTAATTGGCTATTGATACGATCAAAAAGAACTACGGGTACTTTACTAAGTTTCAAATTAAGTAACATATCTATGTTTGAACTTTCACTGACAGGAGAAATCAATAAGCCATCAATTCCTCTAGCCTTCAAAACCTCGATACAGGAGCGTTCAATACTTTCATCTTCCATGCTTTGCATGATAATAATATCGTATTTCGATTCTATAGCTACTTCTTGGATCCCTTCCAAAATCTGTGAAACCAAGTCATTGTTAATCGCACAAGCGATCACTGCAATGGTATTTGACCGACCTAATTTTAAGCTCTGTGCCACTTTGTTGATAGAAAAGTTATTCGCCTTGGCATAATCTCTTATTCTACTTTTAGTAGATTCGCTGATCTCATGACTATCCGACAGTGCCTTTGAAACCGTAGATATAGAAACTTGAAGAGCTATAGAAATATCTTTAATTGTAATCTTCGTCATAAATTAGTTCATTTAGTTAAAATAAGAAAAGACTTGCGTACAACCAAATTAACGTACGATTTTTTCACTATAATCAGCAGATTAGTAATAGATAAACTACTTAAAAACAGAATATTTTAAACAACCAATACAAGAGCTTATTTACGCAGCCATGAGTATTACTTACATACAAATAATCGACTCTCCATTTTAGGCTTATATTTAGCTCGTTGAAAATAAACAATCTCCCATCTTTAGCAACTAGCTTAATAATGAAGTACGCCTCAAACTTATAGTTTTAAGGAGCTAACACAATTATTCATTTACGAAATTAGCTATTGACTACCTATACCGACAGAAAGCTACTATACCATAGAAGCAATAATGTCGCTATATATAACTCTGCGACACCATAATACTTCAGCATTAGGCAAAAAAAAACAGCCCAAAATAATTTGAGCTGTTTTAAATATTTTATGTTAACTAGTTGTTAGTCTCTAACTTCTTCTAAAAAATTAGGGTTTTTAGAAGCCTCTTCATCAAATTCACCTTCCCATTTAGATACTACAACAGTTGCTAGACAGTTACCAATAACATTTACCGATGTACGTGCCATATCCATTAATTCATCAATACCTAATATCGCTGCAATAACGAATGTTGGTAAACCAAATTGATCTGCTGTTGCAATTAACACGATTAAGGATGCTCTAGGTACTGCAGCTACCCCTTTCGAAGTAATCATAAGTGTAAAAGCTATCAATAATTGCTCGCCTATAGACAAATCAATACCTGCAGCCTGTGCTACAAAAATAGAAGCTAAAGAAAGATATAAGGAAGTACCATCCAAATTAAAACTATATCCTGTAGGAATTACAAAAGACACAATCTTACGAGGAACACCAAAACGTTCCATGTTTTCCATAGCTTTAGGAAGTGCGGCATCCGAACTTGTAGTCGCAAATGCGATAGAAACAGGCTCTTTTACAGCTTGAATAAAACGTTTTATAGGCACTTTCAAATACAAGGCTATCGGCAATAATACAAGCAGCAAAAAGAACAATAAAGCGATATATAAACTCATTAATAACATAAACAAATTTTTCAGGATATCCGTCCCTAAGTGTCCTACCGTATAAGCCATAGCTGCTCCAACACCAATTGGTGCAAAATACATCACGATATTGGTAAACTTAAACATGGCCTCGGACAATGATTCCGTAAAATCAACCAATGGCTTTCGCTTTTTCTCATCTACCATGGCGAGTCCAATACCAAATATCACCCCAAATATTACAATTTGTAATACTTTATTTTCGTATACCGATTTAACGATATTTTCGGGAAATGTATCTCTAATAAATACATTAAGCTTATATACCCAATGTACATCATTTGGCAAGTGATCTAATGCCTTTTGATCTGATGCTGTTAGCACAGATGTTGTCGGAAGCTCTTCATGTGGCATATTCGCAACATCTACACCTACCCCAGCTTTAGTAATATTAATTACAGCTAAACCAATAAAAATAGCTAATGTAGTCGCACAAAAGAAGTAAAGCATCGATTTCCAAGCCATACGGCCAACAGATTTAAGATCAGAATGCCCTGCTATACCAAACACGAGTGTGGCAAATAGTATCGGTCCGACAATAGTCTTTACTAATTTGATGAAACCTTGGCTTAATGGATGAAGCGAAATAGCTAGATTAGGAAAATCTAAACCTACAAAAACACCTAGAATTAAACAGGTTAGAATCCACGTTGTCAAGTTTTTACGCATTAAAGCATTAAGCGTAAGTACTGCAGCAGTAACCCATCTCACTCCAATCATAACGGAAGGAGAAACTGTAAACAAATTAAATTCGTAGATCAGGGTTATAATTATAGCAAGGGTTATAGTAACGAGAGTTACAAAACTTACATTTTTTTTAGACATCTAGTTATGTTTTATAAAGTAATTATAACAACAAAAATATAAAAAGGAATAACTTAAACAAATAAAATAAATGTATTTGTAACCGAAAAAGCACAACCGTTGGGTCGTGCTTTAGATATTTTTAGACTAGTTTCGCTATTACTCAGCGTGTAACCATGCTTTCTTAGCCAATAGTTCTTCTTCTTCTTCTACAACGTCTTCATCTTCGATACAACAGTCTACAGGACAAACTGCTGCACATTGAGGCTCATCATGAAAACCTACACACTCTGTACACTTGTCAGATACGATATAATATACCTCATCGGATACTGCGTCTTGAGATGCTGAAGCATCAATAGTAACACCATCACCAAAATCAATAACTCCTTCTAAAGCTGTACCGTCCGAAAACTTCCATGAAACGCCGGCATCATATATTGCATTATTTGGGCACTCTGGTTCACATGCTCCACAATTAATACACTCGTCTGTAATTTTTATTGCCATTTATAACCTTACAATTATAATAAATAAACTAATTTTGTCTTGTCAAATTTAGAAAATGAAATTGAACTATTCTTATAAAAGTATATAATTTCGGTAGTCTTTCTCTTATTTGACATTACAAAGATAAATGAAATAAATATCAGAACGATTCTAAATTAAATATTTTGACAAAAATTTCGAGAATAGAAGCACTAGCTAAGCTAGGCGATTGGATGCAAACATTAGACGAACCAACATTATCGTTTATACAATCTTTATATCATAAAAATCCATGGTATACATTTGACAATGTACAAAAGCAGCTTCAAGCAATAGGAGAATCCCTTAATAAAGATAACTTAACCACTTGGGTAGAAAGTTATGAGGCACCAGAAAACACCAAAACTGTAGGTTTAATATTGGCTGGAAACTTACCACTTGTCGGATTTCACGACATTCTTTGCACCCTTATTATGGGTTTCAATGCGATGATAAAAGTTTCTTCGGATGATGCAGGTTTAACCACTTACATTTTGAAAAAGCTAGTAGAAATAGAGCCTTCATTTAAATCAAAAATACATATTGTCGAACGATTAGGAGATTTTGACCTTGTAATTGCTACAGGATCAAACAATTCTTCACGTTATTTTGAGCATTATTTTGGTAAAAAACCGCATATAATCCGTAAAAACAGAAACTCACTCGCTATTATTCATGGCGATGAAACACCTGAGGAATTAGCGGAGTTAGGTAAAGATATATTTGATTATTTTGGATTGGGTTGTCGTTCAGTATCGAAAATTTATATTCCCAAAGGTTATAATATTGCCACATTCTATGAAGCCATAGAAAGTTACAAAACGGTCCAAGATCATTACAAGTACAATAACAACTACGACTACAATAAATCAATTTATTTGATCAATGGTGATAAACACTTTGACAATGGCTTTTTATTATTGAAGGAAGACACCAATTTGGCTTCACCATTAGCGGTAGTTTTTTATGAAGAATATGATAACTTAGATAAGTTAACAGAGCACTTAGAAGATGTAAAAGAAACTATTCAATGTATAGTAAGCACTAAATCAATCACAGCTTCTATTCCGTGCTTTCCTTTAGGGCAAAGCCAATCACCAAGTTTAAGTGATTATGCTGATGGCATCAATACTTTGGAATTTTTGAATACGAATAAATAATCATGTTACTTCAATAGTGAATTCATAAAAAATTCTAACTTTGTTAACTATGTATGTGATTAAAGTAAAGGGTGTGGCAAAAATTCCTGATTATGTTCAATTACGTGATGATTCATTCACGTTATTAGCATATTTCAGAGTCGATAGACCTGACAAATCATTAGAAAAAATAGGGCTAGGCGATAAAGCCGAAGAAATCATGAAAATGGTTCAAGAACTGCCCTTTGGACAGATTAAAAAAATCGAATTTTAGATTATGGGAGAAAATACGGTTATACGTTTAAAAAACGTAGATATATACCAACAAAAGCACTTGGTTTTATCAAACGTAAATTTAGAAATAAAACAAAATGAATTTATCTATTTAATTGGACAATCGGGAACAGGAAAAAGCTCCCTATTAAAGATTATTTATGGTGATCTATATATTGCTAATGGTGAAGGTGTAGTTGCAGGATTTGATTTACGCAAAATAAATGATAATGATGTACCTTACCTTCGTCGAAAACTAGGTATTGTATTTCAGGACTTTCATCTATTGAATGACAGAACGGTAGAAAAGAATCTAGAATTTGTCTTAAAAGCTACAGGTTGGACAGACAAAAAACTTATTGAAAGTAGAATGGTCGATGTGCTTGAAAAAGTAGGTTTACGCTCTAAACTACATAAAATGCCGCACGAATTATCGGGTGGAGAGCAACAGCGTGTCGTAATAGCGCGTGCTTTACTCAACAATCCGGAGATTATTCTTGCCGATGAGCCAACGGGTAATTTGGACCCTGCTACATCCGAAGAAATTGTTTTATTACTCCGCGACATTGCTTCTGCAGGAACAGCAGTATTAATGGCTACACATGATTACCAAATCATTCGTAACATGCCCTCACGCATCATAAAAACTGGTGATGGCGCATTACATGACAATGTAAGCATATAATTATACTGACAAACACAACAAAATCCGACATTTTGTAAGTAATGACAACAGATATTACTGACAAGGTGTCGGATATTTTATAATGGCAAATTTTTTGAATAATATACATAAGTTATTTAGGTACATAAAAAATAGGGTGATGATGAACGAACAAGAAAATATTCAAGACGAGAACTTAGCGCAAGACAATGCCCCTCAAGAAGAGCAAGTTGAATTATCAAAAGAAGAGCAATTAGAAATTCAATTGGCGGAGTCACATGACAAATACGCACGTTTGGTTGCTGAATTTGATAATTATAAAAAAAGAACTTCTAAAGAGCGCATGGAGCTAATCCAAAATGCTGGTCAAGGTGTAATCAAGAATTTATTGCCTGTTTTAGATGATTTTGACAGAGCACTAGTTGCGATGACTAGCGCTCAAGATGTTCAACCTATAAAAGAAGGCGTAGAATTAGTAAATAATAAACTACGTAAATTTCTAGAAAGTGAAGGATTGAAAGAAATGGACGTTATTGGTCAGCCTTTTGATGCTGATTTTCAAGAAGCAATCACAGCGATCCCTTCTCCAACAGAAGATATGAAAAATAAAGTGATTGATGTAGTGGAAAAAGGTTACTATTTAAATGATAAAGTAATCCGTTTTGCTAAAGTGGTGATAGGACAATAAGTAATAAATCATGTCAAAAAGAGATTATTATGACGTATTAGGTGTATCTCGTCAAGCAGATGCAGCCGAGATTAAATCCGCTTACCGTAAAGCAGCGATCAAATTTCACCCGGACAAAAATCCCGGAGATACAGTAGCAGAAGAGAATTTTAAAGAAGCGGCAGAAGCGTACGAAATATTAAGCAATCCGGAGAAAAAAGCACGTTATGATCAATTTGGTCACAACGCGAATGCTGGTGGCTTCGGTGGCGGCGGAGGCAGCATGAATATGGATGACATATTCAGCCAATTCGGTGATATATTTGGTGGCGGTGGCAATCCATTTGAAAGTTTCTTTGGTGGCGGCGGTCGTTCTAGTGGCGGTAGACGTGTACAAAAAGGAACCAACCTACGTATCAAAGTAAAACTTACTTTGGAAGAAATCGCTAAAGGAGTAGAGAAAAAAGTAAAAGTAAATAAGCAAATTGTATGTCACACATGTGATGGCTCAGGTGCTAAGGACAAATCTTCTTTCCATACTTGTAAAACATGTGGCGGTGCTGGTTCAGTAAGAAGAGTTACCAATACTATATTGGGACAAATGCAAACTACGAGCACATGTCCTACATGTAATGGCGAGGGTGTGGAGATCACAGCTAAATGTACGACATGTAAAGGTGATGGCTTAGAGCGTGGTGAAGAAACAATCTCTATCAATATTCCGGCAGGTGTAAGCGAAGGTATGCAACTATCGATGAGTGGCAAAGGTAATGCTGCTCCACGCGGTGGAATAGCTGGAGATCTAATCATTCTGATAGAAGAAGTGCCTCATGAAAGCTTAAAAAGAGATGGCTTAAATATCATCTACGATCTATATATCAATTTTGCTGACGCAGCATTAGGTACAAGTGTTGAAGTACCTACTATAGATGGTAAAGCAAAAATCAAAATAGATGCAGGTACGCAAGGAGGAAAAATATTAAGATTAAAAGGTAAAGGTATCCCTGAAGTAAACTCATACCACAAAGGAGACCAATTAATCTATGTTAATATTTGGACCCCTAAAGCGGTATCTTCAGAAGAACGCGATATTTTAGAAAAACTAAAAGACTCTGCAAACTTTAAACCTCAACCAGGTAAAAGTGAAAAATCATTCTTCGAAAGAATAAAAGAATACTTCGATTAATATATTCAAAAAAGGCTAATCTAAACGATTAGCCTTTTTTATCTCCCCCCTATATAAATAATATTATCATCCGACTAATTAGCATAAGCTAAAATAAAGTAAATAGTTTCATAATCAACTATTTATAAATAGATGCTATAATAATTAATACAAGATTGGATTGTTAGAAATAATGCCTATAAAAAAGAATAAGCCTGCCCTCGGGCGAGTGCAGACTTATCTATTAACCAATTATAAACTTAAATTATGAGAATACAAATATAAGCTTAAATGTCTAAACAACCAAATAATTAATGCATTTTTATGCTGTTTTTTTTCAAAAAAACTGACTATCTATCAACTTCACCAAGCACGATATCAATAGATCCCAAAATAGCGATTAAATCCGCTATCAATACGCCTTTACCTAATTCGGGTAAAACAGATAAGTTATTAAAACTTGGCCCTCTAGCCTTTAAACGGCGAGGGATATCACTTTTCTCTTGTGTTTCAAAATAAAAACCAAGCTCTCCTTTAGGGTTTTCTGCTCTAACATAATAGGATTGTGGTTTCAAATTTACTTTTTTAGGCACCAGTGCACGAGGGTCAAATTCTGTAGAACGTGCATAATCCGACATTAAGCGATCCACACACTGTTCAATTATTTTCACAGACTCACGTACCTCATCGACGCGTACTTTATACCTATCCCAGCAATCCCCTACCTGCCCCATTATCCCAGAACCTACAGGTATTTCAAAATCTAATTCAGGATATACGGAATAACCATCCACTCTACGCAAGTCCCATTTTATACCACTTGCACGCAACATGGGTCCTGAGCAGCCGTAGTTGATAGCCACATCTGCGGGAAGAACACCGATATTTGCGGTACGTGCAATAAATATTTCATTATTGGTCAACAATTCATCTAACTCATCCATCTTACCTTTGAAATACAGTACAAACTCCTTGCAACGTTCTTCAAAACCAACAGGTAAATCATAGAATAAACCGCCAACCCAAATATAGTTGTATAACATGCGAGAACCAGAAGCCCATTCCAACATATTCATGATATGCTCACGATCTCTAAAACACCATAAAAATGGCGTAAAAGCACCAATATCGATTCCATATGTACCTATAGCTATCAAATGTGAGGCGATTCTATTCAATTCGCATACTAATACACGAATATACTCCACACGCTTTGGTATTTTGTCTTCAATACCAAGCATACGTTCTACTCCCATCACAAAAGCATGACTATTGTTCATGGAAGCTAAATAATCTAATCGATCGGTAAATGGAATAGTTTTAGCATAATTCATAGATTCTGCATGCTTATCAAAGCATCGATGCAAATAACCTAAATGCGGAATGATATCTTTTACAAGCTCACCGTCCGTAATTAATTCTAATCGAAGTACACCGTGTGTAGAAGGATGCTGAGGTCCCATATTAATGACCATCTCCGTAGAACCTACATTTCCGATTTTATCGGTATATCGTTGAAAAGCCTCTTTATATTTTGCTTGCATCTGTCCTTAACTTTTTAATGCTATGCCATGATAACTTTCTGCTTCCTCATAATCTTTACGCAATGGATAGCCTTCCCAATCATCCGGTAGTAAAATACGTCTCAAATCTGGATGACCATTAAAATAAATCCCCATCAGATCAAAAGCTTCTCTTTCATGCCAATCTGCGGTACGCCAAACTGGACTTACTGAATCTAGCTCAGGCAATTGATTTAGCTCTCTATTATTCTCCAACACTACTTTTAAGGTCAATTGTGTTTGAAAAGGAATAGAGGAAAGATTATAAACTAATGCAAATAAATTTTCCGGATAATAATCCACAGCAGTTATATTAGCTAAAAAATCATAATAATATTCTTTATGATCTCTTAACCAAAAACATAAAGGTTTCAAAATATCTGCTTTCACCTGTAAAGTAGGTTGCAGCCCCGTAGAAATTATTTCAACAGCATCTGCACCAAACTCACTATTTATACGCTCTTTAAGCTGTTCTATCATGGGGCTAATCTATTTAATATCCACTGACCATCTACTTTATCATATTGAATCCTATCATGCAGTCTAGAGCTTCTTCCCTGCCAAAATTCAAACTTAATAGGGCGCAATAAAAATCCTCCCCAATGATCTGGCCTAGGCAATATCACCTTATCCTTAAACTCATCTTCAAAATAAGCGACACGCTGTTCTAAAAATTCACGATTAGGAATAATTTGCGATTGTGGTGAAGCCCATGCACCTATTTGAGAACCTTTAGGTCTAGATTGGAAATATTCCGTTGAATCATCTTCATTCAAACGTTCAGAATGTGCCTCGATACGTACTTGACGTTGTAATTCAGGCCAGAAGAAAAGAATAGAAACCTTAGGATTTCTTAGTATATCTATACTTTTTTGACTTTCGTAATTTGTAAAAAAACTTATGCCATTGTCCTTAATATCCTTCATTAATACAACACGTGAAGAAGGAAAACCGTCTTCTGATATAGTAGATAATACCATAGCATTAGGCTCTACTACTTCGGCATTTAAAGCTTGGTCAAACCAATTTTTAAACTGTACAAAAGGATTAACATCTACATCATACTCTGAAAGAGCACCTTTTGTATAATCCTCACGAATTGCAGCGATACTTTTATGTTCTATTGCCATAAACTAGTGTTTTACTAGACAAATTTACTAAAACAAGTACAAAACCCTGCTATATCACCTACTTTTTAAATTATTTATTTTACTTGTATTCTCATTTTTTGTACATTGTAACTAACACAGTGTATTTAAATATGTTTAATAAAAATAAACCTATTCAGGGAAGCTTGTTATTAGCGGAACCTTTTATGTTGGACAAGACATTTGAGCGTTCAGTAGTGTTTTTATGTGACCATAATAGTGACGGGACATTTGGATTTATCCTGAATAACCGCACCATCCTGAATTTAGCAGATATTATAAGTAATATGGACAATATAGATTTTCCTATTTTTATGGGAGGTCCAGTGGAGCCTACAAACCTATTCTATATTCATAGGGCTTATGACAAGATGCAGAGTGGTGAGCTGATCACAAAAGATGTATACCTCGGCGGAGATTTTAAGCAACTACTATTCCTTATTCAAGAAAAGTTAATTACCACCGATGAAGTAAAAATATTTATAGGATATTGTGGATGGTCTGAGAATCAATTAATGGAGGAAATCAATCAAAACTCGTGGGCCGTTCATCCTTCTTTTGATACATCATTATTGTTTATTGATGATGGGGAAAATTTATGGAAACAAGCTTTGATTGATCTGGGACCAAAATTCGCACATATAGCGAACTTCCCTAAAAGTCCAAATTTAAATTGAGACTTCGATTTTCTCTTTAATATTTCGCACCAACAAGCGTTCGCCAAAATATTCCTTCAAATGTGAGCCCTCACCATGCACAGTCCACACTTGCTTTGGTTTTACTTTTTCGATATAATATAGCAGGTCATTCCAATCAATATGATCAGAAATATACAAAGTCATATCATTATACTGTTGTAACCTTTTCCAACCTGAAGCAAATACACGTACCACATTTTTTGCTCTAAAATAATTATGAAAAGTCATCGGAGGAACAAGATATATTTTATTTTCTCCATCCTTTAACGCCTTCCTATTATATACTTCATAGTTTAATTTGACAAAACCATTTTCATTATATATACGATGTATTGGTGTTATATTGTGGTGTGTATATACTACTTTATCAGGACAATATTCATTCACCATCTGTGTAATACGCTGTGCCTTACCTAATGAATAACATCCAAGCATGATATTCAAGGAGGTGGTATTTAATTTCTTTATCTCTTGAATAGGATCAGGATGAATAATAGAAGGATCAGCAAATGTAGTTTCGGTGATTAGTACATCAGCTTCTACAAATGCTATTGGCTCGCAGGTAACATCCGTCTGCAATTTATAATCTCCAGTATACAAATACCTAACACCATCATATTCCAATAAAATCTGAGCAGATCCCAATATATGTCCTGCAGGGATAAAAGTAATTTTAACATTATTCAACTCAAAGGACTCACTATAATCTTTGATATGATATGTTTTTTCCTTTTGTTTAGTAAACCTAAATTTCATAAACGTAGCCGTTCCGTTGGTACAATAGATATCATTATGACCGGGCACAGCATGATCCCCATGGGCATGGGATACAACAGCAGTTTTAACTGGGTATTTTGGGTCAATATGAAAATCCCCATATGAACAATAAAAACCCAACTTTGTCTCCACTAAAAAATCAGAATATATTTCTGGCATTATTTCTTTATTATCGTTCTATTTATTAATTCTATTTGAGGCAACAAAGGAGAGATTTCATCATTTACGATTACAAAATCTGCCATCCTTATTTTTTCTTCCTCAGGCATCTGACTATTCATTCGGTGCAGCACCTCCTCTCTCGTCACAGCATCTCTTTCCATCACTCTATTAATTCGTAATTCTAATGGCGCTGTCACAACGATGGTATAATCTAAGGAGGTATAGGATTTACTTTCAAATAACAGAGCTGCTTCTTTAAGACTATAAACAGCCGTCTGCTTGTCTGCCCAATCCTTAGCAGTTTGTATCACTACAGGATGCACAATATTATTAAGAATTGCTAATTGTTCCTGATTATTAAAAACTTTGGATGCTAACAATTTTCTATTTAGGGAGCCGTCTTCAAAATAAGTATCCATACCAAATGCCTGTTGTATAGCTTGACGTATGGTATTACTTTCAGACATTATTGATTTTGCTTCCTTATCTGCATCATAAAAGGGAATACCCATTGTTTTGAATACCTTAGCTACAAAGCTTTTTCCCGTACCAATTCCTCCTGTAATACCTACTTTCTTAGACATACTTTAACTATTTACGAACGAAAAAATCTATATTTTGGGGTTCAACTTTTACTATTTTCACAAAATCTGGCACCTTAGTTACTATAACAGGTAAACTCTTGGTGTTATTCTTTTCCCAGCCTTCCATATCTACAACAACTTCAAAATCACTGGCCGAAAATTTAGCATAATCTTTCAGTGAAATCATGGCTGTAAGTACAGCCTTCGTAGGAACAATCCGAACAGAAGTATATCTATTTGCATTTTCAATCTTTATCGGAACTTCTATAATCTTCTCTGTCACCTCACCTACGGGAATTACAACCTCTGTAAAAGTTGGATAAATAGTGATATTCGTTCTTTGCTTTTTATTGATATTGGCAATAGTACGTATATCTGTATGTACATTTTTTCCTGTTATAGAATCTGTTTCCAAATATTCAATATTAGCGATATCTTCTAATGGCCCCGTAATCGTTATATGTGAAGGGTTTGTGCGCGTTTCTCCGATAATATCATATTGTTTTTTGAAGCTTAGTGCTGTTGGAACCCGAACAGGGATTTTGCGCTGGGTTTGTTTAGAAAAGTCGAAATATAGTGTATCCGGAGAAACAGTCAGCACCTGCTTATCTGACGGAAATTGTCTATTGATGAATCCTATTTGGTTGGAGAAAACGATGAAATTTCTAGAACTAAGGCTACTTAAATCTACTTGGATATTAGCCGTATCAGGATTCAATCGAGACAATAAAACATCCCAGCCACTCATTTTCACTTTTATACTAACGGTATCAGATTGTAGGGAGTGAAAAGCTCTTTTTTCGGGAATATTAACAAATTCAATACCTGCCCTCACCGTAAAGGTATATTTATTAGATATAGCAATCAAAAGCCAAGCTAAAAATGAAATAATAATACACCTCAAGAAAATAGTAATTTTCCGACGTTGTATTTTATTTAATTTTCGCTGCCCCATTGACACAAAGATAATGAAATCTCTTGATTAGCATTCTCTAAAAAATATTTAAGCATATAAAAAAACCGCCTATAACAATATGCTATAGACGGCCTTTTAAATATCTTATTTAATTATTTAGCTTCTGCATTAGCAGCTTTTGAAGCATCTAAAGCAATAGCTGATTTATCAAATTTCATACGAACACCAGAACCTACGTCAACTAAGAAAGTAGTATCTCCTACTTCTACGATGCGACCGTGAATACCAGCTGTAGTTACAACTTTAGAATTAACATTTAATTCTTCGATATATTTCTTGTGATCTTTTTGTTTTTTCATCTGAGGTCTAATCATGAAGAAATAAAATACTACGATAATCAATACCATAGGTAAAAAACTCATCAAATTACTTCCTCCTGCTGCCTGCAATAAAATTGTTGCTATCATATTTATATTCTAATTATTGATTTTACTTTTCAACGGTACCTTTAATCTCTACAGTGGTTACATTATTAGCTGCATTAGAGCTTACTGTAACAATCTTCTGTTGATTTCCGACCTGCCCTTGACTATTAAATGAAACTTTTATTTCACCTTCTTTACCCGGTAATATTGGATCTCTGGTATAATCTGGCGTTGTACAACCACATGATGCTGCTACCTGTGCAATTATAACTGGCGCAGTCCCTGTATTTTTAAATTTAAATACGTGGTCCACGACTTTACCTTCTTTTACGGTACCAAAGTCATATTTAGCATCTGCAAATTCGATGACACCAGTTGCTACATTTTCCGTTACAGAATCTACAGCACTCACTTGTGTAGAATCCGCCGAAGAAGAAGAGCTACTTTGATTATTACATGCGGTCATTAAACCTAGTAATAAAGCAGGAAATAAAAATTTATTAATCATATTTTTTAATCTTTTAATCCTCTACCCGCCTTACGAATACGACCTTCTTTCGTAAGATCAGCTAAAATTTTGTCTAATATACCATTTATAAATGTATTACTTTTCAATGTACTAAAAGTTTTAGACAATTCAATATATTCATTGATGGTAACTTTAACAGGTATCGAAGGAAAGTTTATCAATTCACTTATCGCCATACGCATCAACAAGATATCCATTAAAGCAATACGATCAGCTTCCCAATTTTTTGTTTTTGCAGCTATCAATTCATGATATTCATCCGAATATTTAATTGATGTCTTCAACAAATCAGCGACAAAATCTTCATCTTCACTCCAATTAGGCGTTAATTCAGCCAGCTTATTGGCACTAGGATTCTCTGAGCTAAAATTTTTGAATGTTTTGGCAATCATAGCTTGTAACACTTCTTTATCTACCGTCCAGTTGATAAATTTCTCTTCAAAAACTTGTTCAATATCTACCGATTTCAAGATAATCTTTTTAAAGATATATTTTACAATATCTTTCTCCGCATTAATGCTACGATCTTCTAATTCTAAATATTGTAGATATGCTTCAGAATCTTTCAATTGTGCAAAAATAGAACGTACAATCTCTGGATCAAACTCCCAAGAAACATTGTATTTTTTCACCAACTCTAGATAAGTTCTATTTTGACGTAAAGACTCAATGAACGCATTGGTATTCAATTTGGTCGTTAGCAATTTATCTTTCGCTGTTGGTAAAAATTTTGCTGCGCGGCTTTCGGCATCCAACACAACATATTCAGCTACTTCATCCAATAGATTAAGTGTCCAAATATACATTTCATTGACTTCTTCAACATTTTTGAATAATGCTTTTTCGAAATCTTTAATTTGTTTATCTTCCGATAAACTGTACGCATAAAGCGTTTGTAATACCTTAACTCTAAGGTGTCTTCTGTTTAACATAGTTGTATAAGAACGATTTTATTATAAGAACGATTTTAATTGAGAAAATACTACCGTTATTTTCTCAATTTTGATATATCAATAATACGTTTTTCCGCTAATTGCTTGGCCGCATCGTATGTTGTAATATTTTCTTCTCTTGATTTTTGTAACACATGACGTGTTGCACTGTAGATATTGCGTATCAATGATTCTGTACGCTCGTTACCATACCCTTCTAATTCGGAGTAACAGCTAATAAGTGCTCCTGAATTAATTAGAAAATCTGGTGTATATAATATATTATGCTCTTGGAGCAATTTTATTGTTGTGTCTTCATCTTTGATCTGATTATTTGCGGAACCAGCAATAATCTTACATCTCATTTTTGGAACAGTATCTGGATTGACAGTACCTCCCAATGCACAAGGCGCATAAACATCTACATCCAATTCATAACTCGTAGAATACTGAATTGGCTCAGCTTTGTATTTTAATGCCACTTTCATTTTACGTTCTTCGGTCATATCCGAAACATAAACACGTGCATTTTCATTACGTAGCATAGACACCAATTGCTCGCCCACAGATCCTACTCCTTGAACGGCAACTTTACGACCTGCCAAGGAATCATCCCCATACAGTTCTTTGATTGCAGCTTTTATACCGTAGAATACACCACGCGCAGCAAATACGGTGGTATCTCCACCACCATTCATTGATTCCGGCAAACCTGCTACATATTCTGTCTCAGCACGGATAAATTCTAAGTCTCTTTGTGTAGTACCAACATCAATCGAAGCAATAAAATTACCATTCATTCCTTCAATAAATTTACCTAGGCGACGCATTAAAACTTCCGTTTTATCGTTACGATTATTACCAATGATTACAGCACAACCGCCCCCTAAATTCAAACCTGCTAAAGAAGCTTTATAGGTAATTGCTTTGGACAAACGTAAAGCATCTTCAATCGCTTCCTGTTCGGAATCATAAGGTAACATACGAACTCCCCCTATTGCAGGACCTAATGTCGTATCATGGATCGCTACAATAGCTTTCAATCCAACTGAAGGATCATTACAGAAAAATAAATTCTGATGCTCTGACGACGACATCAAATTGAAAATAGATGAATTTTGCATAATTACTTATATCAATACAAATAAGACTATTATTTGCTACAAAAATAACAAAATAAATTCGTTTAAGATCTTATTTATTAAAATATATAACTTTAAATAATGCTTATGAAAGAA
Source organism: Sphingobacterium rhinopitheci (assembly GCF_022627575.1). Classification (GTDB taxonomy): domain Bacteria; phylum Bacteroidota; class Bacteroidia; order Sphingobacteriales; family Sphingobacteriaceae; genus Sphingobacterium; species Sphingobacterium rhinopitheci. The sequence goes on from NZ_JADEYQ010000006.1 coordinate 204,864, forward strand.
CCCTAATTGGTAAAACATATTTTATAAATAAAGCTGTACATTTGCATACAATATTTAGCGATGAAAGAACTAGCGTACCTTAATAAATACTTTTATAAGTATAAATGGAGACTAATACCAGGTGTTTTATTTGTAATTATATCTAACTATTTTGGAATACTACCTGCTAAAGTTATACGTGTAGCATTTGACCTTGTCAAAGAAAACATCGACTTATATCGTATGTATGATGGCTTTGATCGTCAAGATTTGATCTATAAAGTATTCGGTAGTAGTTTATTATTTTTCGGTGCTATCGTGCTAGTATTAGCACTATTAAGAGGGATTTTTTTGTTCTTGATGCGCCAATCTATTATTCTAATCTCCAGACATATTGAATACGATCTAAAAAATGAAATCTACAACCATTATCAAGCCCTTGATTTTTCATTTTTCCGAAAAAATAAAACAGGAGATTTAATGAATCGTGCGACAGAAGATGTCAATCAGGTACGTAACTATTTGGGGCCTGCGATTATGTATACGATTAATACAGTAGCCTTATCAGTGATGGTTATATATGCTATGTACGATGTCAATGCTACGTTGGCGACCTATGCCTTGATACCAATCCCAATAATATCGGTTCTTATCTTAATTGTAAATAAAACAATCAATCAACGAAGTACAAAAATTCAAGCACAGCTATCAAAGTTATCGTCATTTGTACAAGAGACTTTCTCAGGTATTCGTGTTATAAAGACCTATAGTCGTGAAGAAGATAAGATGAATGAATTTGAGAAAGAAAGTAATAATTACAGAAATACATCTCTATCCTTAGTAAAGGTACAAGCAATTTTTTTTCCGTTGATTATTTTTTTAGTTGGATTTAGTACAATTATAACAGTATATATCGGTGGTATAGAAGTTAATAGAGGGGCAATCACTGCGGGGAACATTGCTGAATTCATCATATATGTCAATCAACTAACCTTCCCAGCGATGGCATTAGCTTGGGTTACTTCACTAATACAACGTGCCGCAGCTTCCCAAAAAAGAATAAATGAATTCCTAAAAACGAAGTCAGAAATCATTAATGGCACTGTATCTAAAAAATTAGAAGGCAATATAGAAATTAAAAATCTTTCATTTACCTATCCAGAAAATGGTGTAAAAGCATTAAAAAATATAAATGTAAGCATCAAAAGAGGAGAAACGCTAGCTATTATAGGGAAGACAGGCTCTGGAAAAACAACATTAGCCAATATGTTGCTACGTATGTATGATGTTGATGAAGGAAATATATTCTATGATAATATTCCGCTTAAAGATTATGACATTAATAGTATGCGTGATCAGATTGGATTTGTTCCTCAACAAGTTTTTTTATTTTCCGATACCATTGGTAGAAACATCGCATTTGGGTTAGACAGTTTGGATCAGGAAAGAGTCGAACAAGCGGCTAAAGATGCCGCAGTATATGAAAATATCATAGGTTTCGAGAAAGGTTTTGAGACTAATATTGGCGAACGTGGCATTACTTTATCAGGCGGACAAAAACAACGTGTATCCATAGCTAGAGCATTAATTAAAGATCCGCAGATTTTGATTTTTGATGACTGTCTATCTGCTGTAGATACAAAAACAGAAGAAGAAATACTCCATAACTTGGGACGTATCATGCGTGATAAAACAACCATATTTATTGCACACCGCATCTCTACTATCAAAAATGCAGATCACATCATTGTCATGGACAATGGACAAATTGTGGAGGAAGGTACCCATGAAACATTATTACAGCAGCATGGCGAATATGCCGAACTTTACGAAAAACAGTTATTACAAAGTGTAGAAGATTAAAATCGTATGTCATTGGACTTTTTTTAGGTATACAATTTCTAGTTGAAAGGTATTTTCACTATCTTTCAACTCGAACACTACAGACCATGAAATTATTATTAACTACCATTTTACTAATATTTGGTATATTTTCTTCTAAAGCCCAAATTGATGATTTCCCAATTGTTAAATATAATGATATTAATGAAGGCACATTCAGTATAGACTCTACAGCCGATGCAATTGTCCTCTTAGAAAAAGGGCGTACTTTTATTCAAAGTTCGGATGTTGATCGTGCATATATGGTTTACCATACACACAAAATACGCATCAAAATAATCAATAAAGAAGGATTTAAACATGCTAATTTTACACTTCCCCTTTATAAATATGGTTCGACCTTTGAGCGTATAGAATCTATAAAAGGAATCACGCACAACCTCGAAAATGGAAAAATAAATGCTACCTCATTAGAGAATAAAAATATATTTAGCGAGAACAACTCTGCTTATATAAAGCTCTCCAAATTTACCTTACCTAATATTAAAGAAGGTAGTATAATCGATGTAGAATATACCATCATTAGCCCAGATATCTTTAATTTCAGAACATGGAATTTTCAGTCGGATATCCCTAAGATAAGAAGTGAGTACAATGTATTAATCCCTGCGGTATACAAATATAATGTAACACTAAAAGGAGGATTGAAACTCACAGATACAAAATCAAAAATAGAAAATGCCTGCCTTACTATTTATAATTCAAGAGTAGACTGCTCTAACATCACCTACAGCATGGATAGCATCCCTGCATTTATAGAAGAGCCCTATATGCTAGCTTCTAAAAACTATTTATCAGCAGTATATTTTGAACTTGAGGAAGCTATAGTAGCTGGAGGTTCTAAACAGTCATTTACAAAAAAATGGTCTGATGTAGATAGAGAATTATTAACCGAAAAAAGCTTTGGTGGTCAAATCAAAAAGCAAGATATCTTTAAAGAAAAAATAGCCCCTTCAATCTTTGCAACTGAAGATTTATACTCTAAAGCTAATATGATCTATTCCTGGATTCAAAAAAATATAAAATGGAACAATACCTATGGAAAATATAGCCAATATGGTATCGAAGAAGCTTTAAAAACCAAGAATGGAAATGTAGCAGATATCAATCTAGCTTTAATAGCCGCCCTAAATGCTGCAGGCCTTGATGCATACCCAATTCTAGTTTCTACGAGAAACAACGGCCTCCCAAACAATTTGCATCCTGTCATCAGTGATTTCAACTACGTGATAGCTGGTTTAAAGATAGATGACAATATCATACAATTGGATGCTACTGATAGGCTCCTGCCCTTTGCGCAGCTGCCACTGCGTGCTATCAATGGTAAAGGTCGTATTATTTATAATAAGAAATCATCAGAATGGATTCCACTTACAAACCAAATAATATCTATTGCAAACTACATTTTTAATGGAAAGCTATCCTTAGATGGAACCATCAGCGGAGAACTAACGATCAACAGCTTTGGTCTTGAAGCCTATAACAAACGAAATGATATTCTTGAATATGCAAGTATGGAAGAATATACTGAAAAATTGGATGAACGTTTGCCACATATAGATTTTGAAAAAACTGAAATCCTAAACTTAGAAGATACTCAAAATGTATTGAGTATCGTTACTGATGTTATCATACAGACAAATCAAAAACTAATCAATGGCAATAATTTTTACATCAATCCTATTTTCATAGACCGTACCACAAGAAATCCATTCAATCTAGATAATCGTACGTACGATGTAGACCTCGGTGCAAAGCGTATTGAAACATACGAGATAAATATACAGATGCCGGAGGGTGTATCATTAGTGAGTGCTCCAAAAAATGTAAATTTAAAATTGCCCGAAAACTCCGCTAAATATATATATACAAGCGACTATACAGACAATGTACTTTCTGTAGAACAATTCTTGTCCTTAGCAAAATCAATTTATACTACGGATGAATATTTTGGATTAAAAGAAGTGTTCTCACGTATTATACAACAGCTAAAAGTTGACTACACCTTTAAGTATGAGAGCAAATGAATAGATTCAATCTAGTAATAACGACTATCATAGCCACTGCCTTACTCTGTAGCAACATCAGTATGGGGCAACAATACGCAGTAGAATTAATCCCTAAAGGGTTGAAAAGTCGTGCTAGTGCTATCGTACGTGATGAGCAGATTACACTAGATATGAAAAATGAAGCCAATATATCACATATTGTCACTAAAGCAATCACAATTCTGAATCCAGCAGGCGATCAATATGCAGCAATGGTACTGTCGTATAACAAAAGTGTATCTATAAAAGATATTAAAGGACAGATTTTGGATGAATTTGGAATGCCTATAGGCAAATTTACCAGTAAAGACTTTAAAGACTATTCTGCGAGTGATCAGGTGAGTATGTATGATGATGTACGTATAAAACACTACGATCCAAATATCAATACGTATCCCTATACCATTGTCTATACCTATGAATCAAAACATAGTCAGAATTTATTTATCCCGTATTGGCAACCCAATAAATACAGTGATGTAGCAGTAGAAAAAAGTAGCTATACCTTCTCGTGTCAGCCTACGCTTAACATTAGAATTAAAGAACAAAATATTCCTAATAAGGTTGAACTAGAAACCACAGAAAAGTATAAAAGCTATACTTGGACTGCTACAAATATTAATGCCCAAAAGGCAGAACCCTACGCTCCTATTGAGAAAAAAGATGCTATTGTGGTAAAAATAGCCCCCGAATCGTTTAAATACTTCAAAAAACAAGGTACAGCAAGCGATTGGAATAGCTTAGGGAAGTGGTTTTATGATGATTTACTAAAAGATAAGCAAGATCTTCCTTTAGCGACTATAGCAAAAATGAAAGACCTAACGGCAAATGCTAAAACAACGAAGGAAAAAGCTGAAATTATCTACAAATACATGCAAAATAAAACCCGATATATCAGTATACAAGTGGGTATCGGTGGTTTGGAACCCTTTCCTGCATCCTATGTAGATCGTCTTGGCTATGGTGATTGCAAAGCTTTGGTCAATTATACACAGGCATTACTTAGTGCTGTAGATATTAATTCCGTATACTGCATTGTTGAAGCGGGCAACAACAAAGTTAGTCTAGACGAATCATTTGCTAATGCGGTAGATGGCAATCATATCATCCTATGTATCCCGATGGAAAAAGACAGTATATGGTTGGAATGTACGAGCAACAAACATCCATTTGGCTATCTGGGTGACTTTACAGATGATAGATTGGTATTAGCATGTACAGCAGAAGGTGGTAAAATATGGAGAACAGCAACCTATCCTAGCCACAAGAATATCCAAATACGTAAAGCATACTTTGATATTAATAAGGAAGGGAGTTTGAAGGGTAAAATGCATACCACATTTAGTGGTACACAATTTGACAATCACTATTCCAATGTATTTAGAAGCCCCATAGAGCAAGTCAAAGCGTTAAAATCTTACTATGATGTCGACAATATCACATTTAATACTGTAAATTATCAAATCACTGACACAGACAGTCCGAAGCTAACAGAAGACCTGGCAATTGCCATCAAAAATTATGTCGTGAAAAATGAAAACCAATTAATTCTTCAACCCAATATATTTAATATTACACGTAATATACCGGAATCCAAAAACCGTAGCAATGCAGTATATATCAATCGTGGATATACGGACATAGATGAGATAGAATATACACTAGAATCTGAATTGGCAGGTAAAATAACCCCAATAGAAAAAGTAATAAATTGCCCTATGGGTAAATATGAATTGCGTATATTTAGCGAAGGTACAAAAGTCACGATAAAACGCTATATTAGCATCAATCAAGGTGAATATTCAGCGGATAGCTATCAGCAATTTTACGACTTTATGAAGGAAGTGTCCGCAAGTGACCGCATAAAATATACACTAAACTTAGCGCATAATTAACAGCGCTAAAATAGGGGCATTAGCTCATTTGGCTAGAGCGCTTCGCTGGCAGCGAAGAGGTGATCGGTTCGAATCCGATATGCTCCACATAAAAGTAAAATAAATAAAGATTACTTATTAAATTAAATCCCGCACCATTCCATCGGCGGGATTTATTCGTATACTATGTAAGCTTATTAAAATCTAACCACATTCAATTGTTTATCGACCAATAAACTGTCATAGCTTAAAAATCAAATTTAACTGCACGCTTAGTTTTCATTTGAAAGAAATACAATTCAGGACAGCGGATTAATATTTTTTGATGACCAAGGTTGACATATGTAGGATATCATGCTTTCTTACCAATAGAGTGCAGCCTATCATTGGTTAAGTTTTCCTTTTTTCATATGCAAAGGGTCGATGGCACAATTTATTATGAAAACACCAGTAGATAAGCTGATCTAAAACCTAGTTATAACTAATATTTTCCCTCAAACAAATGCCAAATATTTAAAGAGTAGTCTATCTCCAATAGTCCGAGTATAAATACTATTAAAAAATAATTTGGTCAAACAAACTCTACATTCATTTGTTTAATAATAGTAAATAAATTCTAATATTAAAGTATTGTTCATTTCCCCAATGAACATTTTTGGAAAAATCTATGCGCGTCTAATGTGTGTTTAAGACGCGCATTTCTTATGAAACGTAAGTTCTAATTATATCCTCCTACAAAAACATATCCAACCAAATATTCTTCACTAATATTTTCTATTCCATCATCAATAACCAAAATATTTGGCTTCTCATATACAATAGCTCCGGATCATGTACAAAAGTTGTGGATTAGATAAAAAAATCTGAGATTTATGTTTTGATATTTGATATAAATGCACGAATCGTTTAAGGCTTTAATGCCATTGATTATTCCGGAGGGAGTTTCTGATTATTTTGAAATGACCCATTATACTAAAGAAGATAAAAGACTTGACATCTTTCTAGAAGAACTAAACCTTATACCTGAAG
>NZ_JADEYQ010000063.1 GCF_022627575.1 Sphingobacterium rhinopitheci
TAGCTGCTTCGCGGTCAGCGGAAGCATTAGTTGATCTATTGATAAAGTAATTGAGGATAGATTTGTAATTGACTGATATGGTATTGACAATAGTATTGAAGGATTTGAATCCAGCCAATTCCACATCTTTATACCAATGCGCTAGCTTCGTATATGCTATATTCATTGATTTTGACGTGTTGAATATACTCCTTAACCCTTGTACTAAGTCAAAAGCTTTCTTTATATGTGGGTATTCCTCGAAGAGTATTTTCGCTCTAAATTTTTGGTTATCTGTCCAATTATTAGGTGACTTATAAAGCAAATATCTGCTTCTAGCTAATAATAATTTCCTAGAATCACCATTGCTAAACTCTTCAGCTATAAAGCGTTTCCCTTTTGATTTAGCCTCTTTAATTTGATTATTTTCTAAATCTATAGCCTCCCATCTATATTTAATTCGAATATCTTGAAGAGCCTCTATTGCGAGTTTCTGTACATGGAATCGATCAGTAACTTGTATAGCTTGAGGAAAACAACGAAGAGCGATA
>NZ_JADEYQ010000007.1 GCF_022627575.1 Sphingobacterium rhinopitheci
GTGACTTATAAAGCAAATATCTGCTTCTAGCTAATAATAATTTCCTAGAATCACCATTGCTAAACTCTTCAGCTATAAAGCGTTTCCCTTTTGATGTAGCCTCTTTAATTTGATTATTTTCTAAATCTATAGCCTCCCATCTATATTTAATTCGAATATCTTGAAGAGCCTCTATTGCGAGTTTCTATACATGGAATCGATCAGTAACTTGTATAGCTTGAGGAAAACAACGAAGAGCGATAGTTTTCATTGAATTAGCCATATCTAAGGTGATTTCTTGCACTTTAGCTCTTAGTCTACGTGGTATTTTTAACAACTGCTCGATAATAGGTTCCACCTTAGTTCCTGGGAAAATACCAACTATACTACCTTTTTTTCCTTTTGCTTTTTTATTGGTTATGATAGTATACAATTCTCCTTTGGATAGCGCTGTTTCGTCAATAGAAAGATAAGGTCCTATATTCTGTGGAAAAATGAGTTCTTTATTTATCGTTTGTTGTTTCCAATCTTTGAAATCACTCAAAACATCTCGATATTGACGTTGAAGCTTCCTGCCATTTACATGATAGAAGCTGCCAATAGTATGGCAATCAGTAGATTTAGTATCGACTAATCTCTTTTAAAAAAGCAGCGAACTCGCTGGTCATACGTGTTCCCTGTGCTACTAAATCCCAATCCCGCTGAATGATTTCTTGGCTATTCTTATCTAGCCACCTACGCCTTTTGATATGTAAATAAACGGTGTTACCCCGCAATGGAAAATCTTGGATCGTGATAGATTTATGGAAGCCATGAGCGATAATGATACGCTTACTGTCTTTGATGGGGACAATGTTACGCTCTTCAAAGTAAAGATGCATCACTTCATCTTCCTTTTGGCTACTAACAAGGTCAAAATACTCTACCAAGTACTCCGGTAGGATCAGCTTTAATAATTCTAGATACTGGCTCAAAATCGATGTACTTTTTTACAAAAATCAGAATTATTATTCAATTCACACACAACTTTTGGGATTGATCCGAAACCTTTTCCCAGATGTACTCCAACAGGGAGATACATTAAAACAGCTCCTTACTTAATGCCTATACTTACTTTATAAAAGTGATCACAAATTGACTTTAGCACAAAAGAAAGAGTTTTTGAAACTAATCCGATTATCCTATTAATAAAATTTATGATCCCTCTTGAAGTCAATAAATGAAACCATAATGTCTACACCAGGGTTGCTATCTATATTTTCTTCAATAATAGTCTAATCTTTTGAATAATCTAAATAACAACGTGTAAAATAAGACTTTGTTAAACAATAGATTAAAAATAAAAAAATAAATTATTTCCAAATTATAAACAACAGCCACCTCCTCTTTCTTGCACTTGGGTAACCGTAACATGAAAGGAATCTTAATGATGCTTTTACTCCTCATATCCATTTATTTTATGTTCAACTCATACACTTTGGAGCAATTCTCAAATCCCAACCATAAGGTAAAATCAAGTAAGAAGCCCAACAATTAGAAATAGCACCTATCAAGGATAAAATTGTTTAGGTATCCAACAATTAAGTTTAACATAGTCCAAAAAATCTGTTATAATTTTATAAAAATAACCATATTGAAATATGGAAAGCTCCATAATCTTCCCACATTTCAACAGAATAACAATAGCAAGTCGGATTAGAATTCTATTAGTTTTGAGTGTAGCTAATTAGGGGTAAGATTACATTATAAGAACTATGATATGATAACAAATCGGTTATATAGAAAATTTAAGCAACAACAAATTTGCAGTAAATATATTATTTTGGCTGTTGCTCTGTTATTTACAAATTGTGTGTGCGCACAATCAACTAAAAAACAAAAAAATACATTAACCAAAGACAATCTTTACCATGTAGACAAATCAAAATCTAATACTATAGATTCATTGATGAAGGCAAGTCACTCTAATGGAATTTTAATTAGGGATAATGTCATTATTAAGCACTGGGAATATGACAAAAACATAAATCAAAAAATTGAAGTACAATCAATCACCAAATCCATCATCAGTCTATTACTAGGAATTGCTATTGATAAAGGATTAATTTCTAATATCAATGACAAGGTAATTAAATACTACCCTCAATTTGATGCTGGAAAATACAGCAATGAAATTACATTCAAACACTTAGTTACAGTTTCCTCTGGTATAAAAGCCACTAAATTTAAAGAAAATTATGGGAATCATAATGACATGCCACCAGGTCTAGATGCGAGGTACCATAATGATCATTTCGACCTCTTAGCTAAGGCTCTTACATTTATATATGATAAGCCATTATTAGAGGTGTTAAAAACTAACGTCTTGAATCCTCTTGATATTAATATAGAATGGTCAATAGATGGAGAAGTATTATCATCAGATGGAAAAACAATTCCTGTGTATGCAGGATATGCATTTACTAAATGGACAGCAGGAGATCTCGCAAAAATTGGTCTCTTGTATCTGCAAAATGGCAAATGGGAAGACAAACAAATTATTTCTCAAAAATACATACAAGAATCCCTTACGCCTATTTCCATTCCCTTAATGGTATCTAGACCGAACCAAGATGTACGAATTGATTCGAATAATACATATGGGTACGGATGGCGAGCAAAAAAAAGTCCTAATGGCGCATACATTTGGCACATGAGTGGAAACGGAGGTCAATTCTGTGTACTAATACCTGAAAAAAACATGGTCTTTGTTAAAATCAATGGATACAGTGAAAAATACAAGCCTTATAGAAGATTAGATCAGTTTTTAGACCTTTTACTAGCTCAATAACAATCAAATTTCTTTCTGTACCAATTAAATTAAGCCTAAATAATAATAAACCTAACAAATTATGATAACAAATTTAACAATGAAAAAAAGTTTAATGCTTAAAAAAAATGCCAGGCCTTGGGTTATGATATTTTTTTTCTGCTGTATCGCGCAATCACTCTTTGCGCAGGAGAAAGTTCGAGGTGTCGTTAAAGATACTGATGGAGGGCCGATACCGGGAGCGAGTATTCGTGTTTTAAATAGCTCTTCGACAAGTATAACTGATGAAAAAGGAAATTTTGAAATTACAACTCCAAACCTAGATGTAACTTTAGTTATTTCCCATCTCAATTACATTACACTAAATAAACCTCTGAACAAAAGTAACTATATAACTGCCATTCTAGAAAAAAACAACAACACATTTGATGAAGTAGTAGTAACAGGTTATACATCACAACAGAAGAAAGATATTATTGGGTCAGTAAGCGTAGTAGATATGAAAGCTTTAAAAGACAACCCTTCAGTTTCTGTTGATAGAGCATTGCAAGGAATGGCATCTGGTGTAAATGTTGTCTCATCTGGTGTACCTGGTTCAACAAGTAAAATAAATATTCGTGGACTGAGCTCTTTTGGAGATTCTCAACCATTAACAATCGTTGATGGTATTGAGCAAAGTATTACACATATTAACCCAAATGACATTGAGTCAATACAAGTATTAAAAGATGCCGGAGCAGCAGCTATTTATGGTGTTAGAGGTGCTAATGGAATATTAATTATAACGACAAAAAAAGGAAAAAGTGGTTTACCTACAGTTAATTACGAAGGGAATTTTACACATACAATGCCCCATCCAGGTAACGTATATGATCTTTTGAATTCCAATGACTACATGGATATATATAATAAAGTATTTCCAGGTAATGCACTATTTTCAAACGGCATGCCCGATTACACATTTAGAGGACCAAATGGTGCCGGAGTAGCGATGGAGGGAGATCCAGCTGTAGATCCTAGTTTATACTTTTATGAAAAGAAAAATAGTGGCCGAAATTACATAATTCAAAAAGTAAATAAAGAAGGTGAAGACTGGTTTCATAATATATTTAGACCCGCAAACTCAACCCAACATGTGGCTTCAGTATCTGGGGGAGGCGAAAATAATCGATATTATTTTGGATTAGGGTATCTTGATCAAAATGGAACTTTATACAAATCTTATTATAAAAGATATAGTGCTCGTATAAATACCGAATTCAACATCGGTCGTAATATTAGAATCGGAGAAAATCTTAATTTATTATTTAGACAAAAATCAAATGGCGGTAATGGCATGGGTGCAGCATATCAAATGCTTCCAATAGTACCATTAAGAGATATAATGGGCAATTACGCGGGTACATTCGGAGGACCAAGTTTAGGCTCTTTTTCAAACTCAGTTGCAAATCAGGAACGGGATAGTCAAGATATAAATTACAATTGGGGTATAGCTGGAAATGTTTTTGCAGATGTAAAAATATTAAAAAATTTAGTGTTTACCACAAGCCTAGGGGTTAATTATGGAACAAATTATGAACGAAACTTCGAAGCTACTCAAACAGAAAATGTACAAGGTAGTTCAAGTGACAGTAGGTTGATTATTAATTCAAGTTATTCCAATACATTAACATTCACTAATACATTAAAGTATAACAATAATTTTAACCTACATAATATTCAATTATTAGCAGGTACGGAAGCAATTAGTTACATAGGTAAAAGTCTAACTGGAGGAGCTAGTAATTTATTTATTGAAGACGAAAGTTATTTAAATCTAAATAATGGTACCGTAAATATTACAAATGGCAGTTCTGTTAATTCTAATAGTTTATTTTCAATATTTGGAAGAGTAGACTATGATTATTCAAAAAAATACTTAGCGAGTATAACCTTAAGGAGAGATGGATCTTCTAAATTTGGATCTAACAGAAGATATGGCGTATTTCCATCATATTCAATCGGATGGCGCATTTCAGAAGAAAAATTCTTAAATTCAGTTTCATGGATTGATGAATTAAAATTAAAAGCTAGCCATGGAGTTTTAGGTTCTCAGAATAATGTAAATTCAGCAAATGCATATTCTCTTTATGCAGCATCAATAAATGGAACAGGTTACGATATCATGGGTACAGGAAACTCTGTTGTACAGGGATTTGCACAATCTCGTATTGGTAATCTAGCAACAGGATGGGAAGAAAATATTCTGACTAATATAGGTGTAGATTTTCAATTTTTAAAAAATTACACCTTCAATATTGAGTATTACAAGAAAAAAATAAATGGCCTATTATTCAGTGAGCCTTTACCTGCTACTATCCTAGGAGGTGCAAGTACACCAACAATCAATATTGGTGACATACAAAATACTGGAATTGATGCAAACATAAATTATAATAAGTCAGTTAATGATAATTTCTCTTTTAATGTTGGATTAAATTTCACGAGTTATAAAAATAAGATCGTAGACCTACCTGATCCAGGATATTTCACGAGTGGATACCATGAGAGTGTTGGTAGTATGTCAATAAATGAAGAAGGCAATGCTATGGGATCATTCTATGGATATAAAGTAATTGGCATCTTCAATTCAGAGGAAGAAGTTCAAAACTCCCCTACTCAAACCGCTGCGCAAGCTGGACGCTTCAAGTATCAAGATACAAATCAGGATGGAAAAATAAATGATCAAGATAGGATAATTTTAGGTAATCCAAATCCAGATTATACTTATGGATTAAACTTAGGATTTAAATACAAAAACTTTGACTTCTCCTCATTAATTTATGGTACTAAAGGTAATGATATTTACAATACAGTACTTGCATATACAGACTTTATGTCTTATTACCAAGGTGCAAAAAGTAATAAATTAAAAAATGCTTGGACACCAGAAAATACAAACACCACTGTTCCAAAATTAGAATCTACTCGTTCATTTAGTACGCATGGTGCCTCCAATTCCTATTTTGTGCAGGATGGTTCATATTTAAAACTACGACATGTGTCTTTAGGATACAACATAACAAACTCTAAATTGAGCAAGTATGGCATTTCCAAGTTGAGAATATTCGCGCAAGGAGTTAACTTATTTACAATTACAAATTATGGTGGTGTAGACCCAGAAATTTCAAGTGGAGATCCTTCAAATTTTGGTGTTGACTTTGCAAGCTATCCAAATAACGAGAAAGGTTTTACAATCGGACTAAATGCATCATTTTAATAATAACACAATATGAAAAAAATATATTTACTTATGGTAATTAGTACAATGTTACTGATTTCCTGTTCAAAATCATACTTAGAAATACCGCCTTACGGAAGTTTAAATGAAGAGTTATTAAAAACAAAAGATGGTATTAATGGAATGCTAATTGGAGCATATAGTTTATTAAAGGGTGGAGGTACATTATCCGGAAACTATGATAACGGATGGACATCATTGCTTGCACCAGATGATGCCAGAATGGGCTCTGAATCTGGGGTGAGTATTGAAGATGCATTTCTTATCGACGCTACTACAGGGAGTATTAATGCACGATGGGAATTTATCTATGCCGCGGTACAAAGATGTAATGATGTAATACGAGTACTTCCTGAGGTACCAGATATTTCAGAGACTGAAAGAATTCAAATTGAATCTGAAGCAAAATTTTTAAGAGGAATATATTATTTACAACTAACTACTCTTTGGAAAAATGTACCATGGATTGATGAAACTGTGAATTATTCAGAAAAAAACTACCTCGTTGAAAATAATACAGATATCTATAAATATATAGAAGCAGATTTCAAATTTGCCGCTGACAATCTTACTGAAACAAAATCAGAAGTTGGCCGTGCAAACAAATGGGCTGCAAAAAGTTTTTTAGCGAAGACATACATGTTTCAAAACAAATTTTCAGATGCATCAATATTATTAAATGATATTATAGCAAATGGAGTAACATCTTCGGGAACGAAATACAAACTTCTAGATTTTTACGGTGATAATTTCAGTAATGCAGGAAGAAATAAGTCAGAATCTGTTTTTTCAGTTCAAATGTCTGTTAATGATGGAGGTGGTGGTAACAATGGTAATCCTATGGATAATTATAATGGAACATATGGAGGACCTGCGTTTACTTGCTGCGGCTGGTACCAACCAACTTTCGATCTAGTGAATGCTTTTCAAACGGACGAAGTATCTGGACTTCCTATCCTTGATAATTACTTTCAAACACCAGTCAAACATGATCAAAATATAAATTCTACAGAACCATTTATGCCACACACAGGAACACTTGATTCTAGATTAGATTGGTCTGTTGGACGACGAGGAATTCCATACCTAGATTGGGGAGTACATCCTGGAAAAGCATGGGTTCGTAGCCAATTCACTGGTGGCCCTTACAGTTCTATCAAACATGCAGCACGACAAGCATCTGTAACATCAGATCGACAATCGGGACGTGCAACAAATACACCATATAATATGATACGTTATGCGGATATTCTACTGTGGGCTGCGGAATGTGAAGTAGAAATTGGAAGTTTAAAAAAAGCAGAGGATTATGTTAATATAATCCGAGCTAGAGCATCGAATCCTGATGGATTTGTAAAGAAATATATTAGGGATAATGATCCAACCGCGGGATTTAGTAATACTCCGGCAGCCAACTATAAAGTTGGATTATATAATAATCATTTTACAATCAATGGAAAATCTTTTGCTCGTAAAGCAGTTCGATATGAAAGAAGATTAGAATTAGCATTAGAACACCACCGATACCTAGATTTACGTCGTTGGGATGGCAATGAATTAGATATCGCTACAGTTCATAATAATCTGATGCAAAGAGAGAGAGAAGTAGCGAACTTCAATCCAGCAAGTAACTATAGCTCAGGAAAGTTTATTAAAGGAACACATGAATTATTCCCTATACCTCAAAGACAAATAGATTTAAGTGTAAGACAAGATGGAAATTCAGCTTTAAAACAAAATCCAGGGTACAATTAAATTAAACCAATTATCTCAATTTTAAACAGATTATTGATTAAAATAGTTTAAAATTGAGATAATTATCAATATAATATTATCAATATATCAAGCTATTTTTGATATAATAATTAAATAAACCGTAGAATTATGGACGTAAATAACTCAACCTTTAATCAGGAATCAGATTCACAATCAAGTAATAATAGCAGAAGATCTTTTATTACAACATTGGGATTAGGAATTGCCTCTTTAAGTTTAACTCAAATTGGATGTGCCACAAAAAAGTCAAGTACAGCAACTAATGCTCCTACCGTTAATGGAAAAGTTATTGCGGGATTTGACGAAGTAGGTGCCTCAAATAACGATGTTTATGCAGGATGGGAAGCTGTATCTAATAAAAAAGTCAAAGTAGGATTAGTTGGGTATGGATTAAGTACTTTTTCTGGTGCTTTTGGATTTCAAAATCACCCTAATGTAGAAATTGTAGCAGTAAGTGATTTAAATCCTGTACAATGTGATAAACTGGCTGAACGCGTTAAATGTAACAAAAAATACCCTTCACTAGAGGAAATGGTAAAGGACAAAGAGATAGAAGCTATATTTATTTGTACTGATGCGCCTAGCCATGCTAAACATGCTATTCTAGCCTTAAACCATGGAAAACATGTCGCTGTAGCAGTTCCTGCAATTTTTGCAAAACTGGACGAGGCAGATGAACTATATAATACCGTTAAGCGAACAGGCCTAAAATATATGATGTTTGAAACTTCTTTTTATAGAGAAGATTTATATGCAATGAGAAAAATATATGAGGCTGGAGGATTTGGTAAGATTGTTTATTCTGAAGGTGAATATGTCCACTATTCAGACAAGCCTCTTCCATCCTATAATGGCTGGAGAGACGGTAATGCACCAATGTATTACTTAACACATGCTTCAGCGTACCATATCTGTGTAACTGACGGACATTTTACAGAAGTTTCTTGTTATGGTAAAGAAAGTCATTTACCAGCATATAAAGGAGGAAATAATAGATATAAAAACCCATATGCTTCTCAAGTTGCCATGTTTAGAACTGATGATGGTGGGTACTCAAGAATGGCACACTTGAAAGATTTACCTGGTCATGGATCTGAAAGTGGTCGTGTGCGTGGTGAATTAGGCATGTACGAACGTAATATCGGATACGATGGTCAAAGAAAAGACAGTTTACCAAATACAAAAAGACCTCCCCTACCTCCGGGAGTACCTCCAGGTGGACATGGTGGATCTCATGGCCACTTAACTGAAGAATTTATTCGTTCCATATTGGAGGATAGACAACCTATCCTTAACATAGCTATGGCATTAAATTTAAGTATTCCAGGAATTGTTGCCCATGAATCTTGTATGAAGGGTGGAGAAACATTGAAAATTCCTCATTTCAAAATGTGGAAGTAATTAAATCAATTTAAATTTTACATGAAGGCAACTCTAAATTATTTTGGTTGACAACCCATGATTATAATAAATTATAAACCATTTTTTTAACCTTGAAAATAATAATTAAATTATTATTTATATATAATTCTTTAAATTTTGGAAAAATCAAATATTGATCAAGAATCTAACACGCATTCCAGTTTTAATAATCGAAGGTCTTTTATAACCACATTAGGATTAGGAATTGCTTCTTTAAGTTTGGCTCAAATAGGATGTTCCTCAAGAAAGTCAAGTACAGCAACTAATGCTCCTACAGTGAATGGAAAAGTTATTGCGGGATTTGACGAAGTAGGTGACGCAAATAATGATGTTTATGCAGGTTGGCAGCCTGTATCCGATAAAAAAGTAAAAGTTGGTCTTGTTGGATATGGTTTGAGTGCCTTCTGTACTGCATTTGGATTTCAAGACCATCCAAATGTTGAAATCACAGCAGTAAGTGATATAAATCCTATACAGTGTGATAAACTTGCAGAGCATGTAAAATGTGACAAAAAATACCCTTCACTAGAGGAGATGGTCAAGGACAAAGAGATTGAAGCTATATTTATCTGCACTGATGCTCCTAGCCATGCAAAACATGCTATTTTGGCCTTAAACCATGGGAAACATGTAGCTGTTGCTGTACCTGCTATCTTTGCTAAATTAGACGAAGCTGAAGAGCTCTATAATACTGTTAAGCGCACAGGTTTAAAGTATATGATGTTTGAAACTTCTTTTTATAGAGAAGATTTATATGCGATGAGAAAAATCTATGAGGCTGGTGGATTTGGTAAGATTGTATATTCTGAAGGAGAATATATACATTATTCAAGTAAACCTTTACCATCCTATAATGGCTGGCGTGATGGAAATGTACCTATGTATTACTTGACGCACGCAACTGCGTATCATATTTGCGTTACAAATGGTCATTTTACCGAAGTATCATGCTATGGTAAAGAAAGTCATATTGCTCCTTACAAAGGAGGAAAAAACAGATACAACAATCCTTACGCCTCCCAAGTTGCTATGTTTAGAACGGATGATGGTGGATATTCAAGAATGGCACACTTAAAGGATTTACCTGGTAAAGGTTCTGAAATCGGTAGAGTTCGAGGCGAATTGGGGATGTACGAACGAACTATCGGTTACGAAGGTCAAAAAAAGGACAGTCTACCAAATACAAAAAGACCTCCCCTTCCTCCCGGAGTACCCCCAGGTGGACACGGAGGATCTCATGGGCACTTGACTGAAGAGTTTATTCGTTCCATATTGGAGGATAGGCATCCTATACTTGATGTAGCAATGGCCTTGAATTTAAGTATTCCAGGAATTGTTGCCCATGAATCTTGTATGAAAGGCGGAGAAACATTGAAAATTCCTCATTTCAAAATGTGGAAGTAAAACATTAGATATCATTCTATAAATAAGCACTATGACATCTACAAATCTACTCAACATATCATTATGTTGTATTTTATCTTTATTTCATACAATTCTATTTAGTCAAACCATCTATCCAGATAAGGATTGGTTAAAATCAACACCTGACCAATTAAATATCAATAAAGAATCGCTAAAGATAATTGACTCTTTAATGATGATGCAACCAGCAAATGGTGTTCTCATACGTAATGGATATATAGTTGCTCAATGGAACCATGATGGAGATGAAAATAAAAAATTTGAAACTCAATCGATCACGAAATCAGTCACATCACTAATATTAGGTGTTGCTATTAAGGAAAAAAAGATAAAAAATATTGACGAAAAGGTCATTAAATATTATCCTGATTTCCAAGAAGGTAAATATGCAAAAGAAATAACATTTAGACAATTAGCGCAGGCAACATCTGGTCTACCTGTTAGTCATTATAAAGGAGTATACCTAGATTCAGGAAATATTAAACCAGGAAAGGAATCACACTACCATAATGATCATACACTACAATTGGCAGCAGCCCTAACTTATATTTATGGGCAACCATTAAATGAAATCTTAAAAAGTAAAGTTTCAGATTACTTAGGTATTGAAGTTGATTGGAACATAAGTTCAAAAAAAATAATTAAAAATGGCAGGGAAATTCCTTTGGTTCATGGATATGCATTTACATCTTGGACTGCTAAAGATTTAGCACGACTAGGTTGGCTATTTGTGCAAAAAGGAAAGTGGAAAAACAAACAAATCATCACGCCAGAATTTGTTAATGAAACTTTTACCCCAATTACGCAGCCTATATATAATTTCAGAAAGAAAAGTCAACAAATGGAAGTTATGGATTGGTCCACTACCTATGGTCTAGCATGGTGGGGAATTCGCGCTAAAAATGATAAAACATTATGGTATATGAGTGGTAATGGTGGGCAGTTTTGTGTTGTAATACCCGATGAAGGTATAGTATTCTGTAAAATTAACGGGTACTCTGATCAATATTTACCTTATATACGTATTGACAAATTTGAAAATGCACTACGCAATTTAGTGGAAAAATAAAAAATCACTTAGCAAAGCTTTACCATATGACATATTCAACATTAACTAAAAGTTTAATAACGGTGAGTTTAATCGTGATTATTCATAGTATACTTCCTGCCCAAACGAAATTTCCTAACCAAGATTGGGAAACGAATAAGGATATATCTAAAGAAATTAATTCCGAATCTATTCTCATTATTGATTCTCTAATGGCAAAGTCTAAAGCTAACGGTGCACTTATATATAAAGGTTACTTGATAAATGAATGGAATCATGCAGGACCATCGAATAAAAAAATCGAGGTTCAATCCATTACAAAGGGAATTACTACAATGATTTTAGGATTGGCTTTGCAAACGGGTAAAATAAAAAATATAAATGATCCTGTTATTAACTATTACCCCGATTTTAATGGTGGTACATATAAAGACAAAATTACTTTTAAACATTTGGCGACTGCAACCTCAGGCTTACCAGTAGAACAGTATAAAAACAATTATCTTGATCCAGGAAACATAGAGCCAGGTTCTGGCTCACATTATCACAATGACCACACCAAACACCTTGCTCATGCTCTAACTTATATCTATGGAGAATCATTAAATAATGTTCTCAAAGAAGATATCACAAACAAAATTGGAGCTAAAGTAGAATGGGCGGAAAGCAAGAAGACCGTTATTAAAAATGGAAAAACTATACCTGTAGTTCATGGATATGCATTTACCGAATGGACCGCAACTGATTTAGCTCGAGTGGGTTGGCTATATGCAAATAATGGCAATTGGAATGGGGTTCAACTGCTCCCTGTAGATTATACAAAAAATACACAAACACCAATAGAAGTACCTATCTATGAATATAGAAAACCAGGTGAAATAAAGGTTAGAGATCCAAAATATACTTATGGTCTAGCTTGGCGCGGCTTAAGAACAAAATCAGGAAAAATTCTATGGTACATGAGCGGCAACGGCGGACAGTTTTGTATAGTATTGCCGGATGAAGGTATAGTATTTACAAAAATTAATGGTATAGGAGAAGAAAACAAACCATTTATTAGAATTGAAGAATTCGAAAAAGCAATACTTGAAATCATTAATTAAGAAATAAAAAAATAATAAAACAATAATTATGAATTGGCCAAAATCAATAGAACTTTTAAATCAAAATGAAAAGATTATTCCAGGCGGAGTAGTTTCTTTAAATAGAAAAACAGATCCTATTATTTGCTTTAGTAAAGGTAAAGGTTCTAAAATTTGGGATATAGATGGTAATACATATATTGATTATCAAGCCGGATTTGCAGCTGCATTCTTAGGCCATAATGATGAAGATATAAACAAAGCTGCTATACAAGCTATAAATGATGATACGGTATTAATGGGTGCTGGTCCAACTTCCACTGAAGGTGATTTTGCAGACATTTTCCTAAAAGCAGTTCCTTCAGCAGAAAAAATACAAATTACTACAACTGGATCAGAAGCAACATATCATGCTATTCGTATCGCACGTGCTGTAACCAAAAAAGAACACATCATAATTATGCAGGGAGGTTATAACGGATGGCATAATGACGTTGCTGCCAATGTAATAAGTAATTTGGATGATATTGGCCCTCGTCGGAATAAGGATGAATACCCATTTGACAGCCTGTCAGCTGGTATTCCAGATGATCACAAAAAATATGTTCACATCATCAACTTCAACGACTTAGAATCCGTACAAGCAATGATTGAAAAGTATCCAATAGCTTGTATTCTATTAGAACCTATATTACAGAACATAGGCATTGTAAAACCACTTCCGGGCTATTTAGAGGGATTACGAAAACTGGCTGACGAAAACAACTTCCTACTGATATTTGATGAAGTTAAGACAGGATTTCGTCATGCTCTTGGCGGCTATCAAAGTATTTGTGGTGTGACTCCTGACCTAAGCACATTTGGCAAAGCTGTTGCCAACGGCTATCCGATGGGAGTAATTGCTGGTAAAAGCAGATACATGGATTATTTCGCACATCCAAATAAACAAGATCGAGTATTAATTGCTGGAACGTTTAATGCGCATCCAATGATAACTGCTGCAGCAATAGCAACACTCAATAAACTTAGCTCAGCAAACGTATTTGAACACGTTGAATATTTGGGCAAAAAGCTAGAAGATGGGCTTAACACTATTTTTAGTGCATATTCAAAACCATATTATGTAGCTAGACAAGGCTCTGCATTTTGCGTCTACTTTATGGATCACCAACCCAAAGATTTCCATGATATAATGGAAAATAATGATATGGAATTTGATAAAAAATACCGTGCTGCATTGATCCAAGAAGGAATATTCAATTTCCCTACTCCTATTAAACAAGGCAGTATTTCGTATGCTCACACGGAGGAAGATATTGAAATTACATTAGAAAAAACTAAAAAAGTACTTGCACAACTATTGACTAACAACGAACAATAATTAAATTAATGAAAATAACAGCTATAGAAACTTTTGTATGCCATGCTCGCATGCGTAATTGGATATTTGTAAAAGTAGTCACGGATCAACCTGGTTTATGGGGATGGGGTGAAGCGACATTGGAATGGCATACACGAGCTGTGGTTGGTGCCATTGAAGATCTAAGTCAACTTTTAATTGGAGAAGATCCACGTCGAATTGAACACCTGTGGCAAATGATGTATAGACAACATTTTTGGCATGGTGATAATATCGTACGTGGCACAGCCATCAGTGGGATTGATATCGCATTATGGGATATTGCAGGAAAAATTCATAACGTACCAACTTATGAATTGCTCGGAGGGAAAGTTCGTGATTACGTACGCTTGTATTGTCATCTCGGTGGCGGAAAAATGGAGGATTTTTACGAAACTAAGATTGATGACGCGAAAAGATTTGGCGAATTAGCTTTACAAGCAGTTGAAGATGGATTTACAGCTTTTAAATCCATGGCCGTACCTGAGACTATGTCGTTAGAAGGTTTAGAATCTATTAAATATGCAGAAGCATGTGTCCGTTCCATGCGCGAAGCGGTAGGCGACAATATAGATATTATGGTAGATTGTCATGCTCGCCCTAGCCCAAGGATGGGATTACAATTTGCAAAGGCACTAGAACCATATGGTTTATACTTTTTCGAAGAGCCATGCTGGCCAGAATCTCCTGAGGATATCGCCTTGATTCAACGTGCAGTAACTACACCAATTGCATCAGGTGAAAGATTGGTAGGCATACATGCATTTCGTGACCTCCTTGAAAAACGAGCAGTAAGTGTTATTCAACCAGATATTACACACTGTGGAGGAATTACAGAAACAAAAAAAATAGCAGCACTAGCCGATGCATATAAGGTATCTATGGCGCCGCACAATCCACAAGGTCCAATAAGTACGGCCGCATCGCTTGCTATTGGATTTTCAACTTCCTCATATATTATCTGTGAAAGTGTACATAACGATGTGCCTTGGCGCTCTGATATTGTAACTGAAAACTTTGATATTAAAAAGCAGGGACGCACAGTCTCTCCTAACACCCTACCAGGATTAGGAATTGAAATCAATGAAGAAGAAGTCAAAAAACACCCATTTCAACAAGAAGTATTACAACGTGTCTTCTATAAGGATGGAAGTATTGGAGATTGGTAATATATAAAATAAAACAAAAATGGATTTAAATATTACATACTTAGACATAAGTATTTTCATTACATACCTAGTAATAGTCTTTGGACTAGGTATGTATGCCTCTCGACAAGGCAAAAAAACCAAACGAGATTACTTTCTCGCTGGAGACAAGCTATCATGGGCAATGATCGGAGGAAGTATCATTGCGGCGAATATCAGTAGCCATCACTTGGTGGGTGCAATGGGGGTAGCCTACACGCGAGGATTTGTCGCAGTTACCATGGAATGGGGAGCCATATTAATCGGACTTAATGTTCTTTTATGGGTATTTCTTCCTTTTTATATTCGTAATGGCTTCTTCACTATGCCTGAATATTTGCAAAAAAGATTTGGCGGATCAGCAAGAACAACGTATTCTATACTTGTCGTATTAACATATGTATTTGTTGAAATTGGTGCTGTACTTTATTTAGGCGCATTATCTCTTCATGCATTATTGGACATTCCAATTATCACAAGTGTGATCGTATTGGCAGTAGCAACGGGTATATACACCATATTGGGTGGATTGCGCGCTGTGGTATGGACAGAAATGCTACAATTAGTAGTACTACTTTCTGGTATGGTAGTTTTATCCTATGTGACTATTGATACAGCTGGTGGAATACCTGCAATAATAGAGTCTTCAAAAGACTGGGATATTTTGTTACCTGCATCAGACCCTGACTTTCCATGGACTATGTATTTAGGCGGCTCATTATGTGTAAGTATATTTTATTTTGCAACGAATCAATTTGTTGTTCAACGTGTATTAGCAGCTAAAAATGAATGGCATGCAAGAATGGGAGTAGTATTTTCACAATATCTTAAATTTTTAGTCCCCTTTCTGATTATATTCCCAGCCTTGGTGGCTCCTAAGCTTTTCCCCAACCTTGAAAAACCAGACCTACTCTTTTCTACACTCGTAGGATCTTTACTTCCTTCTGGATTAGTGGGATTGGTTATGGCAGGGCTAATTGCTGCGATCATGTCCCATTTATCTGGAGCAATCAATTCATGTACAACTATCCTAACCATGGATGTATATATTCCATATATCAATAAAAAAGCTACAGATGAGCAATCAGTAAAGTTTGGGAAGTCAGTAGGTGTAGTAGTAATTGTATTAGGAATGATCTGTACAGGATTATTAATCAACTATTCAGATAAACCGATATTTCTTTTCCTAATGAAAGCATACGGTTATTTTACACCTGGTATAGCTACCATGTTTTTATTAGGTATACTTTGGAGGCGAACTACGCAACAAGGGGCACTTGCAGCTGGAATATTAACAATTCCTCTCGCATTATCTCTTGAACTAGCTTTCCCCGAAATAGCCTATATGAATAGAGCTGGAATTGTATTTTGGACCTGTATGTTGACATGTGCAGTAGTGAGTTTATTGACGCCTGCTAAAACTGCTGTAGAGCTGGAGGGTTTAATTTGGAATAAAGAAAGCCTACGTTTGAGACCTGAAGAACGAGCACAAAATAGAGGTTTACGAAATCCTTTTATTTGGTGGGCGTTAGTTACAATTCTAGTATTGTACTTTTATATTACCTATGCTTAGATGTTTTCAATGATACTAAAAGATAATTGGGAGCTTGTCTCCCATATACAAGCGGAACTAGGTGAAGGCCCAACTTGGGACTATAGACTAAACAAGCTTTATTGGATTGATATTTTTGGGCAAAAAATATTTTGTCATGATCCATTAACTGGGCAAACAGAATCTATTTCTATAGCACAGAAAATTGGTTGTTTAGCACTCACGGATAATCCTACAGTATTATTGACTGCTCAAAAGCATGGTATTTATTTCACAAATATACCTTCAGGAGAAAGTAAGCTAATTACTTCTCCTGAAAGTAATTTACCTAATAATCGTTTCAATGATGGCAAAATAGATCCTCTTGGCAATTTTTGGGCGGGTACTATGGATGAAGTGTATAATACGAAGGAAGTCGCAAATTTGTATAAAATAAAATCAAATCAAGACACTGAATTAATGATACCAAAGCTATCATGTTCTAATGGATTAGCATGGGATTTGGCTAAAAATAAATTTTACCTTATTGATACCGGAGTAAGAAAATTATTCAGTTTTGATTACAACAAAGGTGAAATTAACAATCAACAAGAAGTCTTTAAGTTTGATGATACACAAGGAATTCCTGATGGAATGACCATTGATTCAGAAGGCAAGCTATGGATAGGATTCTGGAATGGTAATAAAGTAATCCGATTTGATCCCGACACAAAAGAGACACTGACTGAAATTCATCTTCCTGTCAGCAAAGTAACTTCATGTACTTTTGGTGGTAAAAAATTAAATGATCTGTATATCACAACTGCCAAAATTGGTTTGAGTGAAGAGGATTTAAAAGACCAACCTCTTGCAGGATCAACTTTTGTTATAAAAAATCTGCCATATAAAGGCATAAATACAAATTTATTCAAACTTACTTAAATCATGAAAAAACTCATTCTAATACTCAGCTTGGTATTTCAATCCATTTATGCATTTACTCAAGTAAATATTGTGGTCAACTGTGATAAAGATGATTGGCAATATAAAATTGATGAAGAAATTACTTTTAGTTACCAAATAACTAGCGATAATATTTCATTAAAGAATGCTGAAATTACCTACGAAATTGGTGAAGAAAAAATGCCAAATCAACTAAAGGGACGCTTGGATAAGTTAGAAGGAAATATCAAAAACAATAAACTATCAAAATCTGGATTTTTAAGGTGTACAATTTTGGTAACAGTAGGCAATAAAACGTATAAAGGCCTTGCTACAGCTGCAATAGAGCCATACAATATAAAACCTACGGTATCATTTCCTTCAGATTTTAAGGAATTTTGGAATAATTCAATTACAGAAACCCGTAAAATCCCTCTTAATTCAAAAGTCAAGCTTATCCCTGAACAATCGAATGAGAAAGTTAATGTCTATGCAATAAGTTTTGAAAATGATAAAATTAATAGCCGTATACACGGTATACTTACTGTACCCACTAAATCTGGAAAATATCCTGCAGTCTTAGAAGTACCGGGGGCAGGAATTAGAAAATATAGTGGAAACTTCGAACTTGTGGACGATGAAATCATTACATTGCAAATAGGGATTCATGGAATACCTGTCGATCTCGATCAAAGCGTATACAGTAATTTAGCTGCAGGAGCACTTTTTGAATATCCTTTTATTAATTTAGATAATAAAGACTATTACTATTATAAACGAGTCTATTTAGGTTGTGTCAAAGCCGTGGATTTTATCTATAGTCTACCTGAATTTGATGGAGAAAATATTGCTGTGAGTGGTGGAAGCCAAGGTGGTGCACTTGCCATCGTAACCGCATCTTTAGAACCACGCATTAAATATTTGAGATGTAATTACCCGGCATTATGCGATATTACTGGTTATTTAAATAATCAGGCTGGAGGATGGCCACATTTATTGAATGAAAAAAATAAATCAAGAAATTATACAGATAAAAAAATGGAAACTATCCCCTACTATGATGTAGTAAATTTTGCGAGAACACTCACACAACCGGGATTATATTCATGGGGTTATAATGACGAGGTATGTCCACCCACCTCCATATATGCAGCATATAATGTAATAAATGCTCCAAAAGAGTTGTTTCTAGTGAAGGAAACAGGTCATACCGTAACCCCAATACAAGTACAAAAAAAGAATGAATGGTTGATAAATAAACTAAAAAAATAGTCCATATTTAGAGGGCACTTAAAAAGTCTCCTTTTAAATAGGAAGTAAAAAAAGGAGTGAAGAACTGTCGTTTTCCACTCCTTTTTTTTGCGCCTTAAAGTAGTTTTTAACGGATACTAAACTGCATTCTACTCCACAAAAAAAATACATTTCAGCTCCTATTCAGGTTTGCATGTTATTATTATAACAAAAGATACTCTTATTCGAAAAATCAATGATCTTATCGATTTCACTTTTATCTATGATGAGCTTTTAGAGAAGTATTGTCACACTAATGGACGTACTATTGAGAGTCCTAAAAAGATGTTCAAGTACCTACTGATAAAAACGATCTACACGATTTCGGAAGTACCTGTTGTTGAGCGTTCCAGATATGACCTGTCTTTTAAATACTTTCTAGAAATGCCTTCTGAGGATGACTTGTTCAATTCAAGTTTACTTACTGAATTTCGCAATCTATATTAAAAGAGATGGAGCTATTAAACCTGTTGATCAATAAGACCGTATCAATTGCGTTGAAGAAAGGAAATATTTGATCAAAGTCCCTCATCGAAGATGCGCCCCATTACCATTCTAGAACAACCCCTTATACTGCATTGGAAGTACTTAAGGAACGTCCCAAAGTATTGCGAAATGGCTATATAGGATTGATGAGGAATACAAGGATAATCTGCCACAAAAGAACGAATCCAACGATATTGACCAAGAGTTTAGTTATAAAAATGACCGAGCTAGGTTAAACCCATACTCAGTCATTTCTTTAAAAATCATTAAAATGTTAAGGTAATTTCACTACCCTCTTATATTTCGGATCAATTTTTTAGAAATGTGGAATATTTAAAGACTTTCCATGTTGGAGCGCTGATTGATGAGCAATTATTCCAGGAACACTTAAATTTAAGGATAAACGTACATCTATCCATGGCTTTTTATTTTCTAAAATACAAGTAATAAAGTCATGTGTGAGTTGACCATGTGACCCACCGTGTCCTCCCTCAGGCATACCTTCTGGCAATTTTGGTCTAGATACTTCTGGTAAATTTTTCATCTCACCATGGTATTTTTTACCTCTCGAATACGAACCTTTCTCTCCTCTAATCCTGCCCTCCTCAGCAAATGGTCCATTCGTGTCATTACTGTACAACATCCTCGAAATACCACCATCATTGGCTTTAAAAATCGCTACTTCGGTTCCAAATTTATTTTTATAGATATTATCACCATTCTTCAAAATAGGCAAAGAACTTTCGACACCATGACAAGAAACTTCGGTAAAATATCCGTTGGTGACCGCCAAGTGATAGGCTGTTGCGTGCGTAAGATAGTACATAGGTGGAATACCATCTCGCCAATTGTTATAACTCGGTAAGCCATTGGGTTTATAGTGTAAATATTCACCCTCAGAATAGACTATTTTTCCAAATCCTCCTGCTTTATATATCTGACGCATGGCAAATAAATCTTCTCTATAGCAAGACGTCTCAAACATCATATATAATTTGCCACTCTTTTCTACAGCTTTATTTAATTGGAATGCTTCGTCCAAATCATTAAATACAGCAGGAACTGCTATGGCCACATGTTTACCATGATTTAGTGCGAGAATAGCATGCTTCGCATGACTAGGAGCATCCGTGCAAATAAATACCGCCTCGATAGACTTATCCTTTACCAACTCTTCTAGTGAGTTGTATTTTTTGGAGCATTTGACATGTACTGCCAATGCATCACATCGTTCGGGAATAATATCACTTACAGCCACTATTTCTACATTTGGATGATTTTGAAATCCAAAATCTGCTGAAAATTTTGAAAATCCATAGCCTACCAATCCTACCTTAATTTTCCTATTGGTGGTTATCTTAGGATAAATATCAGGATCTGCGAATGAATCAAATCCATTAACTTTTGCCATCAAGGGAACTGCACTAGCCATACAGGAAAGACCTAATGTTCCTAATGAAATTTTCTGTATAAATTTTCTTCTAGATTCCATAATTCACTATTTAAATCTCTTAATAAAAGATAATGTTTGCTCTATTAGATTTTCGAGTCCACCGACGGCAAAAGGAGTTTGTATTACGGTATAACAGTCTTCATCGTACAACTCTTTTGGAGGTAAATATCCCGCTGAACCATTTACTAAATTACCGATTAAAACACATTTTTCGCCCAAAGCACTTCTTATTTTTTGTTGAAAATCAGAATAAGCTTCGTTCTGTTGCCCAATTAAAATAGCATCACCAATCTGCCACACCCAAACACTAATTTTTGCTGAATTATTATCACCAAATTGAATACGTAAATTTTTTAGCCTAAATAATTTCTCATATTCCACGCGGGGAATATCAGTTTCCATCGTAGAAATGATATTTTGAAGGGTTGGCATATTTTTTAATTCAAAATCTACCTCAACTACATCAGCGGACAACTGCCTATTCAACTCTTGCTCCGAAAAATCCCATTCTGCCAAATCAGCACCAGAAACCACTACATTTTTAAAATACATTTGTTGATCGGCAGGAATCATCTCCTCCAGAACTGCTAAAACAGCGTAGCCTAAAATTTTCCCATTACGTTTTACAATTTGTAAGTCATCTGTGTATTGATATTGAGGAGCCAGCTCACCTGAAGCACCCTGAATAAAAAGTACAGGACAATCTAAATCATTTTGAATAAGATTACGCATTTCGCCTACGTAATCAGCAGATACTAATTGATTTGTCCATGCTAATGTTGTGGGATGACATGCGTAATTTACAATAACACCTTTTACTTTGTTCGTAATTAAATCTTGAATTCGTCCCACCAACAATGTATCATCAGCTGCTTTAACAGGATTAAATCCCGTTACATATCGGTTTTCTTCTTTTATATATAAATCTCTATTCCTCGCCAAAGCACATTTCCCATATTTCCAAGTAATAATACTTAATGATCGATTATCCAAACTTGCAGCTATAACTTCAATAATTTTATCTTGAAGAATGGAGATGTATTGCCTATTTATTTCACCGCCCAATTTTTCATCCAATTCATCTGAAAGCACTGGACCAGCGTGTGTGTGGGTAAGACAAAAAACAAGGTTTTCTTTAGGAAGCGAAAAATAATCTAATATGTGATTTAAAATTCTAACACGTACCTCATAACTTCGCCATACGCCAGCGTCCAAACTGACCATAACCATCGCTGTCTCTTCCAACTTCTGAGATATTGTCACACAAGATAACTTTAGCGAATTGTGATTCCCAATAGATTGATCATACTTTGCAGCCCCCCAATTACGCGCATAAATACCTACTGGTGGAGTGATATCGACTTCAGCAATACCAACAAAACCATGATAATTATTCTCTTTAAAAATCCTATTATCGAACATTTTATTACTGTAAAGAAAGTCCTCCATCCATCAATAGTGTACTACCTACCATATGTCGATTTAAAGGGTTACATAAAAAAATTATATTTTCAGCTACTTCTTCTGCTGTAATTACAGTCTTTGTCGGAACTCTTTCTGCAGCTCGCTCACGACGGCCGGGATTTTCATCCCATATTCTTCCTGACAACCCTGCATCTACATATCCAGGAGCAATTTCATTAACCAAAATCCCATACGGAGCTAGTTCCAATGCTAAACATTTATTAAGCATCTGGACTGCTGCTTTAGAAACAGAATAAGAAGGCATATGGCTATGTACGTGCTGTGCAGCCCAACTGCCAACAAATACAACTCTACCTGGTTCTTTATTCTCTTTAAGCAACTCAGTAGCATATTTGCTCATGTAGAATGCACCATTGACATTAACTCCAATATCTCCTTCCCACTGTAGTGCTGACGTTTCTTGGAATGATGAAAGCCTCGTGATCGCAGCATTAACAATTATTAGGGTTGGCAACCCTAATGTGCTATGCACTTCATCTATCCAATTTTTCACTTGAACTGCATTGGAAATATCTAGTGCTGTATACATACATTTTACCCCAAGTTTTTCTATCGATAGTATTGCACTTTTCGCTTCATCCTTACTTTTAATGTCACCCAGAGCAATATTAGCTCCCAAGAGCGCAAATTTTTGTGCTGTCGCAAACCCAATTCCTCCTACTCCTCCACTTATTATAACAGTTTTACCTTCAAACATGATTATTAGATATTAATTGATTATTCGGAAAATTCTAAAGATGATAACGATTTGATTCTAAATTCAGAAGGTGTTACCTTGGTGAATTTTTTAAAATTTTTATTAAACGAAGTAAAATTATTGAAACCGGAAAGATAGGCTATAGAAGAAATATCTGAATTCCCTTGCAAAAGGAGTTCACAAGCATACCCAATTCTAATTTCATTCACGAAATTAGAAAATGTTTTGTTCGTCCTGTTTTTAAAATATTTACAAAATGCAGGAGGAGTCATATATGCAATATCCGCGACTTCATCCAAACTGATTTTATTGACAAAATTCTCCATGACGTATTTATAAATTTTATTAATTTTCTCAATACTATCCTCTCTGTTACTAATTTGATAAATGGAGCTCGCTAAATATTCATAGTTTGGGTTAGAGGCTAAGTCATTAATCAAATTCAACAACAATAACAATCGATCTAGTCCATTTTCGGTTTCAACTATCTTTTTTAATAATTGTACTATAGTAATATAGCTATCACCGATTACCCGTATTCCCCTTTTTAAATTATTAAATAGCAAGCGTAAAGGGGCAAATTCAACTGAATTATAATGGCGATCTTCAAACCAGTCTGGTAAAAAATAAATTACAATAGCATGTATAGATTCATCATTGTTTACTACATGATGCTTGGACTCAGTATATGTTGCATGTGGCATATACGGCGGCATTATGGTCAAGTCTCCATCTACAAATCGATCCACACTATCCCCTACAATACGTCTCCCATTTCCTTTCAAAATAAGAGCTATTTCATATGCGTTATGATAATGCAGTTGATCACTAAGGGATTTTTGCACAACCTCCTTTACATGAATGGAGTTTTTTAATAGAGATTGGACATCAAATAGTGATGGTTTCATAGTTTAATAAATTATAGGTTATCACCTAATCTATTGATTAATGTTCACTAATTAAAACATTAGATTTTTGCAAAATCCTAATTTATTAGTTTACAATATAATAAATATGAAATTAGTAAAACAATCACTAAAGCGTTAAAGCCCAATTCACTAACCTTTAAACTATTTTAACCCAAATTCAGTCCGTCATGAGTAATTTTAGAACATTATTCATTAAAATGGAATAATAGTACTCGATAAAAAACTGGATTTTTAAGTTTAAAAAAAGCAATGAAACTCGCCTCCTTAATATGAATCGTAAATTGATATATTGAAAAGTATCATTCCAGTAATAGTAAATTAAATATCCTCAGGTTTTACGTAAACTGTAGCCCAAGCCCACTGAAAATTCCCCCTCCCCCAACCATCACGTAATATCTACTGCTACACCAGCAAAGTAAAGACCATGATTTTAATTTGATTCTAAATTTTTCAGAATCATTTGTGTGATTGAAATTCCACCTCGCATGACTTCGACTTTGTCGAAACCTATATCTCCCGAAAGATTGAATTTGTGGATAGTATTGATTATGCGTTTCGCATCTGCTTTAATCAGTGAACCTATATTTATATCCAAAGAAAGTGAAAACTCTCCATTTATAGTTTTCCATAGTGATCGTATTTTTTGTTAAATAAAAAGAATCATAGTATCCGTTAAAGCCTACATTAAGTCACGACAAAGAGAGACTATTTCCATAGCGACTTCAAAAGAGTCGCTTTTTTTTATTCATAGCATTTGTCAAAACATTTTCATTTGTTAAGAAATCTCATAAAATCTATTGTTACAAGCCCCCCGAGCATGAGTTAAATAATTGTGGAAGTTACATTTTCGCTTTTCGTAATATTTAGATAAAACCATTACCTTTGCAAAGTGTTCTATTAATAGTAATTAATAGAGTCTACCATCACTAAAATATCTTTTTAGTAATGTCAATAAATAACATTTATGTCTAAAAGATTTAAAATAGAAGAAACCGCACCTAAAGCCGAATCCGTAATTCTAGTAACAGTAATTACGCCTAATGTAACTGAACAGATGGCCAAAGATTATTTACAAGAATTGGACTTCCTTGTGCAAACTGCCGGCGGTGAAGTAAAAGGTATATTTACACAAAAACTTTCCAAACCGGAGCACGCCACATTTGTTGGAACAGGAAAGCTTATTGAGATTAAGGAATTTGTTGATGCCGAAGATATTGACCTAATTGTATTTGATGA
Source organism: Sphingobacterium rhinopitheci (assembly GCF_022627575.1). Taxonomy (GTDB): domain Bacteria; phylum Bacteroidota; class Bacteroidia; order Sphingobacteriales; family Sphingobacteriaceae; genus Sphingobacterium; species Sphingobacterium rhinopitheci. The sequence goes on from NZ_JADEYQ010000007.1 coordinate 25,457, forward strand.
TGAGCTCAGCCCATCACAATTACGTAATATAGAACGTGAATTAAACAAAAAAGTATTAGACAGATCAAGTCTCATCTTGGATATCTTTGCGCGACACGCACAAACAGCACAGGCAAAAACCCAAGTAGAATTAGCACAACTACAATACTTATTACCACGTCTTACGCGATTATGGACCCACTTAGAGCGTCAACGTGGTGGAATCGGTATGCGTGGACCTGGAGAAACACAGATCGAAACAGATAGACGTATTATCTTAGATAAAATATCTTTATTGAAAGAACGCCTAAAAATAATAGATAGACAAAACTCTACGCAGCGTAAAAACCGTGGAGAAATGATTCGTGTTGCCTTGGTTGGTTATACCAATGTCGGTAAGTCTACGATTTTGAATATGATTTCAAAATCTGATGTATTAATGGAGAATAAGCTCTTCGCGACATTAGACACAACAGTACGGAAGGTGGTAATAGACAATCTACCATTCCTATTATCAGATACAGTAGGATTCATCCGAAAACTACCACATCATCTTGTAGAATCATTTAAATCTACGTTGGACGAAGTCCGTGAAGCAGATATTCTAATTCACGTCGTAGATATTTCACACCCCAACTTTGAGGATCACATTATAGCGGTAAATGAGACATTAAAAGATATTAATGCCTTAGATAAACCTGTCATCACGGTATTCAACAAGATAGATGCTTACAAGGCTCCTATTGAGGTCGGCCAAGAAGGCGAAGAGGTAAAAATAACGTTAGATGATTTCAGAAACTCATGGATGTCAAAAAATGCAGACCCTGCAATCTTCTTGTCAGCAACAGAGAAAATAAATCTAGAAGAGTTCAAAGAGAAGCTTTATGAGATAATTTCAGCAATGCATAACGAGAGATATCCATATAACAATCTGTTGTATTAACAATGAATAAAAAAACGCACTTTGTTGACTGGGGCTCGGTAGACTATAAAGAAGCCTGGGAAAGACAAGAAAAAATCTTTGCGGAGACATTAGTAATAAAACAAAATAATAGAACTAACAATACAGAGGTACCTACACCAAACTATTTAATATTCACCGAACATCCACATGTGTATACATTAGGAAAAAGTGGACATGAAGAGTATTTGCTCTTGGACGAAGCAGGGTTAAAAGAAAAGGATGCTAAGTTTTACAAGATCAATCGTGGTGGAGATATTACGTATCATGGCCCCGGTCAAATCGTTGGCTACCCTATATTGGATTTAGATAATTTTTTTACCGATATCCATTTATACTTACGTACACTGGAGGAGGCAATTATCCTAACACTTAGCGACTATGGTATAATAGCTGGCCGATACGAAGGATACACAGGAGTATGGCTAGATGCAGACAATGAAAAGGCGAGAAAAATATGCGCTTTGGGGGTCAGAGCATCACGCTGGGTGACAATGCATGGTTTTGCATTCAACGTTAATGCAGATTTAAACTATTTTGGACACATTATCCCTTGTGGCATAGATGATAAAGACGTGACGTCGATGGAGCGCGAACTAGGTCGAAAATTAGATTTAGAAGAAGTGAAAATGAAGTTAAAGAATCATATCGCTGATTTGATGAAGATGGAGCTTTATTAATCATATGGCAATAGACAACAAAGGGGCTAACAAAATTAGCCCCTTTGTTGTACCACCAATATTATCACTTAAAGAAGTTCAAATATTTCAGTTTCGCAATCACGCGTTGCTATTGACAATTGTATCTTTTCACAATATTGAGCAAAGGTATTATTTACAATTTCAATAGTATTATTCTGACCTGATAGATGTCCTAAGATCAAATGTTTTAATCGATCAGTTTTATTCTCTAAAAATAATTGCAAAGCAATATCATTAGAAATATGCCCTAAGCCACCACTAATCCTATTTTTTAAAAAATAAGAATAACGTCCCGTCTTCAACATTTCCGTATCATAGTTGCTTTCCAACAAAAGCACATCAGCATTTTGAATAGCTTGTTGTACATTTTCACAGCCATTGCCCAGATCTGTCAAGACAGCAATATTATAAACAGAATCCGTCACTACAAAACTACAAGGTTCCTTCGCATCATGCTGCTTAGGCAGCCCAATAACAGTAAGAGAGCCAATAGACACCCGAGCATCAGCTGCAATAATATTTACCAAATGCTCTGGGAGGTGAAGTTTAGTTCCTTGATACGTGCCCTCTGTAAGATAGACAGGAATTTGATAGCGTTTACAAAAAACGGACAAGCCTTTTATATGATCTGTATGTTCATGCGTAATAAAAATAGCTTTAACACTAGCCGGATCAATCCCCAGCCTATTCATACGCAATTCGACATGTTTAGTATTAATACCTACATCGACTAACACTACATCATCACCATTCGCGATATAATAACAATTTCCATTCGATCCCGAAGCAATAGAACAATATTTCATAATGGAGGCAAAGGTAAAGAAAAGATAAACTAATCACTTCCCGAATACAGAGATAAGTATAAACTTTGTTTATACTTATCTGCTTAAAAAATGCTTTATGTTAAACTATTGTTGATCAAAGTTAAATAGCATCTATTCACTAACACTCTGCCAAACTAACCGGCACTTTTGTTGCCAAGCCACCATCAGCTGTTTCTTTATACTTGACATTCATATCTTGAGCAGTTTCCCACATCGTACTAACGACAGCATCCAAACTTACTTTGGCTTTATCAGGATTCGATTGTAGTGCCAATTGAGCAGCTGTAATCGCCTTGATAGCACCCATTGTATTTCTTTCAATACAAGGTATCTGCACCAAACCACCTATAGGATCACAAGTCAGCCCGAGGTGATGTTCCATTGCAATCTCTGCTGCCATTAATACTTGGCGTTGTGAGCCACCAAGGCACTCTGTGAGTGCACCTGCTGCCATGGCGGAGGAGACACCGATTTCTGCTTGACACCCCCCCATTGCTGCAGAAATAGTTGCATTCTTCTTGAAGATAGCACCTATCTCAGAGGCCGTAGCAATAAATTGTAAAATATTATCATCTGAAAGAGCATCAAAGAAAATAATATAATATTGAAGAACTGCAGGAATCACCCCAGAAGCGCCATTAGTAGGCGCAGTAACCACTCTTCCAAACGAAGCATTCTCTTCATTTACAGCCAACGCAAAACAACTTACACAGTCCAATATATAGCCAAAATCTTTACCTCCTTGACGAAGTGCGTTCACCCAAGTTTCGTAATTATGGTAAGATCTATCTTTCAAGATACGCTTATTCATCTTAGCAGCTCGTCTTTCAACATTCAACCCACCCGGTAATATACCGTCTGTATGACATCCTTTATAGATACAATCCTTAATCGTATCGAATATTTTCAAAATACCTGCACGCGTTTCATATTCAGGACGCCAAGCACATTCATTTTCTAATACAAGTTCAGAAATCTTAAGCCCTGTACGCATACAAGCACTGATTAACTCTTTAGCTGTATCTACTGGAAAAGGCAAGTCAACTTCTGACAATACACTTTCAGTATCATTTTCTTGCACCACAAATCCACCACCTATCGAGTAATAGGTTTCACTAATAGCAGTACCATCATTGATAAAAGCTTGGAAAGTTAGAGCATTAGAATGAAAGGGAAGACTTTGGTCAAATAAAAAGTGAAATTGATCCGTATAACTAAATTCTATCTCTGCAATCCCTCCCAATACCAACTTCTTAGCACTCTTAATATCTTGTACTTTTGGAATTACTTGAGCCACATCAAAAGTAACGGGATCATCACCACTCAATCCTAATAATACAGCAATATCCGTCCCGTGCCCAATCCCTGTCTTTGCTAAAGATCCATAAAGAAATACATTGACCGATTGCACGTGCACAAACACACGCTTATCTATCAGTGACTGAACAAACCGTTGTGCTGCACGCCACGGACCTAGGGTATGTGAACTAGACGGTCCAATGCCAACCTTAAACATATCAAATACAGAAATTTGCTCTTTAGCCATTTTATTATTCGTTTATACCATTCGCAAAACTAAGGTATTAGTGGTGAAAAAAAAAGCCAACTTGATGAATCAAGTTGGCTTTAACAATATTTTAATATATAAACTAAATACCTTTCCCGAAGTCGTATTTTTTATTAACAGTAACAGGTAGTTTACCTGTCGCTTTGATTTGTCGCAATAATACCTTTAAAGCAGCGCGCTGCATAAAATCATCGTTTTGATACGCCAATATTATAGCACTACTTCTATCTACTTTTACAGAATTCAAAGCATATGGACTACTAAACATTACCGTAATAGTACGTCGTCCAGCAAGCTCATCAATAAATTTTTTCACGGGCTCTTTGATTGCCAATTCAGGCCTTGGTCGAGATCTATCATCATGTATTACTAATACAATCTGTTTATAAGATTTAATCTCTTTAATCAACGCTTTCAATTCCTCGTCTGTTGCATCTGAAGGAATATAAAAATTCTTGCCATTTGTAAGCTGTAAAGCTAAGCCTTTTTCGAAATCCTGAGCGCTAGTTATTCCTACCGAAACAACTGCTGTAGATTGCTTTTTATTAAAACTAAAAATAGCCTTATCAGAATTCAAAACAGTGATAGCACCATCAGCCATACGTTGAATGAGTGATTTCGTAGCAGGCCTATTTAAATCTTCAATTAGACCATTTCTATTTGCAGGCTTATATTTATCTAACCCTAACCAATACTTAGCTGCTAAAATGCGCTTTACTCTACTATCAATATCCGCTTGATTCAAGCGTCCGGACTGAATTGATTTTTGTACCAAATCAATTGCTCGTGCACTATTTTCTGAAATCTCTAATAAATCGTGACCTGCTTCTATCGCTAAGACATCTCCCTCACCATTGGGAAAATATTTAGTTACGCCTTTCATATCCATAGCATCCGTAACCGTAAGCCCTTTGAATCCTAACTCTTTTCGAAGAATCTCTGTTACCACATTTTTAGAAATAGATGAAGGTTTATTTGGCGTATTATCCAAAGCTGGAATAAACATATGTCCCACCATTACAGAAGGGGCGCCATCTTTGATCAATTCTTTAAAAGGAAAAATCTCCAATGAATCTAAACGCTCTCTTGAAAAATTAAGAACAGGTAAATCGTAATGTGAATCTACATCCGTGTCACCATGTCCAGGAAAATGTTTAATGGAGGCTAGTATACCACCATCAACCATACCGTCCATGTAAGCTTTAGATTTTTTTACTACATTAAATTTATTATCACCAAAAGAACGAAATCCAATAACAGGATTTTTAGGGTTATTATTGACGTCAACAGTTGGTGCAAAATTAAAATGCATGCCTAATCTCAAGAAATCTTTAGCTACTTCACGACCCATATCATACAATAAACGATTGTCTTGAAGTGCTCCCAGTGTCATTTGATAAGGAAATGACAGTGTAGAATCAGGCAATCTCATTCCTAATCCCCACTCTCCATCGACAGTAACTAACAAAGGAACTTTAGCATTTTTCTGATAAGCGTTTAACATATCCAAGTGACGAACTGGTCCACCTTGAAATACAACCAAGCCACCCAGTTGTTCTTTTTTCAGTACCGTTGCGACAGAATCAATATATCCTTGACCCAAATTGGTATGTGCTCTCACCAAAAAAAGCTGCCCAATACGCTCTTTGGGAGTAAGGTTATTAAAAACAGAATCAACCCATTGATGTTGTTGATTAATAAAAGGCACGAATTCAGGCCTTTTTTGTGCCATGACAGCTGTTACTGTTATGGTTAATGCGATGCTAAAAAGTATATTTTTTATCATAGAATAAACAAGTAGATTACTAAAATACAATTTTTCGCTTGATAAACCATATTTTGCATGAATATTTTACAAACACGCAAAAAAACGCACTAAAGCAATTGGTATTTTTGCTCCAATAATATGGCAATATCTAAAGGGTTATCTATATCACCGCAAGCCTCTCTCTTCCACAGCATATTTATTATAAGTAATAAATATTGAGTTTCTAGTTCGGGCTCAGCATACCCAAGTTCAATAAATGCCTTAAGTATAATAGGCTGAACAGGCTTCATAAACTGTTCATGCTGTTGTTTAGAAAATGGAACGTGTGAGAGTCTTTCTTGCAATTTCCAAAACATAGGCTCTTCTGCCACTAATTTACTCGGCAAAAATATCATATTACGTAAAAAATCTTTTGCACTTTTATACGTCATCATGCCACGATGATGTTGCAGAACTCTACGATACCCCGATTTAATCAAATGAACTAATAGAGCATCTTTGTTACCAAAATGTTTAAAAATCAATGCTTCTGATACTCCTGCTTGAAGTGAAATTTCTTTTGTTGAAGTATCAGCATATCCTTTCTGAGCAAACAATGCCAACGCTGTTTGCAATATCTTTTCTTTTCTACTTACTGAGGATTCCTTCATAAATTATAAATTCCGAGTAGCACAAATATATTTAATTTAACGTAAAACATGAATTGTATTATTTCTATGATAAAATGGAATATAAAGAATAATACTGTAAAATTGTGTTAGCAAACCTATATAATACTTTGAAAACCAATAAACTTATACCTTTAATTGCATCCATCATAGTGTGCTTGAATACACCATTATTCTCTAATGGACAAAATAGTATTTCAGGGGTAGTTATTGAAAAAACAAATTCAAAACCATTAATTGGTGTCACTTTGACCTTACTAAATAAGCTTGATTCTAGCAAAGCTACATTTACAACTGATGAAAGTGGGATTTTCAGCACAAAAAATCTGAAAAAAGGCAAATACAACATAAGCACAAATTATATAGGCTATAAGGGAGACTCTAAAGATATAGAATTAATGGAGAAACCGATTCATCTTTCCTTTCAATTAGAACCCAATGAAACCACTATAGAAGAAGTAGAAATTTCTGCTCCGCATGCAATCAAAATGAAGGGCGACACCATGGAATTTGATGCGCTCAAATTCTCCACACGAGAATATGCAGACGCAGACGAACTCGTAGTTCAAATCCCCGGTGTCATCATCGACGAAGAAGGGAATGTCTCAGCTCACGGTGAACAGGTAACCCGTATTATTGTTGATGGAAAAGAATTTTTCAGCTCAGACCCAAGAATCGCACTAAAAACACTGCCGGCAGATATCATTGCGAAGATCCAAATAATAGATGAAAAATCAGATCAATCCCGATTTTCCGGTTTTGATGATGGAAAGCGGAATAAAGTAATAAACATTGTAACAAAACCAGATAAAAGGAAAGGTAAGTTTGGGAAATCCAATCTAGCAAAAGGAAATGGTGACAAATTTGCTATTAATGGATCATTGAATGGTTTCAACCAAGACCGAAAATTTTCAATCAACATACTAGCAAATAACATTAATGAAACTAATTTTGCTGAACAAGGACGCGGGGGAGCACGCCGTGGCAATTCTAATACTGAAAGAGGGCTATCAGACACCTACGCTGCTGCAATAAATTATAGCAATACATTTTGGGACAAAAAGATGGAAGTATCAGGAGATTACAACTTCAGAAAGATGACTACATTAACGAATAGTTTGTCCGAGATAGAATATTTGTCCGAAAAACAAGCTAACCAATTTCGATTTCAAGATCAATACTCGGACCATACAGTAAAAGAACAGAAGTTCAATGCTAGGGTAAAATGGGACATTGACTCCTTAAATAAAATTGACTTCTCCCCTACTATTTCCTATACTGGGGGACAAAACATTTCAATGTCTATAAGTGAAACAAATTTGGAAAAAACAAAACCTATAAATTCATCAAACAGGAGCACTGAATCAATAAACGAGAATATCAATGTGGGTGGCTCGATTACGTATATGCATCGCTTCAAAAAACAAGGAAGGACTATTTCATTAAATGTCAGTGGCCATTTTAATGCTAATGATGCCACAGCCTTAAATCTTGCTGTTACTTCCTATTACAAAAACGCTAGCCTGTCACGCATAGACACCAACAACAATAAAAGTCTTACCCATGGATATGGCTCAGGTGTCAATAGTAGGCTTTCCTTCACGGAAAATATATCCACAAAAAGTAGACTACAAGCGAATTATAATTTCCGCAATACGGCCGGCTATTCTGACAAAGAAACATTTGAATTCTTAGCAGAAACTGGGCAACTGGGCGAACTAAAAGACAGGCTTTCAAATGAATTTAGAAATGACTATAATTATCATAGTGCAGGTATTTCTTATTCCTATAACAACAAAGAGACAATACGTGTACAAATAGGCACAAATTTCCAACACGGCATACGCGTAAATAATAGAATCGTACCCATTAATTTAAAGACAACAGCCGACTTCAACAGTATATTACCAGAGTTTACATTTGCATTTAAAATTGATGAAAACAGACATATTGAACTGAACTACAATACCGAGACAAACGCCCCAAGCATCAATAATCTACAGGATTTTGTTAATAATCAAAACGAACTACGCATAACAAATGGAAACCCTAACCTCAAACAAGAATATGCCCATAGTTTAAGAGTCCAATACAAAGATATTAACAAAGTTTCAGGCAGGTCTCTAAGGACCAACCTATCTTTAGATTTATTCAATAATAAAATCGTGAACTCCATCATCATGACAGACACCACGATAGCTCTATTTGATGATATTATCTTAGGAGCCGGAGGACAATACATCGTTCCGATCAATGTGAGTGGTGCCTATACCGCACGAATAAACAACAGCTACGGTGTCCCCATAAAAAAGTGGAAAATAAACCTACAAAGCAATACTAATGCTTACCTGTCCCATGATATTACACAAATAAATGGGGATTTATTTAATAGTACTTCATACGGATTTGGGCAGACAGTAGGCTTCAATTCAAATTTCAGCAAATTATATATTATCGGATTGAGTTATACCATTAACGGTAGATTTACAGAAAACCCCATGTCTACTGTAAAACAGTACCAAATATATACCCATAAAATAAACAACAATATAACTATAGAACTATTCAAAAAAATAGTTCTCGGTTCCAACTTTATGTATCTATACAATGGAGGGATACTGGGTGCTCCAGCAATAGAGACAACCCTTTGGAATGCTTCATTAGGATATAAAATATTGAAACATAGAAATGCAGAAATCGCTATTCGTGGTTTTGATCTTTTAAATAATGCACAAAATATAAATAGAAGAGTCAATGAGAATAACATCTCCAATGTCACATCCAACACACTTACAAGGTACTTCCTAACTACATTCACGTATAACTTGAGAAAATTTGGCGGTAGATAACATTTTACCAAGAAGACTATATAAAAGTTCCTCCGGCATTAATAAGATATTGCTTCTTGGTCATATAAGAATCCTTATCTATTGCTTTGGTCGCCTTAGATACAATGGCGGTTTTATAGCCTAAGGCCAAAGCATCTATAGCGGTGTAATAAACACAATAATCGGCTGCTAATCCACATATATGTACTTCTGTAACCCCTCTATCACTCAAATAGCCATGTAAACCTGTATTACGCTGACGTGAGTTATCATAAAAACCTGAATAGCTATCCACGTTCACATTTGTTCCTTTCCTGAAAATCCCCTCGAAGCGCACCTGATCTAATAAATCTGAAAATTGAGCACCAAAAGATCCTTGGATACAATGATCTGGCCACAATGTTTGTTGAATACCCTTTATCGAAATAACATCAAATTCTTTATACTGCGAATATTGTGACGCAAAACTTTTGTGAACTGCAGGATGCCAATCTTGTGTTGCTACCACCAATTCATACCTGCTTTGCAATGCATTAATAACTGGAATAATTTCATCACCATTTGGTACACATAGATTACCGCCAGGTAAAAAATCATTCTGCATATCTACTACTATTAAAGCTTTCATAAATCGTATTAATCTATATTCATTACATAACCAACACCCCTAACATTCGTAATATGAATACGCTCATCATGGACAAAATATTTTCTAATTCTACTGATAAAAACATCTAAACTTCTACCGGTAAAATAAGTATCCTCTTTCCAATATGTTTTAATTATTTCTTCACGAGGAACTACCCTATCTTTATTTTCAAATAAACGACGTATCAACTCCGTTTCACGAAAAGACAACTTCTCAAAATAAGTACCAAAAGTAAGAAGGCTTTTATTCGTATCTAGGGTATAATTACCAATTTGATATATCATAGGTACTGTTCTCAAATTACGCTTCACTAATGCTTCTATCCTTACGATCAATTCTTCCACTTTAAAAGGCTTTCGAATATAATCATTAGCACCAACATGAAAGCCTTTAACCACATCTTCAGTTTGGGTGAGTGCAGAAAGAAATAATATAGGAACCTGTGCATCCAGCTTACGAATTTCAGTAGCAAAAGTATAGCCATCCATTAAAGGCATCATAATATCAACAACTAAGACATGAGGTTTTTCCTTCTTAAATATCGCCAATGCATCATGACCATTCAATCTATGCATTACCTCAAATCCATAATTCTCTAAACTATCTACGACTATCATCGCTAAATTAACCTCGTCTTCGATATACAATACTTTTATCATAATATATTATAATGGTAGTTTTACTATAAATGTAGTTCCCTTATTCAATTCACTGTTGACAGCAACCGTTCCTCCATGTTGCTCAACTACCTGCTTAACATAAGCCAGACCTAAACCAAATCCTTTTACAGGATGTAAATCCCCACTCGGCACTCTAAAAAACATAGTAAAGATATTATCTATATAATTTTGCGCAATACCGATTCCATAATCCTTTATTTCAATAGTGATGTCCTTTTTAGCCTTATAAATATGAACATCTACTTTTGCACTATCGTAAGAATATTTTATAGCATTATCAAGAAGGTTATTAAAGACATTTTTTAAATGTGAAGCATCTGCATTAAGCCAAAAATCATCATCATCTACTAATAGATTTACATGTACCTCCTTATTGGCCCCCAATTTAGATAATTCAATCACTTCCAATACTAAAAGTTTAATGTCAATAGGTACTTTGAGTAAAACTATACCTTTAACTTCATCCATATCTAATTGTAAAACTTTCTCGATCATATTTGCTAAATGAGTAAGTTCGCTCTGTGAAATTTGGAGATATTTCTCCATTTTAGTCTTATCATCTTTAGCGCCGTATCGTTGTACAGCTTCAATTGCCGCCATCACGGTGGCAACTGGCGTTTTGAGTTCATGAGTCATATTATTAACAAATGATTTTCGCAGAATCGCCAATTTATTTTGCCTACTAATGGTCCAAAACAGATAGCTAAATGTCCCAATCAAACCAAACACTAACAGAAAAGCAACTACCAATTGCCAAAACATTTTGGATAATACATAACTAACCGGCTGTACAAAAGTAGCCTTCAAAAATTCTCTCTTTGCTGGATTAACCAGCATAGGTCTTGTACTCATAAACCCTAAACTATCAACATATGCCCGGGGTCTATATCTTTTCTGATTGTCATGCATTCGTTCTAAAACGATACGAACATCAAAACCCATCCCTTTATCTTTCAATACATTGCTCAATAGGCTATCCAAAGTAACCAATGTATTGGTGTCAAATGATATTTGCTCCAACAGAAAAGGGGGCATTATAGATTTACTTACATTATTATAATATGGCTTTTCCATTTTTGAATTAAAGTGAGTAAACCGCTCCATTGATAAGCTATCTAATATTACCTTGAGCTTCGACGAATCAATACCACTATATACCTTTGACAATTCTTTTACAAGATCGCCGCTATCAAAACTATGAAAGTCCCCTTTATGATGCTGCTTAATACTATCTTGGTGAAAATTATAATAATTTTGCACCACATTAAACAAACTTCTTTCCACTTCTGAGACAGATGTTTCAAGCCGATCCTTATAACTTCCATATAACCAAATGGAGATTACTGCTACAATTCCTGTTAATGACAGGATAATTATAAACATCAATATTTTAAACTTCTTTAACATGATTAAAACAAATTTAAATTCTTAGATTTGCACGACAACTTATGACAAGTCATATTTAACAAATTATAACACATATTAACAGTAGGTATTACTTACATTTGCATAGTAACAAATATATATGAGTCAATTATTACACTTTAGAATACTTTTTATCTGCTCACTATTAATCGGAACTACAACATTCTATAGTTGTAATAAAGATACAAGTATATCATTAGGAAAAATAAATGAAAATTTTGGTGTAGTTACCGTAGACTCAATGTCTGTATTTACTTCAACATACCAACTTTTAAATATGCCTTCGGCAGCCACTGGTGTTGTACTAGTAGGTAAATCTACCCAAGCAGATATTGGTACCATTACTTCTAAATCCTATATGAATTTGATTTTTGAAGCTTTGGGTAATGATATTCCAGAAAATGCAACCTTTGACTCTGTAAATGTTGTTTTAAAACCTTCGGCAAATAGATACTATTATGGAGATACTACAAAAGTACAGTCAATAGCCATACATAGAGTAACCGAAGAAATAAAAACAGAAGACCTTACAACTTCAGTAGACAACTTTAATACGCCTGTTTATGTAACAGGACCTACTATATTTAACACAAAAAATTTCACTTACGATTCTTCGCCATTAGGCGATATAACATTCAGTCCTAATGTAAAAAGCTTAGATAGCATTGCTATTAAGCTGGATCATGCCTTTGGGAAAGATCTATATGATAAAATCATAACTAATGATTGGAATGTTAGTAGTAATGAATTATTGTTACAATACTTGAAAGGAATTGTGATTGTTCCTGATGCAAATAACAGTGCATTATTAGGATTAAGTGATACCGTTAATTTAAATATAAATTATTCGTATATTGGAAGTGATGGTTTTGTAAAGACTGGTAAAAAGAGCTTAGTTTCATTACAAAAAGCATATCAATTTAATAATATTGAGTACGATCGTACAGGCACTCCATTTGCTAGTATAAACAATAGTAATAGAGAACTTAAAAGTACTGCTACAAACGGTGAAGTATTAATACAATCGGGATCAGGTCTTGTAGCTAAAGTAAATATCCCTTCATTAAATGATTTTTTAATTGAGCCAGATATTGCGATCAATAAAATTGAATTAATTGTAGAAACAACAGGCATTAATTATGGATTTTATCCATCTCCAAATGCACTTATGATCTTAGTAGCAAATGGAAATGGTATTCCTTTTTCATATGTGACTACGCCATTTTCGAACACTATACAATCAGCAACATTTACCCCAGGTAACGGCTCAGGTGTAAATGGAAAATACATATTCAACTTAATTGAATATGTAAAACTAGTGAATACTCCATCATATAAGGATGCTTCCTTATTGTTGGCAACGACTTCCCCTGCTCTATTTAATACAGCAAATGCTGCATTTATAGCAACAGAAAATGGAAAACCAAAAATTAAATTAAATATTGTATATACTAAATTTAGATAATTTATGAATAAGAAAAATTGGCTATGTTTATTGTTAGCCGCAGCTTTTGCCTTTACAACTTTTAACTCATGTAAAAAAAGTGAATCAAACGAAGACGATGGCATTGAAGAGTGGGTAAAAAGCTCTGCATTTGATGGCGACCCAAGAAGTTTTGCCGCATCTTTTCAAATTGGCAATACTGGTTATTTAGCAACGGGAATTTTATCAACTAACGAACGTGTAAACGACGCTTGGTCTTTTACTAATAATATTTGGACAAAACTACCTGATTTTGCTGGTGAAGCTAGAAATGGTGCTGTAGGATTTTCTATCAATGGCGTTGGTTTTATAGGAACAGGTTTTAATGGTACAGATGCATTATCTGACTTTTGGAAATATGAGCCACAAACTCAAAAATGGACAAAAATTGCAGATTTCCCAGGTGAAGCACGTTATGGTGCAGTTGCATTTACTTTAGGTGGCTTTGGCTATGTAGGTACTGGTGCAACTAAAACACAGAAAACACTTAAAGATTTCTACAAATATGACCCTAGTAACGATACATGGGAAGTTGTAAATACACCATTCAAAAACAAACGTGTAAATGCTTTTGCATTTGTCATTGGAAATAAAGCTTATGTAGGTGGTGGTATAGACAATAATCAGTACCCTGAAGATTTCTACTCTTTCGATGGTACTGCTTGGAATGAATTAGCACCTCTAAAAGATAAGCAAAGCACATATGACTTGACTCGTCAAGCGGCATCTTCATTTGTAATTGGTAATAATGGATTTGTAGTAGGTGGTAAAAAATCATCCGTTTTAGGAACAACATGGAAATATGATTCAGCTAAAAATGAATGGATTGACATTCATGATGCATTACCTCAGAATGCTAGAGAAGGAGCTGTTTCTTATTCTATAGATTCTAAAGGATACTTAACTACAGGTGCTAATGGTTCTTTCAAATTTGATGACACTTGGGTATTTACTCAAATTAGATAATTACTATAATTATAAGGCATAAAAAAAGAGTAAGTACCCATGGGTACTTACTCTTTTTTTATGCCTTATAAATTTCGCTATGAAGGCATTACATACATTACAAAAGCAATTAAAATGATTAATAAAACATTAAAAATTGTCAATCGAAATAAACTGATACTATTAATATTTGTTTTTTTCATATCTTTATAAAAAGTAGTAGCTTCTTTATAGATTATTCATGATAGATAAATTATCTAACAACATCAATAATAATACCAAATTTACATAAGTTAATATTATAAGATTACTTTCTCATGTAAATTAGGTTAATCTATAATTATATAAGCCCCTTTTTAGCAAGTAATTCCGCGATTTGTACTGCATTAGTTGCGGCACCTTTTCTCAAATTATCCGCCACAACCCATAAGTTAACCGTTTTATCTTGAGATTCATCACGACGAATTCTTCCTACAAATACCTCGTCTTTTCCATGCGCATCTTTAGGCATTGGATATTCAAGCTTAGACGGATTATCCACGACAATCACACCTTCTTGATTAGCTAAAGCTTGACGTAACTCATCCAAATCGAAATCATTCTCAAACTCAATATTTAAAGCTTCAGAGTGTCCGCCAATTACAGGGATACGTACTGTCGTAGCCGTTACTCTAATAGAATCATCTTGCATGATTTTATTTGTCTCCTTGATCATCTTCATTTCCTCTTTTGTATAACCATTATCTTGGAATACATCGATTTGCGGAATAACATTCAAGTCAATTTGATAAGGGTATGCTTTTTCCCCTTCAACTCCTGTACGCTCATCATTTAACTGTTGTACAGCTTTAACACCTGTACCTGTCACTGATTGATAAGTAGATACTACGACACGCTTAATTTTATATTTTTCATGCAAAGGCTTCAATACAACAACCATCTGAATAGTTGAACAATTAGGATTTGCAATTATTTTATCATCTGCTGTCAAAACATCTCCATTAACCTCCGGAACAACTAATTTTTTTGTTGGATCCATTCGCCAAGCTGAAGAATTATCTATCACCGTAATACCTGCCTCAGCAAATAATGGTGCATATTCAATAGAAGTATTACCCCCTGCAGAGAATAAAGCAACATCAGGTTTTAAAGAAATAGCATCTGTTGCTGTTACGATTTTATACTTCTTACCTTTAAAATCAATTTCCTTACCCTTACTTCTTTCTGAAGCAACTGGAATTAATTCTGTTATCGGGAAGTTTCTTTCCGCTAATACTCTCAACATCTCTGACCCAACTAAACCTGTCGCGCCAACTACTGCTACTTTCATCTTCTTGAATTTTAGTTTTTAATTGTTTTAAATTCTATTAAACTTTTCAAACTTAACGAATATTAAATTATAAAATGAAAAATTTTTACATTATTTTCAATAATTTAAAACAATATTCGTAAAAAACCACACAATAACGATGTTAAAATTGCAAATATCATAACATTACTACGATTACATTCCGAATTAACGGTTTCAAAGTATCTCCAAGAACAAAAAAAGTTCAGTAAATTTAGTAAACTAACGAAGAGCACTGATTCAAGTGCCGTATATTTATGACTGCTAGGTTCTTATTATATTCATTACTATTTATCGTACAAATATGTACCCTAAATAACAGTAAAGCTCAAATAGTCATAAATGAAATTATGTCCAATCCAAATAATGGGCGATTACCCAATTATGAATATATAGAATTGTTCAACTCTAGTAGAATTCCAATCCAATTGAGCGAGTTTACATTTGGATATAATAATAATCGCGTATCCTTACCAGAATATTTGCTAGCACCACAGCAATATGTTATTCTATGCAATCAGGAGGCTCTCCCAGCATTCGAGAGATATGGTAATGTATTAGCTTTATCAAGATGGTATATACTCGCTAACACTGGTGCTACCTTACAAATATTTAGAAACAGCACATTAATAGATGCTGTTTCTTATAGAAACACTTGGCATCGCAATACTTCAAAACGAAATGGTGGCTGGAGTCTAGAACGGATTAATCCTAATTGGACTTGTAATTTAAGGGAAAACTGGGCTAGCTCTGAAGCATTAAATGGCGGTACACCAGGGCGACGTAATTCAATAGTTGACAGAAATTCAAGACCACAGATCCTGCTAACACATTCGAGTATTACCGCTAATAAAATAAACTTAACCTTTAATACATCATCCTTTAATCATCAGCAGATCACGGTAGACGATTTTGAAATAAATAATGGTATTGGTAAACCAACTTCTATTCAATGGAATGAATCCCTAGATACGTTGACCCTACTCTTCGTTAAGGATTTTGAAGAAAACAAGATATATATACTAATGACCAAACCCATTGAAATCTGTTCCTTTTTTGTCAAAATACCCAATGAAAAACTATTCAAGCAAACAACAGTAAATCATCAAGATATTATTATATCGGAAATATTATTTAACCCTAAAGAAGGAGGGGTTGATTTTGTAGAAGTATATAATGTTACCAACTTACCTATAAACTTAAAAAATTGGAAAATTGGGAACCGAACTATTAGCGAAGATATACTATTAATCGATCCTGATGAATACCTCGCACTAACCATAAATAAAGCTATCTTATCCCTGCATTATCCTTCCGCGATTGCTAATAATATATTACAACTCGCAAGTCTCCCGCCCTATCCTAATCAACAAGGAAACGTAATGCTATTTTCGGCCAATAATCTTTTAATAGATTCGGTATATTATAATGCCAATATGCATGACCCGATACTCCGTAATGTGAAAGGTATTTCATTGGAAAGACAATCTACTAATCGATTCGATTTACAGTTCAATACGTTTAGTTCTGCTTCAACTTTACATGAAGGAGCCACTCCAGGATATAAAAACTCAACAAGTGTTGATAATATGTTGAAAAAAAATAAAATATTTTTCACCTCAAAAACGGTCTCTCCAAACAATGATTTCTATGAGGATTTTTTAGAAATAAACTATCAATTTAATGATGCTGACTACTACATAAATATTACAATATATAATGATAAAGGCACTTTAATCAACCGTTTGATTCGTAATCAAAGAGCAGGTTCTACAGGAATAATAGAATGGAACACACTACATGAAAATGGCAAAAAAGCAACTGCCGGACATTACATAATGATTGCTGAAATATATAATAATAAAGGCCAAAAAGAACGCTTCAAAAAAGCATTTGTTATTGTCTCTGATATACTCAGCTATTGACAAGAACGTATTAAAAAAAGTATCTTTGTACTATAATGAAAGAAACGATTGTACTCTTAGGATCAAATGGCCAAATTGGCTCAGAATTAGGTTTAGCACTACGTGCTAAATTCGGCACATCCAATGTAATTACCTCTGATATTAGGGAACCTAAATCATTAGGAGAAGGTGAAATCTTCGAAACTATTAACGTCCTGGACAGAGATGCCCTAAGAACTCTTTTTGAAAAATATAAACCTACACAAGTTTATCTATTAGCAGCAATGCTATCTGCAACAGGTGAACAATATCCATTGAAAGCATGGGATTTGAACATGAATGGTTTATTAAATGTTTTAAATCTATGTATAGAATTAGGTATTAAGAAAATATTTTGGCCTAGCTCTATTGCTGTTTTTGGACCAAATTCGCCTACTACTAATACCCCTCAATACTGTGTAATGGATCCTAACAGCATCTATGGTATCAGTAAATTGGCTGGTGAAAGACTATGTGAGTATTATACGGAAAAATATGGGTTAGATATCCGCAGTATCAGATATCCAGGTATTATCTCTTGGAAAACAGCACCAGGAGGAGGTACAACAGATTACGCCGTTCACATCTTCTTCGAAGCACTAGCAAAAGGTGCTTACCAAAGTTTTTTAAGTGAAAACACCGCACTTCCAATGATGTATATGGATGACGCTGTTCGTGCTACCATCCAGTTAATGGACGCACCGGCAGAAAATTTAAGAATTCGCTCAAGCTACAATTTGGCAGGTATTTCGTTCACTCCTGCAGAAATAGCTGAAGAAATTAAAAAAATTCTTCCTAATTTTGAAATGTCTTACTCAGAAGGTGATCCGCGCCAAGCAATTGCAGATTCTTGGCCACAAAGTATTGATGACCAATATGCACAAGAAGATTGGAATTGGAAGTTAAAATATGATTTAACGACGATGACCAAAGACATGATCGAAAATCTTAAAACAAACATATAACATAACAAAATGGGTAGAGCATTTGAATTCAGAAAAGAAAGAAAATTTAAGCGCTGGGCCAAAATGGCAATTCAGTTTACGCGTTTAGGGAAAGAAATCGCTATCGCTGTAAAAGAAGGAGGCCCTCACCCAGAAAATAACTCTCGCTTACGTACGGCTATTCAAAATGCAAAGGCAGTAAATATGCCTAAAGATCGTGTTGAAGCAGCAATTAAGAGAGCTTCAGAAAAAGATGCTAAAGGCTATGAGGAATACGTTTACGAAGGATACGGCCCTCATGGAGTACCTGTATTGATCGAGACAGCTACAGATAACACAAATCGTACTGTTGCAAATGTACGCAGTTACTTCACTAAAGCTGGTGGTTCGTTAGGTAAAACTGGATCTTTAGATTTTATATTTAATCGCAAATCCATTTTTCGATTCCCTGCTGCAGAAGATCTGGACGTTGAAGAACTAGAATTAGAGTTAATCGATGGAGGATTAGAAGAACTATACATCGAATCTGACGAAGAAGGAAACGATATTGCTGTAGTACAAACATCATTCGAAGATTTTGGTAATATGCAACGCCTATTAGAAGAAAAAGGAATTGAAGTTTCTTCTGCAAAATTAGAACGTATTGCATTATCTCATTCTACATTGACAGAAGAACAAGCTGCTGATGTCTTAAAAATGATAGATAAAATCGAAGAAGATGATGATGTTCAAGCTGTGTATCATAACATGGACTAAAAATTTTTCGCTATATTGCAGAAAAGAGGGTTATACCCTCTTTTTTTTTATATAGACAATTCATTACCTTTGATAATGCTTAGTTTCGAAGATTTTTTCATTAAAAAGAAAATAGATTTACCTGCTCTAAAAGCTGCAGATCAGCCTTTATATGATGAATTTAAATCTCATTATTTGATAATGGGAGAAAAAAGCTTTGATCATTCTAAAAAATTTTGGTTCAATCGCCTTAGAAAGACATATTTGCTTAAAGAAATAGAGAACCTTAAAGTATCTACTTCTGGAATAAGTAAAATAAATGAACCGATAGTTTCATCTGCAGAAATAAAGGTCACAGATATAACCGTGCCAAAACCTTTAGGATTCAAACCTAAAATTAAAACTGATACTGTTGCTAAACCACAAGTAAGTCCAAATACGGAAGAGCTTAATGCTAAACCTGCTGGATTCAAACCTCGATTTAAAGCAGGCGTAACAAAAGCTACAGAAGCTACAGCACAAGATAATACGGCGTCACAAGAAGCAAAACCTTCGGAAGTAGCCGACGGCCAAGAAACAGCAAATAAACCTGCTGGATTCAAACCTCGATTTAAAGCAGGCGTAACAAAAGCTACAGAAACTACAGCACAAGATAATACGGCGTCACAAGAAGTAAAACCTTCGGAAGTAGCCGACGGCCAAGAAACAGCAAACAAACCTGCTGGATTCAAACCTCGATTTAAAGCAGGCGTAACAAATGCTACAGAAGCTACAGCACAAGATAATACGGTGTCACAAGAAGTAAAACCTTCGGAAGTAGCCGACGCCCAAGAAACAGCAAACAAACCTGCTGGATTCAAACCTCGATTTAAAGCAGGTGTAACAAAAGCTACAGAAGCTACAGCACAAGATAATACGGCGTCACAAGAAGCAAAACCTTCGGAAGTAGCCGACGGCCAAGAAACAGCAAACAAACCTGCTGGATTCAAACCTCGATTTAAAGCAGGCGTAACAAAAGCTACAGAAGCTACAGCACAAGATAATACGGTGTCACAAGAAGTAAAACCTTCGGAAGTATCCGACGGCCAAGAAACAGCAAACAAACCTGCTGGATTCAAACCTCGATTTAAAGCAGGCGTAACAAAAGCTACAGCACAAGATAATACGGCATCACAAGAAGTAAAACCTTCGGAAGTATCCGACGGCCAAGAAACAGCAAATAAACCTGCTGGATTCAAACCTCGATTTAAAGCAGGCGTAACAAAAGCTACAGAAGCTACAGCACAAGATAATACCGCATCACAAGAAGCAAAACCTTCGGAAGTATCCGACGGCCAAGAAACAGCAAATAAACCTGCTGGATTCAAACCTCGATTTAAAGCAGGCGTAACAAAAGCTACAGAAGCTACAGCACAAGATAATACCGCATCACAAGAAGCAAAACCTTCGGAAGTATCCGACGGCCAAGAAACAGCAAATAAACCTGCTGGATTCAAACCTCGATTTAAAGCAGGCGTAACAAAAGCTACAGAAGCTACAGCACAAGATAATACCGCATCACAAGAAGCAAAACCTTCGGAAGTATCCGACGGCCAAGAAACAGCAAATAAACCTGCTGGATTCAAACCTCGATTTAAAGCAGGCGTAACAAAAGCTACAGAAGCTACAGCACAAGATAATACCGCATCACAAGAAGTAAAACCTTCGGAAGTAGCCGACGCCCAAGAAACAACAAATAAACCTGCTGGATTCAAACCTCGATTTAAAGCAGGCGTAACAAAAGCTACAGAAGCTACAGCACAAGATAATACCGCATCACAAGAAGTAAAACCTTCGGAAGTAGCCGACGCCCAAGAAACAACAAATAAACCTGCTGGATTCAAACCTCGATTTAAAGCAGGCGTAACAAAAGCTACAGAAGCTACAGCACAAGATAATACCGCATCACAAGAAGTAAAACCTTCGGAAGTAGCCGACGCCCAAGAAACAACAAATAAACCTGCTGGATTCAAACCTCGATTTAAAGCAGGAATCACAAAGAATCAAGACAATAAAAACGAAAACTAACGTTTTAATTATAAACCAGTTATTAAATAAAAAACCATGTTAAAAGAAGAAAGACAAGCATATATTATTCACCAAATAAATCTGCATAATAAAGTTTTATCGACAGACTTAAGCATTCAACTAAATGTATCTGAAGATACAATTAGAAGAGATTTAAATGAACTTGCTGAAAATGGTAAGGTTATTAAAGTATATGGTGGTGCATTGTCTAAATCTTTCCAATTTCCTTTTCAAGAAGGTAACGTATATGCTAAGGATGCGAAAAAGGAAATTGCTAGTAAAGCATTGACACTTATTCAAAATGGTATGACGATATTGATTGGCGGTGGAACCACTATGATTGAATTAGCACGATTAATACCGAGTGACTTACAATGTACTTTTTTTACCATTAGTCCACTTGTAGCATTAGAATTAGCGGAGAAAGAAAATATTGAAGTTAATCTATTAGGCGGAAAACTTTCACGCAACACAAATATCGTTACTGGCGCACAAGTTATAAATGAATTGTCAGATATAAAAGTTGACTTATGCTTATTAGGAACTAATAGTTTGTCTATAGAAGATGGTATAACGGATTCAGATTGGGAGGTAGTGCAGATTAAACGTGCGATGATTAAATGTTCCAAAAACTTAGCCATCTTAAGTATAGCAGAAAAATTAAATTCTAACCAAAAAATGCGTGTAGCACCTTTGAAAGAGGTTAACTATTTGATTACAGAATTAAAAAATACAGATAAGATCCTTAAAGACTTCGCCAACGAAATCAAAATTATCTAACCTATTTTTTACAGTAGATATTAATGTCAACAAGAAAAAAAGCAGTATCGGGTATTTTTTGGACTTTTACAGATGCTATTCTTCTAAAAGGTCTATCCTTACTTTCTTTTTATATTCTTGCGCGGTTACTTACCAAAGAAGATTATGGCTTGTATGCCATTCTTATTGTTTTTATCAATATTGGTACTACCATAGTAGAAAGTGGATTAAGCAACTCACTTATTCGTACAACGAATCCAACACAGTTAGATTATTCTACTGTGTTTTGGATGAATATATTTTCTGCTATTTTATTATACACAGGTTTATACTTTGCTATACCTTCTATTGTTAGTTACATTGGTAAACCTATTCCAATAGATGTACTAAGAGTAAGCTCTATCAGTATTATTTTATCCAGTTTCACAACAGTACAAATGGCCATCTTAACCAAAGAGATGCAATTTCAAAAATTGATGATTGCGAATATTCCTTCCGCAATAATTAGTCCTGCTGTTGGTGTCACACTAGCTTATTATGGATTTGGCATATGGTCATTGGTAGTAATGTCTTTAACGGCACCTTTTTTTCAAAGTATATCATTATGGACTGCATCATTATGGAGACCTGCTTTTATATTCGTAAAAAGCAAAGCTAAATATCACTTTTCCTTTGGTTATAAACTCTTACTATCAGCTTTATTAGATACTATTTTCAAAAATATTTACAATATCATAATCCCTAAACGATTTTCGTTAGTTTCTAATGGTGAATACGAAAGAGCGAATACATTAAATGGATATCCTACTAATATTCTAACGACAATAGTTTCTAAAGTAACCTATCCATTATTAACAAATATAAAAGACAATAAAGAAGAAATATCCAACGCATACAAGCAAATTTTAAGAGTATCCCTTTACATTAGCGCACCTTTAATGTTAGGACTTGCTGCTACAGCGCCCAGTCTAATTCTATTTTTGTTAGGCGCTCAATATGCTGAAGCAATACCTTACTTTCAGATTCTCTGTCTAGCAAGTATGCTTTACCCTATACATTCTATCAACTTGAATGTATTGAAAGTTTATGGACGCTCAGATCTATTCTTAAAACTAGAAGTTATAAAGAAAATACTCACCGTTATATGTATAGCCTGCGCTTGGAATTATGGAATAATAGGCTTGTTATGGAGCTCTGTAGCCGCCTCAGCATTATCTTTGTTGGTCAATACCTATTATAGCGAAAAACTAATTGACTACTCTACAAAAAAACAACTTATAGAAATGATCCCTACCTTACTTGCAGCACTATGCATGTACGGTATTATCATCTTAGTAGCACAATACACAGCATCTTTCGCACTCATATTACAGATTTTGTTTAACTTTATTGCAGGAATAATAGGATATATAGGACTTAGTTATATTTTTAAATTAACTCCATTTTATTTTCTACTCAAAATCATTAAAAATTATCGATCATGATTCAAGTGACAAAGCCCTTCTTGCCCCCAGTAGAAGACTATAAAAAATATATAGACAAAATATGGCAACGACAATGGCTCACGAACATGGGCCCCCTTTCAAGCGAGTTAGAAATGCAATTGAAAGAATTCCTAAATCTTGATCATTTAATATTTGTTACCAATGGAACTGTAGCCTTACAGCTTGCTATACGTGCTTTAGATTTAAAAGGGGAAATTATTACTACTCCTTTTTCATTTGTGGCTACCACGAGTAGCATTGTCTGGGAAGGGTGCACACCTGTATTTGTTGATATTGATAAAAACTCGTTAAATATAGATGCTGACAAAATCGAAGCTGCTATCACAGAAAATACATCTGCTATATTAGCTACACATGTATATGGTAATCCCTGTGAAATAGATAAAATTGAAGAAATAGCAAAAAAGCACAATTTAAAAATTATTTATGATGCTGCACATGCCTTTGCTGTGCAATATAAAGGTAAATCTGTCTTTGAATATGGCGACATCAGTATTTGCTCACTTCACGCTACCAAATTATACCATTCTACAGAAGGGGGATTGATTATAACCAAAGATCCTTCATTACTAAAAAAGGCCGCTTTAATGCGTAATTTTGGTATTTCTGATTTTAATAAATTCGCTGAATTAGGAATTAATGGCAAAAATTCAGAATTCCATGCAGCTATGGGCTTGGTAAACTTGAAATATGTAGACGATATTATTGCCAAAAGGCGCGAGTTATCTTTACAATATAATATAGGTTTAAAAAATGTGAAGGGCTATTTCCCTACATGGAATACAAATTCAGATCCTAATTTTGCCTATTACCCAATTGTATTGCAGACAGAACAGCTCTTATTAAATGTGATGGAAGAATTAGGTAAAAACCAAATCTTTACGCGACGATATTTCTACCCATCATTAGCTTCAGCTCTTCCTTATTTAGAACCCAAGGACCTGCCTATCACGGATGATATTTCCAAACGCGTACTTTGTCTACCTCTATATTATGATTTGACCATTGAAGAGGTCAATTTGATTACGCGATTAATATTACGTACCCAAAATAATACACAATGGTAATATTAGGAGCTGGAGGATTTGCAAAAGAAATACTACAAGTAGTCGAGCATAATTATGCAAACGAACCACTTGCTTTTTATGACGATAGAACTGAAAATCTACCAGATCTACTTTTTGACAAATATTTAATCTTAAAAAATCAAGAAGAATTAAAAACATATTTCTTACAGCATGGTCCTAACTTTATCATAGGCATCGGCAATTCCAAAGCTCGAGCATATATGATACAGATGGCGACAGAGCACGGAGGTATTCTACAATCAGCAATAGATAAGAATGCACATATTAGTACTTATTGCAAGATAGGTAATGGCGCAACAATATTAAACAATGCTAATATCAGTAATGCTGTACAAATAGGGAAAGCTACATTGGTATATTATAACGTGGTAATTACCCATGACTGTACTATTGGAGACTATGTAGAGCTGTCTCCAGGCGCTACATTATTGGGACATGTTACCGTAGATGATTATACACAAATCGGTGCCAATGCTACCATTTTACCAAGCATTAAAATAGGCAAACACTGTATCGTAGGTGCAGGAGCTGTAGTGACAAGAGATGTCCCCGATTATGCGATCGTTGCAGGAGTACCTGCAAAAATCATAAAATATAAAGAATAATTATTCTATATGAATATCCATATATTCCATGATGATAAGTTCACAAATGGAGCAATAGAACAATTTGAAAAATATTATCCCGGTCAAAATATATACATTGTATTATTGTATAATAGTACCCAATTAAAATTTACTAATCCAAATTTGAAAATTAAAACTTTTCATATTAGGGATAATGGTATCGTGCAACAGATAGGTCAAATAATTAGCTCAAATAAAGGAGAGAACTTATTTGTACATTATTTGGATACCTACAAAGCATCCATCAGCTTAAAAATATTAGCAAAGTATACGCTCAAATTTTACTGGATTTTTTATGGCGGTGATCTTTACGATTATTTGAGTCGATATAAGCAATATGACATATTAGACCATAGATCATTAAAGAAAAATACATTTAAAAAGGATTTACTAAAAAATATTAAGTATTTACTATGGTTTGGCTGGACAACAAAGTCAGCGATGGAAAAAGCATTTAAGAAATTAGATTATTTTTGCTTCTGGAATGAATACGATTATACATTATTTACTTCAAAAGTAGAAACTAATGCTCGGCACAAAGATTTCATCTATTATAATGCTTTAGGCAATCCAGAATATCCGTTGATAGAAAAGAAAAATACAATAATGGTGAATCATTCTGCCTCTCCATCTGGCAATCATTTCTTTGTATTAGAAACACTAAAAAATCTAGCTTTACAGCAACAGAACTACACCGTATTATTACCGCTAAGCTATGGTGACAAGGCATTTGCTGATAAAATAGTAGAAAGTGCTTATACGACCTTATCCTGTGATATTAAAACGCTCCGTAATTTTATACCGTTAGGTGATTACCAACAAATTCTATCTGAGGTAAAAATTGCTATTTTTGGTATGAAAAGACAAGAAGCTGCAGGCAACATATTTCAACTCTTGAATATGGGAGCAAAAGTTTTTCTACGTAAAGAGAATACACTATTACATTGGTTACGAAAGAGAGATTTTATGGTATATTCTTTGGAAGATGATATAGAAGAGTTAGCACAATTAACCGGCCTGACAGACAAACAAATAGCACACAATAGAAGTTGTTATACTAAAACCTTTAATAATACTGTTTATAAAGAAATGATGGATAAATTGCTGTACAATGAATAACAATAAGACACAACAAACATCACCTATACTTCTATTTGTTTATAACAGACCTATCCATACGCGAAAAGTATTAACTGCCTTAGAAAAAGCAGATTTATCTAACCAATCAGATCTGTTTATATTTTCCGATGGTGCTAAAGATTCAAATAGTATCCATTTGGTCAACCAAGTAAGGGCAATAATATGTGAGCCTTGGCACTTCAAAAGTATCACCATTATTGAGCGTAAAAGCAACCTAGGACTTGCGGCTAATATTATTGATGGTGTATCATCGATAATCAAAAAATATGGCCGAGTAATAGTATTAGAGGATGACTTAGAAATTTCCAAGTACGGCTTGAGATATTTTAATGATGCGCTTACAACATATCAGTTTGAAGACAAGGTGATGGAAATTTCAGGATACATGTATCCTATCAAAAATCCTAGCGAGCTGGATGAGAGCTTTTTCTTTAGAGTAGCCAATAGCTGGGGATGGGCCACATGGTCTAGAGCATGGAATCATTTTGATACTGATATCAACAAATTAACAGAAAACTTCAGCAAAGAAGATATCCAAAGATTCACGATAGATCATACCGAAAATTTTTGGCGTCAAGTTCAGCAGTTTAAAGCAGGACAAATAAACTCATGGGCGATACGTTGGTACTTATCCATATTTAATAAAAATGGCCTTGTACTCTACCCTCGCGAATCAATGATTCAAAATATAGGCACTGACGGATCAGGTACACATTCGGATGAAGATAGCATCTATACAGTAGAGCTAGCAGATAAACCAATCACTAGCTTTCCAAAGGAAATTGAAGAAAATAAAGTAGCTTACGAAGCAATTCGGTATTTTTACAAAAAACGTAAAGGCTCTCTTGTAAATAGAGCCATTCGATATGCAAAAAAAATATGGAAAAAGAGAAATCGATAAACGTGTCTACAGCAAAAATTTCTATAATCACTATCGTATATAACAACGTCAGAGACATTGAATATACCATATCGTCCGTATTGAAACAGACTTATACCAATATCGAATATATCGTCATCGACGGTGCTTCAACTGATGGTACATTAGCTATAATTGAAAAATACAAAGATAATATAGCAACCTTGGTATCTGAAAAAGATAAAGGGATTTATGATGCTATGAATAAAGGATTGGCTCTTGCCACAGGAGATTATCTACTATTTCTTAATTCTGGTGATGCGCTATATGATGAAAACACGGTCCAAACAATAGTAGAAAAAGGTAATAATGCCGACATCATCTATGGTGAGACAAAACTAGTTGATGAAAACAGAGAAATCATCGGTAATAGAAGACATAAAGCACCTGAACACTTTAATTGGAAATCCTTTCAATATGGTATGAATATATGCCATCAAGCAATATATATAAAGCGAGACATTACATCGCCTTATGATTTGCAATATCAGCTTAGTGCTGATATTGATTGGGTAATCCGTGCTGCAAAAAAAGCAAAAACCACACAGAATGTAAATTGCTACGTAGCCCGTTATTTAGTAGGTGGTATGTCCCAAAAAAGACATCGCCAAAGTCTTAAAGAAAGATACGATATCTTTAAAAAACACTATGGCACCGTGCAAAACTGGTTCAATCATGGCATCATAGCATTACGATTAATATCTTATCGCATCACTAATGGCAAATCAAGAGAATAGCATGTTTAACCCCAATATTCTTGTCGAGCTAGCGAACACAAAGATGCCTTTTGGCAAATACCAAGGTTGGCGATTGTGCCACCTTCCAGAGCCCTATTTGGTATGGTACCACAAAAAAGGATTTCCTGCCGGAAAGTTAGGTATTCAATTAGCTACCTTATATGAGATAAAACTAAATGGCTTAGAATATCTATTACAGCCCCTTATCAAAAAATAAACGACCTTTAATTTTATTTAATTAGATAAAACGTATCTTTGCATCATAATTTTTAACATTAAACGCCGTTTGCAGCGGTATCAATGACATATGGCACAATATCAAACTTTGCTGTACTATTGCTACAGCCCTATCGAAAATGCAGAACAATTTGCTGCAGAACACTTAGAATTTTGTAATTCAATTGGACTTGTAGGTCGTATAATAGTTGCGGACGAAGGTCTTAATGGTACTGTTTCAGGTTCACCTGAAGCTTGCAAAACTTATATGGACAGCATCTATGCTGACGGCAGATTCAATCATACAGAGTTTAAGATTGATGATGTAGAAGAGCTTTCATTTATCAAAATGCACTGCCGCTACAAAGCAGAAATTGTTCACTCTGGATTGCGCGATCCTAAAATAATCGACCCGAATAAACAAACAGGTATTCATTTAGAACCAAAAGATTTTTTGGCCATGAAAGACCAAGAAGATGTGGTCATCTTGGATGTACGCTCCAATTATGAACATACATTAGGAAGATTCAAAAATGCCGTTACTTTGGACATTGAGAACTTCCGTGAGTTTCCAGAGAAAGTAAAAGAGTTAGAACACCTGAAAGGTAAAAAAATATTAACCTACTGTACAGGAGGTATCAAATGTGAAAAAGCATCGGCCTTACTTTTAAAAGAAGGCTTTGAAGAGGTATATCAATTGCATGGCGGTATAATCAAATATGGTAAAGAAGCTGGAGGACAAGATTTCGAAGGTGATTGCTACGTTTTTGACAATCGTGTCAAAGTACCTGTAAACTCCGTTAACCCAACGATCATATCTACGTGTAAAAACTGTGGTAAAACTACAAATAAAATGATAAATTGTGCCAATGCTAAATGTAATGAGCATTTCACACAATGTGACGAATGTGGATGGGATTTGGATGGATGTTGCTCTACAGAATGTCAATCAGTACCAGATAAGCGAGTATACGACGGAACAGGTTACTATGTAAAAGTACCTCAACCCGTAAACGTCGAAAAGATTTCTAAACGAAAACACAAAAACTTCCCTCCAAAGGAGCAAGTATAAACATAAAAAAAACAATCCCCGACACTTTTGCGTATCGGGGATTGTTTTTTAAAGGGACTTTTTTGATAGCCCCTTTTATTGAAAAATATTTTCAGTATATTGACCATAATAACCAATTAAATTCAATATAAAGTATGAAAAAAATCTTTCACCTATTTATTCTCTTCACAATATCGCTATCCTCGTATGCACAAGATTCCGTCTATATGTTTTCCTATTTCATCAACAATGGAGCCGATGGATTACATTTAGCATACAGTAATGATGGACTTGAATGGAAAGAAATTCAGGATGGGAAATCTTACCTACAACCCAAACTTAGTCCGGATAAATTGATGCGCGATCCATGCATCATACGAGGCGGAGATGGAAAATTTCATATGGTATGGACCGTCAGTTGGACGCAAAGAAGCATAGGCTATGCACATTCAACCGATCTAATAAATTGGTCTGAACAGCAGTTAATCCCCGTTATGGAACATGAGCCCCTTGCACGCAATACATGGGCTCCAGAGATCACCTATGACCCTTCAGATAAAACATACCTAATCTATTGGTCCACGACTATCACTGGGTTATTTCCAGAAACACAAGAGGAAAAAGAAAATGCCTACAACCATCGAATTTACTACACAAAAACCAAAGACTTTAAGACTTTTGAAAAAACAAAAATTCTATTAGAACCCGGATTTAATGTTATTGATGCTAGTATTGTACCTATAGATGGACAATGGAAAATGTTTATAAAAGATGAAACTATAGTTCCTCCCAAAAAGGATATAAAAATTGTTTCAGCCAAAAATATTGAAGGTCCATATACCAACATATCAGATGCCATCACCGGTGATTATTGGGCGGAAGGTCCTACTACTTTAAAAGTTGGAGATGAATGGATTGTTTATTTTGATAAATATACAGAACACAAATATGGAGCGGTAAAATCTAAAGATTTAAAAAAATGGACAGATATATCTGATCAAATTAAAATGCCTTCTCAATTGAGACATGGTACGGCATTTAAGATATCACAGGCAGAATTTAAAAAACTGTTATAACTAAAAAAGAGGCTTTATCATGGATAAAGCCTCTTTTTTAGTTATTTCTTAAATGTCCACTGAACATAATTAATACTCTTATCTATAGCAAGATATTTTCTTTCATAATATGTTTTAATAGACAATACTTCATCTACTAAATCCGAATGATACAAATCAGTTGTTTGTTTAAACTTTGTTAATTTTAAAAGATCTATTTGCTCAACAGAATAGTTAAAGAAGAAATCACTATCTGTTTTCAAATGCATAATACCATCATCCTTAAGGATAAACTTATAACGTTCCAAAAATTTAGGATTTGTCAAGCGCTTTTTTTCTCTAGAATCCTGGGGTTGAGGATCCGGAAAAGTAATCCATATTTCAGAGATTTCATTTTCTTCAAAATGCTCTAAAATAGTCTCAATTTGAATGCGCAAAAAACCTACATTATCAATACCTTCTTCTAACGCTGTCTTTGCTCCTCTCCAAATACGATTCCCTTTATAATCAATTCCAATAAAGTTTTTATCAGGAAACAATTTAGCCAAGTTGACTGTATATTCACCTTTACCACAAGCTAATTCTAAAACAACAGGTTTATCATTTCCAAAAAATTTAGAAGCCCATTGTCCTTTATATTCCTTACCTGCATCTAGTTGTACCACATTTTTAAATGTCGCTACTTCAGCAAATTTTCTTAATTTATCCTTACCCATAACAAATATTAAGTCGCAAAAATAACCTTATATTTGCAGTAATTCAACTAATTATCATGGAAAAAGAAGCTAAAATATATGTTGCAGGTCATAGAGGGATGGTTGGTTCAGCGATTTTCAATAAATTGAAAGACGAAGGACATACCAATATCATTACCAGAACTTCTTCAGAGCTTGATTTAAGAGATCAAGCGGCTGTTGCACGATTCTTTGCTACCGAAAAACCAGCATATGTTTTTTTAGCAGCGGCCAAAGTAGGCGGTATTATTGCTAATAATACTTTTAGAGCAGATTTCATTTACGAGAATATGGCTATACAAAATAATGTAATCCATCATTCTTATTTAAATAATGTAAAGAAATTGATGTTCTTAGGCTCTTCATGTATCTATCCAAAGATGGCTCCACAACCGCTAAAGGAAGAATATTTATTGACAGGTGTACTAGAACCTACAAATGAACCATATGCTATTGCGAAGATATCGGGTATAAAAATGTGTGAAGCTTACAGAGCACAATATGGGACCAATTATATCTCCGTAATGCCAACGAATTTATATGGTTACAATGACAATTATCATCCACAAAATTCACATGTATTACCAGCCTTAATCCGTCGTTTTCACGAAGCTAAAGAAAATAATTCAGCAGAAGTTATTATCTGGGGATCTGGTACACCATTGCGCGAATTTTTATTCTCTACAGATTTAGCTGATGCATGTATATTCTTAATGAAGAACTATGATGATGAGCAATTTGTAAATATTGGAATTGGGGAGGATCTAAGCATCAAAGACCTTGCTCTATTGATAAAACGTATTATTGGCTATAAAGGATCGATTAAATTCGACAGCACAAAACCAGATGGAACACCGAGAAAACTAATGGATGTTTCAAAACTACATAGTTTGGGATGGAAACACAAAATCCCTTTGGAAGAAGGGATTAAACTAGCTTATGCTGATTTTAAAGCTAAATATTGTTAGATACCTAATATTTGTTCTTCAGGAGAATCCTCAATATTTTCCTGAAGTTTCTTTTCTACTTTATTAGATTTGGTTTTAGACTTTTTAGGTCTAATAAAACGAGTAACCTTAGCCAAGAGATTAGATACGCTATCTTGCGTTATTTGAGAAGTTGCTGTTTGGGAAGCTAGTAAAACTAAAGCCTTTTTCATCCATCCTGATTTCTTCAGAAAAGTACTATTCAATAGTATTGGTAATCCTATTCGAATACCTTTCGTCAGCCAATCCCCACTAGCTACACCATGCTCATCTTTAGGACTCGATTTACCAATAGAAGAAACGACACTTTTCACCAAATTAAATCCCGGAATAGAAGATGCCACAGTACCAAATACACGTGCCGGCATATCAACTTTATTTTTTAATAAAGTATACTGATCATTCAGATAGGATTCTTGCTCTCTTTTCAGTTCTGTCAATCGTGCAATCTCCCACTTTAGTTCATCAAGATTATTAATTTTTGTTTTCATTTTCGCTTATATTCTCTTCGTAAAAATCTTGAACTTTTGTTTCCTCCGCTTTCTTCTTATTAGCAAAATGAGCATCTTTAATTTTTTGATCGATATCTAAATCATCTTCATCATTCCATTTAGATAAGATACGTGCTATTGTAAGGTCCATAAACTTCGCTTCTAATTTAGGTTCTTTAGCAATAACAATAAATAGAACAATAAGGAACAAAATTCCTGTAGATAAAAATCCTAATGCATTGCTATCCATTAATTCCCCTAAAAAGAAACCTAGTGCTAACGATAGAAAAAAGACAACAATCAAAGAAAGCAAAAGCTTAGTAACATCAAGCACTAAAGCGCCACCTATCCGCGCTGATTTAGCAATAGCCCTAAGTTTAAATAGTTCTAGCTGCGTATCGGCATATTCTTTCGTCTTCTGAAAACTCCCTGTAAAAGAAAACTTTTGTTCTTCCATTTACTAATGATTAATAGATGAAGTGCTTTAGTAATACCGTAGCACTTCATCTAATTTATATATTATAAGGCTTATAACTTAAATAGATTAAGCGTGCTCTTCAATTTCGTCTTCTAAAATAGAATCTGCAGTAGCAACTTTTGTTTTTACAGCTGCCAAAACTTTATCCTTTAAATCATTTAATTGATCTAATTGTTCTTCGGTTCTCTCTTTAATAGCATCTGCTAAGTCACCTAAAGAATCATTAATCTTGTCTCGTGTCTCCGAACCTTTTTCTGGCGCGAATAAAACTCCTAAAACTGCTCCTGCTGCTAATCCTGCCAACAACGCAGTAACTATTTTTCCACTATCCTTCATATGTTTATATTTATTCTGAGTATACTTGATATTAAACATTAAAAAACAAAGGTCTAAAAAACTACATTTTGAACCTCTTAGTTAATATAACAATTATTCTTCAATAATATAGCAAAAATAGAACCAATTATCGAATTTAAGTATAATTTTACTCTTTATTTTAAGTATATTTATTTAATCATTAATTTAATTCATGCTAATAAAAACATACGGAAGTTCCGTTTACGGAATTGAAGCTACAAAAATTACAGTAGAAGTAAATATAACAACCGGAACGAAATATTATATTGTAGGGCTGCCTGACAATGCTGTTAAAGAAAGTTTGCAACGAATAGAAAGTGCCATAATGGCGATAGGATACAGAATGCCACGCCAAAAAATCGTCATAAATTTGGCCCCTGCCGACATACGTAAGGAGGGATCTGCATATGATCTAAGCATGGCAATAGGAATCTTGGCCGCTTCCGGTCAAATAGAAATCGATAATCTTGGTGATTATCTTATTCTAGGAGAACTTTCACTAGATGGCACGATTCAACCTATCAAAGGAGCACTTCCTATAGCCATACAAGCTAGAAATGACGATTTCAAAAGCCTTATTTTACCAAAAGCAAATGCCAGAGAAGCTGCTATTGTTTCAGACATAAACGTATATGGTATTGACAATCTTACCGATGTTATTGATTTTTTGACACACAAGATTACTGTATTACCTACTACTGTCGATATAGAGCAAGAGTTTATTAATAAAATAAATATCACCGAGGTTGATTTTTCTGATGTTAAAGGACAAGAAAACATCAAGCGAGCCTTAGAAATCGCCGCTGCCGGAGGACACAATGTTATTCTAATTGGTCCACCAGGATCTGGTAAAACAATGTTAGCGAAAAGACTTCCAACGATATTACCGCCATTGACCATTGAAGAATCATTAGAAACGACAAAAATACATTCTGTATCAGGCCAACTTACAGCCGCTGAATCGCTCATGCATACACGGCCTTTTCGAGCACCACATCATACTATTTCAGATGTCGCATTAGTAGGTGGAGGGACAAACCCACAACCAGGAGAAATATCATTAGCACATAATGGGGTATTATTTTTGGATGAGTTACCAGAGTTCAAACGGAGCGTATTAGAAGTGATGCGTCAACCTTTAGAATCACGAAGCATCACCATCTCTCGTGCAAAATTTACCATTGATTACCCTGCAAGCTTCATGCTAATTGCAGCTATGAATCCATGTCCTTGCGGATATTACAATCACCCTGAAAAAGAGTGCATATGTGGTTCGCCGATAGTGCAACGCTACCTTAGTAAAATATCGGGTCCCCTATTAGATCGAATAGATCTTCATGTTGAAGTAACACCTATTGAATTCTCTGAACTTACTAGCGTGGAACGAGCTGAAAAAAGCAATTGTATCCGAAAAAGAGTAATTAATGCTAGAAATAAGCAAGCAGAAAGATTTGCTACAAACGACGAAGTACATTGCAATGCACAAATGAGTGCCAAAGCTGTTCGCGATATTTGTACTATAGATCAGCAGG
Source organism: Sphingobacterium rhinopitheci (assembly GCF_022627575.1). Classification (GTDB taxonomy): domain Bacteria; phylum Bacteroidota; class Bacteroidia; order Sphingobacteriales; family Sphingobacteriaceae; genus Sphingobacterium; species Sphingobacterium rhinopitheci. The sequence continues at coordinate 60,649 of NZ_JADEYQ010000007.1, forward strand.
GCAAAAATCTCCTCAAAGCTGCTATGGAAAAACTCAATCTCTCTGCTCGCGCCTATGATCGAATTTTGAAAGTAGCCCGTACAATTGCTGACATGGAAAATTCGAACCTGATATCAAACCAACATCTCGCCGAAGCTATACAATACCGCAGCTTGGATCGTGAAAATTGGGCAGGCTAGAACTGATCTATAAAATGTTTCAAAATCCACGGATAATAGAGCAAGGTGATAATAATACCCGACAATGCACCAAATAAATGGGCATCATGATTAATATGATCATTTGCTTTCTTAGAAGCCCATATACAATAACCAACATAAATAACGGCAAATATATACGCAGGCATAGGGATAGCAAAGAAAATCCTTAATTCAGTCTTTGGATAGAATAGAATAAAGCTGAAAAGTACAGCAGATATTGCACCGGAAGCGCCTAAGCTAAAGTAATTAGGATTATTCCTATTTTGGATAATTGTCGGTATATCACTTAATACTAAACTAATCAAATATAATAAGGCAAAATACAAATGACCAATATCCCCACTTGCCTGAACAAATATTATTTCTAATGCAAATCCAAAATAGTAAAAAGTCATCATATTGAAGATAAGATGCATCCAATCAGCATGCACTATACCACTTGTAAATACGGTAAACCACTTGGATTTGTCACGTTGAATACTATAAGGATGGAGCATCATATTTCCTAAAACAGAAGGATTAGAAAAAGCATAAATACTTGTTGCTACAGTTATCGCGAATATAACACTCGCCACAGGCGAGTATATTAAATATTGTTCCATGCTATTTTAAAATCTATCTTCAATTAGAAAAACATACAATTCCTTAGGCCCATGTGCCCCTAATACTAATCTCTTTTCTATATCAGCAGTTCTACTTGGCCCAGTAATAGTACTAATCATAGATGGCATATCATCAGCATATCGATCTTTCATTAGCTTCATACCATGCTTGATATCCATTACCAGTTGAGAAGCCTTAGCAAATACAATATGAATTGGAGGATATACACTCAATCGACGTCCTGAATGAGTTTGGTTAGAGATAAGGATAGAACCATTTCGAGCTATCAATGCCTCACAGGTTGTAATGCCAGCTTCGGCATTCGAAAATTCAACATCATTAGCGATGATAGGAAATCCATAATTCCCCAAAAGATTTTGAACAGATGGTTCCCAAGCATATATTTTTGTAATACCCAACTCCTCTACTAAACCGATCAGATTTTCTATTACAGCAATCTCTCCATCACAGTAGATAAATTTTCCTGAAACAGCGTTAAACTCGCGTGCAAATGTTACATCTAGCGTATCCTCCTCGTCTACATACAATTGAGAATCCTCAAAATCAGGATATGGATTATCTCGTTTCTCTAGTAATGCTTGTCTTACTTTTTTAAGCATTGCTTCTTTAGGCGTGATATTTCTAATATTCATATATAAAAAACAGGTGTACTAAAAAGTACACCTTATATTCTAGTTAGAAGTTTCATTTAAAGAAGAGGGCGGTTCTACATCCTCTACATCTTCAAGAGTAGTTGGTAGTTCCAGATTGGTTTGCGGAACACCTCCACCATCGGCACCGCCATTGACAAACTCATCGTAAGTAGTACGATTTGAAAATGGTCGTTTTCCTAAAATATCTTCCAAATCAGATTGGAAAAGTATTTCCTTCTCTAAAAGTTGTTCAGCTATCTTAATTAAGCCATCTTGTTTTTCCAGTAATAATTGTCTTGTACGCTCATAAACCTCTGCAATAAGTTTACGTACTTCATCATCAATTAATTCTGCTGTTTGATCAGAATATGGTTTATGGAATTGAGATTCACCCGAACTATCATTGAATGATATATTACCAACACGAGGATTCATACCATATACTGCTGTCATAGCATAAGCCAATTTAGTAATACGTTCTAAATCATTCTGTGCACCAGTACTGATACGCCCAAAGGTAATATCCTCAGCCACACGTCCGCCCATTGTCATAGACATACTATCCAACAATTGTTCGGTTGTGTACAAAAATTGTTCTTTTGGAAGATATTGAGCATAACCCAATGCCGCAACTCCACGTGGAACGATAGACACTTTCACTAATGGATCTGCATGTTCTAAAAACCAACCTGCTATTGCGTGACCTGCTTCGTGATAAGCTACAATTTTTTTCTCCTCTGGAGAGATGATTTTATTTCTTTTCTCTAAACCACCGATTACACGATCCACAGCGTCTTGAAAATCCTGCATCTCTACAGCAGGCTTCCCTTTACGTGCAGCGATCAATGCAGCTTCGTTACATACATTCGCTATTTCAGCACCTGCAAAACCTGGTGTCTGCGCAGACAATTTTTTAGCATCTACTTCTTCAGCCAATTTTAATGGCTTCAAATGTACATTAAAGATATGCTCACGACCTACTAAATCTGGTTTATCGATAGATATCTGTCTATCAAAACGACCTGGTCTTAATAAAGCAGAATCTAAAACATCCAATCTATTAGTTGCTGCTAAAATAATTACGCCTAAGTTAGTACCAAAACCATCCATTTCAACCAATAATTGGTTCAATGTATTTTCACGCTCATCGTTCCCTCCCATTACAGAGTTTTTACCACGAGCACGACCTATAGCATCGATCTCATCGATAAAAATGATACATGGTGCTTTTTCCTTTGCTTGTTTGAATAAATCACGTACACGTGATGCGCCAACACCAACAAACATTTCGACAAAATCAGAACCCGACAAAGAGAAGAAAGGCACTTGTGCTTCACCGGCAACGGCTTTTGCTAATAATGTTTTACCTGTTCCTGGAGGACCTACTAATAATGCACCTTTAGGAATTTTACCCCCTAAATCGGTATATTTTTTGGGATTCTTAAGGAAATCAACAATCTCCATAACCTCCGTTTTAGCCTCCTCAAGACCTGCTACATCATTAAAAGTGATATTTATTTGAGATTCTTTATCAAATAATTGGGCTTTAGATTTTCCGATATTAAATATCTGACCACCGCCAGCACCACCACCACTCATACGACGCATTAAGAAAATCCACAATGCTGCTAAAATAACTATAGGAAGGATAAAAGTCATAAAGAAACCACCCCAAGGGTTATTTCTACTTTCATAAGAAACTGTAACAGGAGCAACACCTTCTGGTAACTGTGCTTCTGAAGCCGCTAATTTTTTCTCAAAAATCTCATCAGATCCCATTTTAAAGTAATACTGCGGCCCAGCTTCTGCTGCCGCAAACATAGTATTTCCTTTAGGAACGAGGTCTTTATATTTAGGATTATCTTTTAAGCTATCTGGTTTAATAAATACTTCAACTTCAAGAAGATCATTACTTTTGAAAGCGACAAGTTTATCTACATCACCAGATAAAAGCATATTCTTTTCAAAATTCTCGTAGTTAATCTCTTTAGGACCACCACCAGAATAAACATAATTCAAAGCTAAAAAGCCTAATACGACAGCGATATATATCCACATCATATTAAACTTAGGCGGGATTGGAGTAATCTTTTTACTCGGGATTTTCTTCATTATTTAAAATATAAATACAATTTAAAACTAAGCACTTTGATAAGATTCCTTTTTAGCGTCGCCCCAAAGATCTTCAATACGATAGTGATCTCTCTTATCTCCTTTAAAAATATGAACTACGACATCTACATAATCTAATAAAACCCATTCGCCATTACCATGCCCCTCCTTATGCCAAGGATCTTGACCGAATACTTTATAAACTTCATCCTCCACACTTTTTGCGATAGCATTTACCTGTGGACCATTATCAGCATGACAAATAATGAAATAGTCAGACAAAGTTGCATTTACTTCACGCATATCTAACTTTACTATTTCATTTGCTTTTTTCTCTTGCATCCCCAACACGACAATTTCTGCCAACTTGTTAGATATTTCAACGTTTTTCTTTTTACTCATTAAGAAATATTATAGTTTTACCAAAACTTTATAATCATTTATCTTTTGCAAAATAATACATTTTTCGGATATTCTAAGCCCTCAAGTCTAATTGTTTTAGACAATGTATCATCTACAAATGATTACCTCAAACAACTATTGGCAAATTTCAAGCCACAGCTACCCTTTACTGCCATAATGGCAAGGCAACAAACAATGGGTAGAGGACAAAGAGGAACGTCGTGGATTGCGCAGCCTAATAAAAATCTAACAGCGAGCTTTTTAAACACGCCTAAACACCTGGCAATAAAAGACCAGTTTTTAACAACAATAACCTCTAGTCTAGCTGTTTACGATAGTCTAAGTGAATTTATACCGTCAAACTTGTCAATTAAATGGCCTAATGACATAATGGTTAATAATAAAAAAATTGGAGGAATATTAATTGAAAATAAAATTACATCTACGGCTATAAAACATAGTATAATAGGGATAGGAATCAACGTAAATACAACTGAATTTCCGATAGAATTTAGGAAAAAAACTACATCTATAGCCTTAGAAAATTTTGATTTTAATCTGACAATTATTTCACTAGTAAAAAGGATACAACAACAATTGATTCGCTACGAACAGATTGTTGCGGATGGAGAAATTGATAAATTATGGAACCTATATACGGATAGGCTTTTTAGAAAGAATTGTATAGCGACCTACATCATAAACAACCTAGAAATACAAGGCGAAATATTAGGCGTAAACACAGATGGTAAGCTTTTATTAAAAGTAGCTGATGAGGTCCACAAATACGACTTAAAAGAATTAAGGTATCAGTTATAACAAAAAATACCTATCAAATTAAAGTAAGAAAACGTAATTTTGCATTAAACTATATACATCTCATTTAGTCATATAACCCAAATAGTATTATAGAAGATATTAATTATGAAAAATTTTAGCTTATTAATCGTAGCCGTTCTAATCACTGTTACTACAGCTGTTGCACAAATTAAAACTCCGGTAAAATGGACGGTAGCCTCAAAAAAATTAAACAATAAAGAAGCCGTTGTATTTATCAAAGCAACAATTGAAAACGGATGGCATATTTATGGACAGAATGTACCTAATGGCGGTCCTATATCAACATCCTTCACCTTTAAGACATCAAAAGATTACTCACTTAATGGCGGAACACTTTCAAATATTAAAGCAAAAACAAAATATGAAGATGTCTTCAAAATGAATGTCCCATATTTTACACAAGAAGTAGTTTTCCAGCAAAAAGTTAAACTAAACAGTAATAAGGCGACAACAGTAAATGGTGTAGTGGAGTTTATGGCCTGTGATAAAACAGAATGTCTTCCTCCAGACGAGTACAATTTTAGCGTAACAATTAAGTAATTTTTTATACAATAAATAGCAAAAGGCAGTAGTATTACTGCCTTTTTGCTATTTTTATGCTTTCATATAATAAATATTAAACATGAAAGTCTATTTATTTTCTTTTTTCCTTTCCTTTCTTATTGGCTTTTCTTCTATAGCTAATACCCAGCAGGATAGTATCATTTCTTTCGACGACATTGAATTCTCTGATGGTATAGCTACAGACACTAGCACCTTGATCGAAATACCCAGTGATTTGAATTTTACAGATGGTGAAGATACTTCTACGATCTCTAATAGTGACTCTACAGCCATAGAATTAAATACCCCTATAGATACAGCAGGAGAAAAAGATTCTTTATGGACCATCTTTATTACAGGAATATTAGGCGGATTTGCCGCATTTTTTATGCCCTGCATATTCCCAATGGTACCACTGACGGTTAGTTTCTTTACCAAGAAAGCAGGCTCTCGCACCAAAGCTATATCGCAAGCACTTTTATACGGTTTATTTATTATTGTAATATATGTTGCATTAGGTATGTTGATTACGATAGCATTTGGTTCAGATGCGTTGAATGCACTATCTACAAATGGGATATTTAATTTCTTCTTCTTCCTAATATTAGTCGTTTTTGCGGCATCTTTCTTTGGTGCATTTGAGATAACATTGCCGAGTTCTTTTGTTAATAAGATGGATGCAAAATCTGACAAAGGAGGATTAATAGGTTTATTCTTCATGGCCTTCAGCTTAGCTTTGGTTTCATTTTCTTGTACGGGCCCTATAATCGGGACATTATTGGTCGATGCCGCATCCAAAGGAGAAAGATTAGGCCCTGCTATCGGTATGTTAGGTTTTTCAATTGCCTTAGCTGTTCCATTCGTGATATTCGCGATGTTTCCATCATTGATGAAATCAATGCCTAAATCTGGTGGCTGGTTGAATAGTGTAAAAGTAGTATTAGGATTTTTAGAATTGGCTTTGGCGTTAAAATTCTTGTCTAATGTTGACTTAGCATACCATTGGAATTGGCTAGATCGTGAAGTATTCTTAGCACTATGGATTGTTATTTTCGGCTTGTTAGGCTTATATCTAATCGGAAAAATTAAATTTTCACATGACAGCGATTTACCTTATTTATCTGTTCCGAGAACACTGTTTGCTATTGTGGTATTTGCCTTTGTGGTATATATGGTCCCAGGGATGTGGGGAGCACCATTAAAATCAATATCTGCATTTTTGCCCCCTAGTGCAACCCAAGATTTCGATCTATCGGTGGCACAGACAGGGACAACTGCGACACTTTCTATAGACGGTAAAAAGAAAAAATATTACGAGATATTCCATGACCGTGGAACCCCAAAAGGTTTTGATCCATATTATGATTACGAAGAAGCTCTTGCTGCCGCAAAAGTAGCCAACAAACCTGTATTAATAGATTTTACGGGCTGGAACTGTGTCAATTGCCGTAAGATGGAAGCAAATGTATGGACAGACCCTAAAGTAGCTACCTTATTGAAACAAGGCTTTATAATGGCTGAATTATTTGTTGATGATCGTACAGAGCTTGATGCTTCTGAACAATATGTATCTACCTACAGTGGAAAAAAAATTAAAACTATAGGTAATAAGAATTCCGATTTTCAAGCAGCGACATTTAATAGTAACTCACAGCCCTTATATGTTATTGTAGACCCTGAAGGTAACGTATTAGTACCTCAAACTGGAGCAGATTACAATGTAGATAGTTATGCCGCTTTCTTGCAATCAGGAATAGATGCGTTCCACACAAAAAAATAAAGGACTTACTATAAAATTAATAATTAATAAACCTAAATCTTGGTATATTTGAAAATATGAATAACATTAAAAACATTGCAGTATTAACTTCTGGCGGAGATGCGCCAGGGATGAATGCAGGTATTCGTGCAGTAGTACGCGCAGGCATATACCACGGTGTCAATATGTTTGGTGTAAAAAGGGGATACGATGGTTTAGTAAATGGGGATATCATCCCTATGGATGCTAAATCTGTAGCAAATATTATACAACGCGGTGGCACTATCTTAAAAACAGCACGTAGTGATGAATTCAGAACTACCGAAGGACGCCAAAAGGCATATGACAATATCAAAAAATTGGGGATTGATGCTTTAGTGGTCATCGGTGGCGATGGTACATTCACTGGAGCTTCTAAATTTATTGAGGAATTTGACATACCTATTATCGGTATACCTGGTACAATAGATAATGATTTGGCAGGTACAGATTTTACGATAGGCTATGACACGGCAATCAATACCGTGGTAGATGCTGTAGATAAAATCCGCGATACAGCAGAGTCACATGACAGATTGTTCGTAATCGAGGTAATGGGTAGAGACTCTGGTTTAATTGCCTTACGATCAGGTATAAGTACAGGTGCCGAAGCAGTATTAATCCCGGAATTAGAAGTTGACTATAATTCTATATTAGACCGCTTAGAGAAAACTAGAAAAAATAAAGCCTCACGTATTATCATCGTGGCCGAAGGCGATGATGAGGGTGGTTTAGTAGTAGCAGATAGAATAAAAGAAAGATATCCTCATTACGATGTTAGAGTTTCTATTTTAGGGCATATCCAACGTGGTGGAAAACCTTCTTGTATGGATCGTGTACTCGCTAGTAGACTAGGTGTTGCTGCTGTAGAAGGACTTTTAAAAGGTCGTAGAGGTGAAATGGCAGGACTTATCCACGGTGAAGTCCAATATACTCCATTCTCCAAGGCTATCAAACACATTGATGTAATAAATACAAATTTGACAAGAATCGTAGAGATACTATCCTTATAACGATATTCTTAAAAAACAAAAAAGCTGTGAGAATTAATAATTCTCACAGCTTTTTTATTTTTTAAGAATAATTAAGCACTTACTAATTCAAATATAGTAATCTCTGGTACAATACCTACTCTACCTGGATAGCCTAAGAAACCAAACCCTGTATTAACATACAATTGGCTATTACCTTCAGTATAAAGTCCTGCCCATTCGTTATATATATATTTCGCTGGACTCCATTGGTAATGTTCTCCGCGTACACCAAACTGCATACCATGCGTATGGCCTGCAAACATAGCATCTACATCTGTATCTAATATTTGAGCTCTCCAGTGTGACGGATCATGTGACAACAGTAATTTAACAGGTTTATCCTCAGTTCCTATTAAGGCTTTTTTAATATCCCCTTTCTTCGGAAACCTACCTGTACCCCAGTTCTGAACACCGACAATTGAAATTTCTTCACCACCTATCTTCAAGCTACGATTTTCATCCATCAATAAATCCCAGCCCATCACTTTATGAACATCAATCATATCTTGAAAATTCTTGCGCTTAGCAGGACTATCTTCTTTCCCATAGTAATAATCACCGTAGTCATGATTTCCTAAACAAGAATATACGCCGTAATCTGCAGTTATTTTAGAGAAGATATCTTGATAATCACGCATCTCAGTAGCTACATTATTCACCAAATCTCCAGTAAAAAATACTGCATTAGGTTTTTCTCCCAATAGCATTTCAACCCCACCTAATACCGCTTTTTTATTATAGAAAGATCCGGAATGAACATCAGAGATTTGCGCAATAGTGAATCCTTCAAATGCCTTAGGTAGATTAGCCAGTACTAAACGTTGGCGCCTAATTTGATAATCATAAGCACCTGACAAAACACCCCATGTCAACGGTATAATTGGCAAAGATGCCACAACGATACCAGACTTTAATAAAAATTCAGATCTACTAATCCCATGTTGCGGAGCCTCAGGTAAAGGTTGCTTAATATCCTCAATCCGCTCTTCTAAAGTTTCCTCTTTTTTCGTTCTAAACAATCTAGAGAACCAGATACCGCCTCTTCTAAGATCATCAATAAACAAGATCAATACAAAGATGAACTTGCTCGTTGCAGTCATAAAAAAAGCAACTAAAATAATTGATCTATAACTAAGTGGAATATTAAATTTGAAAGAAACAAATAAACCCGTTAATAATAACGCAGAATATCCCCACCATAACCAAGCAAACCATTTTTTCTTAACAAATTTTATAGATGTTGCACGTAGAGCAAAGAAAATATAAAAATCAAATAGAAATAAAAGGAATGCATTAATAATAACCATCATAGCTTTTTAATTAGAAAGAACTAACTTTTTCAATGTCTGAATCCAGCGTGGGTCATCATTTAAGCTTTCCACCATCGCTACCTCTTCTCCACCCATCTCTTTGAACTCATTAGCATATTCCACTTGAATCTCGTCTAATGTCTCAATACAATCCGCTACAAAAGCAGGACTAAAGACTAATAGTCTCTTTTTTCCTTCTTTAGCTAGATCATGTAGCGCATCCGACGTATAAGGTTGAATCCAAGGCGTCTTTCCTAAGCGGGACTGAAAGCATACCGAATACTTGTCCTTAGGCAGATTAAGCTTATTTGCTATAGCCCGAGTCGTGGCATAGCATTGTGAAACATAACAAAAAGGATTTGTTTGTATTTTACACGTATCACAACCTGAATCGGGACAACTAAGTTCTCCAGAAGGATCTACTTTACCTAATTGCCTAACCGGTAATCCGTGATAACTAAATAATATATGATCAAAACTACTGATATCGTGACGTAGACCATGCTCCGCAAATGTAGCGACCATATCTTCATCTTCGCAGTAATTACTAACAAAAGAAACCGAAGGTATATATTGCCATTGACGCATTATTTCCATTACTTTATCAATAACAGAACCAGTCGTAGCCGAAGCATATTGTGGAAATAAAGGAATCACCTTAATAGAATCCAGAAACATACCTTCCATTTTTTTTAATGCCGACTCAATAGAAGGATTTTGATAGCGCATAGCTAATTCAACATGATAGTCTTCCCCCAATTGCTCCTGAAGCATCTTCTGTTGCAAAATAGAATAATGCATTAATGGCGAACCATTCACCTCATCCCAAATCGTAGCATAGGTTGCAGCAGATGCGGCAGCTCTCTTAGGTACTATAATTCCTTTTACGAGTAAAGAACGTCCTAAATAAGGAATATCCATCACGCGCGGATCCATCAAAAATTCGGTAAGATAACGGTGTACATCCTGTGCTACAGGCGCATCTGGAGTCCCCAATTGCACCAACAAAACTCCCTTTTTAGCTTTTGTTTTCATTGATACAAAAATATATAAAATTTATAGTACTCTATCTTAAGATATAGAAAATGAAAATAACATGACTTGTTAAAGCTGCTCTAAGGCGTGTTTTACATCTTTCATCAACCACATAGGCGTAGATGTTGCTCCACAGATACCAATACTTTCGCCTACGTTAAAAATCAACGAATCTAGTTCATTAATTTCCGAGATAAAATAAGAATTAGGATTAGCTGCTTTACAGACATCATACAAGACTTTGCCATTAGATGATTTCTTTCCAGAGACAAAGACAATTTTGTCGTATTGACGGGCAAAGTCACCCAAATCATCATAACGATTAGAAACTTGACGGCAAATTGTATCATTTGCTTTTACATCATATCCACGTTTCAATAATTCCTCTTTGATAGCATAGAACTTATCTACACTCTTTGTCGTCTGGCTATACAATGTAAATGAAGGGGGCAATTCCACATTGTCAAGTTCTGCAATATCTTGAAATACCAAGGCTTCATCATTTGTTTGCCCTGAGAGACCGATTACTTCGGCATGCCCATGTTTACCAAAAATCAATATCTTCTCATCACTATCATGCGATGTCTTGATACGATTCTGTAATTTGAGTACTACAGGACAAGAGGCATCAATCAGAGTTATATTATTCTCTAGTGCTATACGATATGTTTCGGGAGCTTCACCGTGTGCACGGATCAATACTTTTTCATTGCTCAAAGTAGGCAATACCTCATGCCCAATAATACGAAGACCTTTGGCCTTAAGGCGAGCGACTTCTTCATCATTATGAACGATATCTCCCAAACAATAAAGATATCCTTCATCTTCCAATATTTCTTCTGCCATATCGATGGCGTATACTACACCAAAGCAGAACCCAGAATCCTTATCTATTGTAACTTGCAGACCTTTTGACATAGCACAAAGTTAATAATAAGAATCGTTACCATGAAATAAGTATAGCTAGTAAATGAGTGGCGTAATTTTTCTTTAAAGTTTTTACTTTTTACCGTACCTTTGCAAAAAATTACTATTTAAAAAGTTATGGCAACTAACAGAACATTTACGATGATTAAACCAGATGCAGTAGCAAATGGTCACATCGGTGCTATTTTAAACGACATTATCGCTGGTGGTTTCAAAATTGTAGCAATGAAATATATCCAACTTTCACAAGAAGATGCGGGTAACTTCTATGCAGTACACAAAGAAAGACCTTTCTACGGTGATTTAGTAGAATTCATGACTTCAGGCCCAATCGTTGCAGCGATCTTAGAAAAAGATAACGCTGTTGAAGATTTCCGTACTTTAATCGGTGCTACTAACCCAGCAGATGCTGCTGAAGGTACAATCCGTAACAAATACGCTAAATCTATCGATGCTAACGCTGTTCACGGTTCTGATTCTGACGAAAATGCAGCTATCGAAGGTAACTTCTTCTTCTCTTCATTCGAGAGATTTTAAGGAAAACCAATCGTATATAAAAAAGGGGTGAAAATTATTTCACCCCTTTTTTGTATTATTCAGCAATCTTAGCAGAAGAAGTCTGCGCTTGACGATCTACTTTTTTGACCAATCCCTGTAATACATTACCAGGGCCTACTTCTACAAAAGCTTCGGCACCATCTGCCAACATATTTTGTACCGTTTGTGTCCATCGTACAGCTCCTGTCAATTGTGCTATCAAATTTGCTTTAATCTCTTCAGGAGTCGTATATGCTTTAGCATCTACATTTTGATATATCGGGCACAATGGCGCTTGAATAGCTGTAGCTTCTATCGCCGCTTGCAGCTCAACCTTCGCAGGTTCCATCAATGGGGAGTGGAAAGCACCACCAACATTCAGCTTAAGTGCGCGTTTAGCTCCTGCTTCAGTTAATAAAGCACAAGCTTTATCTATACCTTCCATCGATCCAGAGATTACCAATTGACCAGGGCAGTTGTAATTTGCGGCAACCACGACCTCATCAATATCAGCACAAATACGCTCGACAGTCTGATCATCTAACCCTAATATAGCGGCCATCGTTGAGGGCTGCAATTCACATGCTTTTTGCATTGCATTAGCACGTTGTGCCACTAACTTAAGACCATCTTCAAAAGACAAGGCTCCAGCTGCTACTAAAGCAGAGAACTCACCCAATGAATGTCCTGCTACCATACTTGGCTGAAAAGAATCACCTAGAGCTTTAGCTAATATAACAGAATGTAAGAAGATCGCAGGTTGCGTCACATTCGTTTGTTTCAAATCCTCGTCCGTACCGTTGAACATAATATCAGTGATTCGAAACCCTAAGATATCATTTGCTTTTTCAAATAAAGCTTTAGATTCGTCATTTAGATTATATAGATCTTGGCCCATTCCTACGAATTGAGCACCTTGACCTGGAAAAATATAAGCTGTTTTCATATAAAATAACTTGTGTTCGTCGGTTAAAATTCTACGCAAATATACTAAATCATGTTATTTTCACTAATCCTCAGGGACGAATGCCAATGATAAAAGATTCTTAGGGTCTAAAAAACGATTAGATAAGTCTGACAGCTCTTTTACCTGAATGGTATCAATCTTGTTGAAAACATCTTGCAAAGACATTATTCTACCATAATCGATAATATTTTTTGCCTCCGCGATGATCATACTCATACGATTTTCTTCGGCTAAGGCAATTTGTCCTTTAAATTTTTCTTTCGCTTTTCTCAATTGTGTTTCCGAGAAAGGTGTTTCTTTGAGCTTATTCAACTCTTTATGAACGAGCGAAATCGCCTTTTTGAGCTTTTCCTCATCCGTACCAAGGTAAATACTAAAGCTACCTGTGTCACTATACAATGTCAAATTAGATTCTATCGTATAGGCAATACCGTATTTCTCCCGAATACCGAGATTCAAGATGGAGCTCATCCCAATACCGCCCAACATATTATTCAAAAGAAGCATAGCTGTCTTTTGGTCATCATAGATTCCAAACGTTTGCGCCCCAATCATATAGTGGGCTTGGTTGATTGGTTTTTCAACCACCGTATCAAAACCACCATTCCAGGCTACATTTTGTGGGACTTTGGCGGTATTATTGGCGGGGATACCGGCAAATATTTTATCAGCCAATCGTTTTACTTGTGCTTCGGTATAGTCACCTGCTATAGCTACAATGATTTCATTTGTATTATAATTTTGAAGCATAAATTTATTTATTGCTTCTCGATTCATCTTATTTAAATCATCCTCCAGCCCCAATATATTGTGCCCTAATCCAGAATCTTTAAAAAGAAGGTCTTCAAAATCATCCATTATAGATTCTTCGGGACTATCCAAATAAGAAGCTATTTCATCTAAGATGACACTTTTCTCTTTCTCCATTTCATTCTCCGGAAAAGTAGAATGAAATAAAACATCTTCAAAAAGATCTAAAGCACGCTCTAAGTGCGGCTTTAAAAATGAAGCATGAATGCATGTATATTCCTTGGTCGTATAGGCATTCAAATCACCACCAACCTCTTCTAGACGGTTTAATATTTGATTCGTCGAACGACGTGTTGTTCTTTTAAAAAGTAAATGTTCGATAAAATGAGCAACACCAAAATTGCCCGGATCTTCATATCGAGAACCTGCATTTACAATCATACAAGAATGTGTTATGGTCGAATTTTGATAATGCAATAATATGCGGATACCATTATCCAATTGAATAAGACTATATTCCTTCATCAATAGATTTAATTTAATGTCAGCAAAATTACATAATTAAAACAACAACGGCCACAATCTCTTGCAGCCGTTATGTCTATTATAAATCATATTACATACGTGGAGGACGCATACCTCCAGGAAATTGACCTTGCTCCTGCATCGGATTTATGCCAGAGAATTTTTGTAGTTTGAAGGTAAATGTCAACATAAAATATCGCGCCAATCTATTTGTCTGAGTATCTGTCAACACCTCACCTACAGTACGATTGATATTGGTCTGTTGATTTAATAAATCAAACGCTTGCAAACGCAGTGCTCCACGTTGACCTTTCAACAGTTTTTGCTCAATATATGTATTGATGATAAATGGATTTACATTGGTTCTAAAACCAGAGTTAAACTCTTTAGATAGATCTACTCCAAAAATTGTAGACTTCGTCAGATTAACAGAAGCAATCAAAGTAGGGGTAATTTTCTGTGAATTAGGTGCTTCAAAATCAGGCAATGTAGAACTTGTAATATTGTAATTGTATCTCAATCCAGGATTTATCTCTAAAAACTCAGATGGATTGTAACGGAAGAAAAGCATTTGGAAGATCGTTGTGTTATTGTTTACACCTTTATCAAAACCTAATGCATTAGGATTATTGGCCAATTGAGCGTTTTCATCCGATGTCAAATACGAAATCGTACGTGCGTAGTTTACACCACCCCCATACATAATATTATATGTCTTCTCTTTTAATGATCTCGACAAATGATAGAATGAAGTAATACTAACAGCAGGTTCAGCAGAGTTGATGTAGCCTACATCTTGAATAATTCCCACGCCCGAATTAAGGTAACGTTTATTCAAGGATACAATTTTATTTTGAGTGATATCAGATTTTACCGTAGCAAAGAAAGATTTTCCCTTTTGGAAGTCACCTGTCCTGAATCTTACCGCCATCGAGTGTCTAAACTCAGGATTAAGATTAGGGTTACCTATTGTCGTATTCGTTCTGTTTGTACTTACCTCGAAGGGCAATATTTGTGACACTCCAGGCTCAGAAGAGCGTCCTGAATAGTTAAATGAAACATTCGATTGACGAGAGAATTTATATTCAAAACGCGCAATAGGAATAATATTAAAATTAGTGCGATCGATAACAGCAGATTCTGTTGCAGAATACGCATTACCTTTTAAAATTGAGGGTTGAACAGCAGCACCAAAAGAGTACTTCAATTTATCATTTTCGAAGATAAAACTAGCACCTACTCTATGCGTAGTAAAACCATAATCATAATCATACGAATAATTCAACTGTGGATCGTTAAGACTATTTCCTTGCTTATCCAAGCCTATTTGCTTGTCATAGTTATCATAGTCATTTGTGTTATAATCATACGCAATTTCCAATTTACTCTTGTCCGACAGTGGCTCTAAATAAGATACCGACGCACCAGCATTCCAGCTTTTATTTTGTGCGTCACGAATTGTTCTTTCATAAATCTCGGTTACAGAAGTATTTTGATTAGCACCGTCATAAATTGCACGGTCTAATATTTGATCAACATCATTTTTTGTATTTGCGTTATCGTAGTTGAAATTGAAGAAAATATTTCGCCCTTTATCATTCAACCTACGGTTATACAATCCAGACACATTGTATCGTGGGGTAGTAGCCTCACCCAATGTCGTCTGCAACTGAGAGTTGTCTTTAATTCCACCACTATAATAGATAGAGTTAGAAAGATTATTAGTACTGTTGTCACTGTATCCTAGTTGTGGTGTAATCTTTATATAATCTTTTTCAGTTATATTCCACTCTAAATTTGCCTCAAAGCGGTGATTTCCAAGAATACCATTATTATTTGTCTCTGCATCTTGTGTTAGATTCTGTCCAATATATTCAGTAAAAGATTTAGACAAAGTATTGTTATCATCTCTACCATAAGAATAAGAACCATATACTTTCAACTTATCAGAGAAATCATGGCGAAGATTTACACCTATAGATCCAGTATTAGTGATCCCTTGGGAGCCGCCAAAAGCACCACCACCAGGGCGACCACCACCACCTTGACGACCTCTAGCTCCACCACCCATTGAATTAAAGTCAAATAATGGGGCATTCATGTTATTCAAGTTCCCCAAAATAGAAACCTGTGATTTCGCTTTAAAACCCATCAACATACCTGTTGCCTGGTAGCGTTCTTCTGTACCACCACCGACACGCAAAGTGGTCGCATAACCGTTATTATACTTAGGGTCAATTTGGATATTAAGCACTTTGGTAGACTCACCAGATTTGTTGCCTGTAAGATTAGCCATATCGCCAAAATCGTCTACAATTTGGATCTTTTGTATAATCTCAGCAGGTAGATTTTGTGTAGCTGTCTTCACATCACCCCCAAAGAAATCTTTCCCATTAATACGGACCCGTGTGACCTGCTCACCTTGAGCCGTCACGGCACCATCCTTATCTACTTCTACCCCTTGCAGTTTCTTTAGCGCGTCTTCAGCCACTGCTCCCTGACGCAATTTCAGGTTGTCCATTGCATACTCTACGGTATCACCTTTTACTTGGATAGAAACAACACCGTTTACCACTACCTCTTCTAACATATTAGGAATTCCTTTCAATAGAATCGTAGGGATCACGAAGTTATTCTCACCTGTAGGATAGGTATACTCCTGCTCAAAAGGCTCAAATCCTAAACTATTAATCTTTATCTTAAAAAGATTACCTTTTACATTATCAAATCTAAATAGCCCGCCTACAGATGAGCTTGTACCTACAGTATCTCCATTGGAAATCAATTTAACGGATGCACCAGATGCGATTCTAAAAGAGGAATCACGCAACATCCCTTGAACAGCCCTCTGTGCATAACTACTATTACTCACTACAAGTAATAAAATAACAATTACCCAGTTTTTAAAATTATTCATATATCTATTTCAAATTCATTTTTATTTTATAATTCCCGAGAACCAAACGTCCGTATTCTCCGTGTAGGGATTTTTTAGCGTCGGCTTAGAGATACCTCTAGTATGGTATCCACTTGAGCGCATGCCGGCAGACATCTTTTGACGACTAAAATACAGTGTATTAACCGCTAACTGTGCAACAATCGTACTAGTTTTAAACTTGATCAAGTGCAACGGTATTTCGCATTCATACACTAGGCTTCCAGATTCATCTATCTTACACAAAGCCTTAATACCGTATTGATTATTGCGAGCCAATAAACCGTCCCTTACCTTATCAAATCCTGCTACATAATACCCTTTGGTACTTTGTAACAACTCCTCTTGTACTATAGTCCGCCCTTCCTCAGGGTCATCAGCAATACTATTTTCTAATTTTTCTAAATTAAATTTTGGATAGATTATTCGGGCACCATCCATTTTCTTGTCTGAATAACTGATATTGAAAAGTATTCCATTACGAATTGCCTCATCCATCAATTTTTTATCCTTTATAATTACCGCAGCATATATTTTTGTCTTATCAGATGCAACAGCATAGCTCCACACATCACTCTTTAGATTATAAAGCTTATTCTCCCAGTCGTCTATATTAGCATCAATTATAATGCCCGATATATGCTGTATATCATATAGGTCCTTTTTTTTCTTTTGTGCAAAAAGAAAAAATGGAATTACAAAAAGTACAAATAATAAATACTGTTTACACATGATGAGAATATTTCTACCTTTATATATTGGATTGGTTAAAAAAGTCAAACCGTATAATATTATACAAAAAAAAGAATTCTCTGTGTAAATAAGTGTAAACAGTATAAAATCACAGAGAAGTTACATTGAATTTCAATATGTTATTATCCCAATTTCACGATATACTTGTAGAAGCAGGATGTGATGAAGCCGGTAGAGGCTGTCTTTCCGGACCAGTATTTGCTGCTGCTGTCATCTTCCCCAAAGACTATTACAACCCCATTCTGAATGATTCTAAAAAGCTTTCCGAAAAAAAAAGAATGGCACTGCGCCCGATAATTGAAAAAGAAGCCTTAGCATTTGCTGTGGCTAGTGTTAGCCCAGCCGAAATAGACAAAATCAATATTCATAATGCATCTTACAAGGCAATGCATCTCGCATTGGACCAATTGGCTCTAAAGGCAGAGCATTTAATTATAGATGGTAACAAATTTATCCCTTATCGTGATATTCCGTACGAATGTATTGTCAAAGGAGATGGTAAGTACCTATCCATTGCTGCAGCTTCAATACTAGCAAAAACATACCGCGACGAGTATATGGACAACCTAGCTATGGAATATCCCAATTATGACTGGCTGTCCAATAAAGGATATCCGACGGTCAAGCACCGCACTGCAGTACTGAAATATGGGTTGACCCCACATCATAGAAAAACATTCCGAGTTACAGATCCTCAATTAAAATTATTTTAACAATAAAAAGGCTCCACTTAGTAGTAGAGCCTTTTTATTATGTTGTGCACATATATTTATATTAAGTAGTCTTTACATTTTTCTTCTTGAAAGACCAGCCGATTACCACTACAAAACCTAACACCAATACCAAAGATCCTATAAGGGATATAATATTAGATACTTTCATCGTCTCTGGATCAAATACAAATTCTACTTTGTGATTACCGCCCGGCAATTGCAAAGCTCTCAAGATATAATCAGCACGAATAATAGGCACTTCTTCGCCATCTACATATGCTTTCCAGCCTTTGTCATAGAATACTTCAGAGAATACGGCAAATGCATCATTAGGAGAAGAGTATTCATATTCCATTTTATCAGGATGATAAGAAGTCAACTTTATAGAGGCATTATTTTTACCCCCTAATTTAGCGGGTTGTAATTTACCTTTAAATTCATCATGAACAAAAGCTTCCTTTGTAGGATCAAAACTGCTGATAGCTTGCATTTCTTGTGCGTTATCTTTAACAAAAGTAACTTTGTCTACAAACCAAGCATTTCCTGCTGCTGTTGATCTACGTTGAATACCTTCAGAACCATTTTGAGGATTTTGAGTAATTACATAGCGTACATTAAACATATCTAATACATCCTCATTGATCGCACCATTGAACTGGTTGTCTAAGATCTCTTGAAAGCGCATCAATTTAGCGGCATGATAGCCACCTAAACTTTTGTGGTAATAGGATGCTTTAGCATCAGAAAACACACTAGATGTCAAATCCAACACACGGTAACTAGGATCTTTATCCATCTGGATCAACTGATCTACCTCACGCATTGGTATCACGGGCTGTGCTTGTGATTTAGTGACAAAAACACTATCATTCAAGTAACGTTTATCTACAGACCATAAATCTACCAACGTAACGACACCTAATACAACAACCAACACTGTTGAACTGATCTTTTGCTTCAAATATGTCCATACCAAAACAAAAATGATAGCAACAATAAAGAAGGAACGCCAAGCATCAGCAGAAGCAATATCAGCACGGTCTTTGACCAAAGCATCCGCCAATTGATTGGCCATATTGGCATCACCAAATTGCTGCGACAAAGTAGAAATAAAATCCTGATGATTAGCACCTCTTAAGTCTAAGAAATTAGGCATCAAGGCTACCAACAGACATATTGCAGCTACCGCACCAAAACTATAAAGGACTTTTTTGTCCAAGTTGGGAATTTCATTTTTTCTCGTAATCAAATCATTTACCCCCAAAACAGCGAGTAAAGGAATTAAAATAGAAGGAATGATTAATATAGATTCAGGCGCTCTAAATTTATTATACAAAGGCGCATAATCGAAGAATAAATCCGAGAGGATAGAAAAATTACTCCCTAAAGCTAATAACATAGTCAATACAATAGCCGATACGACCCAGTATTTGACCCTGTCTCTAACTACAAATAAGGCTAATATAAAAAGAGCCATTACTCCGGCACCAAAGTACCATGGACCAGATGTAAAAGTCTTGTCTCCCCAATACGTGGGTATACTTTGCGCATACTGTACTGCTTGATTTTGTGGTGCTCCTACACTAGTAAAAAATTTAGCGACATTAGACTTCTCTGTTAATACCCCTTGGCTACGTCCACCATATGCATTAGGGATCAACATGGTTATATTCTCTCCTATCCCTTGGCTCCAAGCGTAAGCATAATCTTTATCTAAACCAGAAGATTTAGCACCTTCTTCGACTTTTACAATATTTGCTTTTCCTCTAGTAGTAAGTTTAGAGTATTCATAGGTCGGAAACAATACAGACGCATTCACCGCTATAGCAATGATAACAGCCCCACTTTGGAATGCCGTAGCCTTCAAAAATTGATTTAATTTTTTATCACGAATAGCATAATATAATTCATAACCCACATAAACCAACATAGCTATCAATAGATAATAGGTCATTTGGATATGGTTGGTCCGGATCTCCAAGGCTAAGAATAAGGCTAAAAGTAATGTACCCCAGACTCTATTGCCGCGATACGACAATACTATAGCACCAATGATAGGCGCTAAGTAGGCAATTGCATAAGCCCTATTGAGGTGCCCTGCTTCGATATAAATAAAGTTATAAGAAGAGAACGCGATTGCAATAGCACCTACCGCAGCTAGCCAGGGTCTAACACGAAATACACTCAACATAAAATATGCCCCTAACAAAAATATAAGTACTACGTCAGCTGGTGATGGAAACACAGCAGTGATTGCTCTATTTATATATGTTCCAATATTATTAGCATGTTCATACCATATCTGAAATGTCGGCATCCCTCCAAACATAGAGTTTGTCCACTGTGGAGCAGTGCCATCTTTGGCTCTATAATCAAAAAGCTCCTTTTGACTACCCATTGCTTGCACTACGTCATGTTGTGACAAGCCTTTTCCCTGCCATACTGGCGAAAAATAAAAGAACACCAATGCAAAGAATATGGCAATAACAATTAAATGGGAAGAATTTTCCTTAAACCAATTTTTCATGAATAATTTAGAGGTTACATTTTTATTAAAAACCAAAAATATAGAATAGATTTTAATATTTGATACGCAATTTCGATTAGTTTGATTTTTCGATTAATTTTTTAATATCAGTAATCTCTCCAAAAAGTACTAAAAGATCATTCTCATTAAGCATAGTATCGGATTTGGCGATTCCTGAAGCCAATTTACTATGTCCTGAGCCTTTATTTTTTTCAGAGATAGTAATTGTCGTTAGTACAATTACTTTATAGGTATTGGTCAAATTAGCCTCCATCAATGTCTTGCCTACATATTTTGAGGGTACTTTAGTTTCTATAATAGAATATTTGTCAGATACTTTAAAGGAATCTACAATATCAATATTATCCAGACGTAGTGCTAATCGCTCTGCGGCCTCTTCCTCTGGCATGATGTATTCATCGATCTGCATCGCTTCCATCACCGTTCTTTGCAAATCAGAGACCACACGTCCAATAATTCTTTTTACCCCAAATTGCTTTACTAATGCTGTAGTCAACAATGAAGCACCTTCGTCTTCACCAATAGCGACAATTACAGCGTCACATTCTTTGAGTGGTAAAGAGGATACAGCCTCTTTATCTGTAGTATCGAGACATACGGTATGGGTAATTTTATCCTTTAATTGCTCCACTATCTGAATATTTCGGTCTGCGCCAATTACTTCATGTCCCAATTCTGTAAGATGAATACCTAAAGATCTTCCAAAATGCCCTAAGCCTAAAACGATGTATTTCATTCCGTGTAATTAAATAAAAAAGTGGTTAAAAAAGCAATTTCTCTGCTGGATAAATATAACTTTTGTTTCTTGTGTTCTTGATAATAGCCATCAACAAAGTAAGCGTACCTACACGTCCAACAAACATGGTGCAAATAATAACAAATTTGCCTCCAGTACTCAATAGCGGAGTAATACCGAGGCTCAACCCACATGTAGTATAAGCCGAAACACATTCAAAAAGTAGCGCTTTCATCGGTTTGTCACCATCGGTAAAATTGAGCATCACAAAAGAAAATGTAATCACAACTACCGAGAGTATAATGATAGCAAATGCCTTATTTAACGATTCCACATCAATCCTTCTTTTAAACACTTCTATAGATTCCTTGCCTCTAGCGAGCGCAATAATATTCAAAAAGGCTACCGCTACAGTTGTTACTTTGACGCCACCACCTGTAGACCCCGGAGAGGCTCCTATCCACATCAATGTAGTCACCATGATAAGTGTTGGCGCTGCTAATAACCCTATATTAACGCTATTAAAACCTGCTGAACGCGATGCATTAGCCATAAAAAATGAAGTCACCCATTCTCCTGCAACAGATCTATCCACAGTCAAGGTATGTTTCTGTTCCAATAGAAAATAAGAAATAGTTATGACCAGCAGCACTATAGCATTACAAGCTACAATAAACTTGGTATTGAAACTAAAATATTGGGCTTTATATTTATATTCCTTTTGCAGGAACATATACCATATACTTTTAGCCTTATTCTTCAGAAATGTATAAAAATTGAAAACAGTACCAAACCCCAATCCTCCCAATATAAATATTAAAGCCAATACAATTTGAAAATTATAGTTATAGCGATACCCTTCATTGGCAATACCATTATTCAGAATAGAAAATCCAGAGTTGCAAAAGGAAGATACAGCATGAAATATAGCAAAAAATATCCTTTCCCCTTCCGAAGGAAATAAAGCAGCATCTAAAGAAGCGTATATAAATAATGCACCAATAAACTCAAATAATAAAGTAATGAATATAATGGTCAATAAAGTAGATATAACAGCATTGATTTTGTTCTCTCCTAATATTTCACCAAACATCAATTGATTCTTAAAAGAAAAACCACCAGAAAAAAAATAACCAAAAAAACCTGTAAATGTCATAATCCCTAATCCACCTACTTGAATCAATACTAATACAATACTTTGACCAAACAAAGATAAATTAGTAGCGATATCTGTAACAGCTAATCCGGTGATACATACCGCACTCGCAGACATAAAAATAGCATCAATAATCGTCAATGGTGTATTGACTGTCGCACGAGGGAGCATCAGAAATACAGCCCCTATCAATATTAAGCTTATAAAACTGATTACAAATATAATAGTGGGGTTAAAATAGAAATTATCAAAAACTAAGCTGCTTTTGGATAATTCAGTAAGAAAGACAATAGCTATGCCGAGATACATCCATTGATCATGGTCAAAGAAAGATAGCCATGCAATATCAAATAATCTTGCAAAGACAATAATGCAAAAATAAACGATAACTATAAGCCTGGAATAATGAGTGACAGAAATCTTTCGAAATACAAAAATAGACGAAAAGGTACGGAAAAGCTCCAGCACAAAAAGACCATAAAACATGAAGGTAACCGCTTTTTTTACTTCAATGGCGAGCAGAGGATCTGTAATATATCCAAACTCAACAATCACCGTCACTGCACAAATCATACTTACATAGAGCATAATCTGATTAATCAGCTTTTTTCTATATTTTAAAAAAAATTTTAAAGCGTCTATTAACGATCCCATTATACAAACATAGCAATATCCTGCATAGAAGTATTATTCTTCAATTTCCTTATTTTTCTTTTTAAATATTCTTTTAAACAAGCTATCTGTACCATGAGCGACCTTTCCTGCCTCTTTACCAATTTCTTTGCCTAAAGTACCGGCTTCTTTACCGACTGCTTTGCCCGCTTTACCTACTCCTCTACCTACAGCTACAGCAGCTTTTTCTGTCCCTTTGACCATGGATCCCATCGTAGAAAGCACCTTCCCAGATTTTTCGGCAGCCCCCATGATTGTAGCCTCTGTCTTGGCACTAATCCCAGCACATTGTACGATACCGACTAATAAACTTTGCCACATGGTTTTGAAAAATGAATATTCAGGTACTCTAGTATATTCAACAGCACCAACATGGTATACTCCTTTAGAGTCAGGGTTACTCTGATTGATTAGTACTTTATTAATGATATAAGTAATAGTTTTTTTAGTCCCTGCTTCCTTACCATCTTTAGGCTTTCCAAGTATATTAACGTGCAAGCTATCGTAATCAAATTTAAAAGTACCCCAATTCTTATAATCTGTAGCTTTCATATTAAAAGAAATACCTTTAATATTTCCAGAAGCAATCTGCACATTAACTAATGGGGTCAAAATTCTATTGAAATCAGCTGCTTTCATTGGCGTCAGCGAACCGACATATGTATATGAGCCATTTTTACTCAACATATCAAATCCAAACTTAATATGTAATTTACCGGCATTCATTACTTTTGCTGTTAGATCAGCATGCATCATCTTATTGTGCTGCAAAAGCAATCTATCATTAGTGACATTAGTTAATACACCAGTTGCATTATTAAACGTAATTACACCTAATTTATCATATTTAGCACTGAAGTCATCATAAGTTACCGTTACATTATCCACAAAAACAGTATTAAAATGAAATATACTTTTCACTTTCATTAACTGCTGATATGGAGCATGTCCAATTTTATTTTTAGGGAATCTAGGATAACGCATATCCTCCGAAAATGAGGCTAGGCCATTAGATATTTTTGCATTAGAACCAAAAACCTGTTGATAATCCACCATCCTTTTAAAATCCAATCCATTTAATTGTACAAGATCAAAATTAATTGCACTCATGGTCGTATTTTCCTTTTTGCGCCTAAAGAAATCATTTTTATTCATTCGAGGCTTGTAGACCACATTCTTAATAGACAAGGATTTATTGCGCGTATTGATATGAAGATTATCAAAAGCCACCTTGTAAAAACCATCGGGTAGGTTGTATTCATAATTAGACAATTGAACGTCAATATCCTTAGTATAAAAAAGTCTAGAGGAATCCAATGCCGCTAAGGAATCAATCAATATGTCTTTGATATTAATATTCAAACCCTTGATAGCTGTTACTTTAGTGACCTGACCTTCAACTTTTGAATATTTAAAATCAGCATCATCGATCGTAACTTTATTTACATTAATAGATTTAAAGATACTTTTAATGTGATCATAAAGATTTTTGGGGGTTTCAGTAGAAACAGTATCATTATAGGCATGGTATTCATGTGTCATATGAATATTTGGCCCATCAAAAACGACACTACTTATATTCAATTTTTTGTTAAATAAGATATCCGTAATACTAAAATGCTTTATTCTCAAAGCATTTAATTGAATATTATATATATTATTGGGTGCTTTTTTGAGCTTTACAAGCTTCTGATAAACAGCGGTGTCAGGGATTAGCGCAACACTATCTAATGCTATATTGCCAAAGGAGAAATTGACATCCATATCCGTATAATGGAGAGTATACAAGCTATCAGAAGCATTGATTATCACCTCCTTTAATTTGGATTCAATAATTGGCTTCCAATTCTTGGTTAGATACCATGTTCCACAAAATATGATTACAATAATAGAGAAGAAAACTCCTAATAACCATTTCCACCAACTCTTCATGAGATTTTATTGCTTTGTAATAAAAACAATAAAAGCAAATAATTGTTTTTTTGATACTATATAATTAACTAGCTTCTATTGTCATCATTAGAGTAAATACTTAAATAACTATCATAACGTGAGGATTCGATAACCCCTTCTTCTACCGCTTCCAACACCACACAACCGGGTTCATTAATATGTATACAATTGTTGAACCTACATTTATTCATGCGCATTCGCATTTCAGGGAAAAAGTGAGAAAGTTCATTTTTCTCAATATCAACTACGCCTAATTCTCTAATTCCTGGTGTATCTATCAATTGACCGCCAAAAGGCAAATCAATCATTTCTGCAAAAGTGGTGGTATGCTTTCCTTTATCAGACCAGTCAGATATATCGCCTGTTCTTAAAACCACGCCAGGTACTAAGCTATTAATTAATGTAGATTTCCCAACACCCGAATGGCCGGAAACTAAGGTTACTTTATCTTTCAACAAGCTTTTTAGGAGCTCGATATTTGTCCCTACTCTTGCTGACACCTCAAAACATACATACCCCAAATCTTGGTATATCTTTTTATACTCCTGCAAGATTTCTAATCCTTCATCACTAAATAAATCTAACTTATTGAACACCAATATCGCTGGCACATCATACGCCTCAGCTGTAACTAGGAAGCGATCAATAAAGCCCAAAGATGTTGGTGGAGAAGCCAAAGTAACAACCAAAACAGCTTGGTCTAGATTGGCACCAATAATTTGTGTTTGCTTGGATAAATTTACGGATTTACGAATAATATAATTCCTACGAGGCTCAAGCTCATGAATTACAGCGGATTCTTGACCAGGCTCAACTTCAAATTTAACCCAATCGCCCACTGCTATAGGATTGGTGGTTTTAATCCCTTTAGTCCGAAATTTACCTTTTATTCGACAATTGTATTCCGTCCCATCTTCACCTAATACTAAATACCAACTGCCGGTAGATTTTCTGACTAATCCTCTCATATATTATAAACCTAATCTTTTGAATTCACTTATTCTACAAAAGTCGCAAAAATTTATTAATATCATCATCTATTGATTTTATTACCTTTGCATAGATACACGTAAAATAGATTTTAGTGAAAAAACTTTTTCTTTTAGATGGAATGGCTCTGATTTATAGAGCTTTCTTTGCCCTGAGCAAAGTTCCTCGCTTGACTTCTTCTGGATTTAATACTGGAGCCGTATTAGGCTTTACAAATACTTTATTGGAAGTTTTAAAAAACCAAAATCCAAGCCATATAGCTGTTGTATTCGATACTTCAGCGCCAACCAACCGACATGTTGAGTTCGAAGCATACAAGGCGAATAGACAAGAAATGCCAGAGGATCTACGTAAATCTATCCCTTATGTTTTCAAATTAATCGAAGGTTTCAATATTCCTATCATTACGATGGATGGATTTGAAGCAGATGATATCATCGGTACATTGGCAAAGAAAGCCGAAAAAGAAGGTTATACCGTATATTGTATGACCCCTGATAAGGATTTTGGTCAATTGGTATCCGAAAATATATTTATTTTTAAACCTGCCCGTATGGGTAATGGTGCCGAAGTATTAGGTGTTCCAGAAATATTGGAAAAATGGGAAATAAGTGATGTCTCACAAGTAATCGATATTCTAGGCCTTTGGGGAGATGCGGTGGATAATATCCCCGGAATACCCGGTATTGGTGAAAAAACGGCTAAAAAACTGATGCAAGAATATGGTAGCGTAGAAGGTCTGATTGCGAATGCTGATAAACTAAAAGGTAAGCTTAAAGAAAATGTAATCAACTTTACCGAACAAGCGCTATTATCCAAAAGATTAGCCACTATTTTATTAGATGTACCTGTTGAGGTTAAAGATTTCAATTTTGAAGTTCAACCACCAAATAAAGACATTTTAGAACCTCTATTTGCTGAATTAGAATTCAGGACATTAGGAAAGCGTGTTTTTGGAGACGATTTTACGGTTACAGAAGCTAGCAAAAACAATACCGGTCAGATGGACATGTTTGCTACAGGCAGCGCCACGTCCGAAGTCACAAGGAGCCAAGAAGAACCAGAATCAGCCCCTTCTTCCAACATCACTAATACGCCACACAATTATATTTTGGTGGATACGAGCGAAAGCATGCAACAACTTGCTCAAGATCTTGCAAAACAAAAAATATTTGCCTTTGACACAGAAACGACAGGCCTTGATGCGATGTTGGCCGAAATTGTAGGCTTATCCTTTTGTTATGAAAAAGGTACTGCATATTATATCCCTACACCCGCAGACAAACAAGAAGCATTAGCGGTAATAAATATTTTCAAACCAATACTGGAGGATGAAAAGATCACTAAAGTAGGTCAGAATATAAAATACGACATCTTGTTACTGGCTAAATATGATGTTCAAGTGAAGGGAAAGTTGTTTGACACGATGCTTGCACATTATTTAATCGATCCTGACACGCGACATGGAATGGATATATTGGCGGAAACATACCTTGGCTACAGCCCTATTTCTATCACTGAACTGATAGGCGCAAAAGGTAAGAATCAAGGCAATATGCGTGATGTAGAGATTGAAAAAGTCAAAGAATATGCTGCTGAAGATGCTGATATAACTTGGCAGCTCTACCAAAAATTTGAACCTTTACTAAAAGATAATAAAACGGAAGATCTTGCGGAGAAGGTTGAATTCCCGCTGGTATACACCTTGGCAGAGATTGAAAAAAATGGCGTAAAAATAGATGTAGACACCTTAAATTCATTTTCTAAAACCTTAGAAAAAGATATTAAATCGCTAGAAACAAGTATTTACGAAAAAGCCGGTGTTGAATTTAATATTGCATCACCAAAGCAATTGGGAGAAGTATTGTTTGACAAGTTACAATTAGACCCGAAAGCTAAAAAAACTAAAACAGGTCAATATAAAACAGGAGAAGATGTATTATTAGCATTAGCTAACAAATCAGATATTGTACAAGACATCCTCGATTTCCGTCAATACCAAAAATTAAAATCTACCTACGTAGACTCCTTGCCCCTACTAATAAATCCGAATACGGGATTAATTCATACATCCTATAATCAAGCAGTGGCGGCTACCGGAAGATTAAGCTCTACGAACCCTAACTTACAAAATATCCCTATTCGTACCGAAAAAGGCCGTGAAGTACGTAAAGCATTTATCGCTAGAGATGATGATCATACCTTATTATCTGCCGATTATTCGCAGATCGAGCTACGTATTATGGCAGAGCTTAGTGGAGATCAGAATATGTTAGAGGCATTTCAGCAAGGGCATGATATACACAAAGCTACAGCAGCCAAAGTATACGGCGTTAGCTTAGAAGAAGTCACTTCCGACCAACGAAGAAATGCAAAAGCCGTTAATTTTGGTATCATCTACGGACAATCTGCTTTTGGGCTATCTCAAAACCTAGGTATTAGTCGTAAAGAAGCGGCCGAAATAATAGATCAATATTTCAATCAATACGAAGGCGTTAAATTATATATGTCCAAAGCTGTAGAGTTGGCTAAGGAAAATGGCTATGTCGAAACAATCCTTAAAAGAAAGCGATATTTACGAGATATAAACTCTGCAAATATGACTGTTAGGGGTTTTGCGGAGCGCAATGCCATCAATGCGCCTATCCAAGGTTCGGCGGCCGACATGATTAAAATTGCGATGATCAATATTCAGAAGGATATTGTCGATCGTAATCTTAAAGGTATAATGATCATGCAAGTACATGATGAGCTTGTATTTGATGTTCCTAAAGAAGAAATTACTATTTTTAAAGATATTATTTCGCACCGCATGAAAACAGCGATCGAATTACGTGTCCCACTAGAAGTAGAAATTGGGGAAGGAAATAACTGGTTAGAAGCACACTAATTAATTATGAAATATTTATTTTTAGCACTATTTATTTGTTTAGGCTCTGTTAAGACAACATTTGCTCAAGATGCAGTGGCTACGGTTTTTGAGAAAGGACCAAATAATACAATTCGATTTTACTATGACTATGAGTATTACTTGGTAGACAAAAACTGTGAATTTAAAACCATCGAACGTGTTGCAGAATTTGATATCCCCACGAACAAATTTAATGGTCAATTCAGAGATTTCGCTTCAAATGGTCGTACAGTATTAAGTGGAAACTATGTTAAAGGAAGCAAAGAAGGTGATTTTATTGCTTATTATCCTGACGGCACCCAAAAATGGCAAGCTACATTTGTAAATAACCAGCCGCAGGGACCCATAAAATACTATTATCCTGATGGTAAGCCAATGTTAGAGTTGATAGCAGACAATGCAAATACGTATATCAAACAATATTGGGACAAAGAGGGCAATCAAGATGTCAAAGATGGTGAAGGTCAAATAGATATTACATTACCAATCATCGGATTTACGGAGCATGGTTACACAAAATATAAAACCACTGGAAAAGTAAAAGATGGACTTCCCGACGACATATGGAATACTTCTTTTATTACAGAAGACAAAAAACCACGTGCTATCCTTCTCATGATTTCCACCTATGAAAATGGTCAATTACGTGCTAGAGAAATTAATGATTACTTTACAGATATGTTAATAGACTATAATACATTGAGTTTCTCTCCTATAGAAGCATTTCATATAGCAGAATTATTACAAAGTAAGAATTGTACTTTTGATGAACATACGGGTTTTAATAGTTTTATTGCTAAGAAATTTACCCGCTTCCTTATAGACAATAGAAAATATGTAGATGAAGAAGGGACGATAGCCTTAAACTATACTGCTAGAGTTGCAAAAACAGGATTAGTTTTCACATCCACCCTTACAGAATCTTCTAGAGAACTCTCTCGTAACGAAAGGCTTATGTTTGAAAGAATGATTGACCAAATCCAATATTATCTACCTTCATATTTAGACAACAAAAGTATTGATGATAGGTTAAATATTTCACTACAAATATATATTTCAGGAGATAAAATCGTGATCCCACCCGTTCAAATTGTTAGAGAAAAGGGCTTCTAAGTTTTTAATTCGAGTTAGTTATTTATATTTGCAAAAATTATTTTAAAATGAAGTTTCACAAAGAAGGTTATACAAGTCTAGCTTTAGTCATTCTATTTATATTTGTAATTAATGCTATTGCAGACTATTATGATGTAAATACTATTATCAAATGGGTTATTTATATATTATCTGCTTTCTTATTTATTACGATAGTACAATTCTTTAGAAGTCCAAAAAAGACAATCTTATTAGATGATAACGTAGTATTATGTCCTGCAGATGGAAAGGTAGTCGTTATTGAAGAAACGGAAGAAAGTGAATATTTTAAAGACAAACGTATTCAAGTGTCTATTTTTATGTCACCCGTAAATGTTCACGTTAATCGCAACCCTGTCTCAGGCATTGTTTCTTATTTTAAATATCACCCAGGCAAATTTTTGGTAGCATGGCATCCTAAATCTTCGACAGACAACGAACGCACCACTGTAGTAGTTAAGAAAAAAAATGGTGTTGAAGTATTATTCAGACAAATTGCGGGCGCATTAGCGCGTAGAATTGTATGGTATGTCGAAGAAGGTCAAGAGGTTCAACAAGGTGACGAGTTTGGATTTATTAAATTCGGGTCACGCGTAGATTTATTTTTGCCATTAGGCACAAAAATAAATGTCAATATAGATGATAAAGTAGTTGGTGGAAAAACTGTGATAGCACAATTTTAACATTAAGTTTACAAAATATAACTAAATTTAGCTTCAAATAATTTTGAAGCTTTTTTTATGAATTACAAAATACTAGTTATCTACATTTCTTTATTTTTTGCACTCTCCTTAGCCTGCTTAAGTTTATACTACGAAAACAATTGGAATGATTTTTTCATAATTTTAATTGTTTCCTTTATCATTAGCTTTATTACATTAAGTACAATCATACTTAGGTACATAAATAATAGAATCAGCAACTTATACAAATTAATACGTAGCCTAAAGCTAGGTAAAGATATGAAAGAAGTACTTGCTGAGCATGCTAGCGACGATCCAATCCTCAGTGCTGAAGAAGAAGTTCGGGAATGGTCAAATCAACGATCTTCAGAAATTAGGCGTTTGCGTGAGCAAGAAAAGTACAGAAGAGAATTTCTCTCGAATATATCACATGAGTTCAAAACCCCGCTATTTGCTATACAGGGATATATTGAAACACTGCAAGACGGAATGCTTGAAGAAGACCCCAAATTATCTATTCAATTTCTTAGCAAAGCTTCAAAAAATATAGATCGATTGACCTATCTTATTTCAGATTTGGATGAAATATCAAAATTAGAAACTGGTAAAATTTCTTTAAATATGGAGAAATTTGACATCATACCATTACTTATAGAAACAAAAGAACAATTAGAAGATAAAGCAAAAAAACAGGATATAAATATTATACTAAACTTCAAAACCAACACAACAATCTTAGTTGAGGCAGACAAACTAAAAATTCAACAGGTATTGGTTAATCTCATAGACAATTCCTTAAAATATGGTAAAGAAGGAGGCAAAACAACAATAAGTATATTTCATTTGATAGATCAAGTCCTTATAGAAGTTACAGATAATGGATTGGGTATAGAAGAAAAAAATATCGCCCGTGTATTTGAAAGATTCTTTAGAACAGATCGAAGCAGATCAAGAGAAATCGGTGGTTCTGGACTCGGTTTATCGATCGTAAAACACATAATTGAGGCACACGAACAAACCGTAAATGCAAGAAGTACAGAAGGTTTAGGCACGACTTTTGGATTCACACTCGAAAAAACTCGCAATACATAAGTCTAATAATATTAAACTTAACATTAACTTAACATTAAGGTTTTACTTTTGCATCAAATACATTTACAACTATGTCTTTAAATAGCATTTTCCAGTATTTTGTCCCTAAGGACAAAAAATTCTTTCCTCTGTTTGAACAAGCAGGCGCCAACCTTATAGATATGGCAAAACTTCTTCAAGCAAGTGTTAATAGTACTGACCTTGAGGCACGAAAAGATCTTTCAAAAAAAATAGAAGATTTAGAACATGTTGGTGATAAGATCACACACCAAATTCATTTAGAATTAGGTCGAAATTTCATTACTCCATTTGACCGTGAAGATATTCATGCGCTAGCAAGCTCCATAGATGATGTTGCAGACTTTATTCATGGTGCATCAAACAGAATGCAATTGTATAAAGTAGAAAAGGTAACCCTACCTATGATAGAGATCACAGACTTGATCTTAGAGGCTACAGAACATGTAGCAAAAGCTTTATACGAATTGAAAGATTTGAAAAACATCAGAAACATCACCGATTCATGTGTTCGCATAAACAGTGTTGAAAATAAGGCAGATTACATCTTCGATAAAGCCGTAGCAGATTTATTCGAATACGAAAGCGACGCTATCAACCTTATCAAACAAAAAGAAGTATTATCTGCAATGGAAGACGCTACCGACAAGTGTGAAGATGTTGCTAATGTTTTAGAGAGTATTCTTGTTAAAAATGCCTAAGGCATAGATTATCAAGTTATAATTTATTTACTATGGGTATAACAACATTATTAGTAGTCGTTATTGTATTGGCTATTGCATTTGATTACATCAACGGTTTTCATGATGCCGCCAACTCTATTGCAACTATTGTATCAACCAAAGTATTGACACCATTTATGGCTGTACTTTGGGCTGCAATATTCAACTTTGCAGCATATTTTTATTTCACAGATCACAAAGTAGCAAACACAATTGCAAAAACTGTACTAGAACAGTATATAACACTAGAAGTAATCTTTGCAGGACTCGTCGCCGCCATATCATGGAATCTATTCACATGGTATTATGGCATACCATCTAGTTCTTCTCATACCCTAATAGGTGGATTTGCGGGATCAGGAATGGCCTATGCTGTTTTCTTAGGCGTAAATCCAATCGAGGCGATCAACATTTCTGCAATTTTAAAAATTGTTTCATTTATTGTCTTAGCGCCAGTTATCGGTATGACGATATCTATAATCATAACTTTGGTTATTATCAATATTGCCAAAAACAGTAAACCTAGAGTCGCTGAAAAATGGTTTAAGATATTACAATTAATATCTTCAGCGGGATTAAGTTTTGCGCACGGTGGTAATGATGCACAAAAAGTAATGGGTATTATTGCTACAGCATTGATCGCACAAGGTGTAATTGGCGGTATAGAAGATATGCCTGAATGGGTTCCATTATCGTGTTATATAGCGATCGCAGCAGGTACAATGAGTGGTGGTTGGAAAATTGTAAAAACAATGGGTACAAAAATCACTAAAGTTACGCCATTAGAAGGAGTAAGTGCTGAAGCTGCTGGAGCATTGACATTAGGTATTACAGAACATTACGGTATACCTGCATCTACTACACACACCATTACTGGAGCTATTATCGGTGTTGGTGTTGTAAAAAGAGTTTCCGCAGTTAGATGGGGTGTTACAATAAGTTTATTATGGGCATGGGTACTTACTATCCCAGTAAGCGCTGTACTAGGTGGCTTAACATTAGCAATAATTCATTATATACTATAAATATATATAAATCAACAAGAAATCGACCTGTAAGTTAACACCTACAGGTCGATTTTTTATTGATAAACATATTAAATTTAACCTATTAATTTGGTTGTTTGCATATAAATATGTAAATTTATGCCTTATTTGATGATTTATAAAGCGAAGCTTCAGACACTAAAAGGTGAGTAGTTTTGGCATTATTATTGTTAAGTAATGTTAAAAATAGAAACAACTAAAAATTTAATAATCTTAAAAAAAAGAGTATGAACTATTCTACAATTAAAAAAACAGCTATTGCTGCTTCATTAGTAGCTGCATTAGGCTATGCTGAAAATGCACAAGCTCAAGCTCAAGTATTTGGTGGCCGTTCTCAATACAGAACATGGTCTATCGGTGTTCAAGGTGGTATCACTACACCTAATGTTCTTATCGGTGGTCAAAATGCATTCGGTCAACAAGTAGGTTATTTCCAAAATAAAGTTGGAGAATACTACGGATTAACTGTACGTAAACAATTCTCTCACCTTTTCGGATTAGAAGTTGAAGCGAACCGTGGTTCAATCAAAACTTTTAACTCTGACTTAGCGAGTTTCGAAGCTGGTTCAGGTGCTAATGGTGCTGGAACTGCAAGATCTGCAAAAACTTCTGTTAACTGGGCAGCAAGCTTAAATGGTGTATTCCAATTAGGTACAATTGACTTCATGAGAAGAGAGAATGCAATTAACTTCTACGCTAAAGTAGGTTTAGGTGCAATGGCTTTCAACCCTGTTCAATATGCTAATAACGATTTCACAGGTGCTGAAGTTTACAACAACAAAGGTAAATGGGGTGAAGAAATCTTCGGTGACCGCGAAAGAGTTGGAAACAGAGATTACCGTTTAGGTATGTATGTTCCAGTTGGTGTTGGTGTTAAATTCAAATTATCTGAAGTTGTTGCTTTAAACTTAGGTTACACAATGAACTTTACGGATGATGGTTTATTATACGGAAATTCAGCGAAAAGCCAATACAACCAAAGATTTGGTAACTTATACGGTGGTTTAGAATTCACTTTAGGTTCAAAAGACAAAGAAAACTTAACTTTTGCTAACCCAGTTGCTAACTTATACGATGAGTTAAAAGATCCATCTTTACGTAACGAAGTTGAAGCATTAAAACAACGCGTTTCTACATTAGAAGGTGCAGTAGCTATCTTAGGTACTGATACTGATGGTGACGGTGTATCTGACAGATTTGACAAATGTCCTAACACTCCTGCTGGTACAGTAGTTGATGGTTCAGGATGTCCTATCTTGTTCCCAGAAGCTGTTGTTGTTGAGCAAGCTAAAGCTGAGAAATTCTCTGCAATCCAATTCGAATTTGATAGCTCAGTTTTAAAAACTAGCTCATATGCAGAATTAGACAGATTAGCTAAAGATTTACGTGCTTCTAACTCTTCAGTACTTTTGAATGGTTATGCATCATCTGAAGGTTCAGCAGAATACAACGTTACATTATCTCAAGATCGTGCTAATGCAGTAAAACAATACTTAGTTAACGCTGGTGTTGCTGCATCAAAAATCACTACTAAAGGTTATGGTGACGCTGATCCAGTAGCATCTAATGCAACTGAAGCAGGTCGTGTTCAAAACCGTCGTGTTGAGATCAAATTATAATTTTAGCAATAAAATTTAATTCAAATATAAAAGCCATCACATTAGTGATGGCTTTATTTATTTTAAACCAATTAGGGCCGTCCAAGTCTATATTGTTTAAATGTGGAAAATAAAATACTTCTTTTTCTTTGTAAAAAGTGTATTTTTCCGAAAATAGAGAAGTAATGGAAGAGGAATTTGATTTCGGTAGTCCCGAAGAACAAAAGGCATCGGTAAATCGTTATGAAGAAATGATTCGTAACGAAGACCAATACTTTTTTGATTCTATAGCGTTTGAGGGGATTATAGACTTCTATACAGAAAAAAATGACCCCATAAAAGCATTGCAAGTGATAAGCTTTGCCATGAATCAACACCCATTTGAAACATCATTCTTATTAAAAAAAGCTCAAATTCTAGCAACCTTGCTTGAATCAGAAGCCGCATTAGACGCTTTGTCACAAGCCGAAATATTACAGCCTTCAGATGGTGATATCAATCTTATTAGAGGAAGTATATACGCTAATATGGGTCTTTTTTCCGAAGCAGAGGAGTGTTTTTACAAGGCATTAGAAAATAGCGACAATAAAGAAGATATATATTATCAATTAGCAGGATTGTTCCAACTGCAAGGGAATTACGAACGAGGTTTATACTACTTAAAGAAAACACTTCATTTAAATCAAGATAATCAAGATGCATTATATGAGCTTGCTTTTTGCTATGATGTACTAAATAAGCAAGAAGAGAGCATTTCATTTTACACCGCTTTTATTGACAAGGACCCATATTCGTATTCCGCTTGGTATAATTTAGGCAATGCCTATCATAAATTATCACAGTTCGAACCTGCCATAGATGCCTATGACTACGCAATACTGATAAAAGAAAATTTCTCGTCAGCATACTTTAATAAAGGTAATTCGCTGGTAAACTTAGATAAATATGCTGAAGCTATAGAAGTTTACAAACAAACCTTCGAATACGAACCACCTAATGCAGATACATATTGCGCTATGGGTGAATGCTATGAAAAATTAGAACAAATGGAAACAGCTAGAGAGCATTACAAAAAAGCTGTTAAATTAGACGCTGATTTAGCTGATGCATGGTTTGGTATTGGCGTTACATTAGACTTCGAAGACCGTTACTTCGAATCATTACATTTTTATAAAAAAGCATTAGATATCGATGATTCGAACCCCGATTATTGGTTCGCAATAGCAGATGCTAGGTATAAATTGGGGCAAATAGAAGAGTCGGAATTCGCTTATGATAAAGTCGTAAACCTCAATCCTACGGATATAGAAGCATGGCTAGATTATTCAAGTATATACTACGAAAGGAAGAAATTAGACGAAGCTATACAGGTGATGACCGATGCTATACAAGCAAATCCTCAAAGTGCAGAATTATTCTATCGTCTAGTTGCTTATTTATTTGCTAATGGCCAATATAATGAAGCATTAAATTTCTTAGAATTGGCTCTTGCTTTTGGCCCAGAGAAACATCATATACTATTTGATTATCTACCACAGTTACAAGGAAATCATTTAATAATAGATATTATAAAAAAATATACTGAAGAATCATGATAAAGCTAGGTTTAATCGGTTTTCCATTAGGTCATTCCTTTTCAAAAAGCTATTACCTGAATAAATTTGAGCGCGAGGATATAACGGGGATTGATTATGAATTATATGCATTAGAATCTATAGATTCATTTAAAAAATTATATGATACAGACGTGGAATTCAGAGGATTTAATGTGACGATTCCACACAAAATGGCAGTAATGCCCTTGTTAAATGAATTATCTCCAGAGGCAGAAGCTATTGGCGCAGTAAATTGCATCACAATAGACAACAAGGGAGGACAACCTATACTAAAAGGATACAATACTGATGCATTTGGCTTTGAGGAATCCCTGAAGCCACTCTTAAAAAGTTGTCATAAGAAAGCCTTAGTATTAGGCAATGGAGGGGCTGCTAAAGCGGTACTATATGCACTCACTAAGCTTGGTATTTCCTATTTAATCGTCAGTAGAACAAAAGATAATGGAGACCTTACCTATGAGGAATTAGATGCTACAACACTCGCAGCGCATCAAATAATAATCAATTGTTCGCCAGTAGGAACATTTCCTAATATCGACCAATGTCCTACTATTCCATACGAAGAGATCACTAAGGACCATCTATTATACGATTTAATATATAATCCGGCGGAGACATTATTTCTTTCAAAGGGCAAAGAAAAAGGTGCAACCATAAAGAATGGCTATGACATGCTACTCTTGCAGGCTGAAAAAAATTGGGCTATTTGGAGTAATAATTTCTAAAATGCAGCAACTAATTTGGCTTTTCTTCCTAGTCATATTATATAGCTCTTGTGCAAATCAAGACTTTAGCCCCAAACCACGTGGCTTCCACCGCATTGAATTTCCCGACAAGGAGTATATCAAGATGGAAGAAGGCTGTCCTTTTACATTTGAAATACCAATCTATACTACCTTAAAAACAGACGACACAAAAAATGCTGGAAAATGCTGGAAAAACTTAGCGTTCCCACAATTTAATGCGACATTGCACTTGAGTTACTTTGATATTGATGAAAAGTCAACATTTAATAAGCTTATAGAAGATGCACGAACATTTGCGTTTAAGCATACAACAAAAGCAACATCAATCGACCAAAAAAAAATCATTAATACCCCAAATAATATATATGGGTTAGAATACTATATACAAGGAAATACGGCTTCCAACTATCAATTTTATGTTTCAGATAGCACAAATCATTACCTAAGAGGCGCCTTGTATTTTAATGAAAAGCCAAATCTAGACAGCATACAACCCGTATTAGATTTTTTAAAAACAGACATAGAACACCTTATAAGCACAATTAGGTGGAAATAATTCATTACATTTGAATTATGATTACTGTTCAGACATTCACTTTTAATCCTTATCAGGAAAATACTTATCTACTCATTAATGATAACAAAGATTGTATCATTATAGATCCCGGTATGCATAACCACAATGAGGAGGAGGTATTAAAGAACTTCATAGCACAAAATCACCTCACACCCGTATTACTGCTGAATACACATTGCCATATAGATCATGTATTGGGTAACAGATTTGTATTTGAACAATGGGGCTTAAAGCCTAATTTTCATGAAGGAGAAATCCCCGTATTGGTTGCAGTAGAAAATTATGCTCCACAGATGGGAATTCGTTATGAAACCTCCCCTATACCGGATACATTTATTGAAGAAGGAGATACTATCAAATTTGGAAACGATAAGCTTATAGCAATATATGCACCAGGGCACTCTCCTGCACACCTTTGTTACTATAGTGAAGCAGATCAGCTATTGATTGGTGGGGATGTATTATTCCTTAATAGTATAGGTCGCACAGACCTACCAGGAGGTAATCACCAATTATTGCTGGATAATATCAAAACAAAGATATATACTTTACCCGATACTACTGTTGTATATCCAGGTCACGGAAGCACTACAACTATAGGTTATGAAAAGAAGTATAACCAATTCATACGTGCATGAAAGGGCTAAGAATTCCATTTCTATTTGCTTATAGATATCTTTTTTCTAAGAAATCGGTAAATGCCATCAACATCATATCGTTTATAAGCTTTATTGGCGTACTAGTTAGTTCTGCGGCCTTGGTTATTGTACTATCATTTTATAATGGTATGGAACAATTTATACTATCTATGTATAGTAATTTTACACCAGACCTACGCATTGAGCCTACAGAAGGGAAGACATTTGATGCCAAAACAATAGTATTTGAAAATCTAAAAAATAACCCGGAGGTAAAGAATTATTCAGAATCATTAGAGGATAAAATTCTTTTACAATATGACAACAAGCAATTTGTAGGTCAATTAAAGGGAATTGAAGAAGAAAGTTTTACTAAGCTAAATGAAGATGACATCCTCCAAAATGGTATATTCTCTATCATGGAAGATAGTGTCCCTCGTGCCTTAATAGGGGCGCAAATACAAGCAAATCTACAAATTCCGATCAGCAATTTTTTCAATACAATAGAGTTATATTTCCCACGTAAGGGTATTTCTTTAAATAACATTAATCCATTAGATGATTTCAACATTCGAAATATAGGCGTCAATGGAATATTAACGTATCAACCAGAATTTGACAATCTGGTACTAGTTCCAATGGAATTTGCACGTGAGATATTAGGTGAAGATCAGAAAATATCTGCTATTGAAATATACTTGAAGGACAAAAAATCGACCACTGATATTCAGAATAATTTAGAAAAAGAGCTAAAAGATCAATTTAAAGTTAAAAATAGAGAGCAACAAAATCCAACACTCTATAAAACTATAAAATCTGAAAAATGGATTGTGTTTTTCATCCTAACCTTCATAGGGATAATCGCAATATTCAATATTATTGGATCATTAACGATGCTCGTGATAGATAAAAAAGATGACATGAAGGTGTTACAACATCTAGGTGCCGAACGCAGCACTATCGAGCGTATCTTCTTTATAGAAGGGCTTATGATTGCTTTGTTAGGTAGTATAGTTGGTATTGTGATTGGTTATATATTTTGCAAACTCCAAGAGCAATTTGGCTTTATACGAACAGGTGAAGGAGCTGGCTCGTTAATAGATATATACCCCGTTGACATTCGTCTATTAGACTTTATTTTAGTATTTGGGACCGTATTTATACTATCATCACTAGTTGCTTATTTTTCATCCAAACTAAGTGTAAAAGGGATAGGTAAAATAACAGATCTTAAAAGTG
Organism: Sphingobacterium rhinopitheci; assembly: GCF_022627575.1. GTDB lineage: Bacteria > Bacteroidota > Bacteroidia > Sphingobacteriales > Sphingobacteriaceae > Sphingobacterium > Sphingobacterium rhinopitheci. Next base: position 101,358 of record NZ_JADEYQ010000007.1, read on the forward strand.
CTGAATAAAAATAACAATTATTAATACTTTAATTTCTCTCGGCTATAATCACCACGTTTTATTTGATTGATGAATTCTGCCCAAGCAAATGGATTAAGTAAAGGGTTATTATAGCGTTGATTAATATTCTTATTGTTCATGATATTATGACGCTGCTTAGAATTAAAGCTTTGAATCTCTTCAGCACTTCTAGGCACAACCCTTGCCATTGCAGCCATCGCTTGCGGGCTAAGATTTTTTCGGGCATTAGCGACAGGGTCAATGCCTGACGACATAGCCATAAATTCAGACAAATAATCTTCATAACTAGCCCATGGAAATGGAGTCACCGCAGGCAGTTCAATCACTAAACTACGCATACTAATATGTGCTGTATATTTATCATCGGGTACATTAGGAATTACAAATGTCACGGGATCATAACCTACGCTAGAGAATTTAATGGTATCTCCAACATGTGCCACAAAAGAGAAATAACCATCGTTATTAGACATAAATACCTGATCCTTGAAAGATATATTTTTTATGGAAGCATATGCCACAGGTAATTCTGACCCCGGGGAAGTAATAATTCCACTAAACTGTACAATATTCCGTTGCTGGGCATACAATGAATTATACCCACCCACAAAAAGTGCTAATAAAAAAACAGAGATATGTATTAGGAATCTTGGCATATTAACAAAAATAAAGAAATGATTGAAATAGCCTTGTTAAATACTGTTAATAAACAGCTAACAATGATGTTATGATTTACAGGGTAGTCCAGATTACTCTACAACGGTTAAATTAACAGCTTCTACAGCGACAATTTCTGGTACTGCTTTTTTGATAGCCTGCTCTAGTCCTGCCTTAAATGTCATAATGCTCATTGAACAACTAGCACAAGCACCTAACAGCTTTAGACGTACCACATTATCGGCTGTTATTTCTTCAACACGCACATTTCCACCATCTTTCTCTAGGTAAGGACGCATTGTGTCCAACGCTTGTTCAACTTTTTCTAGTAAAGTCATCTGTTTATTAAATATTAAATAAGTGTAAATATAGCGTTTTTTTAGCGTAGTTCGATTATCAATCGAAATTTTATAGCACTCCGATGACACGAATGACATATATGGTTAAAGTTTGTTAAACCGTTAGTACCCGTAATATTAATCCATTAAATTCAAGTAAATTGCGTATCAAATTTTAATTGAATATTATTTTTAATTGATGTATCTTTGTAAAATGTTTTTAAATAGACGTATTAGCTCAACATTCATCCTGCTACTTTTCACTTTATTTTTCACTGGCTGTAAGAGCAAGTTTGAGAAATTGAGAAATAGTAACAATATCGCTATGAAATATCAAGAAGCGGTTAAACTTTATGAAAAAGGAAAGTATTCTAAAGCACTTGTGCTATTTGATGACCTATCGAGTAAATACAGAGGTCAAGCACAAGCAGAAGATCTTTTCTATTTGATTGCTAATGCAAACTATAAAATGCGCGATTATACATCGGCACGTTTTCATTTTAAGAACTTTGCGAGTACCTATCCAAGTAGTCCACGTGCTGAGGAATGTAGATTCATGGCAGCCTATTGCTATTATATAGAGTCTCCACGATCATCATTAGATCAAGAAAACACACGTAAGGCAATAGATGAGTTACAAATTTTTGTCAACTATTATCCGGAATCAGAGAAAGCAAAAGAAGCCGCTGTATTAATTCAAGACTTACGTGACAAATTAGAGAAAAAAGCATTTGATAATGCTAAATTATACTACAACATGGGATCACCAGATGATTACCGTGCTGCCGTAATTGCTTTTGACAATGTATTGAAGCAATATCCAGATACTAAATATGCAGAAGATATTGAGTATTTAATGGTCAAAGCTCAATATGAATACGCAAATCATAGCTCACCCTATAAACAAGAATCACGTTTTAATGATGCTATTGATTTTTATGATATCTTTGTAAATCATTTCCCAGAGAGTAAGTACCTATCGGAACTAAACAACCTGAAGGCAGATGCAGACAAAAAGATTTTATTTGCTATTCGTCGTATGAACGAAATGAACAAGCAAATAGAAGAACGCAATAAAGAATTAGGTATCAGCCCAGCTGAGGCTAAAATAGAAGAAGGTAAAAATTAGAATATTTACATTAATTTAAATAAATATGAGTCACGCAAAAAGCAATGCTGTCCCAACCTCTACAGTAACAAGAGATTTAAGAGAATTGGACGTAGCAACAGATAATCTTTATGAATCCATCGTTATTATCAGTAAACGTGCAAACCAAATTGGTGTAGAGATCAAAGAAGAATTAAATTCTAAATTAGCAGAATTTGCGAGTAGCAATGATAATTTAGAAGAAGTGTTTGAAAACCGTGAACAAATCGAGATTTCAAAACACTACGAACGTCTTCCAAAAGCAACATTAATTGCTATAGACGAATTTTTGAACGACAAAGTTTACTTTAGAAACCCTTCTAAAGAACAAGAATAAGCTATATACAGCATGTCTTTAAAAGACAAAAATATTGTGCTAGGTGTATGCGGTAGTATTGCCGCATACAAAATAGCTTCTTTAATTCGATTATTAATTAAAGAAGGCGCTTCTGTACAAGTTATAATGACGCGTGAAGCTACGCAGTTTATTACCCCACTTACACTTTCTACATTATCCAAGAACCCTGTTTTAGTAGATTATTATGATCCAAAAACAGGAGAATGGAACAACCATGTTCATTTGGGTCTACACGCAGACCTGATGCTTGTAGCACCATTGTCAGCCAATACCCTTGGCAAATTCGCTAATGGTCTATGTGACAATTTATTGTCTGCGGTATATCTATCAGCAAAATGCCCCGTTTATGTAGCACCAGCTATGGATTTGGATATGTGGATACACCCATCTACAACGCGTAATATAGCACTTCTGGAATCCTATGGCAATAAGATTATCCCTCCAGGTAAAGGCGAGCTTGCGAGTGGACTGAATGGTGAAGGTAGATTGGCGGAGCCCGAAGATATCATCAGCTACCTCCAAACTGACTTAGCAAGTAACCTTCCTTTGCAAGGCAAGAAAGCCTTGATTACCGCAGGACCTACCTACGAGGCAATAGATCCCGTACGTTTTATTGGCAATCACTCTTCAGGTAAGATGGGTTATGCGATAGCCAATCAACTGCTGCGCCTCGGAGCGGAAGTGACACTGGTAAGTGGCCCTACATCATTACAGGCCAATAGCTCAATTCGCACTATTCGTATACAATCTGCACAACAGATGTATGATGCATGTGCGCAGGAATTTGCTATAAGTGATATAATTGTGATGAGTGCAGCAGTAGCAGACTATACCGTACAAAATCCTGCTGATCAAAAAATAAAAAAGAAAGCAGAAGATTTTTCAATAGCATTAAAGAAAACAGTAGATATCTTAGGCACTTTGGGGCAACAGAAGACCTCCAAACAAACACTTGTAGGATTTGCTTTAGAAACCAATAATGAGTTGGAACATGCGCAGGACAAGCTGAAGAGAAAAAATGCAGATTTTATCGTCTTAAATTCGATGCAAGATAAAGGTGCAGGATTTGGAACAGACACCAACAAAGTAACGATACTTTCGCGCGATGGCAAAACCATTAATTATGCGCTAAAAACAAAAGATGAAGTCGCCTTAGATATCAGCAACCTCATCATCGAACATCAAAAGTCTTTATAGATTTACGATCCTAAGTTCTTTCGGATAATAGTTATTTATGCGATTTGGCATAGCTTTAATCCATCCCAAATTGATATTCTTATAGCGCATCAATACCCATCCCTTTAGGTTATCTGTATTTAAATCTGCATTGATTGTTTCTTTACGTAAAAAATTTAATGCTCCTTCAAGATCCAAATCTATACCTTGAATATCAGCCCTTATCAAAGTGCTCAATGCTAGGTCATGACTAGGGATCAGATCCTTGCCGGCAAGCTTTCCTAACTGTGTACCTGCATTTTTGAGGTACAATACATTCTGTAGAGCTGTTAAATCTTGTTCATAGGCTTTGGGAAAGACATGAAGATTATCATTATGTGCAAATGTATACAATCCCTGATCATCAATCCATTGCTTAGCTATCTGCTGAGGAGCAGTACTTTTTTCAAATTTCACTCTTTTCATCGAAAAAGTAGCTTGCTCTGCTTTCTTTTTAAGAACAGCACAGAAAAAACCTTCACCAGCTACGCGATGCGGATAAAAACGATATCCAGTAGCCTTATGCTTCATGGATTCGGAAACATCTATCCCCCATCGCTCATCAACAGGTATATTTACCGTTTCAAAGCCAAATTGATCAATAATCCAATCTACCATTTCTTCATTTTCTGCTCTGGAGTAAGAACATGTCGAATAGAACAAATAGCCGTCAGTCTTTAAAGAAGGTAATGCTGCTGCCAAAATCCGTTGCTGACGTTCACTACATAATTTAACATTTGCTAAAGACCATTCGTCGATAGCATCATGATCTTTGTGAAACATCCCTGAGCCAGAACAAGGAGCATCAATGACTAGAAAATCAAAATAACCAGGCAAACGCTCAAAAGAAGAAGGATCATTGTTTGTTACAACCGTATTGGGGTGCCCCCACTTCATCAGATTGTCTTGAAGCACAGTGACCCTAGTTTTAATAATTTCGTTGGCAACAACAAGGCTATCTTCATGCAGAGCAGAATTTATCAATGTAGATTTTCCACCAGGAGCAGCACATAAGTCTAAAGCCTTTAGCGGATGCCTATCAAGCTGAAGCTGACGAATGGCATGATCCAAAAACATAGAACTTGCTTCTTGGGAATAGTAACAGCCCGCATGGAATAAAGGATCTAATGTAAAAATTGGTCTTTGTTTCAAATAATACCCTTCATTGCACCAAGGAATAGCTTTGTCGATAACAAATGCATCTATAGCTATTTTTTTACGATTGTTGAGACGTATAGAAGACGTTTTTTCCTCTTCGTCATGTACAGCAATGAAAGCCTGATAATTAAAGTGAGGATCATCTTTAAGATGATTTATTAAATCATTTGGGAGTTTGTTACTCATAATCAAAAGTAAAAACTCATATTCAAAAGTAAAAGCTAAAAATACAAAAACAAATAAATAGCTTTGTCGATATAATACAAAGTCAATAAATTTGGCTATACTTATTGCTCAGCTTTGGCTGTCAATATGATCAACACATGCACATATGAAAGTTTTTAAGAAATATTTTATCATTCCAGCTACACCCGAGGAGATCTATAGAGCATTGACTACGGAAGTCACTATCCGCCTATGGACTGGAGATCTTGTCGAAATAGATCCCCAAGAAGGAGGAGAATTTTCCCTTTGGGATGGCGCTATTACAGGACGTTTTATAGAGATGGTTCCTTTTGAAAAAATTGTCCAAGAGTGGTACTTTGGAGAACAAGATCAACAGTCTATTGTTACCATCAAACTACATGAGCATAAAAAAGGTACTTCTTTTGAAGTCAACCACATTAATATCCCCGATGAAGCATATGAAGAAATCGTATCCGGATGGGAAGACGAGTATGTAGCTAGCTTGATAGACTTCTATGAGGACGAAGAGTAAACAGAACAAAAAGGCTGTCTAAAAAGCTTTTTTAAAAAAAACAGAACCCCGACATTACAAAATGTCGGGGTTTTATGTTTTGAAATTAAAATTTTATAATATAGGAAGCCTCAAAACAAGTCATGAAAATGCAATTTAAAGCTTTACCATCCAATAGACCGAGTCTATTTCCTGAAGATATTTCTGCTAAAATACCTGCATACCATCCTGTTCGTTTGATTAATCAGGTTGTTGATAATCTTGATTTAGAGCCAATAATAAAACTATATAAAGGAGGAGCAACTACACGTTATCATACTAGAATGCTTATCAAAGTATTGTTCTATGCCTATCTAAAGAATATTTATTCTTGTCGTAAGATAGAAAAAGAGCTTACAGAAAATATACACTTCATGTGGTTATCAGGCCACAGCAGCATCGTACCGTACCATTAATTACTTTCGTGGCAAACGTCTTAAGGGTATTATTCAAGGACTTTTTGCAGATATTGTTCGCTTACTCCATGAATTGAACTATCTCAGTTTGGAGGTTCAGTATATTGGTGCCAGCAAGATTGAGCCTGCTGCTGGGCGCTGTACCTTTGTCTGGAAAAAATCTAACGAAAAGGATAAGGCTAAACTAGAAGCTAACATCGCTTCCGTACTTGCTGATATAGATGCACAAATCAAACATGATAAGTCCGAACTAGGTCCAGAAGAAGTTCCTAAGGCTATAGATATTACGGAGCTGAGAAAAAAAATAGAGCAAATAAATACACGGCTGTAACATAAACTGTGTCAGCAGAATAATTTGATAAGATTATCTATATTTAATTATTCATACGATATGGTCATGAAAGAAAAGATGCCATTCGACTTTGAACAGTTCAAGAAAGCAGCAATGCTGGGTCTTAATGACGGAAAGAGTTTATCTTTCAATGTCAGCGATTTTGTGCCCTAAATGAAGGATGGAATTAGTACCATTGGGTGGAGATATATTTAAAAGAAAAGAGTAAGTATAAGCAGAAGAAAATAAAAAAGTTAGAAGAAGATTATTTACCTAGATAAAAGTGGGAGCTTTTTTCGGGCAAAAGAAAAGCAACAAATGCAATGCTACATCATAATTAAAAATATTCGGAAAAAATATACTAGACAAAGCAGGTGACCTTTTGGGTCACCTGCTTTGTCTAGTATTAATAATTAAAATCTAAGTATTATAAAATTTCAAAAACATTGATTTCGGCAAGATGTGTACTCGGTACAGATCCCATCGGTGCTGTTATATTTATTCTAATATATCGTGTATTCGTAGTATCAAAATTATAGCGTTGGAAAGCTGCAGGCGAATCTGCTGAGTTAAAATTCAAATCCTTTTTAAGAATAGTCCAATTCACATTATCTGTAGAATGCTCCACCGTAAACGTCTTGAATCCACCTGTCGTATTGTTGTGTCTACGGATCATCTCGAATCCAGAGAAGGCGCGCACCTTACCTAAGTCCAATATAATCCAATGCGGGTAAGCAGGATTTGTAGCCAAGCTCCATGCTGTATGCCAATAAGAATTGATATTGCCATCGATCAATGAAGCAGCAACACCATTACCTGCACCTTCACCAAGCTCAATAGAAGACACTTCAGCGGACAATTCCGTATTCGGGATCTTCACAATATCAAACGATATAAAGTCCTTGGTAAACACTTTGCTTTGACCACCGATAGCATCTGTCACGTAATACGATAATGTATGTGCGCCACGTGACAAGCCCTGTATCTCAACATCGAGTTCCATGGTCGGATTAGGGACAACTAATTCGGTATACGAGGCTGCATTATCAATTTTATAATATAGTGTCGTCACCGCACGGGTTGTATTATTGACACGTAGGTATCCCGTATTTAAGGCCCAATCGAAGATTATATTCTCCGATACCGTCGTAGCAGCATAAGGCAAAGGTTTTACCTTATAGGTATATTTTTGAGAGGGTAAATTATTAAGCCCAATAGCCCATTAGAATTTTAGTCACAGTATAATCGTTTTTTTGTATTCTTTAAAATACTAAATTTCAGGGACAAAAACGGAGGAACCCCACCATTTATTAATGATGGGGTTCCTTTATTAAAAAACTTTTTTATACCGTTTATTTATGATAATGCCCTAAGTTAAGATCCTGGCTTCTTCGTTGCTCTTAGGTGCATTTCTACTAAATAAGTGCCCGGAAGATTAAATTTCAAACCAAAACGTAATTGCAATATATACGGTCGTGGATCAGTTTTATAAGAAACCTCATACGGTGGGTTCCATACATCTACATAATCTGCTGATTCAATATATTCATCATAAATTCTATAATAACACAAAATATTATTTACTTGAGAATCCCAATATACATCTGGGAAGCGTGCTTGCGCATAATCGTGAATTACAGCATCGTCTGTAACCGTGGTTTTATATGCAAATGTCGACATCGTATTTAAGAAACCATTGCCATCAGGCCTGCGTTGTAAAGCTTTACCGGGGAATACATTTCCGTGTTTATCATACACTTTCAATATTACCTGATTAGGGCCACTTGCATCCCTTGTTATTTTAAATCGAGCAGTTCCACTTTCCTGATTATTAATATCAAACCAATCTACATCGTGGGCATATCTTACATTAGAGCCATCTTCTGGCTTTACTAATGTATAATATGGAGCATTTACATGTTCGAAATGTAAAGGATCTTTTATTTGTAATGTTGTAATACCTTTGTATTCTTTCTTTCCTCTAGAATTCTCTACTACAATATCTAATAAATAATCACCAGTCGGAATATTTTCAGATGCTTGTGTAAACATCAATTGACCGCTTTTTTCGATGATTTGAAAAGGCAAAGATTTTTGTTTTTCACGCTTGGCATCTATAAGGGCTAAAGTAGTATCAGTCCTAGGGTCGTATCTTTCTTTCCAAACAGTAATTTCTGATTCTTGGAAAAAAGCTTCCTCACGCAACCCCGTTTCTTTATTACGAACATCCAAAATACTAATCTTAAAAGGTGGCGTTGAATTGTCAGGAATAACACCCGTAACAATCTTAAAAACTCCCTTTTCTACTGTAATTGGATTTGATCCATAACGGATATTATCACTCAAATAGCCAACATCAACCTTGCTACAGCCTGCTAAAGTCAAGGCGCCAACAAACAAAATACTAAATGTTTTTATTAATATATTTTTCATCCGATGTATTAATTAATATTTAATTTCAATGATCTAACCCATGTATGACTATTATTAATCACATGCAACACTCCAGTATTCGTAAGAATACCCGTAGTCTGACATTGAGCCTTTACATCCAAAAGATTTGCTGTTCCTGTAGGGTCTTTTAATTGTCCTGCTGACAACACATCACGTTCACCAATAACCCTATTGTAATACATAAATTTAGGTCGCTCAGGAATTAAACCACCAGCGTTATAATCATCATTAGCATGTTCTTCTAATGTAATTAAAAAACTATATCCAGCTAATGCACTACTAAATGTCTTACCTGTTGCATCTAAATTTTCTCTCTTAATTTCTTCACGAAATAAATAAACTGACATAGAGTCTCTCAACATTTGAGGTGTAAATTCCTTGAATAAAGAATCTAATGTATAATTTTTACGCTCATCAACTTTACGAATTAAGCTTTGACGAAGTGTGATATAAGCATTGATACTGTAATCTGTAGGTGCAAAAAAAGTTTTTTGAGTATTAACTAAATCAACCATCTGTCCCTTATCAATAATCATAATTAACGTATCGAACAAACCACGAGGGTGCGACTTTAAATATTCATAAGTAGTCATATTCACCTTTGGATTGCTCACACCTCCATCAATAATCGTATCCTTAGTACATGCCGAGAAAATCACTAAAGACAGACAAGTAGCAAAACAAAATTTTATAATATTTTTCATTTCTTTTTAAATTAATGTTAGTATTTACCCATCCAATATGGAGTTTGAGAAAGTAGTCTATTTGAATTTAGATTTACATTTTCGATTGGGAAATAGTATCCCTTTTGAGCGAATCTATCTACTCCACCATCACCCAAAGAGAGATTCCAAGAGATTAAGTCAGATGGATTGAATTGAAACTCTTGAATATTTGATTTCTTCCAAATATTACGAACAATATCAAAATAATTATGCCCCTCACCAATTAATTCGCGCTGTCTTTCTTTCAGAATTTCAGTATAATAGGCTCTATTATTCAAATTTGTAGCTATTGGATCTAGCCCTGCTCTTTCACGAATAATATTCAACGCTTCACGAGATTCATTTATTCGATCCAGTTGGTAAAGAGCTTCTGATTTTAACAAAATCATATCAGCTAGTCTAAAAATGACAATATTACTTTCAGCACGCAAATCGCCCAAACTCGCAGCATTCTTGAACAAGAAATTCGTGTACTTCGTTAATTGAAATCTATCAGTAATAGCTTGATTATCAATAGCAACTGGCCCGTCATCAAATTTTAAGAAAAAATCATCTCTTCTAGCATCAGTTTGACTATATAATTTATCAAGACGTGACTTATCAATGTAATAGTTCGGTACTGTAAACGGAAATCCAGGAAAGCTAATAGAACTGCTGGTGCTAAAACTTACGGATGTGGTGAAAATATTATCTGTATGAGCAGCCGACTCATTCTCGGAGTCCTTTTGTGTAATTACAAAAATATTCTCTCTAGCATCATTGTTAGAAAATACATCAGAAACCTCTCCTTTGTTTAATAAAGAAAAAGTACTGGCCTGATTGATAATTGAATCCGTATATATTAAGGTTTTTGCATAATCATTTTGAAATGCAGATACATGTGCAAGTAAGGCTAATGCTGCTCCTTTATTTGCTTTTCTACGAGCAGATTTATTTACAGACTCCCATGTCATTAATGCTGATGCTTTTTGTGCATCCGCAATTATGATTTCTAAAATTTCTGTACTAGATGTAGCTCCTTTCAACTCCACATCATCACCACTTTCTGTAGCTTTAAGTTGCAAAGGGACGTCACCCCATACACGAGTAAGGTAAAAATATGCTAAACCACGCATAAAATATGCTTGACCAATTAAATTATCTTTTTGGCCTTCAGCAAAATTAGCATCAGGAATATTAGGTGTCTTCTCAAGAATTAGATTCGATAAATCAATTATACGATACCAATTTGTCCAATTAATAGTTCCCGCTTCTCTATAATAAGGTACTAACCATCCTTTTGTAAAAATATCTGAGTGCAGCGTACCATCGTTCGTCACAAAATTACCTATTGGTGTATCTCCCCATACAAAGAATGCTTGATTATTATTCAATGATCTACGAAATAAACCGTATGTACCATTTATTGCAGACTCTACATCAGATTGATTTTTCCAGAATGCATCACTATAAGTGTCATTTTTTAATACGTTATCTAATTGCTTTTCACAAGACACAAATAAAGTCGTTCCTGATAATAAAGCTATAAAGAGAATTAACTTCGATATATTTATTATTTTCATGTTATCTTATTTTTAAAAATCGAATTGAAGACCTAATGTTATTTTTCTTGGCAACGGATAACCATCCGCCATATCATAACCTTGACCATCTACACGCTCCGCATCGATACCCGAGAATGACTGAAACATCATAACATTATCTATTGTAGCATATAATCTTAATGAGTTTAATTTTGCCCTTTGCATCCAGCTATGTTTATCAGGATTAAAACGATAAGTCAAGTTTACATTTTTGATACGCACATACCATCCTGGTTCCATAAACATAGATTGCCCCGTTCTCCAAGTATATAAACCTAAGTATGGATTGAATGCTGGATAATCTGCTTGATCACCATCTTGCTTCCAATAATTATATTGCTCTAAATCACCCATTGATCTTCTTGCCATATCAAAGGGACTACCATAGAAGAAACTATTTGACATACGCTGAGCAAAAGATTGATTCATAATATCGCGACCAAATGTGAAAGTCGTTAATACTTGTAGAGAGAAATCTTTATAAGTAAATAAATTGTTAAAACCACCTACTACTTTAGGATTTGAGTCACCAAAGAAAGTACGGTCATCAGCGCCTATTCCATCCGAAATAGTATAATCTCCATTTACATCGACCCAATTTGCATAGCCTGGTTTCAAAGTACCCCATTTTGTACTACCAACAGCACCTGTATAAGGGTTGACGATAATATCCTCTGAAGAGCTAATCGCACCATCTACTAAAAAACCATAATACATATTAAGCGGTTTACCCACTACATATACAGCTCTATCACCATAATAAATGTCACGATTCCCATTAGGTAATTCAGTAACCATATTTTTATTGAATGCCATATTAATAGAAGGAGTCCACTGAAATGCTTTTTCTTGATCAAAAATACGACCACCGATATTTAACTCTAAGCCTGAATTTCTAACAGAGGCAGCATTCGTAAATGTACTAGTATAACCCGTGTACTCAGGGATTGTGATACTTAACATTTGACCTGATGTTTCACGAGAATACACATCGATATTGAAAAATAATCTATTTCTGAAAAAGCTACCATCAACACCTAGGTTCCATGTTTCAGTTTGTTGCCAAGTAATATCATCATTTGTAATACCTGCATAATTAGGAATAATTGCAGTCTGCCCACCGTATGAATTAACGGTTCCTGATCCTGCATAAGAACCATCCCCTGGAATATAAGCGTTATAACGGTCAAAATCTGTAATACTTGACTCATCACCTGTACGTCCCCAGCTTGCTCTCAGTTTCAACTCGTTCATCCAATCAAACCCATCCGTAAATGATTCATTTGAAATGATCCAACCAGCAGCTACTGAAGGAAAATTACCCCACTTATGATTTTTACCAAAGCGTGATGAGGCATCTTTTCTCCATACAGCATCAAATAAATAACGACTATCATAGTCATAATGTACAGCTCCCAAATAAGATAATTTAGCATAGCTAGATAAATCTGTATAACCCTCAATTCCTGCCGAACCTACACCTTTAATTACTTGAATATTATCATTAGGAATACCTATGCCTAATAAATACATACCTGTATTCGTACGTGTCTCATACTCTTGAACAAAATTAGCTGTAAAATTATGAACATCATTAAAGGATTTAGTCCATAATAAATTATTAGTCATCAAGTATTTTCTATATTTCGTATGAGTAGACTTACCTGCTGCTAACTTATCAGAGTTCATATAAGAAGGGGAAAAAAAATCATTCTTAGCTGTTGAATAATTAATAATACTTCTCGTGCTTAACCTAAAGTCATTCAAAAATGAATATCTCAATTCACCAACCCCAGTCAAATCTACATTGATGTTATCGTTTCGTTGGTGTTCATAAGGATTCAAAATACCATCTATAGTTTCATCAGAAAGCTGGTACAAGGATGAGTACATGTTTATAGGGTTTACGCCATATACATTTCTATATGATCCTGCACGCAAAAACTCAGTCGTACCCCTACCTTCTTTACGATCCATCGTAGACACCTTGAAATTTGTCAGCAACTCTAATGATTTTGAAAAGTTGAAGTTTACATTACTCGTAAAAGAATAACGTTTAAATCCTGTATTTTTAACAATCCCTTTCTCATCATAATACCCTCCCGAGATACGGTAATTAATATGCTCTGTTCCACCTGCCACTGATAAATCATAATTTTGAAGGTGTCCATTACGGAAAAATAAATCTTGATAATCTGTATTACCATTGAAGGCAGGATTTAGACTATCTGTAAGCATGATGGGCAAATTACCTTGCTGCGCATACGTACCATAACGGTAAAGTAAACCAAGTTTTTGATCACGTTCAGCTCTACCGACCAATGTGTTTAGTTTCTCAGGCTTCACAATAAAACCTTGATAAGTATTTATACTTATTCTTGGCTTACCTACTTTACCACGTTTCGTTTTTATTATGATAACACCATTGTTCGCTCTAGAGCCATACTGTGCTGCAGAAGATGCATCTTTCAGAACATCCACTGATTCTATATCATTAGGGTTCAAGCTTGACAAAAAATTTGTCCCCGTTACATTGAAAGCTCTAATTTCATCATCAGAAATTGGAACACCATCAATTACATAGAGGGGATTACTAGTCAAATTCTCTGTATCAAACTGACTACCTGATCTAGGGATATTCGAATTACCACGAATCACCAATGATGTCTTCACCCCTGGCATACCTGTAAAATTTTGTACATTTACGCCGGGAAGCTTGCCTTGTAACAACACATCAATACTTGCTGCAGGAAGATTTTCAATATCTTTAGACGATATACTTGCTATAGCTCCAGTATTCTTGGCTCTATTTATCGTTGTGTACCCCGTAACAATAGTTTCATCTAATACGTTCTCTAAAGGAACCATCAAAACATTGATTACAGTCTTTTTATCAACAGATACTTGCTTTTGTTGATATCCTACTATACTAAAAATCAACACATCATTATCATTAACAGTTACACTAAATGAGCCATCTGAATTTGTTGAAGAAATGACTTTACTATTATTCTGTGATCTGATAGAAACTCCAGCTAGAGGTCCATCACTATCAGAAACTTTACCTTTAACTACATGCTGAGTAAAGGCGGGTAAACTAAAAAAAAGAATAAAAAATAAAGTAAAAAGAAAATCCTTAGGTATACTAAGGTAGAATTTTGGGTTCATAAATTAGGGTTTAGTTTTAATTTTTACTTGTCTAAAGTAACATCACATAAAATTATTATAGAAGTAATACGAATTTACCGATATTTCACGCTTACCAGACTTACCGCCATATGTCGTGATCAAGATAGCACCATTTGAAGCCAAGGTCCCCAAAGTAGCTAATTGAACAGGATCCTTTACGATTTCAATACTCTGTATTGCACTGACATCTACAAAATTAAGAAAGTCCGTCTCGGGACCAATTCTGTTGAAATCATAACTTTGAATATTGTAGGCAAAGCTATGTGTTGTACTCATTGGAACAGCATTTACATAGACTGTTGGTCTAACATTATTCAATGCAGCATTATCAAAAATTGGCAAATTGGCTCCTCTAATTTTAACATTCTGATATGCTCCAGGTTCAGCGCTAGGTTTTTGAACATATACACCTGCTACCTGTGATTGAATAATACTAGCTAGATTTGTAAATGTTTGTAGTTGTGCCTGTTTTACATTGACAGTATCAATACTATTAGAAGTAGATCTAAAACCAGCAAATTTATCTAGCGCCTCTTTAGACAACTGTTCTTCAGTAGTATCAATTTTAGATTTCCAATTTTTTGAAAGTTTCAAACTTTCAATATCAATGGTTTTTGCAGTTGTAATACTTGCCACTACTGCGGTCATTAATACACAAAAATTCCTTAACATAGGTAAGCTTTTAGGTGTTATTTATTGGTAGTATTTTCTTATTAAGTTTGACTTAATAAACAATGATAAATAATCAGCTTGTTAATAAAAAAGGAATTTTACATTTTATTTTAACAATTTCTTAACGAAACCGATTGCGTATTTTACGCAATCGGTTTCGTTAAGAAGGGAATAATTATTAGAGCACCCCTTCTGTAACAAAAAAGTAAAACAAAACCTTATGGCGATAGGATAAATAGCTTATAATAGACATAAAAAAAAGCTGGTTCAATCAAATTGGAATGAATAAGACTAACAATTAGCCCTCCAAACAGTTAAAAACCTATCAATCAAAAGACAAAAGGTCCATAAAAAGCGTTATGACGCAAATAAAATGGCAGTAATAATAGGAAGTATTTAAATCATTAGATCATCAGCACCAATAATACCTATAATAGCAAATTGGTATAGTGCTATCTAGTGATAAAAACGTCGAAAATAGGCTATTTTAGGTAAAATCACACACTTTTTGACATCCAACATGAATATTAATTATATTATTAAGATAATTTTTTCTCGTTAGGAGACGATATCAAATGATAATCTGCTTAGGCAAAATAATATTTAAAGGCTGAATACAAATGTAGCACAACCTATCCCGTACAACAAATAAACTGATATTAGAAAAATCAGATCTTAACCCTAATTATAGGCTGGTAGAGTTTCAAAGTTATACACTTGCAATGTATAAACTAAGAGTGCAAATAAAAGGGAGCTTGTAAGAAGCTCCCTTTTGTTACCCAAATAATGCACTAAATACATTTTCTAAGGTTGCCATCGGGCGAATAGCGATGTTATATTTCTTGGCATCTAAGCCCTTAGTATTGTATTTTGAAATAAAGATCCCATCGAAGCCCAATTTCTCGGCCTCCGAGATACGTTGTTCTATCCTATTGACCGCTCTAATCTCGCCAGATAAGCCGACCTCACCAGCGAAAGCGATATTGCTCGGTAACGGTATATCTTGTTGCGATGAAATAATCGCCGCAATAACAGCAAGGTCAATGGCGGGATCTTCTACACGAAGACCACCGGCAATATTTAAAAATACATCTTGTGCCGAAAGTCTAAAGCCAAAACGCTTCTCTAAAACAGCTAGTAACATATTGAGACGCTTGGTATCAAAACCGGTAGAGCTACGCTGTGGCGTACCAAAGGCGGAATTGGACACCAATGCTTGCACTTCAATCATCAAAGGACGTACCCCTTCTAACATACCTGCTATAGCCACACCACTGGTGGGTACATCGCGTTGCGATATCATGATCTCCGAGGGATTTGATACCTCCCTCAATCCAGAGCCCTGCATCTCATATATACCCAATTCAGAAGAAGAGCCAAACCTATTTTTTACAGCACGCAGAATACGATATACATGGTGTCTATCCCCTTCAAACTGCAAAACCGTATCCACCATATGTTCCAACACTTTAGGCCCTGCTATCGACCCGTCTTTAGTGATATGACCGACGATAAAAACGGGTGTATTTGTTTCCTTAGCATAACGCAGTAATTCAGCTGTACATTCACGCACTTGGGATACGGACCCCGGTGCAGATTCAATCTGCGATGAATGTAGTGTTTGAATTGAATCTATAACCACCACATTGGGCTCAATGGATTCCAATTGTTTAAATATATTCTGTGTAGAAGTCTCCGTTAGGATATAACAATTTGCTGTTGAATGCTGTGACAAACGCTCTGCTCTCATCTTTATCTGCTGCTCACTCTCTTCACCAGAGATATACAACACCTTGATGTTTGGAATTGAAAGTGCCAATTGTAACATAAGCGTAGATTTACCAATACCAGGTTCACCACCTATCAACACCAAAGAACCGGGTACGATCCCTCCTCCCAAGACACGATTAAATTCATTGTCTGGAGTCGTAATACGTTGTTCTTCAGAATATACTATTTCATGGATAATGGCGGCTTTATTCGTTCTTTTTTGTACGCCAGAGGCAGTCGTTGTACTACGCCATTCCGGCACACGAGAAGAGGCCTTCTCGACAACTTCTTCGACGAAAGAATTCCATTGTTTACAGGAAGGACATTGTCCCAACCATTTGGGCGATTCGTAGCCACACGATTGACAAAAGTGTGCTGATTTTGATTTAGCCATATAGCGAAATTATAAAAAAAAGAGCGGTAACCTAAAAATTAAAAATAACCTGTAACAATAAGTACGTAAATTCGACATATAAGTCAATATATGAATCCACAAGCTGAGCTATACTTTGTCAACCTACTGGAGGAGAATCAAAATATCCTCCATAAAATTTGCCGCCTCTATACCACAGATATCGATGCACATAAAGACCTATTTCAGGAAATGGTCATTCAGTTGTGGAAAGCGTATCCGAGCTTCAAAGGAGATTCAAAATTTACAACATGGGCATATCGTGTTGCCTTGAATACTGCAATATCACTTTATCGTGTAAAAAAGAGAAAAATTACTACCGTAGAATGGGATAACTCCCTTCAAAATATTCGATACGAAGAATATGATGACCAACAAGAGCAACAACTCAGCTCCCTATATAGCGCAGTACGCCAATTAAATGATATCGAAAAGGCGCTAGTATATATGTATTTAGAAGATAAAGATTATGCTGAAATATCGGAAACATTGGGTATTAGCGAAGTTAATGCACGTGTAAAGATGAACCGCATCAAGACAAAATTGAAAACAATGATTAATCAGGAGGGATAGTACAATGGAAGAACTAGATTTATTAAAGACACACTGGAAAAAGGCAGACCACTTCCCTAAAATAAATAAAGATGAAATAAGAAGAATGCTCCATAAGAACTCTTCTTCTATCTTGCGCTGGATACTATTCATCTGTTTGGCAGAGTTTATCGTAGGCTTATCCTTAAAGGGATATTACCTCATCTATGAAACAGAAAAGATGAAAAACTATGATATAGTTCTGGAAGTACTAGGTACCCTAGCGACAGCATATTTCCTTATTGTATTCTATAAAGAATATAATAAAATAAAAACGTATACCGATACCAAGTCTCTAATGAAGAGCATACTAAAAGCTCGATCTTGGGTAAAGATGTACATCGCTATCACCATGGGTATCATTATCGTTCAATGGACATTTGGCATCCTAGACGAGTCTGTATTTCATTCGTTTAAAGAAGGCTTTACAGATGGTGCAGGCGCAGAACATACAGCCGCCGTATCAAATGCAGCTATGGTAACGATCATGCTTACTACATTTACCATAATAGGCATACTTCTACTCTTATATTACAGATTTGTCTATGTACGTCTGATACAGAAACTGAAGAAAAACTATGACGAACTCGTTAGCTTAGAAAGTTGAAAAAGATCTTGAGCAACTGAAGGATGCTAGATCTTTAAGAAAGAAAATGACGCTAATAGTGACCGTAACAATGGATTGATGAATGCGTAAAATAAGGCTTCAAAAATAGGCTTATCACAGGATAAATAAAATAGTAGATATAGCCTATTTAATTCGTAATTAAGTAGATATCGTTTCACACTCTACTAATTAACAAACTATTGAACCTTATTATCCCTCATTATCTTTTAAAATACGTAGAAAGTTCAATCCCATTATTTTACTGATATCCTTTTTGGAATAACCGCGTTCCAACAGCGCTTTAGTAAGGACAGGGAATTTAGAAACATCCTCCAGGCCTACAGGGGCAGATTCTATACCGTCATAATCTGAGCCAATTGCGACATGGTCGATACCTACCTTTTCCACTAAGTAGTCGATATGCTCCAATAATCGCTCGATAGGTGCATCTGCTTTAGCCTGATTTTCCGGAGTCAATTTATTATATTTAGCTGTAGAGCCCATTTTTTCGGAAGGTGCTACGCCCAATTGCACTGTATATAGCGTATTTAAACGTGAGTTGTAGGTAGAATCCAAAAATGCAGAATAGAAATTTACACCTACTACACCTTTATTCTTCTTGAGTGCTTTAAGTTGTTTATCATCTAGATTTCTGGAATGTGGTGTCAAAGCTGCCGCGTTACTATGTGATACCAAAACAGGCTTTTTACTCACTTTCATCACGTCATAAAATGTCTTTTTACTGGCGTGCGATAGATCAACCATCATCCCCAATTGATTCATCTTACGAATAATCTCCACCCCATGTTTGGACAATCCCTGTTGTTCATTTTCCGGTTTACTATCTTCAACAGCAGCCGCTGTAACCCAAGGCAAATTGTAATTCCATGTTAATGTAAGGTAACGCGCACCACGATTGTACAAATATTCTAAATTATCAACACTTTCTTCAATCATATTGCCACCTTCAATTCCGATTACTGCAGCAATCTTGCCTGCTGCTTGGATACGTTGTATATCAGCATATGACTTTGCAATTTGGATCTTATCGGTATTTCGATTTACAACAGCCTCCAGCGCATCAATCTGATCATTAGCATGCTTGAAGGCACCAATTTTCCATCTTTTATCATCAGACCACACGGCAAACACCTGTACATCAACACCTCCTTCTATCAAACGAGGAATATCTGTGTGCCCTACTTTCAATAGATATCCAATATCATGGCCATCCAATATTGAAGAAATAATAACATCATTATGTCCATCGACAACGATCATATCCTTATGGATTTGCTTATAATCTTGTGCCCACAAACTTGTCGACAAAGATGTAGCAATAGTTAATGCTGCAATATATTTAATCATTATTTAACTTGATTTATGGTTTGATAAATAACATCCTGAATGCGGCTACGGATATTCAGATTCAACAACTTCGTAGATACCTGCGGATGTACGCGGTTTGACAAAAATATATAAACAAGCTGGTTTTGTGGATCCACCCAAATACAAGTACCTGTATATCCTGTATGCCCATAAACCGTTTTATTCGCCAACTTAGAAGGATAACCACTTGCTGATGAAGGATCATAACGATCAAAACCAAGGCCTCTACGACTGACTTTGGACTGACTAGACGTAAACAAATCAATGGTTTCAGGTTTGAAATACTGAACACCAGCATATTCTCCTCTGTTCAACAACATTTGTCCATAAATAGCTAAATCCTTTGCTGTCGCAAACAAGCCAGCGTGCCCTGCTACGCCACCTGCCATGGCTGCACCTTGATCATGCACATATCCTTCCAATAACACTTTTCTAAAAGAGGTATCATTTTCTGTTGGCACAATTCTATTTTTTGCAAAACGATTTCTAGGATTATAACCCGCGGTATGCATTCCAATAGGCTTATAAAAAGTATCCGTTACATATTGGTCCATAGGAACATTTGTGATCTGCTCTGCTACCTCCTTCATCACATACATACTGATATCCGAATACACGTACTTACCGGGAGTCTTCAAAGTAGATTTCATCATCTGTGGCCACATCACATCCTTATAATAATTGTTTTTCAAGAATGCATCATCAGCCAGCTTTACTTGATGTGTCTCTGCATAAGACTTTTGTAAATCTCCTTTCTTTAAATCATTATAAAAAGGAATAAATGGTGTAAAACCTGCTTCATGCAATAATACTGAACGCAAGGTAATCGTATCTTTATCCGTGTTGCGAACCTCAGGTAAATATTTCCCCATGGTATCATCCAAATCTAGCATACCCTTATCGTAAAGATTCATGATCACTGGAGTAGTACCAGCAATTTTGCTAATGGAAGCTAAATCAAAAATATCACTTGTCTTTGTACGTACTTTCTTAGCATAGGTGTGATAACCATACGCTTTATCAAAAATAACCTTACCATCTTTTATTGCCATCACCACCATTCCAGGTGTTGCTTTTTCGCGTATAGCTTCCTGCGCTATCGCATCAATTTCTTTAGTCATTTTCTTCAGATTATAGACCGAAGAAGATGAATTATCAAAATTTATTGTAGACGAATTAGCTGGCTTGCGCTGCGCATACACAGTTCCACTTGCGTGTAAAGCAGCAATTAATAGTAGAACGGATAGTCGATTTAGTGTATTCATTATGTATAGGTTTCTAGAGTAAATGTACTAATAAAACGCATGAAACCGCAAAACAACAGCATAGACTTTGTAACAATTACTTTATTTAAGCAACCAACCCTATTCAAATAATCTTGATAGCACATCTTTTTTAGCTTATATTTGAGAGATGCCAGAAGTGATTAATGATAAGACGATCTTCTCCTTACTAGAAGTAACGAAAAGCATTCAGAAAACAATTTCTGATCGCTACAAAAGCTTATTTTGGGTAAAAGCAGAGATGAACAAACTCAATCACTACAAACATTCTGGACATTGCTACCCCGAGTTAGTCGAAAAAAAAGACGGTAAAATCGTCGCCGAGATACGTTCTATATTATGGAAGTCTGACTTCGAACGTGTCAATGCTCAGTTTATCAAATTGCTGAACGAACCCCTCCGTGATGGCATTACGATTTACTTTCAGGCAGGTATTTCTTATGATCCATTGCACGGCTTGAGCCTTCGGATTGTTGATATAGACGTTTCCTTTGTACTCGGCGAGTTGGAGAAAGAAAAGAAAGAGAGTATATTTCGCCTTCAGGAAGAAGGACTATTCGATGCCAACAAACGCATTCCATTTCCACTTATACCAAAGCGATTGGCCATTATTTCGGTAGAAACAAGTAAAGGATTATCTGATTTTTATAAGATAATTAATAACAATCCTTGGGGTTATAAAATAGAAACCACATTGTATCCTGCATTATTACAAGGCGACAAATCTATAGCTTCCATCATCAAACAAATGGCCGTCATTGCCGAACGTACCGATCAATATGATGCTGTAGCCATCATTCGTGGTGGTGGTGGTGAGGTAGGTCTTTCTAGTTATAATAACTATCATTTATCCAAAGCAATTGCTATTTTCCCAATACCGGTACTAACAGGAATTGGTCATTCGACAAATGAAACAGTCAGTGAAATGGTAGCTTATAAAAATGCGATTACACCAAGTGAATTAGCTGATTTCTTGATCCAAAAGTTCCACAACTTCGCTATTCCGCTTGATAATGCTCAAAAACAGCTTATTCTTGCTATCAACAATTTGTTTCACACAGAAAGGTCAAAATTGCAAAATGCTGTGCAAACCATAAATTGGTCAAGTATTAATAACATCAAATCAGAACAACATCAAATCAGCTTGCTCGCACAAAAGCTACAACTATATAGCGAACATTTCATCAAACAACAACATCATGAATTGGATAATCTAAGCCGATTAATAAAAATGGCTGACCCCCATTTATTATTGAAGAGAGGTTTTAGTATTAGCAGAAAGAATGGTAAAGCAATTACTTCAAAAGAGGAAATCAACATAGGCGATGAAATAGAAACGCTATTTGTAGATGGATTAGTCACAAGCACTGTAACGCAAAAAAAATAAATCATGGAAACTACATATACGTACATAGATGCATACAACGAATTGCAACAAATCGTTTCAGAAATAGAATTGGGTGAAGTGAATGTTGACGAACTGGCTGTTAAAATTGAACGTGCTTCCCTATTAATCAATATTTGCAAATCTAAACTTACCGCATCCGAAGCGCAGGTTCAAGAATTATTGAATCAACTACAAGTTGAACAAGCAGAAGAAAGCGATTCAACAGAAGAAGATATTGAGGAAGATATGGAAGAACAATAAATAGAAAACAATTTTCTATTTATTGTTGAACTTTCGTATTAAATTCTGACGATATTTAATCAATAAAAGACAACAATAAAAATTTACATTTATGTGTTAAGAATTATTCTAAACAGCTCAATAATTTTATGTTATTTTGCATTGTTTAGATTTAATCTTAATAAGTTTTGAAAAACATATTCTTACTAATATTTTTATTGTCGACGAATTTCACATTCGCTCAAACATATAAACTAGCGGGTACTATCACCAATGAAAAACAGGTTCCTCTAGCGAATGTTACTATTTCTACAAATGGCACAAAGATAGTGAGTAAGAAGAATGGCTCCTATGCACTAACGCTTAGTAAAGGGCCACACACGATTGTATTCCAATACATCGGTTATAATAAAATAACCAGAAATATAACCATAGATGACAATACCATATTGGATGTGCAATTTTCAAATGCTGTACAAAATATTGATGAAGTATATGTTACAGCACAAGAGTCCAAAAATCTAAATACCAGCTCTGTCATCACCAAAGAAGCCATGCAGTTATTGCAACCTTCAAGTTTTGCAGATTTATTAGAATTATTGCCCGGAGGACGTGCGCAGGACCCAGAGTTAACCTCCTTTAATGCGATCAAGCTACGTGAGGTAAACCTAAAAGATAAAACTATCACTTCAGACAAATATGATATGTCTTCTTTGGGCATCTCTTTTGTCATGGATGGTGCACCAATCAACACCAACTCCGATTTACAGTCCGTAAGAGGATACACTACATCAGGATTAAATAGCAATGTAGAAAACACAAATCGAGGATTGGACCTTAGGTCATTAGGTACAGATGATATTGAAAAGGTAACCATCGTAAGAGGTATTCCTTCGGTAGAATATGGTGATTTGACATCTGGCTTAGTATTAATCGAAAGAAAGAAAGGTTATTCCCCTTATACATTCCGTGCTAAAGCAGATGGTTTCGGCAAGTTATTTTCACTAAGCAAAGGTTATTCACTAAAGGACAATTTATTCATAAATGCTGACATTGGTTACATTCGAGCACAGTCCGATCCAACGAATAGTTTTGTCAACTTTAGTCGTGCAAGTGGATCTATACGCTTAGATAAAACATGGATAGGTCTTCACAGCTACAACTTCAAGTCTAATCTAGATTACAATACTACATTAGATAATAACAAGACAGATCCCGACAATTCATTTGTGGCAGATAGCTATTATGGGAGAAAACAGCGCTTTGGATGGAACAATCAATTTTTAATCACTTTCAACCCTAACAAATGGATTAAAAATTTACACCTTACATCCAATCTAACGTTCCAAAAAGATATCATTGAAGAGGATAAGTGGATTCAAGCACGAACAGCTACTATACTAGTCAATTCATTAGAGCAAGGTTCACATGAGGCACAATTTCTGACTCCTTCGTACCTTTCAAATTTGTATGTAGAGGGGCTTCCTTTTACCGCGTATACAAAATTGACGTCTCAGCATAATATAGACTTCAATGCCCTAAAGAACAATATAAAACTAGGTGTTGAAAGTAATTTTTCTAAAAACTATGGTAAAGGTCAAGTATATGATCTCGACTACCCAACCAATACTGCGATAACAGCTAGACCTAGAGCATTTAAAGATATCCCTAGCTACCATACCCTATCTGCATTTGCAGAAGACAACCTATCTTACAATTTCAACCAATTCAGATTGGAAGCAATGATCGGAATAAGAGCCTTTTCAATGACATCTTTATCAAAAGAATATAACATGTCTAACAAGATATATGCTGAACCCCGTGCCAATGTAAGATTACATTTGCCAAGTTTCAATATTGATCACAAACCGTTTGGTGTAACAGTTGGCGGTGGAGTTGGTATTCACAAAAAAACACCAACCTTAGATCATTTATATCCAAACCTGCATTATCGTGATATCGTAGAATTAAATTTCTTTCACAACAATCCAGAATACCGTATTGCGCAAGCTTATACAGACATTACCAATCCGGTAAACTACAATATATTACCCGCTACTAATAAAAAATTTGAGGTAACTACAGATTTTGATTACGATGGTAATAGACTTTCTTTTACATTCTTCAAAGAAAGAATGAATGATGCGTTCCGACCAAACAATATTCAAAAATCTATTGAGTATACTAAATATAATAATACCTCTATTGATGTATCAAATCTAACACAAAAACCTTCTCTTGCAGATTTTGATGCTGAGAAAGCAAAGGAATTTTACTCCTATTCACAATCTGAAAATGAAAGCCAGATTCTTAAAGATGGTTTAGAGTTTCAGTTAACAACAAGACGTTTCCGTGGTATCAACACCCGTTTTACAGTTAATGGAGCTTGGTATAAAACAATATATAAGAATAGCTTGCCTATCTGGAAACTAAACGATGATATTATCCACAATGGAAAAACACGTCAGATATCAGGATTGTACTTAGACGATGATGGCTATATCCGTGATATGTTGAATTCAAATTTCACTGTTGATAGTTATTTGCCTTCTTTAGGTCTAAATATATCAGCTTCATTTCAAGCCTTATGGTATTACAAATCGCAGAGCATGCCCAAGTTAGGCATTCCTATAGCCTATAAATTTGTCGAAGATGAAATTGTAAGACCATTTACAGCAGAATCACTAAATGATCCTACGCTAAAGCAGTTAGTCGAATCTTACAATTTAACCTTGTTTGTCCCGAGCAAGCAACCCATAGATTTACAGATTAATCTAAAAGCTTCGAAAATATTTAAAAACTACCTAAGAGCATCAGTATTTGTCAACCGCTTATTCTTGTATAAACCAAATTATACAACACCAAGTGGTGCGACAGTAACGAGAACCTTAGATCCGGCATACTTTGGGATGGAATTAACATTAACACTATAACCATAACATACAAACACAATGAATACAAAAAATACGATTTTACTAATTGTAGGATTAATCAGCTCTACCTTGTTTTTTTCTTGTTCGAAAGATCAAGATATACAATTCAACGATGTTGAGGTATCCATGAAAGCACCTGAAGGGATCCAAGATTATGCCATAGAAAATGCTACATTAAAATTCACGGAGATTAATACAGGTATTGTGACAAGTACTGTTATTAACCCGACAACGAATTTATCAAAAGTAGCTTCTTCTAATACGGTTGGGGTTAATGCCGCTGCCGATGGAATAGTAAAATTTAGTGATTCTGGCGCAAGTGTTATCAACGATTTCGCTAGTACATTACCAAATGGAACATACGATGTCACATTAGAGGGATCTATGCGTTATAACAAAGATGGCCAAGCGATAACGTCTAAAGTAAGAGGTTCTAAAAATGGAATAGTTATTAATGGTCCAAACGTAAATATTCAATTAGACTTATTCATTTTTGATGAAACAGCAGGTCTTATCTTGAAAGAGATATTCTTTACCGGAACAGTTACACCGGAAAACAAATCCTATAATGGTGACAAATATTTTATTATTTACAATAATTCTGATGAAACGCTATATGCTGATGGCTTGATTATTTCAGAAGCAGCTTTCTTAACAACAACAAAAAGAGAATACACCCCAAATATAATGAATGAAGCATTTACTGCAGGATCAATTATTATGGTTCCAGGGACAGGAAAACAATCCCCTATTTTACCTGGTAAACAAATTGTAATTGCCAATAACGCTATTGACCATATAGAATACAATCCGAACTCTCTTGACCTTCGAAATGCAGAGTTCGAAATTGACTTAATTTCTACTATCAATGTTGACAACCCACAAGTAACAAATATGATCTCTGTTAATGGGACTATGCTTATGAACAATAGAGGTTTTAAATCGTATGTATTGGCTAGACTTCCAGAAGGAATGACTATAGACAATTACAAAACGGACCATTTATATACATATAGTTATTTAAATGCTCTTGGCAACCCTGTTAATTCAAATTCATACAAAATACCAAACACATACATTTTGGACGCTGTTAATTTATCCGTAGAAACAGATTTTGAATGGATCCTTACCTCTCCACAATTGGATATGGGCTGGACATACTGTGGTAGAACTTCATCTGACGCTACACGCTATGGTAAATCGGTATTGCGCAAAGTATTAACAACAAATCCTGATGGACGTGTTATCTATCAAGACACCAATAATTCAAGCGTTGATTTTACCCCAGAATCAAAGCCTTCTTTAATGAAATAATATTTTAAATGAGATTGTTAACAATCATATCATTACTTTCTATCCTGAGCACGACACTTCATGCTCAGGATAGTACTTTTGTGGTATTATCAAAATATAATACCCTCAATAATGAATTAAATAAATACTATGATGCTCCTGCGTTAAAGTCGCTCAACATTCCCATTCAATACACGAATATGAGCGTGAATTACACCGCTGAAGATAGTAAAAGGTATATCCTTCAAAAAGGTTCTGCAACAAACGATTTCAATATTAATATTGAGTCTTTCCAAACAAAAAATAAGAACTTAAACCTTTGGGGTGATTTCCAATACAATAACATTAAAACGAAGAATGTCAATTTTAATGAAACATTGGACTATGATTATTTGTATCCATACATCATGTCAGATACCGTTGGGGGCGATTTAACAAATGAACAATACAAGATCTTAGGAGGACTTTCTAAGAGTTATAATAAAATGACATATGCCTTTGAAGCTTCTTTTATAGGCAAGCAGTCAACAAGGCAGAGAGATCCTAGAACCAACAATATCAGTTCAGATCTCAATGCAACATTTTCTTTAGCATATAAAACGACCTCAAATTACAACTTAGGTATAGCACTAATAGGTGCACGCTACTTCCAAAAAGCTAAGGTATCATTTAATAGTGAGTTAGGACGACCAACTATCATTCACGAGACAGGCTTAGGAAATTACAACAAAATATTTGCTGGTATACGAGACAATGCAGAATACCTAGGGTATAATTACGGGTTCTCTATCCACTACGTCCCTTCCAATCACCTTGGTTGGTTTGCAAGGACCAAATTCATTGGATCAAATATCCAAAAGAAAATAAAAGATGTCGCTTTAGTTATAAACGAAGCAGATAAATATGATTTCGACGTACAACTTGGGTATAAAGTTGCTATAAATTCATCCCAAAGAATTGAAGCTGCTGTGCAATATAATTACAAAAACATAGATGGATTCGAAGGACGATTCAATAATCTAGACAGCCAAATAGGCCTTGTAAAAATCAGTGAAGAAAATTTGTTTAATGCAGTTAACCAATCAATAGGAGGTTATTTGTCCTATCAGAAAAACACTTCTCCTACGACATGGGCGGCGAAAATATTCGGTTACCATATCGACAGCAAAGAATCCTACTTACTACCTGCGGCTATTGAAAATATTAAATTACTCCATGTCGGTGGTCAGATTGATCTGAATCAAAAAATTGCAAAAAACACATTAATTGCAAAAATAGGATATTCACTAAGTAAGCCCCTATCCTCCCAAGCAGCATGGACAGGAATGAACACAACATCAATGAGATATCAAATGTTGGCCAATAATTTTGATTATAAAAATACAGAAGTTTCATTAATAGACTTTGCGGTGAAGATAGCTGTTCCCGTTAAAAAGCTGCAAACCTACTTTATAGGCGGAAATATATCCCATGCATCTGCTTATAATTTGACACAATTTGGCATTACTTCTGGTTTTGTTTTTTAAATTTGTAACGATGAAGAGATTGAGTGTAGTATTTATTACGTTATCAAGTATTATTCTTTCTATTACTTTACTAAGTAATAAATCAATAGATGATTTGCGCGTGCTATACAGTAAACCTATTACTGAATGGCCCAAACCGACGATTGATTCGGGGGTAGTATGGTCCGAATTTAAGTCGCTACCGAAGATAGACAGCAGCTATTTAAGGAAGATGGATCATCCCTTGATAAAACTTGGAAAGACCCTATTCTTTGACCCTATATTGTCAAGTTCAAATCAGATATCTTGTAGCTCCTGCCACAATCCACAGACCTCATGGGCAGATCACCTGACAGTACCTACAGGACATGACCACCTACAAGGCACCCGAAATAGTATTTCCCTATTGAATGTATATGCACGCAAGAGTATGTTTTGGGATGGTAGAGCAGGCTCTTTAGAAGAACAGGCATTATTCCCAATCGAGGCACACCATGAGATGGATATGGATATAACAAAAGTAATCCCTAAGCTTAAAGCGGTACCTGGATATAGAAAAATGTTTGAAGAAGCTTTTGGCGATGAGGACTTCTCTATCCCTGAAGTGATGAAAGCAATAGCGTCTTTCGAACGTACTTTACAAAGCCGTCGAAGCCGTTTTGATGAGTTTTTGGATGGCAAGCACAATGCGATGACAGATCAAGAGATTCAAGGGATGCACTTATTTCGCACCAAAGCACGCTGTATGAACTGCCACAATGGTCAATTCCTTACAGACGAAAGCTTTCACAATTTAGGATTGACCTATTACAAACGGAAATATGAGGATTTAGGCCGTTATGAAGTAACAAAAAACCCTGCAGATGTAGGTAAATTTAGAACCCCTTCTCTGCGAGATGTAATGAACACGAACCCGTGGATGCATAATGGTCTTTTTGACAATATGATAGGCGTTTTAAATATGTATAATAGTGGCATGGTGATGAACAACCCAAAGACAGCAGCACAATTGGCAGACCCTATGTTTCCACATACAGACCCTTTGTTGAAGCCACTAGACTTAACAAGAGAAGAGATTCAAGCCGTTGCTGCATTCCTGCAAGCGGCGACAGGTTCAAAATATAAAATGCCAAGGCCAGAGACTTTGCCCCGTTAAAATATTTATATAAAGAGCTATTTTAGCTTTCAAAATATAGGTCTAAATAAATTATTTAGACCTATATTTGTTTATAACAATTCAACGTTAAAACCATGAAAAACATAGCAAGTTTAGCTATTGCATTTGTAGCATTAATATTTACAACAAATGCACAGCAAGCAAAGCAGATTCTTCCTGCCGACCTACAGATTAAAATCGCTACTCAAGCAGCACCAGCAGAATTTAGAGCAGAAGCCAAAGTATATGGCTATGATCAAAACGGAAAATTGGTGACATTACGTGAAGGAAAAAATGGATACATCTGTTTAGCTCCAGATTACAAGATGTCAATGTACTATGCCTATTGTTACCCCGAAAGTTTAGAGCCCTTTATGGCACGCGGACGTGAATTAACAGAGCAAGGTAAACGTAAAGAAAGAGATAAAATCCGTGAGCAAGAATTTAAAGATGGTAAATTATCTATCCCACAGACGCCAACAACATTATATGGCTATTGGGGTAACTCACAAAATGTAGATGCAACTACTGGAGAAATAAAAGATGCTAAGCGCAGATATGTAATTTATATACCATACGCAAAAGCAGCTGACTTAGGTCTTTCGAACAAAAGTAATAACATTGGTATGCCTTGGTTGATGGACGAAGGTTCCTACAAAGCACATATCATGATTACACCACCACTTGACGATCATAAGCACTAAGTGCAATATTATAAACAATAAAAGGCTTACAAAACGTAAGCCTTTTATTGTTTATAGTTTATCTATAGCATATACCTAGGTATATACCAAACACCACATCCTATATCGCTAAGTAAGCAGATAACGTACCTACAAACCGTCCCCAGTATAACTATCTTGCGACAAAAAAAATCCTCCCAATAGTAGCTATTACTTTTGGGAGGATTAGATATCGATGAAGTTTGTCCCGTATAATATAGCTATAATGGACAAACGATATATTTACGATTTCTTATGTGCATTACCTTTGATTCTATTCTTTGTCTTCAAAGCCTCTGCTTTTACAGCTTTAGGCGCTTCAGAGCTTATAATATCATCACATCCAGCGATTATATTATTTCTTTGATAAGATAACGTAAACCATCCCAATGCTTCTAATGCTTTGATACGTATGGTTTCAGAATTATCTTTATTTTTTGCTAATGCTATCACATCAGGCACTACAGCATGATGTCTATATAAGCGTAAAGAGTTGATTTCTCCCAATCGTTCTTTTTCAGACAATGAGGTGTCATTTAATGCCTTTGCCAAGTCATTCGCTTTCTTTGCTGCATAATCTACATCCTTATCCAATTTTTCAGCCAGTACAGCACCGCCAACAACTGCCGGATTATTTCGGATCAGGGTATTGATTTCTTTCTTGGCCAACACGGGGTTCATAAATTGAAGAGCCCAACGTACGCGATATGCGACACGCTCGGAATGTGGATCATCAACATAAAATTGGATTAGATCTTTAGTAAATTCATCCGAACCAAAATCTGTAAGATCATAAATCGCTCTACGACGTATATACTCATAAGGATCATTCTTTGCGGCATGCAACACCTCAATATAATCATCATTTTCTATGTAAGCCAATAATTGGAACGCTTGCATACGTGTCGATTCAAATGGAGAATTAAAGTAATACTCCTTCAATAATGGTGACACCTCCTTTACAGAAAGAATACCAGCCAATTTTTCTAAGGCTAAACTCTGCAAATCAGCATCATTCTCTTTTAGTACTTTTTTCCAATATCCCACAGACTGATTCAATGCTGTAGCATCATTCAGCTCCTGCGCTCGCGCTGAAGCAAAGTGAAAAGTAGGATCACCAAGGATATGTGTTTCCAAATATGCTATATGTTTCAACCAATTGCCTACACGATATCCATTGCCCAATAATCCCATCAATTCGGAAGGCCAAAGGTCTTGTAATACACCTACCGAGTTAGCAATAGCCACTATATTTTGATTCTTTGAGAATGGGTAATAACCAGCAATATAATCATCTAAATGAAATGACCCTGTCAAACAAGAATTCAGATAAACAAGTTTTGCTTGGATATTAGCATCCTTCAAATCATCGATCTGTACATCCAAATTGATATTGTAAATAGAATCCGCTTTGATAGCATTCGCATCAAAAGCATCTTCAAACCATTTGTCAGATAGCCCTAATGATTTCTTAAAATCCTCTTTTACCTTAAATGTATCTCTATTGCTCTCTTTGGCAGCTAGCATTTTGGAGCGCAAATAGCGGGCTACATTGGCCATAGATGGTTGTGGCGCCGAGCTCACTGGGTATCCGTTTATCATCTGCAATGTACTAGTACCATGACCAGTCATATAAGCAAAATCCACAGAAGGACGCTTCAGCTCTGTCAGCAAATTATACTTCATAAATTCCGCATTGCGGTAGTTTAAAAATTTAATAGAACCACCTGGTTTAAATAAGTATGGAAATTGTGATTTCAAAGCGGCAGATTCACCTAATATAGAATTCACAGAATTTGAATTATACCCATGCCCCACCGAAACTATCATATCATCCAAAGGATAAGACTGCTTTCTAAGTGATACCACCTTGGTTAAATAATCTTTTATCTTCTGCGTCATATCTTCGCCATCACGTACTGGAGGTTTGATACGACCAGAGTAGATATCCATTTCTAGGAACTGAGGTGACTCGGGTCTGAGGGAGTAGTAATGGTACAATTCCCTACCTTTTGCAGTATCTTGTTTGAGATAGTCAAATTGTAAATCAAAGTCATCATAATAACGATCTGAGGGAACAGAGGATTTGTCCCAACGGATTTTTTGATTTATCTTCAGTGCTGATGTCATAAACTGCGCATCACGCAACATTGGCACTGGAATATTACCTACAAATACAGCCCCCTCTAAAGGAGCTTTCTTATCGAGATACAATTTATGGAGTATCTCTCTTATCTTCTCTGGCGAAGTCCATTCATCCGATACGATATATGTTCCCAAACCGTCTTTCTGCACTACCTCTTTATAGGCATCGATCTCTGCTTTAGCAGATGAATAGGTAGCCCTGTCTACGATAATAGCAAAAGTAGTCTTTGACTTTATCGTAGGTTTTTCGATTTGTTGAGCATACGTATTAGTCACCCCCAACAGCAATAATGCCGCTACTATATTTTTCATATTCTTCATATATACCTATATTTTATTGGATACCTTAGATAATTAGAATGTCAATAGTCCCACAGACAATTGCCAATCCAAACGACGTTGCGATTTACTAAAATAATCTGTGTTTTCAACAGGTTTAATAAAGTTTTCTGTAACTTTAATATATACCTGCGTATTATTTTTAGACGGCTTAAATACATATTGAAGATTCGCTGCAATCGTAAAATAGTTGGCTGCTAAATAATCATTTGCTGGGTACAATATGTTGTTGGCAACAAAATTTGTAGAATATGCCTTCTCATCATACGCAAAGGTCGATTCAATAGATTGACTATATGCAGGGTTAATAGCAAATGATAAAGCAGATAAATTAGCAAAATTAAAATATTTCTTAAAGTTAAGCCCATAGGTTAATCGGTCTACCGTCTGTTGACTCTCCTTTACGGAATACCTATTATCCCAGCCAGCATAAGCTAAGTTAGCACCCCATTTCCAATTCAAATCATTGCCTTTGTACTTTACAAATGAATAATTCAAATTAGCATTTGTAACTAAGTTTGTATTGAAGACATTAGAAAATAACGTTATATATTCTTTACTTATAACATCTTGATATTGATGAAATTCAGTATTATCTATATTTTGCTGTATCCAGCCAATATCTAGACGATGTTGAATTGTATTAGCATGCCATAGCGCCTCCAAGTTTAGGCCATACTCATCATACTCATGTTGGCCTGCCTGCTGTGGATATGTTGTACCATCGATAGCCTTCTCTTTATTGTGGTTATAAAATGCATCTGCAGCAAATCTCCATTGATCATGTGAAAGCACATACTGTAAACCAGCACCAAACTTATTGCCTTCATATCTACGCGTAATTCCTCCTGTAGATATAAAAAAAGGAGCACTACCGATATACTCACCAACTCCAATCAACTTATACATATTGTGTACCGTAGTGGTATTGATATTAGATACGGTGAAATCCTCCACAAAATTTTGATATAAGCCATTAATACCAATCGTACTATTTTGGTCTATTAAATAAGTAGCCCCCGGTTTTACCGTCAATATATTGTTGGTATTCTCTGGTCTAGGGTCACGCTGCCTAGCACCCGTTGACACTTTATAATCTAGCCCTAATCCAAAAGAGAACTTATCAGCTAGTATTGGCGAGGCTATTTTTACTGCTATATCGTAGTTTTGCTTATTCCAATCTCCCGACAAAGAATCAACAATAATAAAAGGATTCAAGCGCAAAGGATTCAGTTGCGTTGTATTGCTAACCTCTTTATCCTTGCCAAAGTCTAATGCAAACTTCCCATAGAATTTCCACTTTTTCAGCGCTTGATAACGTGCGGTTTGAAAGCCTCCATATTGAGACTTCTCCCCTACCAGAGGGTGCTTAAAAGCTCCAGAAGCACCTTTATAAAAAACAGAGGATTCACCCAGATTTTTAAAATCAACCGTATTCAATAAAGCCGCATTATTACTATTTAATCCTACCTCTTGCGTTTTAAATTTTTCCAATTCAAATGGTGCTGTTTGTGCATTTACAACACCTATACTCGCTATAGCCATCAGGCTAAAAACAATATTTCTATGCATTATTAATTCCATTTACGAGGTGAAGGGGTACTGTTAACTTCAAAGTCTGCAGATGAATTATTGGTATCTACAAAAATGGTCCGCCCATCGACAACAGATTTTATCTTTCTACGTACCGATTTACCATTATACATAGCCCCTACTGTAGTCATTCCAGCATCTATCGCGATAGGCAACCTTTTCGCGGTAGCTTGTACATTGGAGTTTGTTACCGTCTCTAATCCATCAATAATATCTTTCGTTGGTATTGCTTTAAATTGTGTTGCAGCCGTTGTTCCTGGTTCTTTCATCACTGGGAGCTTATCAAAATCAGCCGTATTGAAGATTACAAGTCCACAACCACCTAATCCTGGCAACCAATCAAAACCGGATGTAGAACTGCCATATACGTGTGTTAGATTGGGCACATCGGGTGCATCTAATTCTTTGGCGGAGTAGCTCCAAAAAGTCTCATAATCCGCTACGCCAGGCCCAAGATCTACAGGAGAATTAGCATTTCCCAACGGATCACTTTTATGATTTATACCATCCATCGCCACTATTAGCGATTCCCCAGGCTTCAAGAAACGTGGACTACCTTCATTAGGCACCATAAATACCTGCGCCAGGTACACAGAATCCTGTGTATACTTTGTAAATCCGTATGCTGTAGTCGAAGCAGTCTTTGTATTACCTAAATAAAGACTATCGACACGAATATCGGCATTGGAGTTATTATATATTTCTATAAATAAGTCATAGAAATAAGCAGAGGGAACGCCACTATAATAGTATTCACGGATTACCAAACCACCAGAACGACTGCCATTCAATTTTATGGCTACCACTTTGGGGCCATCGATAATCAATGGTGTGACATTCGCGTTGACAAAAGACTCTTGCTCATATCCAGTCAATATATTTGCCTCAGCAGCGGAGAAGGATTTTGAAGCTATCACACTATATGTCCCTGGGATCAAATCCGCAGTAACGAGTCCTCTATCATCAGAGATGAAGCTTACGATCTGTCCTGTTATAGTATTCTTGATGCTGACAGGGATATTCTTAGCAATGCTTCCATCGACATAGTTGTCCGGAAAATCTAGCTGCAAAGTCACTTGTACTGCCGCTATCTCTTGGAAGTCCTTACGACAACTTGCCAATCCAAATATGCTTAATGCTATTATATATATAAATAGATTTTTCATCATGCTTAAACTAAAATTTAATACTTAATTCCATCCCGAAGAATATTGGAATATTACGCTTTGTATATTCCGTAGGGTTGCGTTTACTTTGTTCGTATGGTCTATTATTTGTGATATTATTTACATAAAAAGAAAAACCATAATTCTTACCAAACTCCTTAGTCACTTTAGTATTGAACAACCACAATGGCTTCCAAGAGTCTTTCAAGTAATAACTGTCCCCTACACTCATATATATCCCCGATGTCTCCGGAATGCCCGCAATCTCTGCTGGCGACAATAATCGTACATTACTATTATTGCCTTCATTGATATCAATGACACCATAAGGAAGGCTGCTATAGTTTAGATAATTGAACTTTTCCGTCCAAATAGTCTGTGCCGTCACCGTGATTAGCAATCGTGCCTCAGGGATATGGTGAATAGCTCGCAAAGTAGTCAAGAATCTAGAGCGCTCCGTTCCTCTACCTTCAAATACACCAAGCTGATTGTAGGGCTGATTAGCAACACGACGTGCATATACATACGGATTATTATCTACTGACTTGGTATAAGTATATGCTCCGTTTAAGGTAAAAGATGTACGAATAGGCTTTACTTGACCAAAATCAAAATCAAACTCTATTCCCTTATTTATGATGTTTGCACCATTGGTAGGGATATTATAATCAGTTACATATAATGAATCCTTCACAAGGGGGCTTAATTCTGGCTTTTGTCCAGCATGCTGCGAAGCAACGGCATAAATAGGGATAGTTGTGAAATTATAGTTCTGATACATATCATATCCATTATCTATGCGCTCATCAAATAATGTCACAGCGAACTTTTTGTAATCTACACCTATTTCTGCTTTCCGAGAAACAGCCATTTTTAGGTCTTCATTTGCGGCATCAAACACACGCGTGGTCATCAAGCCCAAGCGCTCATTAGCATCTTGTTTGTAATAGTTGAGGCTGAATACATCGACATATACAGGATCAGGATATAAATATATCAATGAAGGCGCTTTTGCGCTCAATCCATATCCCCCACGCACATTAAAATCATTAAACAATTGGTAGGAAGCATTCACACGCGGAGAAAAAGCAAGCTTGACATCATGTCGGAAAGGCTGTGTCCAATCGTAGCGCAGGCCTGCTACTACATTCAATGGTCTCCCCCATACTGTAGTTGCTATTTTGTCCTCTGCATATACCGCTATTTGAGTCATACCAGGTATATCTGAGAAACGGCGTGGTCTATACCCTAAGCCATCACTAGTTTTGGGCAGTAACCCATCCCCAAAAGAACGACCTTCGCCCAAATTTTTATCATAGGTATATGTTGCACCCAGCATGATAGAGTGTCTCGTCTGTCCCGAAGAAAAATAAAAATTGTCCGATAGACGAGCTTGTATATTCAAAGGCTTCCCTTTGAGGTAAATTTGTTGCAAATAGCTTGAGGGAAGAAATTCTACTTCCTGCGTGATATCATGCATAGCATTAGATACAGCAGACACCTCACCAGTATTCATTTTCTGTTGAAAACCATTCTGAAAACCTAGTTGTCCCGAGATTACATAATTGATATTACGCGCAAATTTCTTATCGATATTCCAACGACCATTTGTAGAAAATCTAAGGTCATAATTTTCAGCCTTATTAATCTCCTGAAGCGTCACTAAATCGGGATCAATATTATCTTTATCAAAGTAGCCCCCAAACGCTAATGTGGTATTCGTATACAGATTTTTGTGAGCACCAAATGTATTTGTATACTGTACAGATGTATTAAAACGCTCATACGATTCAGATGCTTGAATCTGTTTATGCGTAGCATACGTGTAATCTAGATCAACAAATAAAGCCCCCTTCCCTAGCGCAAACCCCTGACCTAACCAACCTTGCTTTAAGGTCGGGTTTAATCTAAATTTGGCCTGCAAGGGTTGTACGTTAGCTTTTGTCTTGACATCAATCACACCAGCTGTCAGATCACCATATTCTACAGAAGGAATTCCTCTTATCACCTCTATGGACTCTATATTATCTGCTGTAATCTGACGCAAGTCAGTTCCCATACCTGTAGAGTTATTAAAACTCGAAGATAGACCACTAGTTGCCGTATTTATAGCCTGCATATTTGCGCTGTTTGATAGCTGCGCACCATTGATCATGATAGAAGTCCCCAGCGAAGCTACATTAGCTGCTCTCGCATCCCGCGTCGTATTACTAGGGTCACCACTAACTTGTCGAATACTAGGTGTATTGACCCCCGCAAAAGAAGAGTTATATATTGCTTGACCAGGCAGTAGTTGTAAAACATCAGCGATACTTGTTGCTTGCAAATGCTCTATCGCTTGACGATTTATCAATGTCGAAGTAGCACCTTTGACCTTTGACTTTTGTCCCAATACCTGTACCCCATCGATATCAATAGCATTTGGAATAAGCTCTATTTTTATATTCTCTCCCGTTGCAACCTTAGTTTGGCTCACCTTCATCCCTGTATATTGTACAGACAATACATAGACCCCTTTAGGTATTTTGTGGAACATAAATCTACCGTTCTTGTCCGTGGTAGAGATCAGCTGCAATTCGGATATAGTAACTGTAGCACCCACTAGCGCCTTACCATTAGAATAAACAGTACCTATTAATTCGTTTGATTTTTGAAGATCTTTAAACGAATAAACCGGTGTCTTTGCGGATACATAATCCAACGACAAAATGTTGCTTATTAAGGCAACGGATAGAATTACTTTCTTCATAAGGTGATTAACGTGGCGCAAATATATACTATTTAGAATTAAACTAAATAACAATTCTCACTTATTTTAACTTTTTAAGTACTTACATGATATTTGATGGATCATAGTATCCATAGCAAGATAGAAGAAGAAACGATAGTCAATGCTATCAACTCCTTATAAATGATTAACTTTGTATCCTATGGCAAAAAATTCGGAAAAGAATCCAAAATCATATATTCAGATTAAAGGAGCACGTGTCAATAATTTAAAAAATATTGATGTTGATATCCCTAAAAACAAACTTGTGGTAATCACTGGGATGTCAGGCTCAGGAAAATCATCCTTAGCATTTGATACTTTATATGCAGAGGGACAACGACGCTATGTAGAAAGCTTATCGTCTTATGCTAGACAATTTATGGGTCGTATGAACAAACCTGAGGTTGATTATATCAAAGGTATTGCTCCTGCCATTGCTATTGAGCAGAAAGTGATCACTAGCAATCCTAGATCTACTGTAGGTACATCTACAGAGATTTATGATTATATGAAGTTATTATTTGCACGAGTAGGCAAAACATATTCTCCCATCTCTGGAGAGGTTGTTACTAAAGACACGGTCTCCTCAATAGTAGATCGTATTTTAAATTTTGCGACAGATACTACCATCACGATATACAGCCCATTGCAACCGACAAATGGCCGTAAATTGAAAGAAGAGCTTTCCTTATTATTACAAAAAGGATTTGTTCGAGTTTATTTCAATGACTCCATCCATAAGGTAGAATCACTAATAGAAGATAAAACCGTAGCCAATAAGGATTTCAAAGCTGGACAACTAGAGATTGTAATCGATAGATTGCGCCTAGATGGTACCGAAGAAACAACTGCCCGCATAGCAGACTCGATTCAAACCGCTTATTTTGAAGGTAAAGGTGAGTGTATTGTTGAAGCAGAAGGTGAACGCCTTCATTTCTCCGAAAAATTTGAGCTCGATGGGATTACCTTCGAAGAACCAACACCAAATTTCTTTAGCTTTAACAATCCTTTTGGAGCCTGTAGAAAATGTGAAGGATATGGTAAAGTAATCGGAATCGACCCCGATTTAGTTGTGCCTGACAAAAGTAAATCTATTTACGATGGCGCTATTGCCCCATGGCGTGGCGAAAAAATGGGTGTATATTTAGAAGCATTGATTAGTTCAGCACTGAAATTTGATTTCCCTATTCACCGTAGCTATTCAGACCTAACCCCAGAGCAACAAGAACTCTTATGGACGGGCAACAAGTATTTTAAAGGTCTACATGAGTTCTTTAAAGAACTCGAAGAACAAACATATAAGATTCAATACCGTGTCATGTTATCCCGTTACCGTGGGAAAACGGATTGTCCTGAATGTAAAGGAACACGACTACGTAAAGATGCTACTTACGTAAAAATAAACGGTAAATCTATTATTGATTTAGTACTCCTACCAATTGATGAATTGCTCGTTCTCTTTAACAATATTGAACTCACAACGAACGAAGCTATCATAGCCAAACGTCTTTTGATGGAGATATCAAATAGGATTCAGTTTTTATCAGACGTCGGATTGAGCTATCTAACATTGAATAGATTGAGTAATACATTGTCTGGAGGAGAATCACAACGTATCAACCTAGCGACCTCTTTAGGAAGCTCATTAGTAGGTTCATTATATGTACTGGATGAGCCAAGTATAGGATTACATCCTAGAGATACAAAGCAACTTATCGAGGTCCTGAAGACTTTGCGTGATATCGGTAATACCGTAATCGTAGTAGAGCATGAGCAAGAAATGATGGAAGCCGCAGATTACCTCATTGATATTGGCCCTGAGGCCGGAATCAATGGTGGCGAATTAGTATTTGCGGGCGACTATAAAGAGATAATTAAAGACAAAAAATCTTTGACAGGACAATACCTGAGTGGGGAAATAAAAATTGAGGTACCTACAAAGAGAAGAAAATGGACGGATTCAATCCGCATCAAAGGTGCACGCGAGAACAATCTTAAAAATATAACAGTAGACTTCCCGCTAAATGTATTTACGGTAGTAACAGGCGTATCAGGCTCTGGCAAAACATCCTTGATAAAACGTGTATTATACCCAGCACTACAAAAAACTATAGGAAACTATTCTGGCGAACAGACGGGTATTTTCGATAGCCTCGAAGGTGATTATGCACAAATAGAACAGGTAGAATTGGTAGATCAAAATCCAATAGGGAGATCATCACGCTCCAATCCTGTTACCTATGTCAAAGCTTGGGACGAGATTAGAGCGCTATACGCCAACCTACCCCTTGCCAAAGCGGGCGGATTGAAACCTGCAGCCTTCTCCTTCAATGTTGAAGGTGGACGTTGTGACATCTGCCAAGGTGATGGTGAGGTAAAAATAGAGATGCAATTCATGGCAGATATTGTCCTGCCCTGTGAAGCGTGCAATGGCAAGCGCTTCAAACAACATGTACTCGATGTCGTATACAAAGAGAAGTCGGTAGCAGATATCCTTGATTTAAGTATTAATGAGGCATTATTATTCTTTGCTGATCTCCCTAAAATATTAGCTAAGATACAACCATTGCAAGATGTAGGCTTAGGATACATCAAACTAGGACAATCATCAAGTACATTATCTGGTGGTGAAGCACAACGTATCAAGTTAGCTTCATTCTTGATAAAAGGGAATAATACCAAAAAAACACTATTCATATTTGACGAACCT
Source organism: Sphingobacterium rhinopitheci (assembly GCF_022627575.1). Taxonomy (GTDB): domain Bacteria; phylum Bacteroidota; class Bacteroidia; order Sphingobacteriales; family Sphingobacteriaceae; genus Sphingobacterium; species Sphingobacterium rhinopitheci. The sequence continues at coordinate 142,369 of NZ_JADEYQ010000007.1, forward strand.
ACTACAGGTCTACATTTTCATGATATCCAAAAATTGTTAAAATCATTTGAAGCTTTGATAGCCCTAGGAAATAGCATTTTGGTAATTGAGCACAATATGGACATGATAAAATCTGCAGATTGGGTTATTGATATAGGTCCAGAAGGAGGTCAACGTGGTGGAGAGCTTGTTTTTGCTGGAACACCAGAAGATTTAACAAAATGTAATAAAAGTTATACAGGTCAATTTCTAAAGAACTACCTGTAATTGTATACATTTGATAATATAAGTACTAAATATTATGAGAAAATATCTAATGGGTGCAACAATAGCCCTAATCGCACTAAGCCAATCTCTATTTGCCCAAGTAGAAAGACCTAAATTGGTGGTGGGACTTATGGTAGACCAAATGAGATGGGACTATTTATATCGATTCTCTGATCGATTTGGAGAAGATGGCTTCAAAAGATTATTGCGCGAGGGATTTTCATGTGAAAACACGTTAATAAATTATATTCCTACCTATACTGCTATTGGACATAGCTCCGTATACACAGGCTCTGTCCCTTCAATACATGGTATAGCTGGCAATGACTGGATCGTACAAGCGACAGGCAAATCCATGTATTGTACAGAAGATAATAGCGTCGACGGTGTAGGCACCAAAGAAGCGGAAGGAAAACAATCTCCACGCAATCTATTATCATCAACGATAACAGATGAACTAAAATTAGGTACTAATTTTCAGTCCAAAGTAATAGGGATTGCTATTAAAGACCGTGGCGGTATTCTGCCTGCGGGACATTTTGCAGACGCCGCATATTGGTTTGAAGCAAAATCTGGCGACTGGATTAGCAGTACTTTTTACATGGAAAAATTACCTAACTGGGTGGAGAAATTCAATAAAAAAGGCCTTGCTGCGAAATACTTAAAACAAGATTGGAATACTTTGTATCCAATTGAAAGCTATGCAAAAAATAGTATCAGTGACAATAATCCTTACGAAGGTAAATGGCCTGGGGAAAAAACACCTACATTTCCACACCAAACATCTTCTATCATGAAAGATGTCGGCTACGAACTTATTAAGACTACTCCTCAAGGAAACACCTTTACATTAGACTTTGCAAAAAGTGCTATTGAAAGTGAAAAATTAGGTAACAATCCTACTAATAACACGGATTTTCTATGTGTGAGCTTATCAGCTACAGATTATGTAGGTCATAGATACTCCCTGTCGTCGGTAGAGATTGAAGATACCTACCTAAGATTAGATCATGATATAGCCGATTTCTTAACCTATTTGGACAAGACGGTGGGAAAAGGCAACTACACCCTTTTCTTAACTGCAGATCATGCGGCATCGTACAATCCAATGTATTATACCGATCAAAAAGGAAATGGTGGTTACCTTTTTACCAGACAAATACAACGTGAGATAAACAATGAGCTAAAAGCCAAGTTTGGTCAAGATAAATTAGTTATATCATTCGCTAATTATCAAGTACATCTGAATAATAAATTAATTGATTCATTAGATTTGGATCGAGATGATATTAAAAAGGTGGTTATTAAAAACCTTAAAAAGCAAGATGGCATAGCCTATGTTATTGACTTAGAAGCAAACGAAAATATGCTTATACCGGCTCCTATCCGTGAGAAAATAACAAATGGCTACAACCGTAAAAACAGTGGGTCGATTCAAATAATAGCAGAGCCACAGTGGTATTCGGGTACACCACGTGGTACAGGCACCACACATGGTGTATGGTCATCGTACGACTCCCATATTCCATTAATATTTATGGGATGGGGCATAAAACCTGGCGTTAGTAACCGCGAAGTTTATAACATAGACATAGCACCTACTTTAGCGTCTTTATTGCATGTAATGGAGCCAAATGGAAGCATTGGAAAGCCAATTGTAGAGGTTTTAGGACAATAGAATAAGATAAAGAAAAGTATAAAATAATATCTCTAAGAATATTTTGTATTTTTGAGTATTACAAGCATTATTTATGATATCAAAGAAAACGAAATACGCCATTAAAGCATTGATGGTTTTAGGAAGAAACTATGGTAAAGATCCGATGCAAATTGTGAAAATTGCAGAGGAAGAACGCATTCCAAAAAAATTCCTAGAACAAATTCTATTGGAAATGCGCAATGCCGGTATTTTGTATTCCAAAAAAGGTGCCGGAGGCGGATATAGCTTAAATAAAGCGCCTGAAGACATTTTCTTGTCGCAGGTAATGCGTTTGATCGATGGACCTATTGCCTTGCTACCATGCGTTAGTTTGAACTTCTACCGTCGTTGTGACGAATGTGTAGAGGAGCATGTTTGTGGTATTCGAGACACCTTCACCGATGTCCGCAATTCGATGTTACAAATCCTTAATGACACGAGTATTGCTACGTTAATAAACAAAGAAAGTGAGCTTAATTTAGAGGTTTAAATAACCAAATTAGCGTATACAAAAAAAGGCATTACTTCTTCGAGGTAATGCCTTTTTTATATAAGATAAGATCTTTATAGTTTAATTTCCTCTTCTTTCGAATTGAAAAAATGAAACTCAGTAAGGTAATATGACTGTACTGGATTTACTTTAATCCACTTGCCATACTTGAAAAACCATTTAAGTCTTCTTGAGATAAAGCCTGACTTAATGTAGGCGTCAATATAAGGATGTACATTCAATGTAATTCCTTTTTCATTTTGCTCTTCAAGAATAAAGCTCAAATTCTCTTCAATGTCATCAAGCAATACTATACTTGATCTAATTTCTCCCGTACCATCACAAGCAGGACACTTTTCATTGGTCACCACGCTCATCTCTGGACGCACACGCTGACGTGTGATTTGAACCAAGCCAAACTTGCTTGGCGGTAGAATTGTATGACGAGCTCTATCTTCGCTCATACAATCTTTAAGATAAGAATACAACTCTTTTCGATTTTGAGGCTTGTGCATATCGATAAAGTCAATGACGACGATACCACCCATGTCACGCAATCTTAATTGTCTGGCAATTTCTTTTGCTGCTTCTTTATTTACTAAAAGTGCATTATCTTCTTGATTTTCTTTACTCGCAATTCGGTTACCACTATTTACATCAATGACGTGCAAAGCTTCAGTATGTTCTATTACTAAATATGCACCACCTTGTAAATTAACCGTCCTACCGAAAGACGCCTTAATCTGTTTTTCAACGCCAAAATGGTCAAAAATCGGTTCTTTATGTTTATAAAGCTTGACAATTTTTTCCAGATCTGGAGAGATATCCTGTATGTACGATTTTGTTTCTTCGTAAATAGAAGGATCATTAACATGAATATGCGTAAACTCATCCGTCAATATATCACGCAAAATAGTAGATGCTCTATCCATTTCACCTAATACCTTTTGTGGAGGTTCAGCATTTTTAAGACGTTTGGTAAAAAGCTCCCATTTTGCAATCAAATCTAAAAGGTCTTTTTGAAGTTCTTCAACTCCTTTACCTTCCGAGACAGTACGTATAATAACACCAAAGTTCGCAGGTTTTATACTTTCTACAATCTTCTTTAGGCGACTACGTTCTGCGCTACCTTTGATTTTTTTGGAAATGGAAACAGAACTTGAAAAAGGAACTAATACTACAAAGCGACCAGCTATAGATAAATCAGAGCTTAGTCGTGGACCTTTGGTTGATATTGGTTCTTTTGCTATCTGTACCGGTATTAATATATTACGGCTTAATACATCCGAAATTTTACCCGCTTTATCGATATCCTTTTCAAGTTTTAAACTATTGAGCAGGCTCTCTTGATAACTGCCGTTCTTTACTACACGCGTTAGTTTCAGCAAGGACAATACTTGAGGTCCAAGGTCTAAATAATGCAAAAATGCATCCTTATCATAGCCTACATCTACGAATGCTGCATTTAAGCCGGGCATGATTTTTTTGATGCGTCCGAGATAGATATCTCCAACAGCAAAATTATTTCCTGCCTTTTCCTTGTTTAACTCTACAAGTTGCTTATCCTGTAGCAAAGCAATAGTCACTCCATTTTCAGGAGTTGAATCGATAATTAATTCCTTTACCAACAGCTACTAAAATTAGGGGAAATGATGCCTCGCGCATCATTATATAATCCCAATGAACATAAAACTTGTTTAATGAAAAAATACAATCTACGGGACAAACAAGGTTTGTTGCCATAGATTGTATAATGTCTTGTGCTTTTTAAAGGCTTTAGACTATCTAACAAGAACTATTTTTTCTTGTGTCTATTTTTTCTTAAACGTTTTTTACGCTTGTGAGTAGCCATTTTGTGTCTTTTTCTTTTTTTTCCGCTTGGCATAGCTTTAAAGTTTTTAAATAATGTTAATAAATTTTGTTAATTATTTACTCAACTCTTCGATCTGACGATCTATATATTGAGATAAGGACGGGTCTGCCGCTAATTCTTTACTTTTTTGATAAGCAGAAATAGCTTCATTTTTAAGTCCGATTTTTACATATGCAGCAGCTAAATAAAAATAAGTTTCCGCATCAGGTTGAACCTCAATGACAGTTTTAAAACGTTCTATCGCTTTATCATACTGTTGAGATTGCATTGAAAACGTACCTAATGTTTTATTAGCTTCTACGTTTTTGGGCTCTGCTGCTACTACTTCACGTAATAGTGCAATTCCCGACATTGGATTGTTTGACCCCGTTACTAAGCCAGCACCTAAGCCTGTCTTAGCCTTCAGACTATTCGCATCCAATGCTAATGCTTCTTCGTACGCAGATATCGCTAATCTGTTAAGCTCTGCAGCGAGTGCAGTATCTTGTTGATTGGTATATCCAGCACGGAAAGCATCACCTGCATTTAAGTAGTATTCAAATTTAGGAGAAATTTTTGCCATCTCCTGAAAGATAAATCCTTGCGGAATTGGTTTTGCGAGATCATCCCACTTTTTAGCCAATTCACCATACAAAGCAATTTTTTCTTCTCCCTCAGCCTTAGCTACTTTTGTTTCTAAAGCAAAGATATCTTGCAATAAACTAGCATTAACGCCCTGTTTAGATAATTCCGAAACGGACTCCAAATTATACGCCGAAGAGGAATTCTCGGCTGTATTAGAAGAGCTACTTTCATCATCTTTATCTACCAAACCCTTTATCGGTCTTGCAAACAACGTGCCTATTAGTACAAGTACTAATAACACTACAACTATTTGTTTGGTCTTTAACATAAGGCGAATTTAAACTATTTTTTTGCTTTATTACCATTTTTAACTTTTTCAACAAAAACTTTTGCTGGTTTAAAGCTAGGCACGAAGTGCTCCGGGATAATAATTGCTGTATTTTTAGAGATATTTCGTGCTGTTTTTTCTGCTCTTTTCTTAACTACAAAACTTCCGAAACCTCTTACATATACATTTTCTCCCTCGATCATCGCATTTTTAACAACTTTGAAGAACGCTTCAACTGTTTCCTGCACATCTACCTTCTCTAAACCTGTTTTGTTAGAGATCTCTGCAATAATTTCTGCTTTAGTCATATCTATTTATACTGTAATTATTTATTTCTCCACCTACTATTTGGGGTTGCAAAATTATCGTTTTTATATGATGATTAAAAATATTTTAGCTGTTTTATAACAGTTATTTTTTTCATTTTCAAACGATTAGTAAAATAAGCCCTTCGAAATAGTCTGCAAAAATACAACTATTTTACTGATTTTCAAACCTTTATTTGCATTTAAAGCCATAAATATCAAGAAGACAGTCTAAATCCCCTTTACTATGCAAAGCAGATATTACAATACGATTGAGCAATGGACTTGATGCCAAAGGATATGGAAAGCTAGAAATTAGGATATTATTATTTACCAAATGACTATACAAATCAGGATTATTGGAACTAAAAACAGGAAAATTAGGAATGTGACTCAAGCCAGAATCTGCAGGGAGATGGCTAGAAAAGTAATCAATATTAGCATGCATCCTTTCAAATGCAGCATCATAAATAGCTTCACTATTTACTAAAGCATAAATTGCTGCAGGAGAAGCTGGAGAAGCCCCCATAAATATGGGATGTTGCTTGATCTTCATAAGATTATTTAAATCGCCCAATACTAAACCAGCATCCGTACCTAAGCCTTTTGCCAAAGAAGATATAATAACTATTTCAAAATTGGGTCTTGCTTTTAAGGCGCCGATGTTCGAAGAGACATCATTCTTATTTACGACAGCCAATCCATGAGAATCATCGAGAATAAATAATACTTCCCTCTCAGAGGATACCGCATCAAATACAGAAAAATCATAATTTTCGGGGCGTAGGTTGTCAATACAGTTCGACACAATTACAAACTTTTGCCGCTTGGCGTCATTAATATAATTAATAGTACGCAATGCCCATTGTTCAAAACTCTCCTCTACCTGTGGGTTGCCATCCATCCATAATGCAGGATGACTTGCCGGCGCATAGATCACTTCACTGCCATCCGTCAATGCCCTTACTGTAGCCTGCGCAGCCAAATAACCACTAGAAAACAAGGCCGAAGCCTCGAAACCAAACCTTAAGGCCAATTTTTCTTCTGCGTCATTATATATGCCCAACTGCACATTATTAGATCTCGAAGTCCCATTATTAAGGCCATATTTATCTATTCCTTTTTTAAATAGCGCTATATATTGTGGATTGTCCAGTAATCCTAAATAAGCCGTGCCACCAAAAAAAAGATAATCCTTTTCCTCTATTGTCAATATACGCTTCGTGGGTTGGTGTAGGTTTTGAAATGCGTTCATTTATAATTTACTAGTATTTGCGATATAGCAAATCTCTTATTTTATAAATTAGAATACAACCTAAAGTGAAAAAGAGTTTAGCTAATAGATCTAGGTACGATCTACCTATACATCAGCTTATTGATTAACTGTCTGGTACAATCAAATTTTAAAGCAAAAAAATTGGACTTAAGATAAGAAAGAATAAACTTGAAACTACTATTATCGACTTCGTATAATAAATCTTACCCGATTTTTAATTTTCTTATATAAAGAAGTTCAATATAAAGCTCTAAATTATAATTGCTGCTTTAGGAAAAAAGACCATGTGTTTACAACGTATAATTTAAAGGCAAGCTTAACCCTAACGAAAAATTAAACCCTTTGATAGCCCCCAGCTCTTTTTTATCCTTCAAAGACCATCCATAACCCAAGCCCAACTCTATAATATTGAATATCCCAAGCCCCACCTTTGGGCTGATGGTATACGGTGTGACTTCAGCTTTTATAAAAGGCCAAATCAACCTGCTATTGAGGTAATAGGTCAGCCCCAACTCCGGAATAACATGCATCTTCTTATTGCTCCACGTGAAATCTGCTCCAGCATCTATCTTCAAATAATCAGCATATCCCAAATCTGTCAAGCCCCAAAAAGAAAGCTTCACAAAATTGTTCGATTGGTATTGATAAGCAACGCTAGGTCCTACAATCCAACTGGATTTTCCGAGTTCTTGACCTTTAACAAAAAAAAAGCTACAGGTTGCGACTAGTAATAATAATAAACGCATATATTTTTGTGTTTATCTAAATATACAAATTAGGAGACATCATTGTTTCACAAAATATATATTATCTATATATACGCTATGTATTGGCCAGATAAAACTTGAAATATGCTTTCGCATTATTATAACTAATATCTTGAACAATTTTACCAATCCATTCGATATCATTTGGAAGCTCTTTATTGTCGACATCTTTACCGAAGATATCACACATTATCCTTCTATAATACTCATGCCTAGGAAATGATAGAATAGAGCGCGAATCCGTAAGCATACCAATTGTCCTACTCAAGACCCCCATATTTGAAAGCGTATTAATCTGTTTTGTCATTCCCTCCTTTTGATCCGAAAACCACCATGCTGCACCATATTGCATCTTGCCTGCAGTGATGCCATCATTAAAATTACCAAGCATGGTGGCTATCACTTCATTGTCTGCAGGATTTAAGTTATACACTATAGTTTTTGTTAATTGACCACTACTGTCTAATCGATTTAAGAACCTAGACAAAGCCTTTGCTTGGCTAAAATCTCCAACAGAATCATATCCCATATTAGCCCCAATATCGCGCAGCATACGCGTATTGTTATTTCGTAAAGCTCCCAAATGATATTGTTGGACCCATCCTCTTTCATGATTCCAAATAGCAAAATTAAACAACATAGCAGACTTGAACTGTATACTTTCTATTGCTGAGAGTGTACTATTAGCACGAATCTTAGTGAAAATCCTTTCAATTTCAGCATCGGTATAATCTACTGCGCACATATACTCTAAAGCATGATCCGCAACGGAACAGCCATTTGCAGCAAAATAATTATGCCGTAGCTTCAACGCATACAAGTAATCGTCAGCGGTAGCAATAGCCAGCCCTACAACAGCACTCAACTGATCAATATACGCATTCAACGCATCAATATCATCGGTATTAATAGCCTTATCGGGACGGTATGTAGGCACCATCTTGAAGGATTCCTTCTCTTTCACAAATTGCTGATGATACGTCAAGCTATCTAAAGGATCGTCGGTAGTACATATCACCTCTACATTCATCATCTTCAACAGGTTGCGTGCGGAGTACTCGGATGTAACGAGCATATCTGTAGTAATTTCAAATATACGGTCCGCAGTATCTCTATTTAACCGCTCGTCAATACCAAAATAACGCTTTAATTCTAAATGGGTCCAATGGTACAATGGATTACGCATCATATAGGGTACTGTTTCGGCCCACTTCATAAACTTCTCTTTGTCGGAGGCATCCCCTGTTATATATTTTTCATCTACGCCATTGGCACGCATTACCCTCCATTTATAATGATCCCCCTCCAGCCATACTTGGGTGATATTTTCGAATTGAATATCATTAGCTATCTGCTCAGGCCTCAAATGATTGTGGTAATCTATAATAGGTAAATCTTTTGCATAATTAGTATACAATTCTTGTGCAAATGGGGTATGCAACAAAAAATTATCGTCTATAAATGTTTTCATACTATATATTTATGGTTCTGATTATTAAATATTTTAATTGAAGATTACATTCCACAAGGGAACACCAATAAGAAATACTATTGACCTTAGCTACTAAACAAACTTATGCAGTCTATATACCGGTTATAATATACTATATATTGAAGCAGCTGTTCGTCGTTGAATATTACTACAATCTGCCTAAATGTATTTTCCTTATTATTGGTTATATAATTTCCTTATTATAACGGAAACATCTCTCAATAGAAGTGCACTTCTACTTAAGTAATATACTTAAAAAATTAACTAATCGTTAAAATCAGGCTGTTAAAATTGTTTTTTGTAGCCAAAAAACGAACCCTTACATTTTATTCAAAAAGCGTATAAAAGATCAAAAACATTTAATAGCCTGCATTTTGAATAGGTATAATTTTTTTCCAAGAGTAAAACAGGATATTCGTATTAAAGAATATAAAAGGAGATATGATGCAATAAGAAGTCTTTAATTATAAATTAATAAAATGCTAAGAAACCGTATTTTATATATAAAGACTTATTTTTACACTTTATTCAATATAGTATGAAACAGTTAAAGGAAAGAATCCTACGTGATGGTAAAAGTCTAGATGGGGGTATTTTAAAGGTTGATAGCTTTATTAATCATCAAATGGATCCTATTCTTATGAAATCTGTAGCCGTAGAATTTGTTAAGCGATTTGCACATTTACCTATTACCAAAATCGTTACTATTGAGGCTTCTGGTATCGCACCTGCTATAATGGTTGGATATTTACTGGAGCTGCCCGTTGTTTTTGTGAAAAAAGCAAAACCAAAAACCATGGAAAATATGGCTGTTGCGCAGGTATATTCATTTACTAAAGATCGCACATATGATGTATGTGTAAGTAAAGAATTTTTAAAAGAAGGGGATAAGGTTCTTTTTATTGATGATTTCTTGGCCAATGGCAATGCTGCTTTGGGAATTATTGAATTGGCAAAAGAAGCGAAAGCTCAAATTTTAGGAATGGGTTTTATTATTGAAAAGGCATTTCAAGAAGGTGGAAATATACTACGCCAAAAAACAGATATTCAAATTGAATCTCTAGCGCGTATCAAAACATTAGCTTTAAATCAAGTAACATTTGAAGATTAAGAATTCAACAAAAAGCGGTTAACTAATACGGGAACCGCTTTTTGTTGAATTTATTATTTTTCATTTGTCCTATAAGGACAAAACACGATTAAAATCATAAACACCTCATAATCCAAATTATAAAGGGTTCAAGAACATCATATTTTGATTTACTCTTCGTATTTTTTGAAAATACTCGTTGCAATATGTCCACCGAATCCAAATGTATTATTCATAGCATAGCGCACTTCTTTCTTTTTACTTTCGCCAAATACGATATCAAAAACACCATCAAACTCTGGCTCCATCGCTGTTGTATTAATCGTCGGAGGAATAATATTCTCCATAATTGATTTAATACATATGATAGCTTCTACAGCACCCGCAGCACCTAATAGATGGCCGGTCATAGATTTTGTTGCACTAATACTCAACTTACTATCTTTACCAAAAAGTCGTACAGCAGCTCTCAGCTCACTGATATCACCTTGCGGTGTTGATGTGGCATGTACATTCAAATAATCAATTTCTTCGGGTTTAATTTCTGCCTCTTCCAGTGCCGCCATCATCCCCAGGTAAGCACCTTCACCTTCAGGATGTGTTCCTGTTAAATGGTAAGCGTCTGCTGCCATACCGCCACCAACAACCTCCGCAAGAATAGTTGCGCCACGACGTTTGGCAGATTCCAATTCTTCCAATATTATAGCTCCTGCACCCTCACCCATCACAAAACCATCTCTCGTAATATCAAAAGGTCGAGATGCCGTTTCGGCATTATCGTTATTTAACGACAATGCGCGCGCCGCATTAAAACCACCGACAGCACTTTCTGTAATCGCTGCTTCTGAACCACCAGTAATAATCATATCAGCTTTGTTCCACTTGATATGGTTAAAAGCATCTATAATAGCTGTATTTGAAGTAGCACAAGCAGATACGGTGGTAAAATTGACACCGCGTAAACCATACTGAATAGAAATAACACCTGATGCAATATCAACGATCATTTTAGGAATAAAAAAAGGATTAAATCGAGGCACGCCATTTCCTTCGACAAATTCCTTAACCTGATCCTGAAAAGTTTCTATACCACCATTTCCAGATCCCCATATTACACCGATTCTATTTTTATTTAAATCGTCAAAATTAATTCCTGCATTTTTGACCGCTTCCTCGACAGCAATTAATGCATACTGCGTATATCGGTCATATTTTCGGGCATCAGCTTTTTTGATAAAATCTAAGGCATCAAAATCCTTAAGCTCACAACCAAATTTTGTTTTGAATAGTGAAGCATCAAAACGAGTTATCGGAGCAGCGCCACTTTTTCCTGCTTTCGCTGCTTCCCAAAAATCATTGACATTGTTTCCTATTGGAGTTAATGCTCCAATTCCTGTAATTACAACTCTTCTCATTTCGTTTATTTTATTAAATCACTAATTATTGTTTCTTTTATTTGTTGAAAATCGCTTTGGTAGGTAATACGTGACAGCTGTTCTCCTCCAAGGATATTGGTAATTAGAATAAGTGCTTTGTTCTTAGCGGGAATATTAAAATGGAAAACGCCAGTTTTTTGTCCCTCAATCAACGTATCCGTCAACCAATTGACCGTATTATCGGTAAGAATTTTCAATTCTGTTTGTACATCGAAATCAAAATTGAGAAAATCATTGGCTAAAGCGCCCAGAATACTAATCCTACCACCGAATCTCGCCATCTTATATACGGTAAGAAATTTATTAATCTTTTCTAATGGCTCATCATTTCGTACATACCCTTTAAACTTTTCGAGCAGCAAAGTATGTTTTTGAATAATAGCCATCACTAAAGCACTTTTTGTAGGGAAATAATAATGAATGGAGGCATTCTTTATCGACAATTCCTTAGATATATCACCAAAACTAAAAGCGTTATATCCCACTCGTCGAATTAGGTTATCTCCTCGTAAAACAATTTTATCTCTAGTATTCATAGCACAAATATACCTACCTACTAGTAGATAGACAAATTGTTTAAAAAAAATTACATTTGTAGGAGTCCAAGAGATACCAATCTATAACTAATTGCTAATAGCGTATTACGACCATAATAATTCAGCAGGATCCATATGAACGACAGATCCGTAGTAAGAGATTCCTTCGCTGCACTTCGATATACGCAGTGTGACACTCCCAATGACGGTGGATTATTTTCGTCATTGCCAGAAGGTACGACGGTTTTGCCCCTTCGTCATTGCGAGGAGGTACGACGTGGCAATCTGTTATTTTAAGACTGTACCAGTTTGTCACAGATTGCTTCGCTGCACTTCGATATACGCAGTGTGACACTCGCAATGACGGTGGATTATTTTCGTCATTGCCAGAAGGTACGACGGTTTTGCCCCTTCGTCATTGCGAGGAGGTACGACGTGGCAATCTGTTATTTTAAGACTGTACCAGTTTGTCACAGATTGCTTCGCTGCACTTCGATATACGCAGTGTGACACTCGCAATGACGGTGGATTATTTTCGTCATTGCCAGAAGGTACGACGTTTTTGCCCCTTCGTCATTGCGAGGAGGTACGACGTGGCAATCTGTTATTTTGAACCAGAATACTAAAAACTTATATATAAAAAAGGAGATTATATTCTTAACGTACAAAATCCAAGTGCAAAAATAATATCACGACAACAACACACGGACGTTACACATTGAAAATAAACTAATTAAAGTCTAATATTTGTAGCCCCGAGCAGAATCGAACTGCTATCAAATGTTTAGGAAACATCTATTCTATCCGTTGAACTACGGGGCCAATACAGTATACAACAAATGTATCATAATCGAAACATTCTAACAAATTTATATGCCCCCATTTCTTAAAAATAGAGTAGATGCAATATCGAATCCTTTTATAAGATCTAAAAGAAGATGATAATTTTACTTACACGATGAAGAATCCACTATGTTTTTGAGTTAGTTTCGTTATTCTAATATTCAACCAAAATATATTATCTATTTGCTAATATTTCCTTTATTCGTACAGTATTGTCGTAATTAGCATTAGCTAAATCAACAAAATATACACTTTGCCAAATTTGGGTATTTACCGCTTGTCTACTTTCAGTTTTTATCCAATTTGGATAAACTCGAAAACCGCGTTTTCCTTCTTTCAAATTTGTAGTAAGAATTTGCCTTTTCGCTAATTCATTTTTTGGAAAAAGAAAGAATCCATGATTTTCATTTTCTTCAACTGCAACAATATAAAAATCGAAATTATCAGATTTTTTAAATGATTCCGTTCGATTTTCGGAATTCCGCCTCCATAATGTAAGGAATAAACCCACCTTTTTAGGTGTAATTTTCGCTTTCCTAAATTTAAAATTCAACTGATCTACTTGAAAATTAACACCAAAATACTCCTTTGCTCCTTCCTCTTCCATTAGATTAGAAGCTTTAGATAAAGGATTTACACTAAGTAGCTTTTCAATTTTATTAAATACATTAATCATCGATACATTTTTTAGATAATATTTCACCTAGGCAAACGCTTTTGGAGGTATAATATCAACAGAAGCAAACTATAAAGCAATGACTTCCTATTTGGCACTCAGCCATCCAATCGTATAGCATCCAATAAGCAATATTTCCGGTTGACACATTACTGTTTGTAATGTATAGAAATCTAAAATTACTTTTTTCATTTCAATTATATCACGTCACACCTTAAAAACATAATATGCCTTCAGATCGACTACAACTTTCGACCCACTGCTAATACTAAGTGTTTAACTTGTCTATTGAGATGTTTTTTTTACGTAAAAAAAACTCAGCAGTATTACTTCACAAAGTAAGCCTTGAAAAGGAGGTAAAAATTATTCACAATTAGCGTATCCTATATATTTAATAATCATTAACATAAAATACAGAAAATCATACCATTAAAATAAATTATATTACTCAAAAAAACGTACCTTTGCACCCTCAAATTTATTATCATGCATACATCTTCAATCACCTCTGAAGAAGAACTTTACAACAAAAGAAACAGAGTTAGAATAGCTGTTTCTTTATTCTACTTTTGTCAAGGATTAGTTTTTGCCTCATGGGCAAGTCGTATTCCTGTCATCAAAGAAAACCTCGCTCTAACGGAGGCTCAATTAGGTACATTATTACTCATGCTTCCTGTTGGACAATTAGCCACAATGGCTCTATCAGGCAAATTAGTAACCACATACGGTAGTTCAAAAGTACTCCGAATAATGCCTATTATTTACGCATGCTTGCTTTGCATGATATCTTTTGCAGTGAATGCTATACAATTAGGAGCTGTATTATTAGCTTTTGGGATAGCAAGTAATATGTGCAATATAGCCGTTAACACACAGGGTGTAGCAGCAGAAGGAATCTTCAAAAAATCTATCATGTCCTCTTTCCATGGTGCATGGAGTATTGCTGGTTTTACAGGTGCGCTAATCGGCTTATTGACGATGAATATCGGTATAGATACCTTAACACATTTTATCATCATATTCGTATTAATCGTAATAAACACCTTAGTCAACTACCGATTTTTGGTCCCTGGCAAGGCAAAGGAGACTGAGAAAACATCTTTCTTCTCTAAACCCGAAAAATCGTTGGTACAATTGGGTATTATCGGCTTTTTCAGTATGGCTACAGAAGGTGCTATGTTTGACTGGAGTGGCGTTTATTTCAAAGAAATAGTTGAAGCACCAGAAAATCTAATCATAGTAGGATATGCTTCCTTTATGGTAACGATGGCTGCAGGTCGATTTGTGGGTGATTATATTATTAGCAGAATAGGCCGCAAAAGAACACTTCAAGGCAGCGGTCTTTTGATGTTTATAGGAATGATGGGATCGGTCATATTCCCAGACTTTTGGCTATGTACGATTGCCTTTATGCTAGTAGGTATAGGAGTTGCTTGCAATGTACCTACAGTATATAGTTTGGCGGGTAAGAGCACAAAAGTACCATCAGGTGTGGCATTAGCAATGGTTTCTAGCATCAGCTTTTTAGGCTTCTTGATGGGGCCTCCATTGATCGGCTATATTGCCGAGTTATTTAGCTTGCGCTACTCGTACGGCGTATTTGCTTTCTTTGGATTGATGATGTTTGTGATGACCAGCAAACTAAAAATGTTTAGAGACGAATAATACGGGATCAAATAGCAAAAAAAGGCGATAACTATCAAATGGTTATCGCCTTTTTTTAAGCTATTAAAGCATCATAAGAAAAGGAACATAGCTTGTCCTTTGATAAGGAAGCTGTTTTTTCTATTAAGATGTGCTGATTGTATATATTAAGGAAAGAAAAAATGTGGAGGGAGAAGGATTCGAACCTTCGAAGCCGAAGCAACGGATTTACAGTCCGTCCCATTTGACCGCTCTGGAACCCCTCCAGCAATTTATTCTGTTCTCTAAGAGAACGATGCAAACATCGGAAAATAATATTAATAATCACAATATTTCATCTCAATTTTTACTAACACAAAGAATATAAACGAGTTAATTTTTTGTTACAATAATAATTTCGTATAAAAATAAGGAATAGAGACAAAATGCACGATAAGGGCGCTGAACAGCTCATAAACCGCCTTTATAAAAATATAATTCACTGATAGATTTTAACTATAACATATAATAATTTATTATACACAAAAGAGCTTAAAATATTTACCTTTGTGTTACAATAAAAATTAGAAGAAACAACTATGAGTTTTACAGGTAAGAATTTCCCAAACATCACAGTAGATGCTATCGATTATTTAGGTGATTACATCTCAATTAACATTTTTGAAAAAGCACAACAAGAGAACAAAAAAGTATTATTATTCTGGTATCCAAAAGATTTTACTTTCGTTTGTCCTACTGAATTACACGCTTTCCAAGAAGCTGTTGCAGAATTTGAAAAACGTAACACAATCGTAATTGGTGCTTCTTGTGATTCAAACGAGGTTCACTTTGCATGGTTAAATACAGCTAAAGACAACGGTGGTATCGAAGGTGTTGAATACCCAATTATTGCTGACACAAACCGCAACTTATCTAGCATCTTAGGTATATTAGATGTTAAAGAAGTAGAGCATCCAGAATATGGTACGATTGCAGAAGGTTCAGCAGTTACTTTCCGTGCTACATACTTAATTGATGAGACAGGTAAAGTATTCCATGAATCCGTAAATGATATGCCTTTAGGTCGTAACGTAAAAGAATATATCCGTTTAGTAGATGCTTACACACACGTTCAAAAACATGGTGAAGTATGTCCTGCAAACTGGGAAGAAGGTAAAGAAGCAATGAACGCAACTCGCGAAGGTGTAGCTTCTTACTTATCAGAAAATTAATAGGTACAGACATTGTCAAGAGGCGGACTCCCTCCGCCTCTACATTAAAAGATTCAAAATATTATGTTACAAGAATTAGAAAGCGATATCTTACAAGATGTCGTAGTAGGCAACGATACAGTAATAGTACAATATTCGGCAACATGGTGTGGCAACTGCCGTATTATGAAACCTAAGTTCAAAAAATTGGCTGGCGAGAACGATAGCGTAGCCTTCGTAATCGTAGATGCAGAGAAATTTCCTGAATCTAGAAAATTAGCTAATGTAGATAATTTACCAACTTTTGCAGCTTTCAAAAATGGACAATTGGTAAACCAAGTACAAACAAACAAAATTGACGGATTAATCGATTTATTAAATGAAGTTACCAGTAATTAAGCACTTAACTGACTTTATTGAAGCTAATGATGCAGATTATGTTTTAGAAACTATCGAAACATTAGAAGCTTTAACAGAAGTCCCTTCATTGAAAGATGAAGAATTGGATGTTATTGGAGAATTGATCTCTAATATGTATGGCGCTATCGAAGTAGACAAGTTAATAAAAGAAGGAACACCTAAGAAAGAGGCTTTAAATTTATTTATGAAGCGCGTTTTAGGGTCGATCGACAAATAATACCCCTATATCTACCTCGAGAAGCATCTTTTTCTCGTTATCGGGACCTCCACACTGCTCAATGTGCACAACTCGAATAGTGTGGAAAATTTTTTATTTCAACAAATACATAAAAATCCACTTTTTATATTACTTTTACTATAGTTAAGTAATTGTACATTACGTTCAACACTGAAATACTATTTAGCTTTCAATTGTAGCGATTAAAAGAGAAATATTTAAGACTGAAGATTTTTAATTGTTGGTAAAAAGGAACTTCCTAATAAGAAGTTCCTTTTTCTATTTTAGCTCCTTTATCCTAAGATAATAACATTATTACAGTACATTATATGTTATATTATCCATAAGCTGTATATTTAATACATGTTAAAAAAATGGATCTTTTTATTTTCTATTTGTAGCATCGCCAAACTAAATGTGCAAGCTCAAATCAAACCCAAATCAAGTAACGAAATTCAACTAGGCCTACAAAAACTTAACACTTTAGGATCAGTATTGTATTTTGCGGCGCATCCAGATGACGAAAACACAAAATTAATCGCATGGTTGGCCCAGGAGAAAAAATACAGAACAGGCTATCTATCTCTAACAAGAGGTGATGGTGGACAAAACTTGATTGGAACCGAACAAGGGATAGAACTGGGACTTATAAGAACACAAGAGCTTCTGGCGGCACGATCTATCGACAATGGCGAACAGTTTTTCTCCTCAGCCTATGATTTTGGCTTCTCCAAAACGCATGAAGAAACCTTTTCTTTTTGGGATAAAGAAACAGCGCTTCGTGAAGCGGTCTGGTTGATACGCAAGTTTCAGCCCGATGTAATCATCACTAGATTCCCTCCAGACAAAAGAGGAGGACATGGCCATCATCAAGCATCTGCTATATTGGCACATGAAGCATTTATCGCTGCCGCCGATCCTTCGATGTTTCCAGATCAGCTCCAAGAAGTAAAACCTTGGCAAGCAAAACGATTACTTTGGAATACAGCCAACTTTGGTGGCGCTAATAATACTGCTGAAGATCAGCTGAAGATCAATATCGGCGCATACAACCCTTTATTAGGACAATCATACGGTGAAATTGCGGCTAACAGCCGTTCTCAGCACAAAAGTCAAGGCTTTGGCGCTGCCTCAAGTAGAGGAAATAGCACCGAATACTTTGCTTACGTAGATGGGGTTCCTGCCAAGGAAGAACTCATGGACGAGGTCATAACTTCCTGGAAAAGAATCAACAATACAGAGCCTATTCAGCAATTAATCAACAAACTAAATACAAATTTCAACCCCCTTCAACCAGAAAAAAGTATTCCTGATTTATTAGCTTTAAAAAAGCTGATTCAAAAGATTGATGATAACTACTGGAGAGCACAAAAAACAAAAGAAGTAAATGAGCTTATTATATCTTGCGCAGGACTGTGGGTTGAGGCTACTGCAGAACACCGTCAATACCCTGTAAATACTACTTTTGAAGTTAATATAGAAGCACTAGTCAGAACTCCAAATGTAAATGTGGAACTAGTACAGGTCAATAATGACAAAGTCAATTACAACTTGTATTGCAACATCCCTTGGAAAGGAAAAGAAAATAGCACTTGGCCCCAAATAACACAACCATATTGGTTAAATCTACCACACTCATTAGGTAAATTTGAAGTAACACAACATGATTTAGGAAATCCTACTAATAGTGATAAACCGAGTATACGACTTGTATTAAAAGTTAATGGAGAAGAGCTTGCTATCAATACGGATATACAATATAAAACAGTAGATCCTGTACAAGGAGAATTATATCAAGATATTATAATAGCGCCTACTATCACAGCATCAATAGCGAACGATAATATTATTATTATAAATGATAAACCACAAAAAGTAAATATCACATTTACAAGAAACGATCTTCATAAGCAAATTTTTCAGATCAATATCGCTAAAATCAACGGATGGCAAATCTCACCATCGGTAATAGATTTAGATTTTGGTAAAGAAAATACCATCACCAAAGAAATAGAGATAAAACCAGTATCTAGAGCAGCAAAAGAAGGAACCTTGCATTTATCGTGGAATAATGAGATCTTACACAATACTAAGACGATCAAATACGACCATATACCTTCTATCACATGGTTTCCAATAGCAAAGGCAAGGATTCAAAATTTACAACTTATAAACCCAGTCAAAAAAGTAGCATATATAGCAGGTGCAGGAGATTTAGTTGCCGAATCATTGAATCAGATTGGTATAGAAACGACCCTTATTAACGAACAACAGATAACGCAACAAATACTACAAGCCTATGATGCTGTCGTAGTGGGAATTCGATACTTCAATATCAGTGACAAAAGTGATCAAACAATGCAAGCATTATTGGCCTATGCCGAAAATGGAGGTACTGTATTAATACAATACAATGTAAATACAAGGTTAAACTCTAATAAAATAGGTCCATATCCATTTACTATCTCACGCGCACGTGTAACTGAAGAAGATGCTAAGGTTTCTTTTGACAGTAATGATCAGGCCTTACAATTCCCGAATAAGATTACAGCAACAGATTTCGAGGGATGGATTCAAGAAAGAGGGCTTTATTTTGCAGAAGATATTGATGCACACTACAGAACTCCAATATTGATTAACGACAAAAATGAAGAGCCTAGCAAAGGATCATTATTGATTGTCGACCATGGTAAAGGAAAATTTGTATATACATCGTTATCTTTTTTCAGACAATTACCTGCCGGAGTGCCCGGAGCTTATAGATTATTTGTAAATTTGTTGGCAAAAGAAAAATAAACAATCATTATATATGGAAAATCAATTAAAAGAAACAGAATCCTTAAACGTTAAAGGTATTATCTTATTAGTAGCTGCTGTATTTAGTGCTCTTATTGCTTCTGTAGCTTGTGGTACATTTTTAAGTATAATCGGTGGAGCAGTTGTAGGATTAGTTTTTGCAGTATTCTTCAATAGCGTTTTATTACCTCAAAGAGAAAGTGATAGATAAGAAAGGATTACCCCCATTCGTAAATAGCTGGTCGCAATTTTATTGGATTATTGTGGCTTGGTTGCTCGTGTGTATTATACTAATGTATTTTTTCACGAAATATTATTCATGAGTACAACGGATTGGATCGTACTTTTCACTACCCTGCTTTTGATAGTTGCCTACGGCATCTACAAAAGCAGGAATATTAAAAACATAAACGGCTATTTACTCGGAGACAAATCTCTTTCGTGGTATACTGTTGGTTTTTCTGTCATGGCTACTCAGGCCAGTGCAATTACATTTTTGTCAGCGCCAGGATTAGGCTATTCATCGGGCATGAGCTTCGTTCAATTTTATTTTGGACTACCTTTAGCGATGATAGTTCTTTGTATCACCTTTGTCCCTATCTTCCAAAAACTCAATGTATACACGGCCTATGAATTTTTGGAGCAACGATTCGATGTAAATACAAGAGCATTAACAGCATTTTTGTTTCTTATACAAAGAGGCATATCCACAGGGATCACTATCTTTGCTCCCTCAATTATATTGTCTACCATATTGCATATAGATGTGACGCTTACTACATTATTAATAGGTAGTATAGTGATTATATATACAGTATATGGCGGTACCAAAGCAGTGTCATACACCCAGCTGCTACAGATGAGTATTATTTTTGGTGGACTATTGGCTGCAGGAATCATGGTTATCTATCTATTACCAGCAAACATAGGTTTTTCAGAAGCGTTGCAAATTGCGGGCAAATCGGGCAAGACCAATGCTATAGATTTCAGCTTTGACCTAGACAACCAATATACGGTATGGACAGGTCTAATCGGAGGTTTCTTTCTGCAATTATCTTATTTTGGTACGGACCAAAGTCAAGTTGGTCGTTATTTAACAGGTGCATCAGTCCGAGAAAGTAGATTAGGGCTCTTGATGAATGGGCTTTTAAAAGTACCTATGCAATTCTGTATTTTACTGATCGGAGTATTAGTATTTGTATATTATCAGTTCAATACGGCACCCTTATTTTTTAATAGTCAAGAAACCTACAAATTAGAGCAAAGCATCTATGCTAACGATTATAATAATATCCTTAAAGAGCAAGAAAAATTAAGCGCGGCCAAAAAAATCACATTAGCAGAGCTTACACAAGCTATTTCATCAGATAACACCCCTGCGATAGATGAATCACGTAATACAATACAGGATTTAAATAATAAAGGAGAGAAATTAAGAGAAGAGGTAATTACTTTAATCAAAAAAAATGATCAAAAAGCAGATACCAATGACAACAATTATATCTTTCTACATTTTGTTACCACGACATTTCCAAAAGGATTCATAGGCCTACTAATAGCTATTATTATGTTAGCTTCCATGGGCGCCACCGCGAGTGCTATTAATTCGTTGGCATCCACATCAGTAATAGATATCTATAAGCGTTTTATCTCTAAAAATGGAACAGAAGCTATGGACCTCAAAGCGTCGCGACTATTTACATTAGTTTGGGGCGTATTTACGGTTATAATAGCCTTATATGCGAACAAATTGGGTAACCTATTAGAAGCCGTTAATATATTAGGATCATTATTCTACGGCACAATATTAGGGATATTCTTAGTCGCCTTTTATCTAAAAAATATAGGGGGGAAAGCAGTCTTTTGGGCAGCAGTATTATCAGAAGTAGGTGTATTTGCAATTTGGAAGATGAATATTGTAGCTTTTTTATGGCTCAACTTGATAGGCTGTATATTAGTCATCCTATTGGGATTGATGCTACAAATTTTTATAAATTCAAGAAAGAAACTACCAAGTAATTAAGCTATCCCAAAGCTACTAAACACAGCTCTTCATTATTAAATGTAGTAATAGCAGAAATTAGAACGGGCAACTGCTCAACAGCCAATTGATAAAAAGTTCCTTTCGTGTCAACTAGCAGAGCAAAGGCTCAAAATGAGCTTCCTCAAATAGAAACAGTAAAATACAAATAGGCCTTAATAATACTTACGATACAGATCATAAAGTACTTTTTTGTCATAAGGCGTTAATACTTTATTAACTTCTTTGACGATATACTTACGCTTAAAAGCTTCAATTGCAGACTCCGGCTTAGTCATATCATATCCCATTATTTTAAGTGCATCAATGGGATTAAAATCATTAGGTGGTGTCATCAGAAAATCCTCATTATACCATATCCCAAATCCATTCTCTGCTAATATCTTCCAAGGAAAATTAACATTAGGATCATTTTTGCGCGTAGGTGCAATATCCGCATGCCCAATAAAATTCAATTGTGGAATTAAATATTTACTTTTTAGGGTATCTAATAATATTAATAAAGACTTGATCTGTGCATCAGGAAAAGCATCCCTTCCGTTATTATCAAGCTCGATACCGATAGAAGCAGAATTTATATCCGTCATACTGCCCCACTTAGATTTCCCAGCATGCCATGCACGCTCATAGTCATTGAGCATCTGTATTATTTGACCATCCTTACCTATTACGTAATGTGCACTAACCTTGGAATGCGGTACTTGAAAGGTACGTATCGTCTGCGCAACACTTACCTGAGAGGTGTGATGAATAATCACATAATTAGGCTTACGCAAATCATAATGAATCGCGGGAGTCCAATCTGCTCCCTTATAGATTCCTGTTGCTTTTTGTAATTGTAACTTATCCTGAATAACCAAACCGGTATCATCAGTATTAGCTGTAAGATTAGGGATGACACTATCTTTTACGACCTGTGTATTTATTATAGCCGATAAGACTGAATCTTTCCTGTGCTGATCAATTAAAGAAACAGGGCTAATTAAAGATTTTTTAGATGGCTTTTTAGCTGTCCCACACCCAACTATCATTAACACGACAAATACAGCACAAAAAAAACCTTTCATCAACATATTATTTAGGTAATGAATAGATCAAGCCCATAGATAGTGCTTGACTAAATTGAACTCTACCATTCTGTTGATCAGGATCATAGAAAACAACACCACTGGCAGTAACGCTTACTAATTTAGTAATTTTTGCCGTCACCGTGACATCAAGACGCTGATCAGGATCAGTTACATCCTTGTAATCTGCAAATAAGTTATATCGCGCTTTTAGATTTAAGTTTTGTGATAAATTACGGTCTAAATTTGCTGTAATCTGAAAGGCTAAATCATTACGGAATTTTTTACCTGGTTCTACACCATACACTTCGGACCCACCTTCTTTAGGCGCTATCTTGTTATTCAAAACCAATGTTTGTCGTGCAGTACCTGTACCTAGACGTAACGAAAATGCCTTGTCTAGCTTATACTCCAAACCTAGGGATTCTGTAAAATATCCGGGTGCCATAAATGCTGAAACGGTATCTAAAATAACCTCTTTCCCTTCCTGATTTCTACCGTATTTATAACCCACATCAAATTGAGATTCGAATGTTAAAGAGAAGTAAACGGACCACTTTTCACTTATTCGATGTGCTATTTTGTTATCCCAGAAAATACGGTCGACATTTTTCTTAGGTAGTTGGTCTTCATTCCATACTTTACCATACTTCATATCTAGCTCCGTTACGAAATTGAATCTATCTTTTGTATAATCTGATTTGTGCCATATCAAGCCCGACAGAGCGACAGAGTTTACCCCACCGGCATTCCAACTATCACTGAAGGATGATTGATTGGCATTGATACCAAATTTGGTCCAATGTTTCCAATAATTAACCTTTAATCCTAATTGTGGAATAGGTACCGTGATTTGCTTTATTTGTATCTTAGCAATAGTATCTGCATTCAATATCTGAGTACCTGGCTTCTCTCGAAGCTCTTTCAAATTTTCTTGAGCATTAACACTAATACAACATAGCACTAACAATAGTCCAAACAAAAAGTATGGTTTAAAATTCATATCTAAATTATCCTTTAGGAGAAATACTAAATTCACTTAAATCCGGTAATGGCTTAATATAAGGTACAAATTTAAAAAATTCATACTTAGATTTTATATAACTTATCAATTGATAATGGTTTGCGCGCAACACAAAGTCATATGACGGGCGATAACGAACCAAAAAATTATCCAAAGCTTCCCCTTCCAACCCGGTAGTGATACGCACCAATTCACGAGAAAACCGCATATCAATAATATTTTCTTGGTATTCACGCTCGAAATACTGCGTCAATCGCCTTGCATTTTTGCCTTCCTTGCTAAAATAATTATATATAGCTCCTATACTCAACCCTGCCCCATTATCACTTACACTCAATAAACTTCCAGGATCCGCCAAGCGATACGCCTTATTGTAATCTCTTTTGCGCTCAGTAAGTATCTGATCTGGTGTTTTGCGAGCTACTACGGTCACAGGATCTATATATATTGAAGCTCGTTTCATGTTTATAATCAGCACTTTGTCACCCTGATAAATAAGGGTATCCGTAAAATAATTCTCTTTGCTAGCGATCAGCATATCGCCAACATTAAGATCTATCTTAAATTCACCTCTACTATTATTAAAAATCTTTTGATTGGTACTCTTATTAAATAGTAGAACTTTGCCTACCCTTTGTTTAGTATCCCTATCAAATACGATCCCCTCAGTGCTTTGCTGCGCAAACACTACACCTATATTCCCAAAAAAATACAGGAAAAATAATATTGAAGTAAATTGAATCACAGTACTAAAACTACAATATTATGCATAATTTACCGATATTTTAACATAAATTAATACATTAAACAGACATATTACAAAGTGTACCTATCCACAAAACATAGTATTACAAAAAATGGGTGCTTTTAAAGGCACCCATTTTTAAAACTTATTTTTCAAAATCAAATAATTCTCTTATCAGTTTCGATCTACTGGATCGAAATAGGCCATTTCTAACATCCAAGCTTACATATTGCCAAACATCATAGCATTGGCAATTGGATATGTCCGACACTAGCTCCTTTGTAGGGCGCATAATAAGTAGGAGAATCACTATATGCGGCATGACCATAATTATTAATTACAGGAAAATCTTTTTCAGGTCCAGTCGCAATCGTTCTAAATGGCCACTTGTCCCAATCACGCTCCCTATTCATTTCTCCTGGAGCATTGTTAGCAAAAAAACCGCCATCACTTACATAAAAATAATTCAATGACTAAAGTCTAAAAAATGCCATCCCTGGCTTTACTTGAGGTTTATAATTTTGCGCCCTGTTGCTATATACAATTGCATCTGTTCCCGTATAACCTCTTACATATGTGGTTCCTACCCTATCTTGTCCCCAATAATATGGCCTTACATCTCCAAAGACACCATCCAAGATAGCAACATCATTTTCTCCCTCTTGCGTATCTGTAAATCTATAAACACCATAATTTTCACTTGGCTTAGCGATTAATAAAGGTTGTCCTAATAAACCTGTTAAGAACTTATTCGTTGGAGCATTAACATTGTTAGGTTCCATTTCATCCATTGTATAAAATACTTTGCCACCTTTATCCACGTAAGTTCAAACAGCATTCCAACTAGCCTCATTCCAGTAATCATGTAAATCGAGCTCTATTTGACGGCAGAACAATATTTATCACGCTTATTAATGCTTATAACTATTTGTTTGAAAGAAGAAAGTGATATTAAAAACAGAGTTTAAAGGGAGATTATTAGCCGTAGTAAAGATAAGAACGACTATATACACAGTATAAATGGGACATATGCCCATAAGAGGATAAATTACTTAGAAATCACCAAATATTGCCCAATAGTGAGGTTGTCTGTTGACAAGTTATTCAACGATTTAATCTGTTCAACAGTTACTTTATACTGCTTACTAATACCATAAAGTGTCTGTGAAGCTTTCACTTCATGGATGACCATCGCCAGAGGCGTCTTTATTTGTTCCGCTTTGACGACAGGTTCTGAAACGATCTTATCTTCGATCAAATGAATAACTTTATCTTGTCGTACGTCATGCTCAACAGAAGATTCTTTGCTATCATATTGATGTAGATCATAGCGCTCTATGATATCAATCAATAATTGAGGATATCTTGGATTGGTTGCATAACCTGCCTCTTTTAAGCCTTTAGCCCACCCTTTATAATCGTCTTTAGCTAAAGAAAACAGCTTCTCATAGCGCTTACGCAGGAGAAACTGAGAGTGATCTTTATAAGACGCTTCGACATTATCATATACTCTGAAGCAATCATTAGGATTGTCATCATCACGTGCAATGGACTTTCCAGACCATACACCACCACACTTAATTCCAAAATGATTGTTCGCTTCGATTGCCAAATAGGAGTTTCCGTTGCCAGACTCCAATAAGGCCTGTGCCAATTTGATACTCGCAGGAATGCCATATTGATTCATCTCGCGAATAGCGACACTTTTGTATGCATCAATATAATTGAGCCCTTGTACTGAAGTACCTTTCTTTCCGCTACTAGCACTTAGATTCGGTATTTCCTTAGCTTTTTGATGCGATTTAGTTGGATGAGTTTCCTTTTTTGGTGTATGTACTTTCATGGAATGGGTCTCCTTAGTCCTTTCCTTGGAAACAGAAGAAGGATTCCTCAAAACAGTATTCTTTTTTGAAGCACAAGATGACATCAAGCATATCATCAATAAAGAAAGTACAATTATTCGCATATATATAAATGATAAGCGTTATTTAACATCTAATTCATTCAAATCATAACGATTGATTGTAGATATTATTTTACTTCCCCATCCTTTTGATGCGGAATATCCTGAACGGGCTATTCCTTTTACCCAGGCATTGTAATCAGTAGAGCTTTTCGTCTCAAACAAAGCTTGCGTAGTTCTCTTTCTTTTTAATAAACCTACAAAGTCATTATAAGAATCAAAAACAGAACCATAGCCTTTATATGCAGACCGTATAGCCGTACTATTATTCTTCCCTTTTATCCCAAAATGATTATTTAGATTTGTTGCCACACGGCTATTACCGTATGCGCTTTCATGAATAGCTACCGCTAAAATTACAGATGCAGGAACACCTGTTTCTTTCATAAGTTGTTGTGCAACTTTTTTATGCTGATCGATATAACTTGATATGGAAAACTTCTGTTGACCAAATGTTACTGACATCGAAACGAAGCATAACACCATTATAAGCATTATTCTGCTTACTAAAGATTTTTGCATTTTCTATTATTTAGTCCAACCATTACTTTTTGCGTAACACAAAAAGCCCGTCTCTAATTGGCAATATCAACTTATCTACACGATTGTCGATTGCCAAAGTACTATTTAACTCTAATACTTGTTTTGTTTGATTATCCGGGTTCTCATCAAAGACCTTTCCTTTCCACAAAACATTGTCTACTAAAATCAATCCTCCTTTGGGAACTCTGTCTATTAGCATATTGTAATACACCAAATTCCTCTTTTTATCTGCATCAATAAATACAAGATCAAATTGCCCTTCTATGCTAGGTATAATTTCAAAGGCATCGCCTATTCGATATTCTATTTGATGCGCAAAAGACGACGCTTCAAAATATCCAGAAACGCGTTCTTGTTGCTCCTCATTGATATCAATAGTGTAAATTACACCCTCTTCTTGTAGCCCTTCAGCTAAGCATAAAGTAGCATACCCCGTAAATGTACCTATCTCTAAAATTCGTTTAGGATTGATCATTTTACTAATCATAGAAAGCACTCTACCTTGATAATGTCCAGACATCATGTGTGGCATTGTTTCTCTAAGATATGTCTCCCTATTGATCCTTTTTAGTAAAGAATCTTCCTCATCACTATGCGCTTCCAAATAGGTATTTACCTGATCTTCATTTTGAAACATAAGTACAAAGTTACACAACTTATTTAAAAATCAACTCATTTTGTTGGATATACGGACTAAAGTGAAGGGAAAAGGATTAATAAAAAAAGTAAAAAAGCCTTTAAAACGTGTGTTTTAAAGGCTTTATAGGGGATAATTTTATAAATGTTAATTTATGCTAAAGACGCCGTTATGAGGCGTAAAAATTCAGATCGTGTAACATCATTTTGGAAAGCTCCCGTAAAAGCAGAAGTCGTCGTTACAGAATTTTGTTTCTGTACACCACGCATTGCCATACACATATGTTTACACTCTAATACTACAGCTACACCTGCAGGATTGAGAGTTTCTTGAATACAGTCACGGATTTCATTGGTCAATCTTTCTTGCACTTGTAGTCTACGTGCAAAAGCATCTACTATACGTGGAATCTTACTTAGACCTACGATATGACCATTTGGAATATAAGCGATATGCGCTTTCCCAAAGAAGGGCAACATGTGATGCTCACACATAGAATATACCTCAATATCCTTTACCACGACCATCTGGCTATAGTCTTCTTCAAACATAGCGCTTTTCAAGACTTCAGCAGCATTGATATCATAGCCATGCGTCAAAAACTGTAATGCTTTAGCAACTCGCTCCGGTGTTTTTAGCAATCCCTCACGATTAGGATCTTCCCCCAATGCACTTAATATATCGGTATAGTGTGCTGCGATACGATCTACCTGCACAGGGTTATACTGATCTATTTTTTTATATCCGTCTAATTCCTCATTGAAATCCGTAGAATTACTCATTACTTTTCTAATATTAAATATGATTAATTGCCGAAATATTCGACTGAATTATTTTCTGTTTCATGTAGCTTCACACTATGCAGCTGTACATTATGCGCATTAAACAAGGGTGCCAACACTTGAAAGATCTCTATTGCTATGACTTCTGTTGAGGCCATCTTACCGTTCATAAAATCGACATCCAAGTTTATATTCTTGTGATCCAATTTATCGATGACAGCAGAATTTATAATGGCTTTCATAATTTTGAGATCTATGACAAACCCCGTTTCTGGATTTACCTCACCTTTTACTGTTACAAAGAGTTCATAATTATGGCCATGCCAGTTGGGGTTAGCACAATTCCCGAAAATGGCTACATTTTTTTCCGTAGACCACTCTTCTTTATACAATTTGTGTGCTGCGCTAAAGCGCTCACGTCTAGTAATGTAAATCATCTTATGCAAAGATACCTGAAAAAACTATATTTTAGTATTTCAAAAATAACAAAATGAGACCATTAATTGTTTCTGCTACACGAGAAGAAATTGCAAATAGCATTCCATTCTTGGAAAAACATAATATCCCATACCTCATTACGGGCGTAGGAATGGTTGCGACGACATATGCGCTTACGCGCTACCTATCTACCAACAATTGTGACCTCCTCCTCCAGGTTGGCATTGCGGGAGCCATCGACAGAACCATCGACATAGGTACTGTAATAGAGGTCGATTGCGATATTTTATCGGAATTGGGGGCTGAGGATGGTGATCATTTCATCCAGATCAAGGACTTAGGATTTGGGGAGTCCGAATACAGAAAAATTAACCTTTCAAGTATAGAAACATATCTACCTAAGCACATTGGCATCACGGTCAACACCATCCATGGATCAGAAAAATCTATAAATAATGTAAAAAATTTGTTTCCAAAGGCAAGTATCGAAAGTATGGAGGGAGCATCGTTTTTTTACGTAGCCCATCACTTAAACATACCATCCCTACAAGTTCGATCCATATCAAATCACGTCGAGAAACGCGATAAATCAACATGGAATATCCCTTTGGCCGTTAAAAATATAAATGAATGGTTGGTTTCATTCCTTCAAAAATATTATTAATTGCGACCTATTCTTTATCAAAAAGTGACAAATATCAAGCTAAATGCATTGCTATTATTACGAAATATCATTATTAAATAGTAGTTTTGCATATTCAAATTAAATAGATCTATTTTTAATACTAATGAGAGAAATTCAATTCAGAGAAGCCCTTCGTGAAGCAATGAACGAAGAGATGCGTAAAGATGAAACTATATTTTTAATGGGTGAAGAGGTTGCTGAGTATAACGGTGCTTACAAAGTAAGTCAAGGTATGCTGGAGGAATTCGGCGCAAAACGCGTTATAGATACACCTATTGCTGAGCTTGGTTTTGCAGGTATCGCTGTAGGAGCTGCTACAAATGGTTTGAAGCCTATTGTTGAATTCATGACATTCAACTTCTCATTAGTAGCAATTGACCAAATCATCAACTCTGCAGCAAAAATCCGTCAAATGTCTGGTGGACAATTATCATGTCCTATCGTATTTCGTGGCCCTACAGGAAATGCAGGTCAATTGGGCGCCCAGCACTCACAAAATTTTGAGAACTGGTATGCAAATACACCAGGATTAAAAGTAGTTGTTCCTTCGAATCCATATGACGCTAAAGGATTATTCAAGTCTGCTATCATCGATCCAGATCCTGTTATCTTTATGGAATCTGAGGTTATGTATGGTGACAAAGGATTTGTTCCTGAAGAAGAATATTACTTACCGATTGGTAAAGCCAATACCATTCAAGAAGGTACAGATGTAACTGTAGTTTCATTTGGTAAGATGCTATCACGTGTTGTAATTCCTGCGGTAGCAGAATTAGAAAAAGAAGGTATCAGTGTTGAGTTAATAGATTTACGTTCAGTACGTCCTATTGATTACCCACACATTATCGAATCTGTAAAGAAAACAAATCGCTTAGTAGTAGTAGAAGAAGCATGGCCATTAGCATCTATCTCTTCAGAGATCGCATTCAATGTACAAAAGAATGCTTTTGATTACTTGGACGCTCCAGTAACACGTGTTACTTCGGCTGATGTTCCTTTAGCTTATGCACCGACATTAGTGGAAGCATCACTACCAAGTATCGAAAAAGTAATTAAAGCCGTAAAAGAAGTAGCTTACAAAAAATAAGCGTTTACAAGAATATATAAAGGGGATAAATTAAGTTTTATCCCTTTTTTTATGCACTCCGCTGCTCTACATATACTATCTTTTTTCCATATAATTAATGCATAACTTTACCCTAAAGTAAGAAAGTAAACCATACTATTCTTATTGCACTAATTACCCGCTTGAATAGCCAAGCCCAGCAATAAACATGATTTCGTATGAGCCCTTAAAGGAAAATTATAAGTGTATAAACCAAAGCTACCAACAGAAGTTAAATCAGAGCAGATTATGACTGCTAAAATCATTACCAACATAAATATAATAGCAGCAGCTGTTGAAGATTCTATAGGTACAATTAAATTTAATATTGCGTTTTGATTAAAAAATTATTAGAAAGATAAATAATATTCATTATTTTTAATCAAAAATTAATTATGATAAAATATATTGCAGTATTTGTACTATCCATCTTTTTATTCTCTATCAGTCAAGCACAGGAGAAAGTCCATTTTCGGGTAAATCCAGAGAAGGGGAAGTCCTTAAACTACGAAATGATAATCAAATCAGATATTGAAGGAGATGAGGATGTAATAATGGACATTGGTCTACTAATGTCACTCACACCGACCTCATTAAGTGATAGCAGTATAATAATAGAAGCTAAATACCCGAAGCTAACAATGGATATTCACACTGCGATGATGACCATAAACTACAACTCCTCCATAGCATCCAATGATGAAATGAGCCAAATGCTAGAAGTAGAATTAAGACCTTTAATCGATAATATAGAAACTATTACAATGAATCGAAATGGCGTAATCAAAGATTCTCAATTTCCTAATGTTACAGAACAAGCCTTTGATAAGTCAAATCTAAAAACATTTGCAATAAGTTTTCCTGAAGAGGAAATAGCAATAGGAGATTCATGGTTTAGCCCCTCCACAAAAGGACAATTTGGGTTGCTTACCAAGATCAACAATACATTAATTGGACTGACTGACGATGGTTATAGAGTAGATATATCAGGCATCTACTTGGATGATAATGGAGAAGAAATAGGAAAAATAGAAGGTCACTATATAGTTGATAGAAACACACATTTTACGAAGTCATCATCTAGCAACGGAAGTATTGAATTCGATGGACAAAAAATAACCAGTAGCATTACACTCCGCTTAATTAACTAATCCCTAAATACTTAAAAAGCCAATCCTTACAGATTGGCTTTTTAAGTATGCCTTTAATTATTAAGCGTTAACTTCAGCTTTGTATTCATCAGCGGATAATAAAGCATCTACGTCAGCTACATTTGCTAATTTAACACGTACAATCCAACCCTCACCATAGGGATCAGAATTGATTAATTCTGGAGCACTATCAATAGCATCATTAATTGATAAAATAGTCGCTGCAGTTGGTAAAAATAAGTCAGAAACTGTTTTTACAGCTTCGATAGTACCAAATACCTCATTAGCCTCTACATCATCACCGATCGTGTTGATATCCACAAAAACAATATCACCTAATTCACGTTGAGCAAAGTCAGTAATACCGATTACGGCTTCATCACCCTCCACACGAATCCATTCGTGATCCTTTGTGTATTTTAATTCTGCTGGAAAATTCATTTCTTATAATTGTTTTTTTTCAAAAATATAATTATCCTGCGACATTACCAAAGGGATTAATTGTATTTTTAGGGCATGAACCATCAAATTGCAAAACTTTATCAAATAGGGAACAAAGAAAATCGCTTAATCATTGGTTTAATGTCAGGCACATCTTTGGATGGCCTAGATATCGCATTGTGTGATATTAGCGGTTCCGGCTTTACTACTAGCCTAAAAATCAGAGATTTTGTAACAATGGATTATGAAGATGAATTTAGAATCAACATACGAAAAATATTTGCCCAAAAACAAATAAACCAACAAGATTTGTGTGGTATAAATGCGTATATAGGGATTGTTCATGCGCAATTAATAAATAAAGCTTTAAAAAATTGGGGCATTCCCAATTCCGAGGTAGATCTTATCGCAAGTCATGGACAGACAGTGTACCATGCGCCGCAAATATTAACAAAAGATTATAGCCTACCCAATAGCACCTTACAAATTGGCGATGGTGACCATATCGCCGTACACACCGGAATCATAACATTATCTGATTTCCGTCAAAAGCATATCGCGGCAGGTGGAGAAGGAGCCCCCTTGGCAGCGTATGGAGATTATCTTCTTTTCACAGATGCGATAGAAAATAGAATATTATTAAATATTGGAGGTATTTCAAATTTCACATTCCTTCCTAATAGCAACTCTACCTTACAAGCTTTTGCCACTGACTTAGGTCCAGGGAATACGATCATGAATCAATTTATGCATAAGCATTATCAGGAAGAGATGGACAGAGACAGTAAGATCGCAATACAGGGAAACGTCAACAATACACTTCTAAAAGCATTGATGGAAGATGATTTCTTGACTTTACCTTTCCCTAAAACGACAGGTCCAGAATTATTCAACCTTTCATACTTAGAGCAAAAGCAACATAAGAGCAACACCAACAATCTTTCCAATCAAGACATAATGGCGACATTAAATGCGTTCTCTGCTAATGCAATCGTCAATGGTATCAAGAAGGTAACAGAAGGCTTAGATAATATAGCGGTTTATGTGAGCGGTGGAGGATTGCACAATCCCTTATTAATGGAAAACATACAGAAAGATCTTCCAGCTATAAAAATAACCTCTATCGCAGAGATAGGGATAGATCCGGATGCTAAAGAAGCGTGTTTATTTGCATTATTAGCCAATGAAACTATAGTAGGAAATCCTGATAATGTAAGTAACATCAAAGATTCACCTGCTGTATGTATGGGGAAAATAAGCCTCCCTTTGTAATACTATACATACTTTGCAATTGATTCTATATTTTGTGGAAGGATGCCTATATGCACGTATATGTAAGTAAAGCATAAGGAAGAACCTGTATTCCTAAAAAATAACAATTAGCCATAGTCCAAACGTAACGATTTCTAGCTTCTATGTTGGCTTTAAATATAGCATAACATAGATTACATCTTGCTATAAAAAAAGGTATCAAACAGGTTATAATAAGCTTCAAAAGAGACTGCACGCAAGTCGACACAAAGAACTTAGAAATTCACAGGTCAAAAACGATAATTTATAGCACCGAGAACTAACTCGAAGTCGACAAGTAAAATTATCTTACATACCGTAAGCTATTCTAGCAATGTATAATTCAATACCAATTTCCTAGAAATAGGGTGTTTGCAATAGAAAAAAAAGATGCTAAAAGCATCTTTCATTGACAAATATTTATTTAATACGGTTATTCAATACCTTCTATGGCTAGGTGTAGAAAATCTTTAAAAGGTAAGGTCTGTTGAAACATTTCTGTTATATGCTCCAAAGCAAAAGCTCTTACCATATCTCTATCCGAAATAGGTTTAAGAATAATAAAACTTTTTAATTTAAGAATCTCAATTGCTGGATTATCTAGTGAATATCCTGCGGGCGGCCTTTTTAATTTATCTTCTTGTGATAAGTCATTAAGCTCACCATCTGCTAATTTTAAAGTTTCTTCAAAACTTTCAAAATCG
This sequence comes from Sphingobacterium rhinopitheci, assembly GCF_022627575.1. Classification (GTDB taxonomy): domain Bacteria; phylum Bacteroidota; class Bacteroidia; order Sphingobacteriales; family Sphingobacteriaceae; genus Sphingobacterium; species Sphingobacterium rhinopitheci. The sequence continues at coordinate 176,873 of NZ_JADEYQ010000007.1, forward strand.
TAATCTATTTCTTGACGAATAGCTGCCAAATGTGATTTCTTTGGTTGCCAATAACCAACCGCTACAAAACTATTACCTGGTTCAATATGAACATAATATTCAGGGCCATCCAACTTGCGTCCATCGATAGATATCCCTGCAGCTAACCATGATTTATAAGGGGATTTATCCTTTGCAAATCGTACATCACGATAAATTCTAAACATACACTTTGAGGACTTAATATCCGTGTTAATATGCTTATCAAATACCGATAACTTAGCTATAAGCTCCTCCACGAAATTCTTTACATCACTGTACGCATGATCATAATCGGCTTTATTCGCTTGAAACCATTCTCTATTATTATTTTCCTTTAATGCAGAAAGAAACTCAAAGGTAGAAGCCTTTATATTCATATTATGAAAGCATTAACAGAAAGAAAAAAACAAGTGGTGCCGCCATAAGTAACCCATCAAAACGATCTAACAATCCACCGTGTCCAGGTAAAATATTACCGGAATCTTTAACACCTAAGCTTCGCTTTAACATAGATTCCACCAAATCGCCTAAGGTACCAAATACACCAATTATGACAGCCATAGTTACCCATTCCCATTTGGATAAAGCACCGAAATAATGCTCCAAATTAAGCGCAATAACGACAGCTAAAAGTATACCGCCGATAAATCCTTCCCAAGTTTTATTAGGGGAAATACGTTCAAATAATTTATGCTTACCAAAGCTTCTTCCTGAAAGATAAGCCCCCGTATCATTGGCCCAAAGCATAATTAAGAAACCTAAAGGAATGTAAGGATTATAAGATCCCTTAATAAATCCCAAACCTACAAAAAATAGAAATGGAACACAGGCATAGGTGATGCCTAATAAGCTAAATCCAATATCATGAAATGGTAAACGACTTTTTTGATATAATGCAGCTATAAATAGCAAAGCTATAAATGGGACAAAAGCCCATACCTTTACAAATGGTATTAGCCCTAAACAATGTAAGCCGCTTAAGGTCGCTAATACCGCTGCTGCCAATAAACCTAGCACCGCATTAGGTTTTACCTCATCAGATTTTACGATACTATAAAACTCATATAAAGCCCCTATACCGACAATACTAAAAAAGGCTGTAAATACAATAGGTCCTAAAAAAACAGAACCTACAAGAACGATAATAAAGAAAAATCCTGTAATGGCTCTAGTTAGCATTATTATCCTCCAAATTTAACTTTTCGTTTTGATCTATTAATTGCAATGCAACTTCTTTGTCTTCTACATTGACATACAATTCCAATTTACCAAAATGGTATGATGAGTCCTTTTTATTCAATACTACTGCAGGTATACTATTCTCTACCAGCATCTGCCTAACAATTTCGGCCTCAAAGGCATTCGTATACGTTGCTATTTTAATCCAATCCTTTTCCATCACTATTATTAATTTTTTTTGCTGTAGTATAAAAGTACCATCCTATTATACCTGTTAGAATAAAGCTACCAAGATACACAATTATTGAATATCCTTCACTAGCCTGTAGCTCTTCGTAGGTTTTACCTTGCCTCGCATAATAAAAAGAAAGAACAACTGCAGCCCCATTATTTATAAAATGGCCCATTATAGGTACCCATATATTTTGGGACCAAAGAAGCATATATCCAAAAAAAGCCCCCAATATCATCCGCGGTACAAAACCAAAAAACTGAACGTGAATAGCGCTAAAAATAATAGCGGTAATCCAAATAGTGATATGTTTATTTTTGACCACACGCGCTACAATATTCATCAAAGAGCCTCTAAAATAGTATTCTTCGGCTATAGCGGGCACTACAGCAATGGCAAATAAATTGACGAACAATAATGTCCAACTATCAACCATGACAATATCTTTTGTTAATGCCGCCATGTCATCTTCCTTCATGCGCATCCAACTCTCAAGCCCTTTCAAATCAGGAGGGAAGCTCATATTCATATTCACCTCTCCAATCCATTGCATCATAGGCATAAAAGCAATCAACAATAAGGCTGCTAACGACAAAAATATTGGTAAGCCTTTCGTTTGCATAGGAAAATAATCGTTGTATGGCTCTATACGCTTTAATAGTAAAGCAGGGAGTAGAAATGTGCCCAATGAACCACTAATAATCAATGCATAAGAAAAGATAGGATTATTTTTAAAGTCGATTCCCATACTATCATCTAACATAGTTGAGAATCCTCCATTCAGTAATACTTCGATAAAGACCACTAACAGTTGAGCACCTACAGCACATGCTAAGGTAAGTCCCAAAAGAATAGTCAAAGATATCCAAGTAGGATTCGTCTTTATTCCATATTTATTCATGCCTTAAAGTTAACATTATAAAATAAAAAAAGGGGCTTTCGCCCCTTTTCATTTAATTAACACGGATTGGATCAGCCGGTTTTTTAATCTCTTTATAAGGATATGTTTTGATATCTTCTAATAGTAATTTAACCGTTCTTTCCAATTGAGGATCACGTCCTTCTAATAAATCTTTAGGTAGTTGTTCCACAAAGATATCAGGAGCTACACCTTCATTCTCGATAATATAATTACCATTTAAGTCAAAAACACCGAAGTTGGGAGAAGTAATACTTCCACCATCCAACAATGGCGGATATCCAGAAATACCAACCAAAATACCCATCGTTGTACGTCCAACAAGCTTACCTAATCCTCTGTGACGGAACATATACGGCATCATATCACCTCCTGATCCTGCATTTTCATTGATAATCATAGCTTTAGGGCCATAAATACCATTTCCTGGAGTCGTAAATGACTTACCATCCCGAATTCCCCAACCTGCGATCAGTTCACGTGAAAGTAAATCAATAACGTAATCGGCAACAGAACCGCCACCATTATTACGCTCGTCCATCAATAAAGCTTTTTTATCCATTTGAGAGAAATAATAACGGTTGAAATTAGTATATCCTTCATTTGCGGTATTAGGCATATAGACATAAGCAATCTGTCCATTGCTCAATTTGTCCACTTTCTTACGGTTGGTTTCTACCCAATCCATACGCCTAAGATCAATTTCATTGCTATAGCTAATAGGTTTAACGGTCACGTCTCTACTACCTGCGATAGTTGGCTTTGAATTGATTTTTAGCACAACTTGCTTACCGACTTTATTTTCTAATAATTTATAAATATTTACCTCCTTAGACAAAGGAACACCATCCACAGCAACGATATAATTACCTTCTACGATATTCAAGCCAGGCTCTGCTAATGGAGCTTTAAAAGAAGGATTCCAATCTAAACGTGTAAAGATCTTGTTGATTTTATAAATACCATCAACCTCTTCAAGATCAGCGCCCAATGTACCCGTACTGATCGAAGGCGATGAAGGTTGATCACCAGGATAAATATAAGCGTGCCCTACGACCAGTTCTCCCATCATTTCGTTTAGTAGATATCCTAAATCAGAACGATGATTTACATAAGGAAGAAACTTCTCATACTTCGCTTTTACAGCCTCCCAATCAGCACCATGCATGTTCTCTACATAGAAAAACTCTTTTTGCATCGCCCATACCTCATTAAATATTTGTTTCCATTCAGCGGCAGGATCAACTTCAAATTTAAAGTCATCAGTTTTCAACTTCCCTGCATTAGGTACTGGTTTTTGACCTGCATTGACGATATAGAAATCACGTCCTACGTTATATATCATCTTTTTACCATCCGCACTAATTCGAAAACCTCGCGCATTGTCCACTAAAATTTTGTCTTCCAATTTTTCTAAATCAAATGCACCAATAGCCCTTCCTTTTTGATAGATCAACATATTTTCGACATTACCATCTAAGCGGTAATATCCAGCAGAAAGAGGTAAAGCGATTATACGATTATTGATATTATCAAAATCTACATTCAACTTTTTAGGAGCAGATTTTGCGGCAACTTTAGCATCTTCCTTACCTTTGTTCTTATCGACTTTCTTTACATCATTTTTAGGATCTTCTACTTTATCCTCCTTAATAGTTTCCTCATCGCTTTCATTTTTAAATAGCGATGCTGAATTCTTAGATAAGATAAAAGCATAAACATTGTATTGTGGATTTCTCTCATACGCAGACATATGAAGGCCCGAATTGGTCAATCCTGTATTTGTACTTGCCGTAAAGAAAAGATATTTACCATCTCTACTAAATACAGGTGAAGAAACTTCACTCATACCATCTGTAATCTGGTGCGATTCCTTGGTTTCCAAATTATACATAAAAACAGCGTCAACGCCATTCGCTAAACTCTTGATATAGGCTATCCAATTGGAATCAAAGGACCATGAAGGCTGAAAATGATTACGTGTACGTCCTGTAATAGATGCTAATTTGTCCGCATCTACCAATACGACATTCTTGGTATCGATATCAACATAATACAAATTAAGGTGCGCATCGTTAAAAAACACTTTTTTGCTGTCAGGAGACCAGGTAGGTTCAAAGAAGAATAATCCTTTACCTAGGTCAATATATACTTCTTGGTCCGCTGCTTTTTGATCTCGTAAAACAAGTTGGTATTTACCATTCTTATCAGACAAATAAGAAATCCATTTGCCATTCGGTGACCAAGCTGGAAAACGCTCATGGCTAGATGCCGAATTAGAGATATTGCGGGCATCACCTTTTTCTTTTGGCACACTTACTATCTCTCCACGGCTTTCAAATAAAGCACGTTGGCCTGTAGGTGATATATTAAAATTGCGGATATCCTCATTCAAATCCACATATTTTGTGCGTTTGTACAGAGGATCAGCATTTACAGCAATTTTTAATGTATTAACAGTATTAGTTCCTAAATCGAAAATATTTACTTGACCATTATATTCAAATACCAACTCATTGCCTTCACCAGACAACGTACGAACATCATAATCCGTATAATTTGTTAGTTTATCTACCTTCTTAGTTTTGGTATCATAACTAAAAATATTCACTATTTTATCTCTATCAGATAAGAAATAAACTTTTGATCCCAGCCAAATTGGTCTCACATCGTTGCAATTCTCGCCAGGGACTACTTCTATATTTTTAGTCTTTGTATCAAAGATCCAAATAGAAGGCATACCACCCCCTCTATAACGCTTAAAAGCGACTCTATCACGTTCAGTAGGATCAGTATTTTTGATATAAGCCCAGTAACGTCCATCAGGTGATGGGCTTCCTTGATAGGCCTCGGGCATTATTAATGGGGATGCTAACGCTGCATTCAAGCTGGTCTTATACAGTCTAGAACCAAGCGAATAATCAAACTCACGTGCCGTTTGGAAATATACTTCGCTATTATTAAGCCATCCGCGCATTACATCTGCTGCAGGGTGAAAAGTAATTCGCTTTGGCTCGCCACCAAATACCGGAATAGTATACACATCGGTATTACCGTCATAATTGCCGGTAAAAGCAATCTGTGTCCCATCCGGAGAAAATAGAGGATTAAGTTCTACACCAGGATTAGAGGTCAATCGTCGTGGGTTCTGACCATTTTTATCGGCTATCCAAATATCACCTCCATATACAAATGTGATGTGCGTTTTACTAATATCAGGATTACGTAAAAGTAAAGTAGGATCTTGTGCGGATGCCATTTGAAGACTTCCCATTGTAAGTCCCAAACACAATAAATGAGCTATTCTTTTTATCATATACGTTTTGTACAGGTTAATTATGCAAGACAAATATATTAGAATTAACTATAGCTTATTAACTAAAGAGCTATTGTAACAATAAAATTTAAGAAGGAATACTGGATCAACAAAAAAGGTCAGCATACTATGCTGACCCTTACTATATTGTTTAATACAAATATTTAGTCTTCAGAAGAGATTTCCTCATCTACTAAAACACGTCCACAGTGTTCGCAAATGATGATTTTTTTGCGTTGACGGATTTCAGATTGTAACTGTGCAGGAATCTTGTTATGACAACCAGAACAACTATCACGCTCAATAAAAGCAACACTTAAACCATTACGGTACGAATTACGAAGTCTATTATAAACTTTGAATAAACGCTCATCAATTTTAGCAGATGCTGCTTCAGCTTTTGCTAATAATGTTTCTTCTTCAATTTGAGTTTCCGAAGTAATCGTATTTAGCTCTAGTTTTTTGCCTTCTAATTCGCCTTTAGCGTAATCTAAATTCGACTGTGTTTTATCGTAACCTTCGGTTTTGCTTCTGATTTCAAACTCTGCTTCTTTGATTCTTTTTTCACAAACTTGAATTTCTAAGCCTTGAATTTCGATTTCTTTAGAGATAGCATCGTATTCACGATTGTTTTTCACCTCATTCAATTGTCCTTCGTATTTTTTGATCGCTGCTTGCGCATCTTTGATCATGTTTTTACGTTTTACAATTGAGTCTTCTAAGTCATCTAAGTCAACTCTAGTTTTTTCTAAACGAGTTTCTAATCCAGCGATTTCATCTTCTAAATCAGCCACTTCGATAGGAAGCTCGCCACGAACCTGACGAATCTTATCTATTTTTGAGTGGATCGACTGCAGCGCCCACAATGCTTTTAGTTTTTGTTCTACAGTTTGTTCCATTAACAGTAATATTTTATTGGATTTGTGTCTGTTTCCGTTATTAAGACAGCAAAGTTAGCAAATTTTTTCTTAATAATATCTAACAATAATTCTTGGGTAAATTGCTCCGATTCAAAATGTCCGATATCAGCGATAACAATTTGATTTTCGGCATCAAAAAATTCGTGGTATTTATAGTCCCCTGTTATAAATATATCTGCGCCAGAGCGTTTGGCATCATTCAATAGAAATCCTCCAGCTCCCCCACACACAGCAACGCGCTGAATTGGTTTATCCAGTAATGCGGTATGGCGAATAACATTCAACTGTAATTTATCTTTAAGGTACGCTAAGAAGTCTACACCTTCCATTGGTTGTGATAGATTACCAATCACACCAGAACCAACATTCTTCAATGAATTGTCTAATGTAACTAAATTATACGCAACTTCTTCATAAGGATGAGTTGAAAGCATAGAAACAATTATATTACGTTCCAAATAAGCAGGGAATACAACCTCTATTTTAGTTTCTTCTACTCTTTCTTGTTTGCCGACTTCACCTATTGCTGGCGAAGCGCCATCCAATGGTCTAAATGTGCCATATCCCGCAGTATTATAGCTGCACTCATCGTAATCCCCTATTGCACCCGCTCCTGCCTCAAACAGCGCCTTACGCACTTCTTCGACGTTCGCTCTTGGTACATAAACGACCAATTTTTTCATTAAGCCAGACTTAGGGCTTAAAATCGCTTGATTTGATAATGCTAATTTTTTAGCAATTTTAGAGCTAACCCCTCCTAATACATTATCCAGATTAGTATGAATGGCATATAGGGCGATATTATTTTTAATAGCTTTGATGACGGTACGCTCGACATAATTGGCATTATTGAAACGTTTCAATCCTTTAAAAACAATAGGATGATGAGAAATAATCAAATCACAACCCTTATCAATTGCCTCTTGCACAACATCTTCGGTACAATCTAAGGAAATCAAAATCTTATTAACTACATCATTTGAATTTCCAACAATTAAACCAGAGTTATCATATGATTCTTGATAACTAAGTGGAGCGATAGACTCCAAATAACTAGTAATATCTTTTATTTTCATATTAATTCTCCTCAATTTCAGCCTCATCAGCAACTACTTCACCTTCAGCCAAAGCAGCCGTCTCCTTCAATAATTTTTTATATTCAGCTATTTTTCTCCAATACATAAAAAAAGCGACGAAATTAGAAAACATAGCGATATAAATAATAACATTAGGCAATGGAAAATTACGCACAAGATAACTCCAAGCAAACATACTACCTTCCCTTTGTGTAGGATTTTCGTCGATCGGGACTTTACGATCAAAGAATTCATTATTCAAGGAATCTCTCAAGTGTCTGACAACTTGAAAATTCCAATATATATTAAATAGCGGTAAAGCCATTAAAAATGCTTGACCGGGTGTCATAAATCGATTTTCCTTTTGCACAAGCAATAAAGTCGTACGAATAGTATTGGCCAAAAGCAGCCATAATACAATCTGTAAAATACTCAAACCTATAATATAGGGTAAATAAGGCAATATTGCCTGAAATTGAGGATCCTTTAGTAATTCTTGAAACTGAGGGTCCTTTAATAATTCTTCCATTTTACTTCTCTTCTAACAAAATATGAACCAATTGGTCCAATTTATCAATTTGCGGATTATGTGACGCTTCTAATTTAACCGTTTTCCATTTATTCTTTAAAGCCTTTTGATAAAAAGGATAGAAATCATCTTTTTCTATTCCTCCTTTAGCAGATTCATAAGTAAAAATATAGGTTGTTGGTAAAGCTAATCGTTTATTATTCTTTAATCGTATCTTTTGTGTAAATGTTGAAAGCGGATGTGATACATCCCTTGGCATCTTCGTGGTATCCTTTACCCATGTAGGAATAATTCCCGAGCGATCTATATTAAATCTAGAAGATGCTTCCGCAGGATTAATACCCAAGCTTTCAAGGGCATTATATCCGTCTTCAGGGATAATAGCATCCAAATAAACCATCTTCTTAATGCGCTCAGGTATACTATCTGCAACAGCACTAATAACCATGCCACCGTAGCTGTGACCTACTAAAACGACATCATTTAGATTTTCAAAAAGAATAGTATTTACAATATCCTTGCTGTGTGTATCTAAGTTAATATCATCATTCATCAAATGATAACGTTCCCCCAAGCCTGTCATGGTAGGTCGATAAACAATATGACCCTCATTAGTAAGTCGCTGAGCAGTTTTTTTAAACTGCCAAGCCCCGCCCCATGCGCCATGTACAATTACATAAGTAGTTTGCTGGGCATATACATTTAGTCCTATAAAACAACTAAATAATAAAGCTATATTTTTGATAAAACTCATCCCTAAAAATACTAAGACTACGCAAATAATAAAAATATCGCTGGTATCTTATGCAACTCTAGCGTTGTATTTTTCCACTCCCCAATAGTTTTAGTCATTATAACTTCATCAGCTCCTGTAAGATTTGCGGCTACACACAATTTAGTCGATGGTTTGGCAACGCGCAATAGCTCTGCCAGTAGTTGATTGTTACGGAATGGCGTCTCTATAAATATTTGTGTTAGTTTCTCACGTGCACTTTGATTCTCCAAATCCTTAATACGTTTCGCACGGTCTACTTTATCAATCGGTAAGTAACCATGAAAAGTAAACTTCTGACCATTAAAGCCCGAAGCCATTAAAGCCAATAAAATAGAACTCGGCCCTACCATCGGTATTACTTGCACTCCTCTTCTATGTGCTTCAGCAACGACATCTGCACCTGGATCCGCTATTCCCGGGCAACCTGCTTCGGACATCAATCCGATATCTTTACCCTTTTTTACATTGGCAAAAACCAAATTATAATCCATTTTCTCTCGCGTATGCTTGCCATAATCATGAATAATCAATTCGCTTTGTGGAATTGTCAGTCCCGCTGTCTTCAAAAAACGTCGTGCTGTTTTCTCGTTTTCAACTACATACTCGGCTATCGTATTGATAATATCGTGATGTATCATCGTATACGATGATTTTTCTGCTCCTTCTGCCAATGGAACAGGAATTAAATAAAGCTTACCTTTTTGCATATACAAACGTACCCAAATAGTTTAATAAATAAAAAATCCCCAAACCAAAAGGTTTGGGGATTGGAATATTATGACACCAATAAAAGACTATGCTTCAGCATATGCTTCAATTGGAGGACATGAACAGATCAATGTTCTATCCCCTTGTGATTCGTTCACACGGCCAACAGAAGGCCAGAATTTACTTACTTTCAAGTAAGGTAATGGATAAGCTGCTGTTTGACGTGAGTAAGGTCTATCCCACTCATCAGCTGTAACTACAGCTGCTGTATGCGGTGCATTTTTCAATGCGTTATTTACTTGTTCCACTTCACCAGCTTCTACTGCTGCAATCTCCTGACGAATAGCAATCAAAGCATCGCAGAAACGATCTAATTCTGGTTTAGATTCTGATTCTGTAGGCTCTACCATCAATGTACCAGCCACAGGGAATGATACCGTAGGGGCATGGAAACCATAGTCCATCAAACGCTTAGCGATATCAGCCACTTCAATACCAAAGTTTTTGAAACCACGACAATCTAAGATCATCTCGTGTGCACAACGATCATTCGTTCCTGAATATAAAACTGGATAGTAGCTTTCTAGGCGTGTTTTGATATAGTTGGCATTCAAGATAGCTGTCTTTGTTGCTGCCGTCAATCCTTCAGCGCCCATCATAGCAATATAAGCATGAGAAATCAATAAGATCGAAGCAGAACCAAATGGTGCTGCAGATACTGCAGTGATACCTTCATCACCAGAGATCTCTACCACCTTGTGATTCGGCAAGAAAGGAACTAAGTGTGCTGCCACACCAATCGGCCCCATACCTGGACCACCACCACCGTGAGGGATACAGAATGTCTTGTGTAAGTTTAAGTGACATACGTCAGCACCGATAAAACCAGGACTTGTTAGCCCTACTTGTGCATTCATATTGGCACCATCCATATATACTTGACCACCATTCTCATGAATGATATTACAGATTTCGATAATTGTTTCTTCAAATACACCATGTGTAGATGGGTAAGTAACCATCAATGAGTTCAAGTTTGCAGCATATTCAATAGCTTTAGCTCTTAAATCTTCCACATCGATATTACCTTTTTCATCCGTTTTTACTACGACTACTTTTTGACCAGCCATAGAAGCCGAAGCAGGGTTGGTACCGTGTGCTGAGGCAGGGATCAAACAGATATTACGGTGACCTTCACCACGGCTTTTGTGGTATGCATCGATTACCATCAAGCCTGCATACTCCCCTTGAGCACCTGAGTTAGGTTGGAACGACATCTTGGCAAAGCCTGTGATCTCGCATAACCAATCATTCAACTCGTTGATCATATGCATATACCCTGAAGTTTGATCTGCAGGAGCAAAAGGATGTAAGCCACCAAAACGTGCCCATGTAACAGGAACCATCTCTGTGGTAGCATTCAACTTCATCGTACACGACCCCAATGGAATCATAGAGTGACACAACGACAAATCTTTAGCCTCTAAAGACTTGATGTAACGCAACATCTCATGCTCTGAATGATAAGAGTTGAAATTAGGGTGTGTCAAGTAAGCCGAAGTACGTACTAATTCTGCAGGAATAGAAGATCCTAATGCGTTAACAAAATCAGTCAAATCTACCTCATCTTGAGCAATACCTTTTACTTTAGCAAATACACGAACAATGGTTTTAATATCTTCAAATGTTGTTGTCTCATCAATAGAGATACCGACAACAGTACCATTATAGAAGAAGTTCAAGCCATTATTTAATGCTTCGCTTTTTATTCCACCTACTGCTTGTTCACCTACATTGAAACGTAACGTATCAAAGTAAGTTGCATTTACTTGCTCATATCCTAATGCTTGGATAGCTTTATCCGCCAATTTAGCCAAGTCATTGATACGTGAAGCAATTTTTTGAATGCCTTTAGGTCCGTGATATACAGCATAGAATGAAGCCATAATAGCTAATAATGCTTGTGCTGTACAAATATTAGAAGATGCTTTATCACGACGGATATGTTGTTCACGCGTCTGTAATGCCATACGCAATGCATATTCGCCGTTTGAATCCGAAGTAACGCCAATAATACGGCCTGGGATATTACGTTTATATTCTTCTTTTGTAGCGAAGAATGCTGCGTGCGGACCACCAAAGCCCATTGGTACACCAAAACGCTGTGAGTTACCTACCACTACATCCGCTCCCCATTCGCCTGGAGGCGTCAATAAAGCCAGTGACATCAAATCTGCTGCTACTGCTACTTTGATACCTTTAGCATGTGCTGCTGCAGTAAATGCGGCATAATCTGCTACAGAACCATCTGCTGCAGGGTATTGTAAGAAAGCAGCAAATACATCATCTGCTAAATTATCTTCGTTAGCATCTGCAACACGAATTTCAACAGCAAAAGGAACAGCTCTAGTATTTAATACATCTAATGTTTGAGGATATACATTTGGAGAAACCAAGAATACATTAGCAGCTTTATTTTTGCGTGCCGAATACAGCATAAACATAGCTTCAGCTGCAGCTGTAGCCTCGTCCAACAAAGAAGCATTAGCGATTTCTAAACCTGTAAAATCAGTAACTACAGTTTGGAAATTCAATAAAGCTTGCAAACGCCCCTGTGCAATCTCAGCTTGGTATGGTGTATACTGCGTGTACCATCCTGGATTTTCAAAAACATTACGTTGAATAACGCCCGGAAGGATCACATCAAAATAACCCTGACCGATATAAGATTTGAAAACTTTATTTTTTTCTGCGATTTGAGCGATTTTCTCTAAATAAGCAACTTCACTCAATGCATTAGGAAGATTTAGAGGCTTTCTACGAATCTGAGCAGGTACCGTTTGCTCAATTAATTCATCTAAAGAACTTACACCTAAAACGTTTAACATTTCTTCTACATCCGTAGAACTAGGACCGTTGTGGCGATCCTCAAATTTTTCTTGGTAATATACGTTACTCATCGCGCCCCTTAATTGGAAGTATTGTTTTTTATTAACTCTTTAACAGACAATTTAGTTCTATTAGCAACTAAAGAGTCTCCGGATGAGCAAAGATACGTTATTTATACTAAAATAACAGGTATAAAAAGTTTGTAATTAAGGGAATAAATAAGTCAAACGTTTGCATAAAAACTACTTGTTCAAGCTATTTATTGCGATATTTTAAAAACCTTAATAAGGAAAGTAAATTCTGTACCTGAGAATTACTTTATTCTTGAAATAAATACGATTTCTTTTACCTTTATTAGGATGTATACGATAGGATTAATAAAATATGTAATTGCTTGGTTTGTAATAATCGCATTAGGACTAATCTCCAGACAAGTAAATCAAATACCACCTCTTATAGGTGATATACTGTATGCTGTGATGGTATATTTGATGTTTAGAATTCTATTGCTTTCGAAAGCCTTAAAAAATGCATTTTATGCTACGATAATATTTTGTTTCGTAATAGAGTTCTTGCAATTAGTACAATGGGCGCCCTTAATTTGGATACGCCAACATCCTTTATTGAGGTTGGTATTTGGTCAAGGATTTTTGTGTTCGGACCTTCTAGCATACCTTATAGGTGGATTAATAGCTTATTATATGGATGTCCGTTTTCTATACAATTTAGGTCGAAGAAAATAAAAACGTATAAACGATCTTAGACTTCTTTCCCCTTTATATCATATATAGAAGATTCTTTTTTGATTACTCATTATACAATTATAGTATCATGACTTAAGCTATTTTCAATACACTTGATATTGTAATCAATCCCATCGCAGCTACAACTCAACACAAAATAACGATTTATATAAATTATCTTATTAAAATCAACATCAGAATAATAAATCAACAATAATTAAAAAAAGGGTAACAAAACTAAAGCATCGATGCTTAAAGAATTATTTGAGCTCTCCTACTTTAAATATATTATTGGAAGCAGCTAGTCCATTGGGATTACAACCCAATTCACCTTCTGGCACTTTGAGATTTTTGTTTTTATAATAATTCTCCCAAAAAACATGTGTTTTGCCTGTTTTAGGGTCTATAAAAGTCATCGGTTCTAATTGAAAAATCTGTGACTCTCGAAAAGCTCTTTCTACAAAATCAGAACAATAATAAGAATCTACATTTAATATATAATCAAAATTATAAGGCTTACCAATTAAAGATTCTGCCTTAGTAATCGCTTTACGAATCAGCTGCTCATCATTAGCATACAATCTATAGACATCAATTTTCTGCCCCGCCTTTGTTTGATTTTTCAAAAAAGAATGTAACCTTTGACTTTGTGAGCCTCCTTTAGAAGCAGCATGTAAAACATAATATTTATTCCCTTTGATTTTTAGGATTCCAATATGATCATAAGACGTATTTTTCGTTGTTTGAGTGACATCATCTATAGCACCAGAAAGACCGGATTGTGCGGCAGTAACAAACATTAAATCCCCGTTTTCCAAAAATGATGTTTGATGTGTTTTACAACTTACAAACAATAAAAGACCAAAAAAAAGAAAGGCTATTTTGAAATACTTCATCCTATATAAATACATTATTCCATTGCAATTTCACCAAAAAATCCTCACTAACAAAATCATATCAACCATTTGTAAATAAAAATACCAAGCAGCTATTTTTCAATATACTAAATTGTATACCCCAGCTTCACTAAAAGCATATTATATATTAGTTGATAACAAACATCTGCCGCTGAGCAATCCATAACATTTAAAGCGAACCCTCAAAAAAAGATGAAGCTATTCAAAAATATAATACAAATTGCAATCAACATTTGTTAAACAAAAAGCAGTGATTAACATTTATTGTATTAAACCTACAATACAGAAAAGGTCCTAATACAATAAATATTTATAGCCATGAAATATCTAACTACAATATTATTAGCTAGCATACATTTGACTAGCTGCGCTTCATTAAGAGGTCCAGACTTCAGAAAATAGAATTAGGGCTATCAAAAGAACAAGTCATCAAACGTCTTGGTGACAAATACAGCATTATCTCAGCAAAAAAAATATAATGACGGAACCATGGAAATATATGAATCCCTTAACGTTCCGAGTATTGCAGCCACATCCGAGGCAGATTATAACTGGCTATTTTTCTTTGATAATGAGCTAGATGATTGGGGACCACAGCAAAACTACCTACATTTTGATAACAATAGAGATTACAGAAGAGATAATAAACGATAACTCCAGAATCAAGATTCTAGAGTTATTTGCTTAATATAATATTGTAAATTTAAAATCTAAGGGTTTGAAATGCTTTACTAATTCTTTGACTAAATCATCACCGTATTTGACATATAGTGTAGCAAAATTTTCGGAACGCTCCTGCAATCCACCGTTCGGGAACAACTTGTCCTTGAGACGTTGTATTTGTATCAAAGCATCTTCATGGTTTCTTTTATCAGCTTTCAGAAGTTTCTTCTCTAAACTATTGATTGCTTTTTTGAGACGTGCTTTTACAGCATCGGCACTTGGCCCTAAACTAGCATCAATCTTATGCGTACGCAATTTTATCTTTCCAAATATAGCATTCAATTCCATCCATTCGTCGCGTAAAGTCAGCCGATGTGTGGTATGACGACGCACATATTCATTCTGCAGAGCAGTAGTACTTTTAAATATACTCTTGAAAGTCAGATCCAATCTAAAAATCTTTGAAGCGACACTATCATCCGTTATCATAGCTGAATTGCGCGGTATCAATATAGGATAAGGAACCCCAAATTGGTCAAAATTAGCTTTAAATTGCAACCAATAAACGATCTCTGCACCACCCCCTATATAAGCTAAGTTGGGAAGGATTACCTCTTGATACAAAGGACGCATAACGACATTTGGGCTAAATCGCTCTGGAAAATCATTTATCTCTTTCTTGATTTGGTCCTCGGTAAAGAATATATTTTGATGCAGCACCTCATAAAGACCATCTTCAGTCTTTACTATACGTTCTCTAAACTCTGGTGTTAGGTAAAAGAAATTGCAGGGACGTGCATGTACTTGAGTCGTAAATCCTTTTTCTTCTAATTCAGTGGATGTTTTAGAAATCGCTTGAAAGCTTTTTTCTGCTAATATATCTTCTTCAATAATAGGTTTAAACACGGTTTTCAAAGCCTTATTATCCGCATCGACAATTACTAAACCATACTCCTTGAACAGTGCATTTGCCAATACGCGCGTCGCATCAGCGAGGTTACGATTTCTCAAATAAGCCTCTTCAACAAAAGATGCCAATACAGCAGAATTATCTGACAAGCCGAGCATCCCGATATACTGACGCACTACCTGCACCATCGAGCTGGTATCCATGGTTCCTGTTCCAGAAATACCCGGTACATCCCACACTATTTTTTTGCCATAAACTCTAGTATTGTTTATTTCTTCAAAATCATGATCCTCCGATGCCATCCAATACACAGGAACAAAATCTTTATCGGGAAATTGATTTTTAAGATCTTGTGCCAACCGAATGGCAGATACAATCTTAAAAATAAAATACAATGGCCCAGTAAATATATTAAGCTGATGTCCAGTAGTTATCGTAAAGGTATTTTCACTTCGCAAAAGCTCAATATTAGCTTTTACCTGCGGAGCAAGATCCAACAAATCACCGTATTGATCTGTCAATGTATTCACAAGGACCTCTCTATGCTGAAAGGTTGATTTTAGGGCAATCTGCTCCCCAAAACCAGTATAATGAGGCATATTTCCATAAAAAGGCTTTAGCTCTTCATTTCTGTCGATATATGCTAATAACGTTTTAGAAAAACTATTAGTGTCTTTATAATCTATATAGGTAGCTTTCATCTAATTCTTAAAATAGAAACAAAAGTATAGTGTTTCGGTATACAATTTACAGAAAAAAACAAAATGCTCTTGATTTAGTGCAAATTATAGCGAAGATTTGACAAAGAAAGCTGTCAAAACTGGTCTTTCATGTTCTGAATAACATATAAAGCTCGCTTTAGTATCTTAACACATCTCTTTGAGATCCTTCCTGTCGTCAGGATGACAAGTAAGTATAGATGTCATGTTGAACGTAGTGAAATAGCTATACATCATGAAACCTATCTTTAGATCCTTCCTGTCGTCAGGATGACAATGTAAGGTTCTTTTGTGCTTTAGATGTCATGTTGAACAAAGTGAAACATCTCTACAGCATGAAACCTATGTTTAGATCCTTCCTGTCGTCTGGATGACAACATAAGTATAGATGTCATGTTGAACGTAGTGAAACATCTCTACAGCATGAAACCTATGTTTAGATCCTTCCTGCGATCAGGATGACAGGAAGGTTATTAGTTTAGACTGTCATGTTGAACAAAGTGAAACAGCTCTACATCATGAAACCTATCTTTAGATCCTTCCTAATATCTGGATGACAAGTAAGTATAGATGTCATGTTGAACAAAGTGAAACATCTCTAGATCAACATCTTTTGAGATCCTTCCTAATATCTGGATGACAATGTAAGGTTCTTTTGTGCTTAATCTGTCATGTTGAACAAAGTGAAACAGCTCTACAGCATGAAACCTATCTTTAGATCCTTCCTGTCGTCAGGATGACAAGTAAGTATAGATGTCATGTTGAACAAAGTGAAATAGCTCTACAGCATGAAACCTATGTTTAGATCCTTCCTAATATCTGGATGACAATGTAAGGTTATTAGTTTAGACTGTCATGTTGAACAAAGTGAAATAGCTCTACAGCATGAAACCTATGTTTAGATCCTTCCTAATATCTGGATGACAGGAAGGTTATTAGTTTAGACTGTCATGTTGAACAAAGTGAAATAGCTCTACAGCATGAAACCTATGTTTAGATCCTTCCTGCGATCAGGATGACAGGAAGGTTATTAGTTTAGACTGTCATGTTGAACAAAGTGAAACAGCTATACATCAACATCTTTTGAGATTCTTGCTAATGTCAGGAAAACAAAACTTTTTAAAAAGACCTTATAATTCCCATTAAACCGTTTTCACAAATTTCTCGTCATAATTCTCAATATCAATGATATATTGATTTTGAATCAAGAAATCATAGAGCGGTTTTGCTTCGTCAGACACTTTCAAATTTTTTGTTGTGACGATTAGGTTTTCCTTTTTATTAAGATACGGATACGCATATAGCTTCACATTCTTACTAAACATACCCGATATATAAGACAGCAACTCATTTGAATAATTATCTTTATTATAATTGTCTGAATTAAAGATATTTTTCAAGTTAGAAACATTAGTTGCGATACCTACATGTTTAGGTTTGAAGTTTTTGACAAATTCCGCTAATTGATTGTTACGTCTAAAGTTAGAAACCATCACATTATTACCTGTTGCACAAAGCTCCTCGGCACGTTCCGCAAAATAACGTAAATCATCAATTGTCAATTCTTGATCCTCATCCAATACATTACCCATCAATACTTCTATCAACACGATAATATCCTCTTGCTTAGCGCCCGTATTTTTCTTAAACTGCTCTACAGCGAGGTTGAAAAGATCAAAGTTGGGCAAAGATTTTTGGCGATATTTGGTACGAAGAACAATTATATTTTTCTTATATAAGTAATCTTTAATCTGTGCCGGTTTGCCATTAGGTTTGAAAATCGCCGCATTAGAAAAACCTTTAGATATCAAATAAAGATTCAAAAGACGCTCATTAACATTTTCAAAAACAGGACCTGATACCTTAACCATATCAATTTCTACAGAACCTATAGAAAGATTATCAGCCAAAGATTCGATCATTGTTTGTGGATTCTGCGCATAATAATACGCCGCAAATACTAAGTTTACACCTAGCACCCCTAAAACAGTAGATTGAAGGCGGTTATCAGAATCTAATAACCTCACGTGAATAATAATTTCATTTACAGGGCCATCTACTTCATGTTGGAAACGAATCCCCAACCATCCGTGCGGCTCATTAGTTTTCGTAAAATTTAGGGTAGTAACGGTATCTGCAAAAGCAAAAAAACGCTTGTTATCATATTTTTCCATATGCAAACGCTCTGTCAACAGATTAAATTCGTGGGTAAGCATCTTAGTCAGACGCGTTCTACTCACATAACGTCCCGATTCTTCAGCACCATATATAGCATCCGAGAAAGTCATATCATAGGCAGACATTGTCTTTGCTATTGTTCCTGATGCTGCACCAGCTTCAAAAAAATTGCGTGCTACTTCTTGTCCAGCTCCAATTTCAGCAAATGTGCCATAGATTGCTGGATCAAGATTAATCTTTAAAGCCTTGCGCTTTGTCTCAAATATCTCTCTTGCCATGACAACAAAGTTATGAAAATGTGTTTAAAAAAGAGGATTTTAAACGATTAATGCACGATAAACGAAGATACTATAGCAAAAAAGGCACTTTTAGGGCCAAAATAGTACGGCCTTGAGTTTTGCATAGCCAAATATTTATCCCAGAGTGTCACGCGTATAATTGTATTCTAGCAGTCATCAATCAAGTAATAGCAACATACCTAAAAACTGCTGCAATAAAAGATAACCTTATTACAAAGAAATGGGCTTGATTATAACAAGCCCATTTCTTTAAGCGTATAAAACAACGCTGAGGTATGCAAGGCCTGCCCTATTTTATTCTGAAACAGAAGCTCTTTAACCTCCTCTATTGTTAGTTCTACCACTTCAATATCTTCAGAACTATCCAAATCCTGATCTTGGACCTTGACGCCACCTGTCAACAGATAAGTATAAGTAAGATTGGCACTGGTTGCTGGATTGGCATACAATTTACAGATGTACTTGCTATCTGTAAATGCATACCCCGTCTCTTCCAACAATTCTCTTTTAGCAGCATCTTGAGGGTCTTCACCATCCTCAACAACACCGGCAGGTAACTCCACAAAAATATCATGTGCCCCGTGTCTATATTGTCGTACCAGCAAGATTGTATTCTGCTTTGTAATACCTATCATATTGACCCAGGTAGGATATTCCAAAACATAGTATTCATCTTTGATCACACCATTAGGTAGCTGCATCTTATCGACACGCAATGTAGCCCAAGGACGTTGAATAATATATTTAGAGTCGAGTACCTTCCATTTTTCTATCATATATTTCTATTGAGGCTATATAATTATCCTTTTACAATATCCGCCATAATATCCGTTACCTTTTGCTCCAATTTTGCAGCAACAACATCGAATGAATCTACATCTTCTAAAGACTCTCTAACTGAACAGTAGAATTTAATCTTAGGCTCAGTACCAGATGGTCTAGCAGAAATAACATCACCCTCAACGGTAATAAATTGAAGAACATCAGATTTCGGTAAATCGATTACTGACTTCTCGCCGGTAGCCAAGTTAATACTTTCCAGATTTTGGTAGTCACGAATCTCACGAACAGCAACACCTCCCAAAGATTGTGGAGCATTAGCTCTAAGATCTACCATCATTTGTTTGATCTCATCAGCACCCGCTTTGCCTTTCTTAGTCAATGAGATTAATTTTTCTTGATAGAAACCATACTTCAAGTAAAGTTCTATTAATACTTCAAACAATGATTTACCTTGATTTTTGAAGTATGCTGTCATCTCAGCAATAAAAGCACAAGAGTTTACCGCATCTTTATCACGTACTAGATCACCTACTAGATAACCATAGCTTTCCTCACCACCGACAAGGTAATTGCCCTTTCCTAATTCGCGTGTAATGACTTCACCTATAAATTTGAAGCCTGTTAATGTTTCATAATAATTAACATCGAAGCTCTTTCCGATATCCGAAATAAGATTAGATGTAACAATCGTTTTTACGATATAATCATTGTGCTTAAGCTCGCCCTTATCCTTTTTTGAAGACAACACATAATATGTCAATAAACTACCAATCTGGTTACCATTCAACAATTGAAATTCACCCTTAAGATTTTTAACCGCTAATCCTACACGGTCGGCATCTGGATCTGTTGCCATAACCACATCGGCATCCAATTCTTGACCTCGTTTTTTAGCGATAGACATCGCTTCCTCTTCTTCTGGATTTGGATAAACAACTGTAGGAAAATTGCCGTCAGGCTTTGCTTGTTCCTCTACCACAGTTACATTCTCAAAACCCCATGCTGCTAACATTTGAGGAACGATAGTAATGCCTGTACCATGAATTGGCGAGAACACAATTTTTAAATCCTTTTGCGCTTTTACTGCTTCAGGATGAATAGATAATGCTTTATTGGCATTGATATATAGTGCATCAAACTCAGCGCCGATCACAGTTACATTCTCTGCAATACGTTCAAATTTGATCTCTTTCACAGAAGTAATAGCATTAACTTCTGTAATGACATTTTTGTCGTGTGGCGCTACTAATTGTCCACCATCATTCCAATATGCCTTATAACCATTGTATTCTTTAGGGTTATGCGATGCTGTCAACATAACACCCCCTTGACATCCAAAGTGACGAACAGCAAAAGATAACATTGGTGTAGGTCTTAACTCTTCAAATAAATATACTTGAAAACCATTTCCTGAGAACACATCCGCGACAAGATTACCAAAGGATTGCGAATTATTACGGCTATCGTAAGATACGGCTACTTTAATCTTTTGATCTGGAAACTGCTTTATCAAATAATTTGCTAATCCTTGCGTCGCTTTACCAATAGTATATTTATTCATACGGTTGGAGCCTACGCCCATAATCCCACGTAAACCACCCGTTCCAAATTCAAGGTCTTTATAGAAAGAGTCCAACAACTCGGTTTCTTCCTTATTATCGACTAATTTTTGCACTAAATTTCTCGTTATATCATCATATTCTGATGTCAACCAGTTGTCAATACGACCTTGGGTATCCTTGTCAAAAAAGCTCATTTTTTATGTTGGTTTGATTCTATTAATTTAAATTATTTATTCATAAATAATTTAAAACAAAAATATCAATCAATTATTTAATAAAAAGAATAAAAAGAAAAATACATACACATAAATTATTAGGCATCATCTATGCGTCACAACCGCCGTATGCACGATCTAACACTGTAACATACCAATTGTCATTATATTTCTGGAGGTGAAAGACCAAAGGATTTTCTCCTGTTAAGATCACGCGATAACTATCTTTTTCTGACTTTTGTATCTCAGTTATCTGTTCTTTTGCATACTTATGGGGTTCAAATTCTAGCTCAAAAGCTACAATTTGACTTAGCTGGACAGGTCGTACTGTAGTATCACAATAAAGGCCTACTTTATTCCACTTCTCCGTAGCGCAATCATAATCAGGCAATTTATCAAACGTTAAATTATAACTGCTCTTTGCTTCGGGATAAGCATAATATGCTGGGATAGGCTTTTTAAAGTCGAAGGTTTCAATTTTTGTAAACGTATCAGCTACACCAGGGCGATATATAATAGTAAGTCCTAAATCAGGATGTATCAATTGGTTCACAGCAGCATCATTTCTTTGCTCATAAGCTTTTACAAAAGAGTCAATCAGGTGCTGCACCTCATTATTAGCTATTACATCTACGCGCAAAGGATTCGCTACAGAATCTTTATTTTCCTTTTGTTTGTTATTCGGTTGATTACAGCTCATACAACAAAATAGAGCCACTAGCATTAATAAAGAGGTACTACGCATATTATTTATTATTTTTTCGAATTGTATCTTCTATTTCATCCCACATCTCTGTAGGAATGGCCTCCATTCCGTTCATTTGCCCTGCTCCCTGCAACCATTCTCCACCATCAATAGTGATTATCTCACCATTAATATAAGCAGCAAAATCAGAGATCATAAAAGCCGCCAAATTTGCTAACTCCTGATGATCACCTACCCTTTTCAATGGAACACGATTTTTAAAATTAAACTTATCTGCCAATTCCCCGGGCAATAACCTATCCCAAGCACCTTTTGTCGGGAATGGCCCAGGTGCAATAGCATTGTGCCGTATACCATAGTGCCCCCATTCTGCAGCTAAGGAGCGCGTCATCGTGAGGACACCACCTTTTGCTACAGCCGAAGGTACGACATAACCCGACCCCGTAAAAGCATAGGTAGTAATTATATTCAATACATTGGCTTGTTGTTTGTTTTCAATCCATTTTTTACCAAATGTCAACGTACAGTTTGCCGTTCCTTTGAGGACAATATCTATAATAGTAGAAAAAGCATTGGCGGACAACCTTTCTGTCGGCGATATGAAATTCCCTGCAGCATTATTAACCAATACATCTACCGCACCAAATCGCTCTATACTTTTAGCATAGAGCCTTTCCACCTCTTCCATATTACGCACATCACATACCACAGATAAAACAGGATTGCCGGTATGATTTTCAATTTCTACGGCTGTTTTTTCGAGAACATCAATCTTGCGACTAGTGATGACAATATTAGCGCCTAAAACAGAGAAATAAGTAGCCATCGCTTTTCCTAATCCAGTACCACCACCAGTCACTACTACAGTTTTCCCAAGTAATGCATTTTCTTTTAAAGCACCTTCTACCATATTGTTATCCTTTTTTCTGGGTCAAATTATCAATTATAGTCTTCATGATCGAGCGTGTCGTTGGCTTCCACCATTGATCCACCATTTGGTTAATTATAGCATTGTGATCTACAGACAATGCAGCTATAAGCTCTTTCCTTAAGTTTATTTTTGTCGCTTGCCAGGCATTTTTCTCATATTGTGTCAAGCTCTTAACCTGCCTAAGTGCGGCATTTTGAATACGCATCAAAGGCACTACATCATCTACTAAGCCAATAGCTAATGCTTCATTAGGCTTATACAATTTACCCTCCAAGAGGGAACGATAGGCCACGGCAGTACCAAGCCAAAAACTATACAGTGTAAAAATACTAGGCGGCACAATTATCCCAACAGGAACTTCATTTAAACCTACGATATAATCACCCTCGGCCATGATTCTATAGTCACAACAGATGGCCAATACACAACCGCCAGCAGGACTGTGCCCTGTTATAGCAGCCACTGTAGGCTTAGGAAAAGAAACCAGCTCCTTTGTTAAGTCGATAAAAAGTCGCCAAAATTTTTCCATTTGACACTCATCATAATTATATAAGGTGATCAAATCCAAACCAGATGAAAAGAAGTGTTCTTTACCAGACAAAACCATACCTTCAATTGCGGGATTGACTTTAGCTTCTTTAATAACTTCTAAAAGCTCTTTGAGCATATCCAAATCCATCGCATTAGATTTGCCTCTATCAAAAAGAATATGCAGAATATGGTCTTCTAACTTTACCTTTATATAGTTCATGTCTCCGTTTATAAATGACACTACAAGATAGCAATTTATTTGCTAGCTATCGTGGTTGATTTTCTCCTTCTACCTATACGAACTTCGTGATAAGTTACAAATTGCACTTACAACGCGATAAAAATCAATCGTGCTATTCATTCATACAGCAGTACTATTTGATGGTCAAATAACCAATTTATGGCACTGCTATTTCTGCAGTATAAGATTGTATATCGCAACAGGTGCTAAATAGGTTATAAAAAAAGGGAGTAGTTGCTCCCTTTTTTTATAACCTATTATTCAATATGTAATTCAACAATTTTCCTGCATATATTACCAAATAAATCTAGTCCCTCAATAACGATTATATATTTACCTTTTTCGTCAGCGGTATAGAAATCAAATTTAGCATTTCCATTTTTATCCGTAACTATAGCAGGCTCCCAATGTATAGTCGTTCTTAAATCTTCTACATACTTCACACTATTAGGCACCTCATACTTAGGTTTGTAAAACTCCCTATTCATACTAAAGCCTTGCGGTTGAATAGTAATAATCCCTTTAGGCACATAATTACGTAATACCGAATCTCCTGTTTTTGTTGTGATAACGATCAAGCCATTTCCACCATTAGAGCCATATACAGCTGTATAATTAGCATTTCTCAATACCTCTATACTTTCAATATCTGCAACATTAAGAGAAGAAATCTGATCTGCTTCTATAAACATACCATCTAAAACCACCTGCATAGCCCCATTTCCGCGTGTATTATACGGTACTCCAGCTTGCCAATAGACACCGAGGAGTCTACCTGCTAAACAAATTTCTAATGACGGGCATGTGGAAAGATCCTCAGCCGTTATCACTTGGTCTGCATTGCCGGGACCATTGAGGTTTCTAGAATTTTTAGATGCTTTAGGCCTCTGCGATGCTCGAACTACCACCTCTTCAATAGCGACCACTTTTTCCTTCAGTCCTGCAGCTTCTAATTGGGCGAAATACTTTTTCGAAGCATTAATTTCATCCACATACAATTTGTTGATATCCCATTTTTCTTCAGGCTCATTTTTATTATAACCCAAATGAGGTGCAATTGGCTTATTATAGATGATATCGATATTATTTTTCCCTTTAATACCATCTTTAGCAGATATCAAGAATTTGACACTATCTACAAACATCAAATTGTCAAATTTAAAATACCCCTCTTCATTGGAAACAGTATCAATAAAATCCATAAAGTTCTTCGTAGAAATAATCTGCACTTTTGCGCCAGGCTCAGGCTTTGTACGTCCCAATTTTTTGGTATATCCAGATATAGATAAGCTTTTCTCGGCTTCAAATTTTGGTTTTTCATGTAGCTCCAAATCTTTCCAGTTTATATTGCGCCATCCTTGAGTGAGCATTAAATAATCCATATCTAATGCTTTAAACTGATCTTTTTCAAAATAATAACCTGGTTTTTCGATATAGCCCTTGAGGTCGGCGCTTAGTAGCAAAGAAGACAGTATATTGGGTGCTGTCTGATAGTCATCTTTGATCTTTGCACTATTCAAAACAGATGCAGAAAGAGCAGCTATTTTTAAGGTGTCAATTCCTTCTACCTGCAGGTTGACTTCTACTTTTTCTCTATGTCCAAAAGATTGCTTATTTAAAGAAACAGTAAGCGGGAGAATTGTAGCTTTATTAAAATTAAAGATCGCTCGCTCGACGATAGGTTCAAATTTACTATTTAATATAGTAATGGTAATAACGCCAGAAGGCAACTCCCCCCGCTCCATGGAGAAGGCTAGTTCTTGCTTGTTTGCTTTCTGCTTGGAGACAAATAACACCTTGCCCAAATGATGAACCAAGAAGTATAAATCTTCCCCATTTACTAGATTGTCAGACACATTTACTTGCGCAAACAGCTTACTATCATTCTGATTATTCACCTTTATACCATATCCCTGTTTATATATTTCAGGGACAGTGACGGTATAACGTCTACCATCCTCATACTCCGCATATACCTTTAGACTATCATCGGCATTTAAATAGACATTCAAAGAACCCATCCCCAAATCATTGGTAAGGGTAGTGCCCAATGTATCTTTACCATTGACAACTATCAAATTCACTTTCTCCCCTAGCCCTTGATTATTTACCGCTTTAATTCCTAATGTATTAATAAAGCCTGCTAATAACTTACCTCCTTCAGGCAATAACTGCACATGGCTGGTATTTACTAAGCCCTTTAATTTAACGACCTTATTTACCGTTGATTTCTCTAGATTAGAAAAACGTAAACTCACCTGCGGCACTTTGTATTTTTTCGATACTTCTATCGTCAAAACTCCTGTATCATCCGTTGTACCTTTCTTCTTTTCGACCACTTTTCCATCATCTATTATTTCATAACGTACAGTAGTTTTAGGCAAGGGAACACCAGATAATGTCTTTAGTGTGATAGCACATATATTATTTTTGTCCCCATGGGTAAAAGTTGTCGTCGTAACCACGTTATCAGACCTTCCATTCGCAATCTGTATAGTCCTATCGTAGAAGTATTTATCCTCCGAATTGCGCATCCAATTTGTATAAGCTCTCAACCGATATGAGCCCTCGACGATGGTATCTGACAAAGAGATATCACCTAATCCAACCCCCAATCCTAATGGAACAATCAAAGAATCTATTTTCCGGGAGGAGGCATCTATCAATTCAACATAAGCAAGACCACTCAAATTAGAGAACAAATTTGAAATACCTATGGTTGTATATGCTTTAAACCAGATTGTCTCTCCAGCAGTATATGCATACTTGTCTAGTTGCAAATAGAGTTTTTCCTGCGGATGAGACAAATTATAATCATCCAATTTCTCTGCAACTTGCTGTATTGTCTGTGCTTTTAAGCAAAAAACAGGAAGAAAGAAGAGAAGAAACAACAATACCTTATGGTTTTTCATTGGTTTTTAATTAGTTATGGAAATATAACAATTTCTATACAATAAATATATATTATCCTTAAAAATTTAAGTTTTACAATCGGCCATCGTATATTTGTTGTATGAATATCTTAATCGTTGGATCAGGCGGTCGTGAATCTGCCTTTGCTTACAAAATAGCCCAAAGTCCTAAACTAACTAACCTTTTCATTGCCCCAGGCAATGCTGGAACAGGCCAATACGGAACAAATATTGACCTAAAAGTAACTGATTTTGAAGGAATAGCGTCATTCGCTTTAGCGAACAACATTGCATTAATTCTAGTTGGTCCAGAAGAACCTTTAGTAAAAGGTATTCACGATTATTTTTTAGGCAGAGAAGATATCAAGCACATCGCTATCATAGGCCCACAACAATTAGGTGCTCAGCTGGAAGGTTCTAAAGACTTTTCTAAAGAATTTATGTTTAGGCATAATATACCTACGGCAGCCTACAAATCTTTCAACCAATCAAACCTTGAAGACGGTTTAGCATACTTAGAGACACAAAATCTTCCTATTGTATTAAAAGCAGATGGTCTTGCTGCGGGCAAAGGCGTTCTGATTTGTGAAACGCTTGACGATGCTAAGGCCGAGCTTACAGCAATGATAGCAGATGCAAAATTTGGCGCCGCAAGTTCTGTTGTTGTGATTGAAGAGTTTTTAAAAGGCATCGAATTATCCGTTTTTGTATTAACAGATGGTGAATCCTATAAAGTATTGCCTTCGGCCAAAGATTACAAACGTATCGGCGAAGGAGATACCGGATTAAATACAGGTGGTATGGGTTCTATTTCACCCGTTCCATTTGCTGACGACACATTTCTATCTAAAGTGGAAGAACGCATCATAAAGCCAACAGTTGAAGGTCTTAAGAAAGACAATATCCCTTACAAAGGGTTTATATTTATCGGCTTGATGAATATCGATGGTGAGCCTTTTGTGATTGAATACAATGTGAGAATGGGCGATCCAGAGACAGAGTCCGTATTACCACGTATAGAATCTGACTTAGTAGACTTATTAGAAGGAGTAGCCAAAGTTGATCTTGCTTCAAGAAGCTATACAGTCTCTCCGAAAACAGCCGTTACGGTGATGTTAGTTTCTGGCGGATACCCTGGTGACTACGAAAATGGTAAGGTAATATCGAATATCGAGAACGTTAAAGAGTCTATCGTATTCCACGCGGGCACAAAATCTGTGAATGGTGAAATTGTTACTGCTGGGGGTCGTGTGATAGCTGTTACGACACTTCAAGATAATTTATTTACGGCATTGCAACAAGCAACAGCAGATGCAGGACGTATATTTTACCAAGGAAAATACTTTAGAACAGACATTGGTTTCGACTTAATATAAAAATATTATTTTCAGAATCAGGAGTTTATAAATTAATTGAAAAAAAGATTTTGATGATGTAAATTTTCGTCCGATATTTGCATCATCAAATCCGATAAGGCCCGTTCGTCTAGGGGTTAGGACGTTAGATTTTCATTCTAGAAACAGGGGTTCGATTCCCCTACGGGCTACAAAAGCAACTCCAAAAGAGTTGCTTTTTTGCTTTATTATACCCTCCCATGCCCCTATGTAGGCGAACAAAAAAGGGATCATGCACAAAAGTTGTGTTTAAGCAAATATTTCAGTAGTAATATAATGGAATGGCTTAGGAATGTTGAGTGTTTTGAAGGCAGCCTATTAATATTATCAGTTCTACTATTGCCTTCTATGCCAGGCGGGCATCCTACTTTCTCTTGACACAAAGTAGGGCCAAAGGTCAAGACTTATTTCTTTATGTTCGCTACCGCGACGCTCCACTACAATAGCGGTTTCCTAGGTCTCCCTGGTAATACCCCACGCAAAGAATGGAAATCCTTATTCCTGCTAACTGTATGCCACAAGTGGTTGTAGTTGCACTGCTCTTAGCTCCATACAGAAAGAGGACCTCCTTTTTCGGAATGGCTTAGGATTGTTGAGTGTTTTGAAGGTAGTCTATTAATATTATCGGTTCTACTATTGCCTTCTATGCCAGGCGGGCATCCTACTTTCTCTTGACACAAAGTAGGGCAAAGGTCAAGACTTATTTCTTTATGTTCGCTACCGCGACGCTCCACTACAATAGCGGTTTCCTAGGTCTCCCTGGAATACCCCACGCTAAGAATGGAAATCCTTATTCCTGCTAACTCTATGCCACAAGTGGTTGTAGTTGCACTGCTCTTAGCTCCATACAGAAAGAGGACCTCCTTTTTCGGAATGGCTTAGGATTGTTGAGTGTTTTGAAGGCAGTCTATTAATATTATTATTATCTGTTCTACTATTGCCTTCTATGCCAGGCGGGCATCCTACTTTCTCTTGACACAAAGTAGGGCCAAAGGTCAAGACTTATTTCTTTATGTTCGCTACCGCGACGCTCCACTACAATAGCGGTTTCCTAGGTCTCCCTGGTAATACCCCACGCAAAGAATGGAAATCCTTATTCCTGCTAACTGTATGCCACAAGTGGTTGTAGTTGCACTGCTCTTAGCTCCATACAGAAAGAGGACCTCCTTTTTCGGAATGGCTTAGGATTGTTGAGTGTTTTGAAGGTAGTCTATTAATATTATCGGTTCTACTATTGCCTTCTATGCCAGGCGGGCATCCTACTTTCTCTTGACACAAAGTAGGGCAAAGGTCAAGACTTATTTCTTTATGTTCGCTACCGCGACGCTCCACTACAATAGCGGTTTCCTAGGTCTCCCTGGAATACCCCACGCTAAGAATGGAAATCCTTATTCCTGCTAACTCTATGCCACAAGTGGTTGTAGTTGCACTGCTCTTAGCTCCATACAGAAAGAGGACCTCCTTTTTCGGAA
>NZ_JADEYQ010000008.1 GCF_022627575.1 Sphingobacterium rhinopitheci
GACGCCAACAGAATTCCTGTTGAAATATGGAAAACTCTCTGAGTTTCCAACATTCCAACAGGATAACAATAGCAATTCTGATTGGAATTCTTTAGTTTTGAATGTAGCTAGTTAGGGTAAGATTACACATCAAAGAGTTGATAGTTTAAAGGAGCAGATTGCTACAGAAGAAGCTACAAAGAACGCATTTAAAAACTACGAATAAATATTGAATTGTCGTTTAGAGAAATGCTACCGAATAGATGTACAAAAGGGAACAATTTGTCAATTGTTCCCTTTTGTTTATGATAAAAAAGAATCAATGCAATACTATAATTGGTCTAGAAATCAGTATAATCACCAGAACCTAAGCCTCCCGTGTTGATGCCAAAAAATTCCGCATTGATAACTGCCCAGGACATGATATTTGCAAATACCACTGAATTCCAAACTAATGTTGTATTTGCTACAATTCCATTCCCAGCATATCCATATAGCTTTGGTATTGGGTAGTTGGTATAATTTAAAGCAGGATTCGTGTTATTTGATCCGCTAGCAGTATTTACCGTTGCAAAAGGTTCTATTAGATAATTGTTATAAATCCCTGCCGTCAATTGATTAGATAAAAAACCACCGTCACCAATCCAAAAGAAGTGTCTAGTGTTGTGCTTAAACATCGTGATGCCATTCGGAGCTACTGTTCCATTTGCAGCTTTTGAATCACTATAGGTCGTTATCATAGACTCCGGTACATTTGTTAATGATGTAGTAGCTGAAGCATCTTCTCCCCAGTATTTTTGTCGGATATCACCAAATGGACCATTTAGTATTTCATCATCAATATTTCCCATTTGATACAAAGCACCTGAACTATAACCATTATTTTGTAAAGTTATTGCAGGTGTCGGGTTCCCAAATAGCAAGTTGAAAAATGGCTGTTGAGCTATTCTGTCGTTAGCATCTATACCGTCAGTCATTAGCAGTACCACTCCACCATTATCTATATAAGTTTTCAAGGATGTTATATCATCATTATTCATTCTGTAATAAACAGAAATGATTACAATATCTGGTTTTGAGGCCGCATCGAGGAATGTGTTTAACGTTCCATTTAAATAACATCGTTGATGGCTAAATCCACCACTTCGTACTATGCTCGTGGATAGTAAGCCATAATTTTTTTGCTCAGATATCATATTATAAGAAGCACGATTGTTTGTTCCTCCAGGGAAACTAGTGCCATTAGAAGACCAAGGTTGGGCCGCATATCCGTAATTATCAGCACCTATTCGTGTAACATGAAGGATTTTCCTTTCTTTAAATTTGTACCACAGCTTAAATTTTGCTATTAATTTTTTTCCGGGCTCTGTGGGTACAGGTCCAAAAATCCTACTAACAGTTGTAGCAGGTACTAATTCTACCACTGTACCTGTAGGTGTATTGGGATAGACAATATTTAATTTTTCAATTTCTACTCCAAAAGTTTTATTTGTAGAGTTGTTATTTGCTGGTTGAACTATATAACATCGTGCTATTTTTATTTTTTTAATAGTAGGATGATCTTGTATAATATCATTCAGATTAACGCTATAAGGTTGTGGATTAGTGATTGTGCCAGTAGTCAACGAAAGTGTCCCCTTATACAGAAAGTCTGGATTGGATGTGAATTTCCAGCTAAAGTTATTGGATATTGATTGCTCTGTTGGGTTACTTGGGTTGTTGGTTGGTATTTTTGCAAATAACCGATCATAATCTAACTCTATGGATACTAAAGCTAATTTGTGCTCAAATAAAATCGCAATAGGGTTGTTGCCTGCTACTGCTGTAAATATTTCGCTTCCTTTAGCATACATCAGGCTCTTGTTTGTCGGAGTTTCTAGTGTTTGTGCTGCCGTTGGCACAGGTATATCTTCCGTATCATCATATGAATAGGCATACCAGTTATATTTTTGGCCTTTTACTAAATCTATCGTAATAGGTGAGCCTGCTACTGCTTGGACTGTATTTATCACTTGGCCAGATTCATTTAATAGTACTACTCTGTACTTGTGGCCTGTTGTCATCCCAATATTAGCAGCTAGTTTGTTATGTATTTTTGTATTCCAATTCTCTACAGCATTTGGGTCATCAAATGATGATTCCATCAATTCGGTAATTGAAGACATTTCTATATCATTATTTGCATCTAGTATTTTATGTTCAATGGAAGGATTCTCTGATACTTTATTACCTACTATTGTGGGATTAGTAGACGCAATTTTACTATCGTCAGATTTAACACCTTTTATGGTAAAGGTGATTTGTGCAGCACTTGTATCATTTGTGGTTGTATTTATTTCTTTTTTACATGCTGTAAAGAGTAATAAGAGTAAAAGTAAGCAAGTAGGATAGGTTGGCTGAGTTGTTGGCATATTCTTTTTCATGAGCGTTAGTCTTTAATCGAATGAGTATTAATTAAATTCTATATTAATGCTGTCTACTGTAGATTCCCAATCTTTAATTTGAAGTGTGCTTTCTGAAGAATCATTCAAAATAATGAAGGATGAGCTTTGCGCTAAGCATTCTTCAATTTCTATCTTCTGTACCTCAATGATGGGTTTAGTATAAATTGATTTTTTCATATATTTTTTATTTCTAACATTGATGATTGTCGCTTTTTTTTTATTAAGTACTTCTTTACTGTAGTGATTGTTAACTAAACAATTATTTTTAACAATTGTTTCTTTAGGATTAATTTTTTTGTCATCCAGTGATTAGTATTGTTGCTTTATTATCGTTCTGATGTTTATTTTTGAATCACATGGTTGCATTATTTCTTTGAAAAGAAAATTTATTTAACAATCGTTTGATTGGCGCTTCAATGAAGTTAATTGGTTAATAGTCAATTGAGCTGCTTATTGCTGTTTTTAAGTTTGTTTAAGTTTTATTGATTGTAATAATTGTTAACTAAACAATTTTATTAAACAATTGTGTGTTTATTGTTTAATAGTTGATTATGCTGTTGATCGTCATTTTTATGTTTTCTTTATACTTTTTAATGTAGCTCTTTCGTACTTCATTCACTTAGAGTGCTGCTAATCTGTTGTTTAAGCAAGTAGTGAAAAATATTTATTTCTGCTATAATTTACCGTTAGGTCTTGAATAGGGGATTTATGAATATGGACAAGCCTATTCTCTTAGGAAGAGAATTTGGTTATTTCAAAGTTTATTAATGCTTTGGTTTTGACCTTCTCTATAATAATCCTTATGCTTAAAAATGTAGTTTTATTAAATTAGGATGCTGAAAAAGAGTAAACTCAGCGAGGCTTATATCACGAAGATTTTAACCCAACAAGGCTAATGCTAATCTGTTTCGGTTTCCTGCCGAGAACATGATTTCAGCCTATGAATGTTTTATGGTTGGAAGAGTAAGTATTTTGATAAGGCATCAATATTTGTTTTCTTCTATTGTATAGCTTATGCGCTATTTTAGTGTAAAGGCTCGAGGGGAGCTTTCACAAAAGGTTGTTCTCACTATTAATACGCTAATATTCCGCTGTCATACGAAGGCTGATGACCTCAAGGTCGATGATAGCAGGAGATCAGCGCGGAAAGGGTAATAGCCTATCTGTTGTTATTTTCTAAAGACCTCCAATGTTCATTGGTAATATGCTCTTAAGTTGTTCATTTTAAAGTGTTTTGTTGTAAATGTAATTTATTGATTAATAAGGGAGTGAATAACTTATCCTTTGCTTTTTTATTCCTAAATCATAATGCAGAACATGTTATTGTATTAATAAATCAATAATTCTATTTCTTTGGGCTGTATGCACTACGTATACCTGATGATTTATTCCTGTGGAATACGGTATTGTTAATCTATCATTTAATAATTTTTTGCAATAATAAAGGAGCTTCAATTTATGGAAGCTCCTTCGTATTTTAATTAGTTTTTTGATCCTTTACATGGGTACATATACGACATATTTTGTGTCGAAGAAATCTTCTTTAAAATAAGAAGATAATGGGTGTAGCTCTGCTTTCAATTTTGACTCTTTGATCTCTTCTTTTAGATCGCCTCCTTTGAGGTATAGAATTCCATTTGGGATAGCATTTTTATCCTTTTTCTCAAATTTATTTCTTATCCAAGGGGTAAAGTCCGCTAATCTTGTGACAGCTCTAGATACCACAAAATCATATTTGTAATCTATCTGCTCCGCACGCATATGATCAGCCTCCACATTGGTAAGACCTATAGCTGCTGCTACTTCACGTACTACCTTTATCTTCTTGCCGATAGAATCTACTAAATGGAAATGTACTTCTGGAAATATAATCGCCAATGGAATACCCGGAAATCCTCCGCCTGTACCTACATCCAATATACGTGTGCCTGGCGTGAATTCAGTAACGAATTTAGCAATGCCTAAAGAATGTAGTATATGTTTTAAGTATAAGCTCTCAATGTCTTTACGAGAGATTACATTGATCTGATCATTCCAAAAAGGATAAACCTCTGCCAGCTTAGCGAATTGCTCTTTTTGCTTTTCGCTAAGTTTCGGGAAATATTTATAAATGATATCTACTGATGGATTCACGATGTTTTGATGTTATAGTAAATAATAAATGGAAACTACTTCCATGTTTTGATCTTCTTTTTTCTATTGAAAAGACCATTTAAGCAGATGTAAAAATAAAAAAATACATCCAAAATTGGTAGCCATATTAATAAGTCTTTGACGGCTAGCTTTATAAATATAGGTCTGAATACTAAAAGTTGAATGATATAGCGTACGAAGTATAGGATAGCTGTGATATACCAAACCTGAGGGAATACAGCTATATTGATTCCCAAAAAGATGTAGAATAAAATGGAGGTAATCAATTGTGTAGCTAGCATCCATTGATGCGGTCTTTTATAGATGACAGAGGCACCAGCATGCCTGCCTTTTTGTTTGTAATAACTCTGCCACGTTTTCTTAGGTACCGAATATACGTGTGCATTAGGGTGAATGGCAATATTGACATTACTTGCTGTCGCATTTTGGTTGACAAAAAGATCATCATCACCAGATTTGATATGCATGTGTGAATTGAAGCCTTTTCCTTTAAAAAATAAGGTTTTAAGGTAGGAAAGATTTCTTCCCACTCCCATATATGCATCTCCTTTGATAGCATAAGATAGGTAGCTCATAGCAGTATGGGTCGTTTCAAATCGGATCAGTTTGTTGAGAAATCCTTTTTCTTTGAAATATGGGGAGTAACCCAGTACGATCTCTGTCCCTTGTTTATAGGCGCCGACCATTTCACGCAACCAAAGATTACTTTCTGGTTGACAGTCTGCATCAGTCATTACTAGCTGCTCATATTTGGCGGCTTTGATGCCTAATGTCAGTGCAAATTTCTTTGAGTTTTTTATGCGTAGATGTGCCTTTATTTCTACAACATGAATATTGTTGTATTCACTTTTGTATTTTTCTAAAACCCATTTCGTATCATCTGTAGAATTGTCATTGACAACAATAACCTCAAATTGTGGATAATCTTGCTGTAATATGGTGGATAGGAAGCTTTTAAGATTATCTTCTTCATTGCTTGCACAAATGATAACACTTACCGGTGGTAAATCATCTTGTTCTTGGAAAGAATGAACTTTGAAACGTGATAATTTGCCATATACGAAGAGTATATAATACAACTGGAATAGGAATAGTATTCCTAATATTCCATAAAGTATAAATATAGAATCAGTTGTGATGTTGAAATTTAGTTGCATAAGAATACTCAAAGATAAGGTGTTATTTTAATAATATGTCTTTTGGGTGTTAATTATTGCTAATATAGGAATGGAAATGCAGTAGGCTCAAAATTTTGTCGTATTTTTGCGCTGAATTTATTACATTATGAAATTTACGCTTACAGCACAAGATAAACATTCTAGCGCCCGCGCTGGGGTTATGGAGACTGCTCACGGTACGATTGAGACTCCAATTTTTATGCCCGTTGGTACAGCAGGTACAGTAAAGGCTGTTCATCAACATGAGTTGGTTAACGATATTCAAGCTCAGATTATATTGGGTAATACATACCATCTATATTTAAGACCAGGGCTTGATGTCTTGCACAAAGCAGGTGGTTTACACAAATTTAACGGTTGGGATAAGCCCCTTCTTACAGATTCGGGTGGCTATCAAGTATATTCTTTGACAGAGGTACGCAAAATTAGAGAAGAAGGTGTGACGTTTCGTTCGCATGTTGATGGTTCTAAACACTTGTTTACACCAGAGAATGTAATGGATACACAGCGTATCATTGGTGCTGATATCATTATGGCATTTGATGAATGTACGCCTTATCCATGTGATTATAACTACGCTAGACGTTCGATGGATATGACGCATCGTTGGTTGAAAAGATGTTGTGATAGATTTGATAGTACTGAGCCATTGTATGGTTATGATCAGACTTTATTCCCTATTGTCCAAGGATCCGTTTATAAAGATTTGCGTGCAAAATCTGCCGAGACGATAGCATCATTTGAACGTGAAGGTAATGCAATCGGTGGACTTTCGGTAGGAGAGCCTGCAGAAGAGATGTATGCTATGACCGAAGTGGTTACGAATATTCTTCCGAAGGAAAAACCGCGTTATTTGATGGGCGTTGGTACACCGATTAATATTCTAGAAAATATCGCTTTAGGTATTGATATGTTTGACTGTGTGATGCCTACGCGTAATGCGCGTAATGGTATGTTATTCACGCGTAATGGTACAATCAATATCAAGAATGAAAAATGGAAAGATGATTTCTCTCCTATTGAAGCAGAAAGTGACTTGATGATGGACCAAATCTACTCGAAAGCATATTTGCGTCATTTAATCCGTTCAGAAGAAATACTAGGGGCTCAAATTGCGTCTTTACATAATTTACACTTCTATCTGTGGTTGACCAAAGAAGCACGTGCAAAAATTATCGATGGTACATTTTATGATTGGAAAGAAAAAATGGTAAAAGTATTAGGACAACGTCTATAATATTTTGACATTTGATAAATTCCCATTTAATTTGATTCTATGAATATTATAGACCGTTATATCTTTAAAAAATACATGACAACATTCCTATTTACCGTAGGAGTGTTTATTGTTGTTATTGTGATTTTTGATATTTCGGAAAAATTAGATGATTTCTTAAAGAATAAAGCTTCTTTCACGGATGTATTATTTAAATATTATGCCTTAGGGTCCGTTCCATTTTTTCTAAATATGCTTACACCGCTGATGAATTTCATTGCGGTTATATTTTTTACCTCAAAAATGGCTGACCAGACGGAAATTGTTCCTATTCTCAATGGAGGAATGAGTTTTAACCGGATGTTAAGGCCCTATATGTATGGTGCTTTTGTCATCTTTTTATTTACATTGATTTCTAATCTATATATATTACCATTTACGAATAAGCTTAAGGTTAATTTTGAAAACGTATATGTCAAGCCGCATAAAATCACGACCGATACACGTGCTACGCATATGCAGATTGATAGTAATACATACGTCTATATTGATAATTTTGATACTAGATCGTCTATCGGATATGGTTTTGTGTTGGAAAAATTTAATGACAATGAATTAACGGAAAAATTAATGGCTGATCGTATTACCTGGGATTCCGTATCCAATAAATGGCGTATAGAAAATTATACCAATCGCCTAATTGTTGGATTAACGGAGAAGATGGAGAAGGGCGATTCTAGGGATACCACGCTTGATATGAGGCCTAAAGATTTTGAGGTTTACGAAAATATTTTTACGGCAATGACGACTAGTGAGTTGAATTCACGGATCGTTAAAGAAGAAACGCGAGGTACGGGTATGATGACGGATTTGTTGTTAGAGAAGTATAAAAGGTGGATTCATCCTTTCTCTGTGTTTATATTAACAGTGATGGCCGTTGCACTATCTTCCAAAAAGGTACGTGGTGGGATTGGCTTAAGTTTAGGAATTGGTATTGGCCTTAGCTTTGCATTTTTAGTATTCAATCAATTTTCAACTATGTTTGCGCTAAAAGGAGGGTTGTCTCCTATAATAGCGGTTTTAATACCTAGTTTAACATTTCTAATTTTAGGACTTATCTTATTAAAGAAAGCTCCAAAGTAACATTATGTCATTTTTCGAACGTAACCGTAATGTAATATTGCTACATTTTACGGTATTAATATGGGGCTTCACGGGAGTACTAGGTGAACTTATTACAGTTTCTGCATTACAATTAGTATGGTATCGCGTCTTGATTGCGGCGGTAACCTTATTTTTCTATTTAATTTTCACCAAAAAGAAAATCACTGTTCCGATTAAGGATATGGTAAATTTTTTAGGGGTAGGTGCTTTGGTAGGTTTACATTGGATATTTTTCTTCCACGGTATCAAGATAGCTACGGTCTCTGTTGTATTGGTTACACTTTCTTCATTGACTTTATTTACCGCCATATTAGAACCATTATTCTATAAGAAACGTATTTCTGCCGGGGATGTGGTTGTGGGATTATTGATTATTTTAGGGATTTACCTGATATTCAAATTTGAATTCCAATATTGGAAAGGTATTGTTTTTGGCCTGTTAGCAGCTTTGTGTGCCAGTATCTTTTCTATACTAAACGGCAAGATGGTCAAAGATAATAGTCCTACTATTATTACCTTTTACGAAATGATAGGAGCATGGGTTAGTGTTTCAGTTATCATGCTATTTGCAAATGATTTTAATAGTAGTATGATTTTATCCTATGCAGATTTGTTTTACTTATTGGTATTAGGAAGTGTATGTACAGCGTTAGCTTATGTTTTGGGGGTAGCCGTAATGAAAGAATTATCCGCCTTTACAGTTGCGCTTACTACAAACCTGGAGCCTGTATATGGGATTCTTTTAGCGATGCTTATCATTGGTCAAAAAGAAAAGATGAGTATAGGGTTTTATACTGGTGCTCTTATTATTTTAGGGGCTGTATTTGTTTATCCTGTGATACGTAAAAAGCTTCAAAATCGAAAGAGAATTGGTTAATTAACAAAGGGCTTAAATAT
Source organism: Sphingobacterium rhinopitheci (assembly GCF_022627575.1). Taxonomy (GTDB): domain Bacteria; phylum Bacteroidota; class Bacteroidia; order Sphingobacteriales; family Sphingobacteriaceae; genus Sphingobacterium; species Sphingobacterium rhinopitheci. Next base: position 9,033 of record NZ_JADEYQ010000008.1, read on the forward strand.
TTTTAAGCCCTTTGTTATTACTTTGTTTCATCTTCGCTGTCTGCGATTTGTTCTTTTTCTACCGAAATGGGATCATCCGTTTGGCACTCATTTTTCAATTCATGTGTTTCTTTATCATATTTCCCTGATAATTCATCAATAATCGTTTCTTTCCACAATGGTGTTCCTGTGAAATAGGCCGCACGACCAATCATATGAGCTGCAATAGGAGACGTGATAATTAAAAAGAATATAATAGCAAATGCTTTTGTGGTAACAGATATATCAGGGAATAATATCGCTGCGCACAATAATAATAGACCTACCCCTAGGGTTGCTGCTTTGACAGTAACCGAAAGACGTAAGTAGAAATCAGGCATTCTCAAAATCCCTAAGGAAGCAAAAAATATAGCTAAAGCACCAATGGTACTTAATATTGCAATTAATAAATCAATCATCTTCTTGTTTTTCTATGTAAAAGGAAAAGGCTACCGTACCCAAAAAGGCAATTAGTGCCAAGATAATAGCTACATCCAAAAATACTTTCTGATTGGAGCGAATGGTAAAAATCGTTATAATACCGATACCAATAGTAATGATTAGATCCAGAGCAATCACACGATCTACTACACGCGGTCCCTTGATCAATCGTATGAATACCAATAATACGGATATCGTAAGTATAGGTAATATAAAATAGTCAAAATATGTTTCTAATGTCATTATCGTATGGCTTCTAATAATCTACGTTCTAAACCTGATTTTGTATCGCGTACAAATTTTTCAGGATCTTGAAGGTACATCACATGGATATACATTGTTTTTTTATCCTCACTAATATCCAGTATCAACGTACCTGGTGTAAGGGATATCATCGTCGACAATAAGTTTATCTCCATTTCTGTCTTTGCATTTAATGGATATTTTACTATACCTGGACGCATAAAATATTTTGGTGTCATTACATCATAGGCTACCTGTACATTAGCTTTAATCATTTCATAAAGAAAATAAAATATAAAACTAATGATCCGTGGTACTTTATTAAAGTATCTACGATCCGTATCATTCCTATTCATGATCCACAAGATTCCAAACCCGATCATAAAACCAAATACAAAGTTGGTATAATACATGGAACCTGTTAATGCTACCCAAATAAATGATAGCAATAAGTTCATCAAAAACTGCTTAATCATATTGCTAATTTTGTTTACCTAAGACTGCCTCAATATAGGGTTGTGTAGATATCAACTGATCTGATATCTTATCAACTAATACAATGATTGCCTCAGCATTTAATCCTACATATAATGTTACACAGCCCAAAAGTCCTATTGGTAATACCAGTAAGATCTTGCGAAATAAGGGCATGGGTTCAAATTTATTATCTACTTCAACTCCCGCAGGTACATCTTTCCAAAATACTTCAGACCACATGTTTGCGATGGTATAAAGGGTTACAAAACTTCCTAATATTAAGGCTGCCGCAAATATATATTGTCCATTGGTAAAGGATGCTTGAAACAAGTATACTTTTGGCCAAAATCCTGATAATGGAGGAATACCTACTAAAGAAAATAAAACGATAGCGATTAATAACGATATTTTTGGATATTGTGCATATAAACCACCAAGGGATTTCATGTTCATCGTCCCTCTCATTTGGCGGATTAATCCGGCTATTAAAAACATATTCGTTTTTACGAGGATATCATGAAAGAGATAGAAAATAGTACCCATTAGAGCAACTTTCGTAAACATAGCGATACCACCCACCATAAAACCAATGTGACATACGATCAAGTAGGAGAATAAGCGACGGATATTGACTTTTATTAAAGCGCCCAAACTACCCGTTACAATGGTAAGGATCGCAAGTGCCATTAATAAATTCTTAGTAAATTCATCGGGTATAAATATCAAACTAAATACGCGAATGATGGCATAGATACCTACCTTGGTCAGTAAACCTCCAAAGGTTGCAGCAACAGCTGATGGCGGCGTATGATAAGATGATGGAAGCCAATAATATAATGGAAATACCGCAGATTTGATACCAAAGCCTATCAAAAAGAAACAGGCCGTAATACCTACTAATGATTGGTTCTCTACTAGTTTTATTTTTAAGGCTAGATCGGCCATATTTAGCGTACCTGTGATACCATATAATATACCTATCCCTGTCAGGAAAAATGTAGAAGCCAATATATTCATAGCCATATATTTTACGGCTCCTTCTAATTGTGCTTTTCTTCCTCCTAAGGTCATCAATACAAATGAAGAGATAATAATAACCTCAAACCATACATATAGATTAAATATATCTCCTGTCAGAAATGCACCATTAAGACCCATTACCAAGAAATGGAAAATTGGGAAATAACCATATAGCATCCGTTGCCTACTGAGTCCGGTTGCGGAAAATAACGACACAGCCAAAGCGGCCAAAGAGGTGATTAATACTAATGTCGAACTCAGTAAATCCGCCACGAATACAATCCCAAATGGGGCATCCCAATTGGACGAATTCATCGTTAATATGCCGCTATGGTATACTTTCGTAAATAGACGTATCGCTAATAGTACACCTAAAGAGCTACCAATAACACTCATGACACGTTGGGTAACGGTCTTCCGCCAAGCCATAAGTTGGGCTATAGCAGTGAAAAGATGGATGAAAACGGGGGCTAAAATGTAATTGTCAATCATATGTCTTCTTCCTCATTCGTGTTTAAATCGTCCAAATCATCCGAATTTACAAGTGCATAAACTCTTTTAAGCAATACGATAGCAAAGGCTGTTAGTGCAAAACTGATAACAATGGCCGTTAGTATCAATGCTTGTGGAATAGGATCTGCAAAAATATCTTGAAAAAGCTTTGCTTTTTCATCTATTACAGGGGGTTTACCTTTAGTAATACCTCCCAATAGAAAGATAAGTATATTGGCACCACTGCCTAATAACATGATACCTAATAATAGTTTTACCATACTTCTGCGAAGAATAAGGTAAACGCCGGCCCCATATAATAGGCCAATAAGAATAATAAGTAGTAATTCCATTAATTTTTTTCCTCCAAATTATTCAATGATATCGTAAATAGAATAGTCAATACTACACCTATCACTACCAAGTAAACACCTAAGTCAAAAAATAAAGATGAACCTATCATGCCTATTACAGGGATTGGTTCTTCTAACCATAATCCTGTCATTGCTGGCAAGCCAAATAACATAGGTATTGTTACGCTGACCGTTGAGATGGCTAATCCAACAGGGATTAAGGATAATGGCTTATGTTTTAATATTTTCATGGTCGCTTCTGTACCATTTGCAAAGCTGTGTAGTACAAATGCAATAGATGCAACTAAGCCTCCTACAAAACCACCACCAGGATAATAATGCCCCCGTAGCAACAAGAAGAAAGAAAACAACAACAGAATAGGTAGTAAATATTTTGTCGCTGATTGTAAAATTGGACTTTTCATTATTCTTTTTCAGATGATTTTAAACGTAAACGAATCATACTATATACTCCTATAGCAGCAATACTAAGTACTACGGTCTCAAACATAGTATCAATTCCTCTGAAATCTACTAAAATAACGTTAACAACGTTTTTTCCTTTAGCCAATATGTATGCATTTTCGCCATAGAAATTTGAAATATCTTTATTGATGGGCTCTGCCCAAATTTTGAAAGCCGTTAAAGCGATTATTATACCAAAACTAATTGCAACTAAGGCATCTCTAAATAATACTTTTTTGTTTGTCAAATTGACAAAACCTGGAAGTTTGTACAGTACTAATACAAAGAGAACAGTAGACAATGTGTCAATTGTAAACTGTGTCATTGCTAAGTCGGGAGCACTGTAAATAACAAAAATTAAACAGATACAATAGCCTATAACACTCATGCTTACTACTGCAGTTAGTCTTGATGGTGTCGTCAGTATGAGAAAAAGAGCACCTATCAGGACAAATACGATAGCTACTTCATATAAGTCTGGGTATGTCAATGACCAAAAGTCAATGTAAATAGGGCCACTTACCCATAGCTTATAGGCTAAAACTGCTTCTGCAAATAAAATAATCTTCAAATGATAGGAACGAAGATAACCATTATGCATTCTGTCTGTATACCAGCTTGAAAATTGCATAATCTTTGATCCAAGCCCCATTATAATAGTTTTTGGAGAAATAACATTGAATCGCTCGATCGCAGCAAGCTTTGCCATACTAGGTTTATTGAGGATATATAGTAGGCTTCCTACAGCTAAAGTTCCTAAACTTAAGAATAATACTAATGTCCATCCATGCCATACCGCTAAATGTGAATTTGTATTTGCTCCAAATATGGTATTTGCAGTTTGATTTGTAATTAGTTCACCTACAACAGCAGGGAAGATACCTAAAATAATACCTAGTAGCGCCAATACAAGTGGTGGAATCCATAAGCCTTTGTAGGGGATATGAATTTTTTCGAATTGCTGTGGTAATTTACCTACGAATGGTGTTATACCTGCCATGAATCCTGCTGCTACTAATCCAATATTCGTAACGATCGCTAATCCAGTAAGTGTCCATATAAGTGTAGGATTTGAAAAAGTTAAGGTAGCTTCATAAATTAAGTCTTTTCCTATAAACCCAAGTGTTACCAAAGGAAAGCCTGCACTTGATAAGGCCGCTAGAATTCCTGCTAATGCTACAGGAGGTAATACTTTTCGTAAACCCGACAATACAGTAATATCTCGAGTATGGGTTTCGTGATCTATAATACCTGTAACTAGGAATAATGTTGCTTTGTAAAGTGCATGCGCTAGGATGAATACCGATACTGCTATCATAGCTTCTTTAGTTCCTAATCCTATCAAAAATGTTAAAATCCCTAGAGCCGATATGGTTGAATAGGCTAAAATACCTTTTAGATCTGTTCGAAATAGTGAATGTATAGACGCATACAACATTGTTATACCGCCAACTATTATTAATGTATAATTCCAATAATCTGTTCCTCCCAATATAGGTGAAAACCTAGCCAAAAGGTATATACCGGCTTTTACCATAGTAGCAGAATGTAAATATGCTGAAACTGGGGTAGGTGCCTTCATGGCGCCTGGAAGCCAAAAGTGAAAAGGAAATTGCGCTGATTTCGTAAATGCACCAATAAATAATAATCCAATAATTAATGGGTATAATGGATCTTTTAATAATAAATCGCGTGAATTTATTAATTCTGATATGGTATAAGTACCCGCAATATTTCCTATTAAAATTAATGATGCTAAAAGAAAAAAACCGCCTAATCCAGTTATGCTTAATGCCGTAAGGGCACTTTTTCGGGAATCTGCATTATCGTTGTTAAAGCCTATCAGAAAGAAAGAGGATATGCTCGTTAGCTCCCAAAAAATAAACAATAGTAAAATGTTATTCGAGAGTACCACACCTAACATGGCAGACATGAATAAAAAGAGGTACCCAAAGAATCGATCAAAATAGGGATGTCCTTTTAGATACTTACGTGCATAGATAAAAATTGCAGTCCCTATACCTGTTATCATTAAGGTAAATAGTAGGGAAAGACCATCTAATTTGAAGTCAAAATTTATACCTAAGGATGGTACCCAATTGATATGTTGCAATTGGATATTTCCACTGGAAATAAAGGGTATAAATGATGCGAAAAATGTAAATAGTACGGGTGGTAAAACTAAAAGTAAGGGGCTCCATTTTGCTTTTAGTCCCTTTCCAAAGAATACCATTGCAATCGAAAATAGTAACCCTGATAATACAGCTAGCAGCATTTAATGTTGTTTTGAATTTTGTGAATCCTTTAAAAATAATAAAAAAAATGTGTTTTTATGATGTTTAATTAGATTATTGTTGATTTTTGACCATTTTTCGGTATAAAGTTTTGTAATGTAAAAAAAAGGTCATTTATTATAAAGCGTTTAGTGGAGATGCTTAATGGAGTATAAAAATATATCCTTGTGCTTTTGCAGTGTATTAATATAAAAAAAACGAAGCCGTATTAGGAGTACGGCTTCGTTTTTTATAGTTGAGATTTATTATTTTCTTATTTCCTCAGCTCCTTTAACTATAGCCTCCACTACTGTGGGGTCTTGTAGGGTTGAGATATCACCTAAATTACTTAAATCATTTTCGGCTACTTTACGTAAAATACGTCTCATTATTTTGCCCGAGCGCGTTTTTGGTAAATCTGTCACAAATTGAATAATATCTGGTTTTGCGATAGCACCAATTATACGACTTACCGTTTGCATGATGTCTGCTTTTGTTTTTTCGGCGTCTAGATGATGATTAGCGATTACATAAGCATAAATACCTTGTCCTTTGACTGGATGTGGATACCCTACAATTGCTGACTCTACCACATCTGAGTGCATGTTGATCGCATTCTCTACTTCTGCAGTACCGATGCGGTGACCAGAGACGTTCAGTACATCATCTACACGTCCTGTGATTCTATAATATCCTTCAGGGCTACGATAACAGCCATCACCTGTAAAATACATATTTTCATAGGTGGAGAAGTAGGTCTGTTTACAACGCTCATGATCGCCCCATGTAGATCGTAACATTCCTGGCCAAGGGAATTTTATACATAGATTACCAGATACATCGTTACCTACTATTTCCTCGCCATTCTCATCCATCAAGCAGGGTTGAACACCAGGTAGTGGCAATAAGGCATAGCCTGGTATTTCGGGAGTTACTCCTGCAATAGGTGTGATTAAGTGACCGCCATTTTCAGTCTGCCACCACGTATCCGCGATAGGACACTTACCTTTACCTACTTTGTCGTGGTACCACTGCCATGCTTCTTCGTTGATTGGCTCTCCCACAGAACCGAGCACACGTAAAGATGAAAGATCTTTGTTATCGACAAATTCATCCCCAAATGCCATTAAAGATCGAATAGCCGTTGGTGCTGTATATAGGATATTTACTTTGTATTTATCTATTATATCCCAATATCTTCCCGCATCAGGGTAGGTTGGGATTCCTTCAAACATGAGTGATGTAGCACCTTGTGATAGCGGACCATATACAATGTAGCTATGGCCTGTTATCCAGCCAATGTCTGCTGTACAGAAATATACCTCTCCAGGTTTGTATTGAAAGGTATTGGCAAATGTATAACCTGTATATACCATATAGCCACCTGTTGAATGTACCACCCCTTTTGGTTTACCGGTAGATCCTGAGGTATATAATATAAATAAGGTATCTTCCGCATCCATTTCTTCAGCAGGGCATGCAGGATTACCTTGTGTTTCGACTTTTTTAATCTCATCCTCCCACCATACATCACGGCCTTTAAGCATCGCTATTGGTGTGCGTGAACGTGTAAGCACAATTACTTTTTCTACCGTATGGCACTGCATTAATGCATCATCAACAATAGTTTTTAATTCTAATACTTTATTACCACGGTAACCACCATCTGCTGTAATTACTAACTTACACGAAGCATCATTGATACGGTCTGCAATAGATTGTGCCGAGAATCCTCCAAATACTACAGAATGTATAGCGCCAATACGAGCACATGCTAATACAGCTATAACAAGCTCAGGTACCATCGGAAGATAAATACAAACACGATCACCTTTTTTTACATTGTTATTTTTTAATACCGTAGCAAATTGTTCTACTTTACTAAGTAATTGCTTGTATGTCAATATGCGATGTGCTTCATTAGGATCATTTGGTTCCCAAATAATAGCAGGTGTGTCACCATTTTTATATATGTGACGATCTAAGCAATTTTCGGTGATGTTTACTTTCGCACCTTCAAACCATCTAATGTCGGGTTCTGTAAAATTCCAATTCAGGACATTTGTCCATTTTCTTTTCCAAAAAAAATTGTCAGCAACTTCTCCCCAGAATTGCTCAGGATTTTCTATACTTTTTTTGTACACTTCTTGGTACTCTTCAAAACTTTTGATTTGAAAACTCATTGATTCCGCTCTTAATTTTTATTTATTGGTTTTAATTGTTTTATTTTATCTAAGTCAGTCATTTTCTTATTTAAATAAGAAAAAAGCCTTTCTACTATCACTAATTTATATTTTTTTGTGATAATTACTAATTTTTTAACGTTATTATAACGTAATATTTGTGTGCAAATGTGAATAAGTAATTGGCTTAATGGGATTAAATACTTCTTGGCGATTTATTATTTTTAGCAATCTGTTGATTGCAATGGCAGCGGCTAGTCAGAGCTTATTGACCTATCATCTACTGCATATACCATTCAATTTGTACATAATACTATTAGAATGGTCGGCAACACTTTTGCTTTATAATTTTAGTATGTGGCTATCAATGCCCAAAATGCAAAATAATTCGCCCTATTTACGAACGAGTTGGTATTTTGAAAATAGGCTTATTTTTATGTTCCTATCTTTGTTCGCGTTGGTGATTTTTATTTTCTCCTTGTTACAATTACATAGCTATACTTTCCTTTATTTGATATTTATTGGAATACTGAGTTTTGGCTATGCATTACCAATAATAAAAGTCAATGGAAAAGCAATGTCTTTCAGACAAATGGCTGGTGTCAAAGTCTTTTTAATAGCTTTGGTGTGGTCGCTCTCCACAGTAGGGATGCCAACGGTAGAATATTTTTCTACAGGAGGAATAGTAGAATGGGCTTATGTTGGTTATTGGGGACTTCTGGTGTTTTTATTTATATTGGCTATAACTATACCTTTTGATATTAGAGATCTAAAGCAAGATAAATATTATAATCTTCAGACTATACCTGTGATTTTGGGTGGGGCGAGGGCCAAGCTATTATGTTATAGTTTGTTATTTCTACATACGATGTTAGTAATCGTATTGTTCGGCATCACACAACCTGCAATATGGACACTAATATTTACTGATATAGTTGTATTTATTGTTCTTTATAAGATTATATTCCGACCAAGGGCCAATTACCAGCAAGTTTATATATTAGATTTAATACTTATCATACAGTTTTTACAGTATTATATTATTGCTGATCTCTAATGATTTTATCAGCCAAAATATCCGATAGCTTGTAATAGCTCTCAAATGTCCAACCTGCTACATGAGGACTAAATATTACATTGTTTCGAGCTATTAGATTATTATACCACGATTGTTCTCCCAATTTGGGGAATTTCTCTACAGGCAGAACATCAAATGCTGCGCCTAATATTTTGCCTTTATCCAATGCTTTTATTATTGCAGGAATATGGACGATACCTCCACGTGCCCCCATTAGGAAAAATATAGGTTTACGAAAGTGAAATAAATATTCGTCGTCGACAAGATTGGTAGTCTCTCGTGTCAAAGGGATATGGAAACTAAGTACATCCGCTTGTTTGACAACTTCCTCCATCGCTACTTCGGTAGCGTATTGATCTGTGAACCCCGTTTTGTATTTGTCATAAGCTATCACACGAACACCAAAACCGGATAGCTTTTGCGCCATTGCTTTGCCATTATGGCCATAGCCAATCAAAGCTACGGTTCTACCTTTGAGCTCATAGCCTCTATTTTCTTCCCTTTTCCAAATACCGTTTCTGATTTCCTCGTTACTGCGATTCAGATGATTCATTAAGCTTAGGAGCATACCTATCATATGCTCCCCTACGGCATCACAGTTGCCTTCATTGGCTGCGTAAAGGCGGATTCCTTTTTGTAGGGCATATGCTTCGTCTATATTATCTATACCAGCTCCAGATCGGCCGATATATTTTAGCTTTGTTCCCAAATCAATAAAGGAACTGTCTACCTGAAATTTGGACCTAATTATCAAGCCTTCATAAGAAGGGATTATTTTTTCCGCTTCTTCGCGTGTTATTGTAGGCATATAATCATAGCTAATACCTGCTTGATCAAATTTTTCCAACAATACTCCGTGTATATCATCAACAATTAGAAAGTTCATGTTTTTTAGGTGTTAATTTTCATGAAATCTACAGAAAGCAATTTTTGAAGATCGCGTTGTGTAAACTTTGAAGGTAGTTTTTTTAGAATCGTATTTCGAAGGAATACCAATGGTTTATTCTCCCATTGAGCAACCTCTCCAATAAATTTTGAGGTCTCTGTTATATATTTTGTACGTGCTAATCTTCTTTTTTCAAAGGATTGGAATGCCGCTATTACATCCTCTTTATGACCTAACTCATCTATCAGTACGGCTACATCTTCAAGTGCTTGACAGGCCCCTTGTCCCATATTGGGGGTAGTGGCATGGCCTGCATCACCGATCAAAAGTATATTAGCATAAGCAAGATTTTGAAGAGGTTTGATGTCAATAATATCATTCCAAATAAGATCTTTATCTTTTGTTTGAGCTAGTATCTGAGGAATGGGCGTATGATAATCCTTAAAGTCTTCGATTAAATTCGAAATAGTGTAATTTTTGAATTTGCTACTTTGTGCAGGGGCATTGATACAGGCATACCAATAAACACGATTTCCAACTAATGGTGTCATCCCAAATCGGCCTGCTTTACCCCATGTTTCAGATCCTTTATTCAACTTGATATCTGAATTATCTATCGTTGCACGCCAACAGGTGTAGCCCGCATAACGAGGTGCTGAAGATGGAATCAGCTGTTGACGCAATGGGGATTTGACACCATCCGCTATGATTAAATAGCGGCATTCATGTTGCGTGCCGTCTTCAAAATATAACGTAATTAGATCTTTCTGCTGTGTAAACTTTATTGCCCTTTTGTTTAAGACAATTTTTTCAACAGGGATTTTCGAATGCAGGTAGTGATGTAAGTCGGCACGATGAATAGTGAAATTGTCCTGCTTGTATTGGTCACTTAATGCGTTAGTATCCGGAGCTAATAAGATATTTCCTTGCTGATCGAGAATATTGTACGTACTAACATGGTGACCGATTTTTTCGATATCTTCTTTTAACCCCAAAAAATCCAATGCTTGCATCGCATTGGCAGCAAGACCAAAACCTGCGCCTATTCCTTTTACAAGAGCACTTTGTTCAAATAACATAAAGTCGCTATTAATGGATTGTAAGCCTATTGCTGCAGATAATCCAGCAACGCCTCCTCCAATAATAGCAAATTCACTATTCATATCATTTAAACTATGCGTTTGAAATTTCGTTTGTTAAAGTCACAAAATCAGCAACTGATAGGCGTTCAGCACGTAATTCGTACAATGGATTGTCACTCATTTTGTCTTTTGGTACTACCGCAGATAATGAATTACGTAGGGTTTTTCTACGCTGGTTGAAGCCTGCTTTTACCACTGACCAGAATAATTTTTCGTTACAGTCCAATTGAGAAACAGTATTGCGCGTCATGCGCATCACCCCAGATAATACTTTGGGTGGCGGGTTGAATGCGCCAGCTTTTACCGTAAACAAATATTCTACGTGATAATAGGCTTGTAGAAATACTGAAAGTATACCATATTCCTTAGTTCCTGGTTTTGCAACACAGCGTTCGGCTACTTCTTTTTGAAACATGCCAGCCATTTGTACTACGCGATCGCGCTCCTCTAATATTTTAAATAATATTTGTGAGGAGATATTGTATGGATAATTACCAATGATCGCCACTTTATCACCAAAATATTTTGAAAAATCTAAAGCAAGAAAATCACCGTGTATAAGTCTATGTTCTAGTTGTGGATATTTGTCTTGTAGGAATTCTATAGATTCATCATCTACATCGATTAGATAGGTCTCAAATTCATCCTTTTGTAACAAAAAATCAGATAATACACCCATCCCTGGACCTACTTCTAATACTTGTGTGAATCCTAAATCTGGATTTAATGCATCTGCGATACGTTTTGCAGCATTTTTGTCGTTTAAGAAATGTTGTCCTAGATGTTTTTTTGCGCGTACTGAATTCATTCCTCAAAAGTATAAAGTAAAAAGCAAAAAATGAACATTAGTCTGTCAAACTGTACAATTACTTTATAGCAAAGTGAATAATTTGTAGTTAAGGTAGTATAGCGTTGCCTAATTTTTCTTATTTTTGAATAACAAATAGCTTTTTGGTAATGAGTGAAAAAATAAAAGTAGGTATCAGCGTTGGTGATCTAAATGGGATTGGAATGGAAGTGATTATAAAATCCTTGATGGATAGTCGTGTTCTCGATTATTTTACTCCAATAGTTTATGGTAATACTAAGAACGCTTCATTTCACCGTAAAGCGAATAATATTAATGATTTCAGCTTCAATGTGATCAATGAAGTGGAACAAGCAAATCCGAAGCGCCCAAATATGATCAATGTTTGGCAAGAGGATGTTAAGATTACGCTAGGTGAAGATAATGAAATCGGCGGTAAATATGCATTCCTTTCCTTAGAAAAAGCAGTTGAAGATCTTAATGCAGGCAAAATTGATGCCTTAGTGACTGCACCAATCAATAAGCATAATATACAACAAGAAGGATTTAATTTTCCGGGACATACCGAATATTTACAAAGTAAAGTCAATGCTGATGATGTATTGATGTTTATGATTAGCGATGATTTGCGCATAGGTGTGGTGACGGGGCATGTGCCTTTGAAAGATGTTGCTAACCATATTACAGAAGAATCTATTCTAAAAAAGCTACGTTTGATGAATGATAGCTTGAAGAAAGACTTTTGGATTCAAAAGCCAAAAATTGCTGTTATGGGATTAAATCCCCATGCTGGTGATAATGGGGTGATTGGTACTGAAGATGACGATATTATTAGACCCGCTATATTGAAAGCTAAAGCCGAAGGAATATTGGCATTGGGTCCATATCCTGCGGATGGTTTTTTTGCTGGGGATGCCTTCAAAAAATTTGATGCCGTTTTAGCGATGTATCATGATCAGGGGCTTATCCCTTTCAAGCATATTGCGAGTCGCAAAGGTGTTAACTACACGGCTGGTTTGCCTATTGTACGTACATCACCGGATCACGGCACTGGCTATGATATTGCAGGGAAGAATATTGCATCCCATGAATCTTTCTTAGAGGCTATATTTGCGGCAGTTCATATCGTCAAAAATAGAAAAGAACAAGTCGAATTATCGGCCAATCCTTTAGCATTTAGAAAACTTTCAAGAGATAGAGATTAGTAAATAATATTTATTTGTACGCTAGTTATGGCGTAATATTTCTATAAAATAAGTATTTTTGCAAATTATTAGTGGGCTTTTTTAGTCTACATGCTTTACTATGTGCGAACACTTACAACACCCTATATTTTCAATTATTAAAAATTTGGCTACTCAAACTAACACCGAGTGTTATGTTATTGGGGGCTATGTCCGTGATCGAATCATGGATAGACCCTTCAAAAATGATGTAGATATATTGGTGATAGGTAGTGGAATAGAATTTGCTACAAAACTTGGAGAGCAATTGAAAACCAAAGTGGCGGTATATAAATCTTTTGGTACAGCGATGTTGGTTTTTAATGGTCTTGATGTTGAGTTTGTCGGTGCTAGGAAGGAATCTTATCGTAAGGAATCGCGTAAACCGATTGTGGAAGATGGGACGCTTGAAGATGATCAAAATCGCCGTGATTTTACGATCAATGCAATGGCTTATTCTTTGAATGAGGCCAATTATGGGGAATTATTAGATCCTTTTGATGGGCTGGCAGATATTCAAAATAGATTGATTCGTACACCTTTGGAGCCGAGTGAGACTTTTTCGGACGATCCTCTTCGTATGATGCGTGCTATTCGCTTTGCTACACAGTTAAATTTTAGAATTGATATCAAAGCTATCCAAGCTATCGTTGAAAATAAGGAAAGGATAAAGATTATTTCCAAAGAGCGTATTACAGATGAGCTAAATAAAATTATCTTATCTAAGAAGCCTTCAACAGGTTTTAAATATCTTTTTGATACCGGCCTATTGGAGTTAATATTTCCTGCTATGCATCATTTGTATGGTGTAGATATTGTCGATGGTAGAGGACATAAGGATAATTTTTACCATACGCTAGAGGTGCTGGATAATGTATGTGAGTTATCGGATGATTTATGGTTGCGTTGGGCGGCAATTATGCATGATATAGCGAAGCCTGCCACCAAAAGATATGACAAAAGAATAGGATGGACTTTTCATGGTCACGAAGATAAAGGCGCTAGGATGGTGCCCAAATTATTTGCCGAGCTGAAACTTCCTTTGAATGAAAAGATGAAATTCGTGCAGAAATTAGTACAATTGCATCTCAGACCTATTGTGTTGGCACAGGATATTGTGACAGACTCTGCCGTTCGTCGTTTGTTGTATGAAGCGAGTGATGATATCGACGCTTTGATGATGCTTTGTCATGCTGATGTGACCACCAAAAATGAATATAAGAAGACAAAATATAGACAGAATTTTGAGTTGGTAAAACAAAAACTCAAAGATGTAGAAGAGCGTGATCAACTGCGTAATTGGCAACCGCCAATTACTGGTGAGGATATTATGCGTGTATTTGGTCTAGGCCCTGGTAGACAGGTTGGTATAATAAAAAATGCTATTAGAGAGGCTATTTTGGAAGGGGATATTCCTAATGAAAAGGTAGCAGCATATGAATTTATGGTCCAAGAAGGTAAGAGAATGTCTCTTACGGTTAAAGAATCACTAACTTTTGGTTCTATAAATTAATTTTTACTTTTATATTTGATTAAGCTTTTGCTTATTTTTAGTTAACAATATGGCTGTATATAGATTTAGAGTTTCCTTTGAAGATTATGAAGATGTATATCGTGATATCGATATGCCTGCGAAGAGTACTTTTATAGATTTGCATGATGAAATTCATAAAAGTACAGGCTATGATGCTGAGGTGCCTTCTTCATTTTATGTGAGTAACGATCAGTGGAAAAAAGGCACGGAGATAGCACATTTGCCTATTCAACGTAAAATAGAGGCAGGAGTACTTTTGATGGAAGATATCCGTTTAAGCAAATTTATTGATGATCCGCATCAAAAATTTTATTACATCTATAATTTTGATCGTCCTTACGAATTTCACGTGGAGTTGGTTCGAATATTGAAAGAAGAAGAGGGTAAAGTGTATCCTTCTTTATTTAAATCTGTAGGTGTTGCGCCAAAATCCTTGGCGGCTTCAAATTTTCCTATTGCAGTTGATGACGATGAGGAGGAGGATTTTGTGGAAGATGAAATAGCAGAATTATACGGTGTCGACGAAGAGGATGAGTACAGCATCGATGAGGGTGAAGATGACGAAAATGAAGAAGGGGAAGAGAGTTCAGGTGAATTCGCATCGGGTGATGAAGATTATTAATCTAATTCCGATTATATAATATACTAATAGGCCATAACAATTGTTGTGGCTTATTTTTTAATTCAAATGGATAATCTTTACAAATGGAATAAACCAAGACCTGTGCGTACTGCTGTATGCAAAGAAACTAAAAGGGTTTCTATTGATAAGGTGTTACCTTAAAAATATAAACCTATTAATTTACCCATCAAATAAGCTATTCCACTTATTAGGGATGTATTATAAAATATACTTTCTATTGTATTCATGGATATGAATTGGTGTATCAAATTTAAATATATAAATAATATTTCTTTTTACGAAATTTTTCTTATGGATTTTAATATCCATTGGAAACAAAGAAATCATAAGGCTAATATTTTTATAATTGTTTTATTTCTCTAAGTTTGCAATTCATGAAATTTGGGATTGATGAAGAACAATAAGAAGACTTTAGTAGTGGTAGTTGGCCCTACGGCAGTTGGTAAAACGGCCGCAGCTATTAAATTGGCACAGCATTTTGATACGGAAATTTTGTCTGCTGATTCTCGTCAGTTCTATAAAGAAATGAATATCGGTACTGCTAAGCCCGACGAGCAGGAGTTACTAGCTGCTAAGCATCATTTTATTAATTCACATTCTATTCAGGAAGATTATTCTGCTGGCGATTTTGAACGCGATGCTTTGCAATTGTTGGCTTCTTTATTTGAAAAAAAGGATGTCGTGATTATGGTTGGTGGGTCAGGATTGTTTGTGCGCGCTGTATGTGAAGGATTAGATGATTTGCCTAAGGCTCCTGAAGGGGTGCGTGAAGCACTCAACAAGCAATTTGAAATTGCTGGCTTAGCGCCGTTGAAAGAAAGATTAAAAGAAATAGATCCTGCTTATTATGCAATTGCGGATATAGACAACCCACAACGGGTGATTCGCGCACTTGAAGTATTTGAAGCTTCGGGTAATACGATGTCATTTTATCAAAAAAAAGAGGTAGAAAAGCGTCCTTTTGAGGTGATTACAATAGGTCTAAATACTGATCGTCAACAATTGTACAACCGTATTAATTTGCGTGTCGACAAGATGATTCAGGGGGGATTGATAGAAGAGGTAAAGTCTTTATCGAATTATCGCACAAAGCCAGCTATGTTAACAGTAGGATATTCGGAGATTTTTCAATATTTGGATGGTGCAATAAGCTTTGAAGAGGCTATAGATAAGGTGAAGCAAAATTCTCGTAGATATGCTAAAAGGCAAATTACCTGGTTCAAGAAGTATGGTAACACCGTTTGGTTTGAGCCTACAGAAACACATGAGATTATTACTTTCTTGGAAGAAAAATTAAACTAGTTAATATAACTAAAAAGAGCCATTCACACGAGAATGGCTCTTTTTTATATTAGACGATAAAGTTCCAACCAAATGGATCTTGAATCTTACCGTAACGTAATTGATTTAAATAATCTAGTACCTTATTAGAAAATTCTCGCCCTTCTACAGGAGGTAAATTATAATCTTGACCTTCAAATCCAATACGGTCAATATGTGTAATTGTAGCTGCAGTACCTGCCGCAAAAGCTTCTGTTACTACACCTGCTTTGATACCGTCAATTAATTCTTCAACGGATACTTTACGTTGCTCTACCGCATAACCCCATTCTTCGGCTAACTGCATAATTGTACGACGTGTTACTCCATGAAGAATTGTTTCGCCATGTGGCGTGATGATTTTGTCACCAATACGAAATATTAAGTTTGCAGTACCAGCTTCTTCAATATACTTGTGCTCTGCAGCATCTGTCCACATGATTTGATCGTATCCTTCATTATTCGCCAACTGCGTAGGATATAATGACAATGCATAGTTACCCGCATTCTTAGAGAAACCAACACCGCCTTCTGCAGCACGTGTGTAATGTGTTTCTACTTTTAATGAGATAGGCTTGCTATAATATGCACCAACAGGACAAGTGATAATTACAAATTTGTAAGATGCCGAAGGGTGCACGCCTAATGCAGCCTCAGTAGCAAACATAAAAGGACGGATATATAATGCTGTTCCTTCTAAAGATGGAACCCATTTGTTATCAATCGCTAATAATTTTTTCAATCCGCCAATAAATATTTCTTCAGGCACTTCAGGCATTTGTAAGCGTGCAGCAGATTTATTAAATCTTTCCCAATTTTTGTCTGGTCTGAAGATACTTACTGTTCCATCAGCAAATTTGTATCCTTTGATTCCTTCAAATATTGATTGTCCGTAATGTAAAGCGGATAAAGATGGGCTGACTGTGATATCACCATAAGGTACAATACTAATGTCTTCCCATTGACCATTATTGTATTCTGCCACTAACATGTGGTCGGACATTATTTGTCCAAATTTTAAGTTATTGAAATCTACCTGCGAGAGTCTTGAATGTTGTGTTGGCTCTACGCGAAATGAAAACTGTTCTACCGCGCTCATATCAATTATGATTTTTAAAAGTGCAATTTAGGAAAAAATGAACTAAAATGCCTATTGAATTGAATTTAAAGTTGAGACACTTTAAACGGAGTATTTATTTGTAGAATTTGTGATAACAATGTTTTATTTTTTACGTGATAAGGTTAACTATTAGTAATAAAAGAACTATGTTTTATGATTTTTTGTTCAGATAATTATGTCAAGGAAGTACTATTTTGATGTAAGTATTATTTTGGTAGTATGAATACATAGTTCGTTAAGTGCCAATTTCTATTCTTAACGGAATCGTTATTTAATATTGAATAGAAGCTAAATACAGCGAGTATTATTTTTTTGATTATAGCTAAATATTTACAAAATAGTCTAGCAATAGTTTCATTTTGTTTTTTTACTTTTATATAATAAATAACCAATTAAATACATGCAGGTCAGAGCTGATAGCTATATGTAAAACAATACTTCTGTTATATTGTCTGTATATAATTAATGCGGTAAGAGGATTTTCTTGTCTTCGTGAAGCATAATTATGCTAAGTAATATGAAAGCTGTAATATTTTTTTTTAGATTTTTATAACTAATCAATTTTGATAGTAAACTTAATGGTGTATCTAGTATTTCTGTTTATTATGGTCTATTGTAGTACTAAGTCAGCTTGATTTATTCTTTGTATATATGTAAGTACAAATAGATAATGCTGATTTCTTATTAGGAGAATATAGGTGATTGTTTGACAACAGAGTTTTTAAAAGGTATGAATAAAATTTATGAAAGGCTGTAGGTGTTAATTAGCGGTATTTACCTAAAAAATGAAAGAATAAATAGTGTTGTGGTGGATTTTATAAATACATCTAATATAAAATAGTTTATTTTTTTTATTCAATATTTACTATCAATGTGTTAATAGTGTTTGAAGTATAAATTAATGGAAAATCATTCTGAAAAAATACAAGAGTATATAGATGGGCAATTAGACGGTGATGATTTGCTCCAATTTGAGGCTCAATTGGCTGTAGATGATGAATTAAGAAATCTATTAGCTTTACAAAAGGAAATACATGATATATTGAGCCAACGTGTTGTGAGTAAAGAGATGGAGTTCAGAGGAACATTGACTGAGGTAGCAAATAATTTTAGATACAATACGGCTTATAATGTTTTTAATATTAGGCGATTGGCGTCTGTTTTTATCATTGTTAGTATATTACTTATTGGTGCTTTATTATTTTTTTAATTATTCTATAAAATAATTTTTAGCACCTCGATAGCTCGGAAATTGATTATCTGAAAAGTTATTAATGGTATTATTTTACGTATTATAATGAAACAGAGCTGATCATCGTAGTAGATTGAGTCATTTGCTTCGTTTTAATTTGTAAATCAATAAATACGTATTTAATAGTGCATAGCATTATTTAGCTCGTAATAATGCTAATAATGGATCAAGGTATTCGCGATTATTGGATAAACGTGGTACTTTATTTTGACCACCTAATTTACCTCTAGATTTCATCCATTTATAAAATGTCTCTTGTGGTGCAACGTGAATAATAGGAGGGTTCAAAGCCATGTTTTTAAAGCGTTTGGCATCATAATCTGAGTTAATCTCGCGTAATGTACGGTCTAATATTTCGCTAAATAATACGAAATCACTAGGCTGTTTTTCAAACTCTATAATCCATTCGTGCGCACCTGCTTTTTTGTTGTCAAAATATACAGGGCCAGCGGTATAATCGCGGATTAAGGATTGTGTCTCGCGACAAGCTACTTGAAGGGCGTGTTCTGCATTATCAACAATTACTTCTTCACCAAAAGTGTTAATATATTGTTTGGTACGTCCTGATATTTGAAAACGATAAGGTGATTTGGACGTGAACTTTATCGTATCTCCTATCTTATAACGCCATAATCCAGCGTTTGTAGAGATGATAAGCGCATAGTTCTTACCGATTTCTATCTCATGTAATTCTAAAGTATCTGGATGCTCTTCTTCGTTGTTTTCTACAGGTAAAAATTCATAATAAATACCATAATCAAGCATGAGTAATAAATCTTCCGAGTCGGATTGATCCTGAATACCAAAGTAGCCTTCTGATGCATTATAATTCTCTATATAATACATGTTATCTGAAGGAATTAACTGCTTGAATTGGTCTTTATATGGTTTGAAGCTCACACCACCATGGCTATAGAATTCTAGATTAGGCCATATTTCCAAAAGATTATCTTTGCCGGTTATTTCCAATACTCTCTTGGCCATCACGATATTCCATGTAGGTACACCTGCTAAGCTGGTTACATCTTCCTTTATTGTGATCTGTGCTATTTGTTCTATTTTTTCCTCAAAATTAGGATTTAGCGTTACTTCTAAATTTGGCGTTCTTTTGAACTCCGCCCAAAAAGGAAGATTACGAATCAAAATGGATGATAGGTCTCCATAGTAGGAGTCTGGATTTAAGTTGTTTATTTGAGAAGAACCCCCTATAACAATGGTTTTGCCATTAAAAATTCTGTTTTCTGGTCTATTATGGCAAAAGATAGAGAGCATATCTTTTCCTCCTTGGTAATGACATTCTTCCAATGCCTCCACACTTACAGGGATAAATTTACTACGATCGGAGGTTGTACCTGATGACTTAGCAAACCATTTTATGTCTGTTGGCCATAATATATTTTGCTCCCCTTTGATCATGCGATCGATAAAGGGTTTCATACTGTCATAATCGCTTATAGGAACACGATTTTTGAACTCTTGAGGCGTTAAAATACCCTTATAGTCATATTTCTTCCCCCATTCAGTTGCTTCTGCGGCTGATATAAGATGTTGAAACCACTCATCTTGTACATCATGTGGATATTTCATGAAAAGCTCTATTTGATGGATGCGCTTTTTCATAATCCATGTAAAGAGTGAGTTTAGTATTTCCATAATTATTTACTATAACTTTTTACGTCTTAATACAAAGTTTTGACCTAAGTAGAATTTACGCGCCATTTCACTGTCTGCAATCTCTTCAGGTGTTCCCGTAAGCATTATTTTACCCTCGGTCAATAAGTAAGCTCTATCTGTTATTGAAAGAGTTTCTTGGACATTGTGATCGGTAATTAATACCCCAATATTTTTAGCTTTTAATTTGGCCACAATAGATTGAATCTCCTCCACTGCAATCGGATCCACACCCGCAAAAGGCTCATCTAAAAGGATGAAATTTGGGTTTGCAGCTAGCGCACGTGCTATCTCTGTACGTCGACGCTCTCCACCCGAAAGTAAATCCCCTCTATTTTTACGCACTCTATGTAAACTAAATTCTGTTAACAATTCCTCTAGTTTTGCTAACCTTTCTTGCTTATTAGGGTAGTGTATTTCTAATACAGCTAGAATATTGTTCTCTACAGAGAGCTTACGGAATACAGAGGCTTCTTGTGCCAAATAACCGATTCCTTTTTGCGCTCTTTGATACATCGCATCTTTTGTAATCTCTTCATCATTTAAGAAAACATGACCTTCATTAGGTTTGATTAGCCCTACGATCATATAAAAAGAAGTCGTTTTCCCAGCTCCATTTGGACCCAGTAAACCAACGATCTCTCCCTGTTCCACATAGAATGATACATCGTTTACAACGGTACGCTGTTTATATTTTTTGATTAGATTGTCTGCTCTAAGTATCATTTTTCTATAGTTCGCTTATTGCAAATATATTAATTTAATATCTAATGGATTTGATGTTTAGTTGTAGTTTCTTTTTTCCTCTCCAGGAGTTTTCTTCTATACTATAACAAATATCAAATGGTTTTTTACTGTTGATATAATTGGCATGCTCTGCAAGACCAAATCCTATACAGTCATACAATGGTGCGCCCTCTTGAAATATAGTCATCTTGAGGTGGTTGTTGCCAACAATATAAGCATTTCCATGCACTAGTATTCCTTTAGACATGAAAATAGGAGCCTCATTTTGTGGACCAAAAGGTTCAAATTGTTTTAATAGTCTATAGAATTTACTGTCGATTTGGTCTAAAGTGATTTCCATATCTATAGATACTTCTTGCTGGAGCATTTCGGGTTTGATAGTACGCTGTACTACATTTTCGAATTTCTCTTGAAATAAAGGTATGTTCTCCTCTTTCATCGTTAAACCCGCAGCATATTTATGCCCACCAAATTGTTCCAAAAGATCACTGCATTCACTCAGTGCTTCATATAGATCAAAGCCTATTACTGACCTTGCTGAGCCTGCAATATGTCCATTTGTATGGGTTAGAATTACAGTAGGTCGATAATATTTTTCTGTTAGTCGTGATGCTACAATACCGATCACACCTTTGTGCCAATCTGATTTATAGAGTACAGTAGATTTGCGCGCTTGATTACTCGCGCTATTTTCTATTATCGCTAATGCTTCCGTCGTTATTTGTAAGTCAAAATCCTTACGTTGATTATTTTGGTCATCCACAGAAGCCGAAAAATTAGCAGCTTCTTCTTTAGATTTTGAGATAAGTAAATTAACAGCATCTTTAGCATGTTCAATACGTCCTGCTGCATTGATGCGTGGTCCTATTTGGAAAACAATATCATTAACAGAGAAAATACCTGTTTTATTTGATGATAAATCTATTAAAGCTTGTAACCCTATAGATGGGTTAGTATTTAGTTTTTTTAAGCCATAGTGCGCCAATATCCTGTTTTCACCAGTGATAGGTACAATGTCTGAGGCTATACTCACCGCTACAAGATCCAAAAACTGATAAGCCTCTTCCATATTCATGGAATTTTTAAGGATGAAAGCTTGGATAATCTTAAAGCCTATTCCACAGCCAGACAGTTCTTTGTACGGGTAGGGACAATCGATACGCTTGGGGTCTAAGACAGCCACCGCTTGAGGGATAGTATCTCCTGGCATATGGTGATCGCCGATGATAAAATCTATTCCTTTACTATTGGCGTATTCAATTTTATCATTTGCTTTAATACCACAGTCAAGGGCTATTATTAACGTGAAATCATGCTTGGCCGCATAGTCAATTCCTTCGGTAGATATACCGTACCCTTCGAGATAACGATCAGGAATATAGAATTCGATACGGGAATGAAAAGCTCTGAAGAAACTATATACTACCGAAACAGCCGTTGTACCATCCACATCATAATCGCCGTAAATGAGTATTTTTTCGTTGTTTCCTATAGCTCTTTCAATTCTATGAATAGCTACATCCATATCTTTCATCAAGAATGGATCATGTAAATCTTCTAATGAAGGTCTAAAGAATAATTTGGCTTGTTCAAAGGTTTCGACTTCTCTTCCGACCAATAGATTGGCAATAATTGAACTTACATTAAGTTCAGTTTGTAGATTCTGTGTTTTATTGCTGTCATTTTTTGGTTTTAGGACCCACCTTTTTTGCATATCTTTGCGCAGTATTTGTATGTAAATATACATTTTCTAGGACTTGTTACCTAATGTTGTCTAAGTGAATTTTCGTTTAGATATTATAACTCTCATGTTTACAATAATATAAAGATGATACAAGCATATTCGCTCTACGAAGGCTCTTTTTCTGTAGATGCTTCCAAAAAATTTGTTCCTTTTGATCCGCTTACGGATGATCCTAAAAGTAGACCAGGATCTCTATTCGTACATGTTCATCCATTTTTGATAGAAACGAGTTATGGATTGATATTATGTGATACCGGATTAGGAAATAGAACCGTAGAGGATGAATTGTTAATACACCATAACATCAAAAAATTAGGATTTGATCCCCAGGATGTAAAGTATGTTTTGATGTCTCATCTACACAAAGATCATACGGGTGGTATGGTTGATTTTAGAGATGGATCAGCACGTATAGCATTTCCGGAGGCAGAATATATTATACAACGTGGTGAATGGGAAAATGCCTATACTTCAGAGTCACCTTCTTACCGTACGGAGGTATTTGATGTGCTGCAAAGAAGTGGTAACCTTGTATTGGTAGAAGGAGAGGGGAGCGTAAATAATGAAATTAGATTTGAGTTAAATGGTGGTCATACGGAGTTTCATCAAGCTTTTCATATTGAAGTAGGGGGCGAGCATTTCTTTTTTGGAGGTGATGTATTACCTGAACCTGAAGAACTGTTTAAAAACTTTATAGCAAAATATGATTTTGATGGGCGTTCATCTCGTGATAGCCGAATTAAATATTGGAATGAAGGGGCTCCCAAAGGGTGGGTTTATTTATTTTATCACGGTAAATCTTTAGCAATAGGACGTCCTAAGCGTAATGAGCAGGATAAATATATATTAATAGATGCTACATTGTAGTATATCGAGGGTATATTGTTTTATTTGTGTAAATTACCCTTGTTTTTTGATAACTAAAATTGAATATAATGTCGGTAGTTAGAGAAAGTGATCTGATCGGTATAGGAAAAAAGTATCAGATTGAAACTGAAGCTGGTGACAACATGGTTGTTGTTATTCATGATGATGGTAGACGGGAGTTATATCGTCATGATGAAGAAGAAAATGAAACCCACTGTGTGATGACACTGTCGGATGAAGAATCTAGACAAGTGGCAGGGATTTTGGGTGGACTATCTTATAAGCCTAAAGCTTTAGAAACGATAGAAGTAGCATTAGATGACCTTCGTATCGAGTGGTATAAGGTGGTGCCATTTAATGACGGCGTCAATAAGAGTATTGGTGAGCTTGGTGTTCGACAGCGTACTGGTGCCTCTATAATCGCAGCAATTAAAGAGGATGATACTGTTATCAATCCTGGTCCTGATTTTGTAATTGCTCCTGGAGTTACACTAGTGATTGCTGGAAAGGCAAAAAATATCAAATTGTTAAAAGAAATTTTACTGTAAGTATATATGTCGCATATCGTTATATTAGAAATTGGAATCGCTGTTCTGTTAGTAGCTTCTGTTGGTTTATTAGCAAACAAATTAAAGTTCTCGGTAATTCCCTTTTTTATTATCATAGGTATGGTGTTGGGTAATAAAGAATATCCATCATTTGTATCTGATGTGTTGGTCAGTATTGATAATGCGAGTTTTACGGCGGGATTTAATAAAGTTTGGGGCTTCTTTACATTCTCAGAAAGTAAACCTTTTATAGACTTTATGGGAAGATTGGGGGTTTTATTCCTACTTTTTTATTTAGGTTTAGAGTTCTCTGTTGGACGTCTTATCAAGTCTGGGAAATCAATAGTTACTGGAGGATCTCTTTATGTGTTATTGAATTTTGTGTCCGGTTTGTTGATTGGATGGCTGATGGATCTTCCTTTCAAAGAATTAATGGTGTTGTGTGGTTTGATGACCAGTTCATCAACAGCGATTGTTGCCAAAGTATTGACAGATCTCAAAAGAACTGCCAATCCTGAGACCGAAGTAATAATGGGGATGATTATGTTTGATGACTTATTCATCGCTATGCATATATCATTTCTATCAGGATTGATTTTGACAGGAGGAACTTCCGTGGGTGCAGTTTTAGGAACTTCTTTACTCGCTTTAGGGTTTATATTAGCCTTTTTGATTCTCGGTAGAAAATTGATTCCTTTCATAGATAAGCTTTTGCAAGACAAATCATCGGAGCTTTTTATTCTTGTTATTTTTAGTTTATTATTTGTGATAGCCGGTTTCTCTGAAACTATTCATGTAGCTGAAGCAATAGGTGCTTTAATGGCTGGTTTGGTGTTTGCAGACTCTAAGTATCTTAAAAAGATTGAACATATGGTATTGCCCTATAAAGATTTTTTTGGCGCCATGTTCTTCTTTAGTTTTGGGTTATCTATTAATATTTATACGTTAGGTGGAGCTGTCGCTTGGGCTGCATTAGCTGCTATAGTAACTATAATATGTAACTTGGCATCTGGATTTTTTGCTGCTCATTTTGCGAAGATGAAGCCTAAAGCATCCTTTGATATTGGTTTTACATTATCTGCACGTGGTGAATTTTCTATTATTATGGCAAATATTGGTAAGGCTGGGGGGTTACTTCCTGTTTTGCAGTCTTTTGTAGTAGTGTATGTATTGATCCTTTCTATCATCTCTCCATTATTGACAAAGGAATCTAGAAATGTATGGGACAAATTATTCGGGAAAGAAGAAAAGGTTCCCAAGCCAAAGAAAACTCTTGCTGAATTGGAAACCCGAATACCTAAAGAAGATTAAAGAAAACCTAAATCTAGCTTTGCTTCTTCACTCATCATATCTCTAGTCCATGGCGGATCGAAGGTTAACTCTACGAGGGACTCCTTAACACCATCGATACCTGCCACTTTGCGCTGAACCTCATCCATGATCTCTCCAGCAACAGGGCAGCCTGGCGCTGTCAATGTCATGACCACTTTGGCGATGCCTCCTTCTTTGGTGATTATCTCATATACTAAGCCTAAATCAATAATATTTGCCGGTTTTAATTCGGGATCATATACGGTTTCTAATACTTCTTGAATCTTAGGCGCTAAATTAAGATGATCTATAATTATTATGTTCATTTTCTTTAATTAATTGCTGATAAACCTCTTCTATTAACGATATATATATTTTTGCTGTATACTTATTTTGAAATTCATTGATACAGTTTTTACTAATTAATTCTTTTGTATGGATATCCATATTTGACCAAGTATCCAAAGCAGATATAATACTTGCTCTATTATATGGGTCAAATTGAATTCCTGTGTATAAAGGTACAACCATTTGTTTTAATATGCCAATGTTGCTACATATGATAGGTGTACCCATCGCAAAAGCCTCTATAATGGTCATCGGCATACCTTCGTAGCATACTGAAGGAACAATTAGTGCATTTGCGCTATTTATTTCTTTTTGTAATATTTCTTTATTTTGAAATCCTAAATATTCAATATTGCTATTAATATCTGCGTAATCCTGAACCTGTTTTTCCAAAGGGCCTGTTCCAAATATTTTGATCCTATAATCTGTTTTTGAAATTGCTTCTAGAAGTTGTATAATTCCTTTTTCTTCCGACAATCGTCCGATATAAATATAATAGTCCCTAAATACCTTTTCTGTGCTGGCTATAGTTGAATTTACAAAATTTGGCTTTACGGTAAATTTATTAGGATCAACGCCTAATGATGATTCGTTAAATATCGCTTTAGAAAAATTAGAAAATGTAAAATACCTATCTACTAATTGCCAAGTATTTATCTTTTTATGTATCCAATAGGTATATGCAGTGATAAATGTCTTTACTAGAGAATGATCTAATGCTTTGTTTTTTACGGCAGTCCATGGGAAATCTTCCTTTATGCTTTCGGTATGTACACTACCATTGTAAAATAATGTTGCCGATGGGCATATTAACCTAAAGTTGTGCAAAGTCATAACAATAGGATAGCCCTTTTTTTTGAGTTTTCTAATGAGAAAGGGCCCAATTCCATAGTGTAAATTGTGAACATGGATAATGTCAGGATTAAACAGATCTATTTCATTGGTTAACCGTTTAGATATTATAATATTTAATGGGTATAGAGCAAATTGTAATAGTCCTTGAAGGCCTTTTTTATTCTTTTCACTTATTATTTTTACCTGATGTCCTTGCTTTGATAGTTCATTATATTCTTGTTGTACCACAGTATCTTCTCCACCTGAATGTTGATAATAATTATGTAAAACAAGAATTCGCATGATAAGTATAATTTATACAAATATAATATTTATTACTTACCTAATTGTAGCGTATAAGCGCACTGGAAAAAATTAAATTGCTATCTTCGCATACAGTTTTATATTAGTATGTTTGGAAATCCAGTATATTCAGAAATTATCGATTCTGCATTAGAAAGTGCAGAGTTTCCTTCTTCTCCTGAAAATTTATATGCCCCTGTGCGTTATATTCTTTCGTTGGCAGGTAAGCGTATCCGTCCACAATTAGTTTTTCTTGGAGCTGATATTTTTGGACATACAGATGTCGCTAGTCTTTTACCCGCTTCCAAAGCAATTGAGTATTTCCATAATTTCTCTCTAATTCACGATGATATTATGGATAAAGCACCTCTTCGAAGAGGTAAACCTACGGTACATAAACGATGGAATGACAATATCGCTATACTTTCGGGTGATGCTCTTTTAGTGAAAGCTTATGAAGAGTTAGCGAATTGTCCGATTGAGGTTGTTCCTTCATTACTCAAAGCATTTAATAAAGTTGCGCTGGAAGTATGTGAGGGACAGCAATTAGACATGGACTTTGAAGAACGTAATAATGTATCTGAAGAGGAGTATATCGATATGATTCGTTTAAAAACATCAGTTTTGTTAGGTGGCGCATTGGAAATAGGTGCCATTATAGCAAAAGCGACATTCGAAAATACACATTATATATACAATTTTGGCGTAAATCTAGGTATTGCTTTTCAATTGCAAGATGATATATTGGATGCTTTTGGTGATCCTCATTCTTTTGGTAAACAAGTAGGTGGCGATATTATTGTTAATAAGAAAACTATCTTACATATTCTATTGAAAAAATCATTGCTTGAAGCAGATGTAGATAGTTTTAATGCTATTATGTCCATGAAATCTGATGTTTCCTCGCAAAAAGTAGAAGGTATGTTAGGCTTGTATGATAAATATGATATCCTAAAAGCTGCAAATTCACTTAAAGAGTATTATACGGCGCAGGCATATACAAATTTGAAACAAATTGATGTCCCTGAAGGTAGTAAATCACAGTTATTTGACTTAGCGGACAAATTAATGTATCGATCGCGCTAAATTACTTTCAGAAAATTACTTTTTTTTATTTATATTGGACTCAAACAAAACATCATAGTATTTAAATTATTAATGGAACCTATCAAAATCACTATATTTCAAGCTTATTTATTTTGGGAGAATGTCGAAAAAAATCTTCAAAATTTAAGCTTACGCTTATCTAATTTGAAAGAAAAAACTGATTTGATAATACTTCCTGAGATGTTTAATACAGGTTTCTCTATGAATGTAGAGAAATGTGCGGAGCGCATGGATGGACAGACGATGCGTTGGATGTTCAATACTTCTAAGTCTTTTGGCTGTATGGTAGCTGGTTCATTGATGGTGGAGGAAAATGGTAATTATTTTAACCGTTTTGTATGGATGTCTCCAGATGGAAGCTATGTGCATTATGATAAAAGGCATCTTTTCGGTCTAGGAAGTAGTAAAGAAAATGAAGTCTTTACAGCAGGTACTGATCGCATCATGTTGAAATTGAAAGGTTGGAAGATTTGTCCTATGATTTGTTATGACTTAAGATTCCCTGTCTGGTCTAGAAATCAAACAGAAGGATATGATTTACTTGTTTACACAGCAAATTGGCCTGATAAGCGCTCCTCACACTGGAGGTCTTTAATTCCTGCTAGAGCTATTGAAAATTTATCCTATGTGATCGGTGTAAATCGAGTAGGGCATGATGGGAATGAGATTTATTATTCTGGCGGTTCTATGTGTATATCTCCTGTCGGTGATGTTATTTATTATAAACCCGAAGATGAGGATTTATATACATTTACGTTGAATCCTAAAGATTTAATTCAAGCTAGAGAAACATTTCCATTTTTAAATGACGCTGATAAGTTTTCGATTTTATAATTAACGAACTGTTATTTATAAGGACGATCTAATATAGCGGCCTGTATTACTGCTTGTCTGAAATTGAATTCAAATGCTTCTTCCTCAACAGTCTGTTTTTCAGAAGTTATAGTTTGCTTCTGTTTTTGGGAAACCATAGCTCTTCTTACTTCTTCTGGGATTTCATCTGCTCTATTATCATAATTTCTATTAATATAAGAGTTATCTTTTTTATTACTTGTTACAGTATTAGGAATCATCGTTTTTGGATCCTTTTCCAAAACCGTCTCCATATAGGTTTGTGGCATCGGGATCGGCCGTTGATTAGGGATTCTTTTTTTAGCTTTTTTTATCTCTTCTTTATAATTCGAATATATTTTGTATATTATTGAACCAATAAAAATAATGACAATTAAGAAATTTTCCATTCCTAAAGATAATTAATAGGGAATGAATAAAAGAATATTAAAATATTATTTGGAAAATGGGAGATTATTTCTTTACTTGCATAAACAACCTAATTAATAAAAAATCTAAATATGATTAATATGGAAATTACAGATGAGTTTTTTTCATTCTTGTCCGGTAAAGCTTCTACTGCTATATCTAGACGTTTGCAACGAAATTTAAAGGTAACGGGGATGCCTTGTTGTATGACATCAGAGCAATGGAGTATAATGTATCATTTGTGGCAAGAAGAGGGACTGACACAACAGGAATTAGCGCATTTCACCTATCGTGACAAGCCAAGTATAACACGTCTTATTAATAACCTGGAGAAATTGGGCTTGGTAATTCGTGTTAATGATAAGCAAGATCGTAGATCAAATTTAATCTACCTAACGAAAGAAGGTAGAAAAATGAAAGATGTAGGCCTTGAACAAGCTAAGAAAACACTTTATGAAGCACTAGAAGGAGTTGAAGAGGAAAACCTAGTGATAGCTCAGCAAATATTAGGAAGAATATTTCAAAACCTTAAATAAAAAAATGCGCTAAATTAATTAGCGCATTTTTTATTTAGTCTAAAAACTCTTCTTTAGCAAAGGAATTTTCTTTCTTATTGAGTTTACCTGTATTTTTAAAATATATTTCTTGGAAACTAAGTGTTCGGATGCTATCTACTTTTCTAAAGAATTTGGATGCATTAACATCGTCCAGTGTTTTGAAGCCGCAAGCTTCCATTATTTCTACCGTAGCACGTAATGTATTACGATGAAATTGTGCGACACGTACATATTTATCTTCCACATCAAGGCCCTTATACAAATGAGGTTTTTGTGTTGCTACACCAACTGGACATACATCTTCATTACATTTTAAGGCTTGAATGCAGCCCAATGCGAACATCATTCCTCTAGCACTATAACATGCATCTGCACCTAAAGCAATAGATTTTAATAAATCAAAGCCTGTAACAATACGGCTTGAAGCTATTACTTTAATATGCTTTTTTAAACCAAAATTAATTAATGTCGTAGTAATAAATGTTAAGGCATCATATAATGGCATACCTAAGTTGTCGGTAAACTCAAGAGGTGCAGCACCAGTACCACCTTCAGATCCATCTACAGATATAAAATCTGGAAAAATCTGTGTAGTTTGCATCGCATTACATATCTCTATAAATTCTTGTTGATCACCAATACAAATTTTAAAACCTACTGGTTTGTAGCCTGATAATTCTCTTAATCGTTGAATGAATTCCATCATTTCTATAGGATTAGAGAATGCGCTATGTGCAGGAGGTGACATCACATCTGTGCCTGGTGTTACGTGACGTATAGCAGCTACTTCTGGTGTATTTTTAGCCGCAGGTAAAATACCTCCATGTCCAGGCTTAGCACCTTGCGATATTTTTAGCTCAATCATTTTGACGTAAGGGCGATTTGCCTTTTCCGTAAATAGAGCATCATCAAAATTACCTGATTCATTACGGCAGCCAAAATATCCGGTACCTATTTGCCAGATTAAATCTCCACCATTGATATGGTAGTCACTGATACCACCTTCCCCGGTATTATGTGCAAAATTTTGTAACGCAGCACCTTTATTAAGCGCAGTGATCGCTGTTTTACTAAGTGCACCATAACTCATCGCTGAAATATTATATACACTAAGGCTATAAGGTTGTTTACATAGGCTATTTCCCACCATCGTTCGAAGGTCGTGATTTTCAATATGCGTAGGGAAAATGGAATGGGCCACCCATTCATTACCTATCGCTTGTGGATCACTTTGCATACCAAAAGCAACAGTTTCCCTTTGGTTTTTTGCACGTTGATATACAAGAGAACGTTGTCTTCTGTTGAAAGGTCTACCATCGGTATCTGATTCCCAAAAGTATTGTCTTAATTCTGGACGTATTGATTCGAAGATGTAGCGAAAATATCCTATTAAAGGATAGTTTCTAAGAATTGCATGATGTGTTTGTATGCTATGATAAATAGCTATTAATAATAATGGGAATGGAATGATCAACAGCCAAAACCATTGTGGGGTAAAAATAATACCAAAAGATATGATTATTAAATTTACTATTGTTATTAATAATAGGATTAATTTTCTTACTGCCATAATATAAATAAGGTTTTATTCATAGTTAACATGATTATAATCTGTTTGTTTTCAATTTAGATGCAAAATTAGCAAGTAATTTTGGAATAAGTCAATCGTTTGAATTTTTAGTGTATTTTCAAATAAAGCGCTATTTCTGTCTGCTTTTTATAATTAAATCACTCATTATTTGATATATTTCAGATAGCGTATTTGAATAACTTAAGAATTTTAAATGCGTAGCCATTGTACTTTGATCATTTCTTGTTGCAGGGCCAGTTTGTGTGGCTCTAGGTGGATTTTTTTGAACCTTCATAGCAGTCTCCAAAATGATAGGTTTCATAAGATCAAAGCTCAGATTTTCTTTTTCAAGGATAGAATGTGCAACTTCAAAAAGAGCATTAGAAAAGTTGTTTACAAAGACAGCAGATATATGTAAGGCCAATCTTTGGTTACTATTGCATGGGAATGTTTTCGGTGCTATCTTTTGCATCAATGACAATAATAAAAGTTCTACTTCTTTCGTATTTCCCTCAATAGCAAATGGTATTTGTGCTAGGTCGTAAGGTATATGCTTATTTAGACTTTGGACGGGATAAATGATACCATGGTTAGTAAATCTATACAATACTGATAACGGAGTAGCACCAGAGGTATGTACTACTATACCTTTGATATTATTTGGCATCTCCTCTATTACAGTAGAGATATAATCGTCAGAAATAGCGATTATATATAAGTCAGCATCTAGATAAAGTTCATCTAATGAGTCAATGGCAGTAGATGAAACGACATCAGCCAATGCTTTTGCATTGGCTGATGTTCTATTATAAATTTGTCTAATTTCGTGGCCTAAGGCATGAAAAGCTTGCGCATAATGTGTCGCTATATTTCCAGCTCCTAAGATTACTATTGTCATATTTATGATTCTATATTTGCTTCTCGCTTGCCGTCTTTTACTCTTCTGTATATCGCCATACAGAAACCGACAGTCATTACAATTGTTCCAACCCAGAAGAAATTAATGTAAGGGAATTTAATAGCTTTAAAAACAATCCATTTTTTCTCTGGAAGTGGTTTTTGATAAACCATTATTTCTAACTTATCTTTAGCTGGTAAAATGTTAGAAAAGCGGAATTTTAATCCTTGCTCAGATACATCTTTGTTAAAGTCATATGCATGTCCATCTTTCAATAAGAAAATAGGTTCGGCATTATATTCTTTGTTATCACTAGATATTACTTTAATCTTTAATCCGACGATAACATCTTTTTCTGCTAAAGGTATATTTTCTAATTTGGCTGATTTGTTAACGCCCTCAATAATATATATACCATTTCTATAACGTAGAGTATCTCCAATATTTACTTGATATGTTGCAGGTTCATCATAATCTTCAAAGCCTGTTTTTTCTTCTTCATTTAAATTAGAAATGGGAGCCTGTGAATCAGCTGAAGCTGCTGTTATCAATGTGTATACATCGTGTGTAAAGTAGTGTTTTGTCGCAGGAGTACCTATTAAACCACCCATCGCTGGATTGTTTTGCGCAAATGGGCTCAATACAAATTCCTCTAACACTTTACCACTTTCTTCATCTATATTTTCATATTTGATATGGTAAAATACATTTGGTGGTGCTACACTATCACCTATATACGTAATTTTATAATTACCCATTTGTACAGGTTCTCCTTCTGTTAAGAAAAGATTCTCTCCAGGATCGGTAAACTTATCACCTTCTTTACCAAAGTTCTTAACACCTATATAGCCTGTTTCATTAAGTGAAATTACTTCATTGGTCGCCGCTGCTACCAAAGCACCTAACACTAATAATCCAAATCCAATATGTGAAACGGCTGAACCCGTTAATCGCCATTTTCCTTTAAATGCATCAGCTAAAATGCTAATATTAGCAATGATTGAAAATACAGCAGAAAATGTAATAAGAATGTACATTACATTAGTATATACTTTCATGACGTATATAGCTATTGCTGCTATTATAATACTTACAATCAGGGAAGCTAATGTTGCCGCCCAGAATTTTTTTGAATCTGTACGTTTGTATTTTAAGAATTGGGCAACTGCAGATAATAATAAAATAACAACTGCAAATGCTCCTTGCCATTTATTGTAGTGACTGATTGGATCAATTGGAGGAGCTACATCGGTCCCAAATATTGCATTAAAAACTGGAATAGATGTAGTAGAAATCATTTGAACACATGCTACAGTAAGTACCAAAGCACCTATAAATAGCCAAAATTCACGCGAGTATATATCCTCTTCTTTTTTTGTAGAAGGTAGTTCTTTACGTCTCCATATTAGTAACCCTATCATGATCACTAAGAATGTCAGGTTAAACCAAATCAATTGGCCTGACATACCTAAACTTGTAAACGAGTGTACAGATGTTTCACCTAATATACCAGAACGTGTTAAGTAAGAAGCATAGATTACCAATACAAAACTAATCAATGATAATAGCGTGGCCGAAAAATATCCGTGACCAGAGTGTTTATAAGCCAATATTACGTGAACAGCTGCGATCAATGTAAACCAAGGAATAATTGATACATTTTCTACAGGATCCCACGCCCAAAAGCCACCAAAGTTAAGTGCTTCATAAGCCCAGAATGACCCCATTATGATCCCTGTTCCCAATACCATTACCGCAAATAATGCATATGGTAATCCTGGTGTCAACCATTCTTTGTATCGTCTAGTCCAAAGACCAGCAGCAGCATACGCAAAAGGAACAATCATCGACGCAAAACCTAAGAATAAGGTTGGCGGGTGAATTACCATCCAATAGTTTTGAAGCAAAGGATTCAATCCTCTCGGTCTGATCATCGATAGGTAATTCGGATCACTAAATATAGGTGCTTGTAAAGCATCCCTTAATAAAATGAATGGTGAACTGCCTAAACGTGAACCAAATATTTCAACACCTATAAGCATACTTGCTAAGAATGTTTGACAAAGCATGACAAATGTCATTACTGGTGCTTCCCAACTTTTTGATCTAAATACCAAAACGGCACCTAAAATAACTTGCCAAAACATCCATAACCAAAAACTCCCTTCCTGGCCTTCCCAGAAGGATGATATGATGTAGTGTGTAGGTAAATTTTTATCAGAATGCGCAAAAGCATAGTGATATTCAAAAAGGTGATTGTAGATAATGTAAAATAGCGTAGCACCAATTACCAATATTGAAAAGGCATTAGTGAAAAAGCCAATACGACCGAGTGTTTTCCAGGATTTTTCCTCTGGATTATTTGTCGCAAAGAAGTAACTAACTAATGATAGAATAGCTGCTCCAAATGATAGTACTACAAAAAATTGACCTATTTGTCCAGGCAGAAGGCTTTCCCCAACGTAATTGACGTCCATGAATGATGATGATTAATAATTATAAAGAAGCTGTTGTAGCTTCGATTACTTCGACTTGATCTTGATTGTATTTTGAGGGACATTTCATTAATATTTTAGTAGCATGAAATTGATCACCTTCCATTTTACCTGTTAGAACTATTTGTTCTGAGCGCTCGATGTCTTGAGGTTTTGATCCATTGAACACAATTTTACATTCTGTACTGTCATTGTCATACATATAAAACGTAAAAAGATTAGCATCTTTCACTGGATCGTAATCTAATTTTTTCTCCTTGTTTAAGACTCCAACAACATATAGTTCCGTTTTTTTCTCTTTCGCTTCTTTAAAAGTCGAATATGTACTTGAGTCAGTATAAATTACCAAAATCATTGCTATGGCTAAGGCAATAATAGCCATTAAGATAATTGAACTTTTTTTCATATTTTTTTCGAACTAAACCAATTACAAAACTACAAAAAGGTATTCTAATGAAGGAATTTTACAAATATTACAAACTATTTAGAGTAATTCTAAATAATGTAGAACGGAAGTTATATCTTATATTTACATATTAAGTGTACTTTATGAAATTCCTTTTTTGTAATTGGCTATTAATTCTTTTCTTTTTGTCTTTTTCGGCTAATTCGCAGGTTAAAAATAGCTCTTTCCAATTATCGTTAAAAAATGATAATGATGTTTATTTATTGGAAAGATCTGATCGTTATTATACAAATGGAGTTTTTGTAGACTTTTTGATGAAGTTGAGTAAAGATACTTCAAAGTCTACTATGTTAGCTATTGAATTCGGTCATCGTCTTTATACTGGTGTTAAGAATGAAAAAGATAATAAATCGTATTGGGATAGGAAATTTGCTGCAAATATTGTATTGAAATCTAGTGTGTATCGATTTATTCAGGAAAATAAAATTGTGCGGTTCAGTATACAAGTAGACAAGGTCGGTCCTACAGCGTATGGTGAAGATGTTCAGAATTTTATTCATCATTTGTTTAGATTGTATGAGATTGAGGGTTGGGAAACGGAATTACCAAATTCTATAGGTATAGATCTGGGTATTCAATATGAACAAGAATTTTTTAAATCAAGAAAAGGAAACTTTGCTATTTCTACTAATTTAAGTGCAGTAATAGGCTCGCATAATAAGCAAGCTTCTGTGGGATTGCCGTTTAGATATGGTAAATTAAAAGCTTTTAATAAATCTACTTTTACGAAGGGAAATATTAATGATAATATGGGTAACAATGAATTTTATATCTTTTATATTCCTACATTGATCTACCAAGTTAAAAATTCAATTTTCGCAGATGGTTCTTTCTTAGTTGGAAATGCCATAAGGAAGAATATATTAGCACCTATTGTTTTTTCTAATCAATTGGGTGTTACATATGCTAAAAATAATTCAGCTCTATCCTTTTCTATAACAGGTTATAATAATGAAATTAAAAATTTGAAGTACAACTACCATCAATATGGTTCCTTAAGCTATAGTTATAGATTCTAGCCCTCGAATTCTAGCTTACTTTTGGTGAATCTATCGACAAGCATCGCTGCGACTGTATCTCCTGTCGCATTTAAAACTGTCGCCAAAGGGTCAACCAATGCACCAATGATCATAATAGCAGGTACCGCTTCATTAGGTATTCCATAAACCGAAATCATCAACATTTCACCTATAAAACCACCATTGGGAATTCCTCCTGCTACCATACTTACAAGTAAGGTAATACCAACGGCAGATATTAATGTCATCGGTTCAAAGAAGTTCCAGCCTAATATAGCAAAGGCTACATAGATTTTTAGAATGGACGATATGGAAGAGCCATTTTTATATAATGTATTTCCTAATGGGATTACCACATTAGCAACACTGTCAGAAATACCAATTTTTTTGGCTGCTAAAATATTAACAGGTAAGGTTGCTAGACTACTGCATGTACTGAGTGCCGTCAAAGAGGGCGTAATATTTGCCGTCCAATACTTTTTTATTCCTTTGTTTCCATTTGCCAAAAATGCATATAATGAAAAGATAATAAAAAAGAAAATAGTGCCAAATATGTAATAAAAGGCCAAAGGTTTAGCATAGAAGCCAAATAGTTGGGGCCCAAGATCATATACTTGATATGCGAAATACGCGCCTAATCCTATAGGACCTAATTTCATAATCAAGGCTAAAAGATTTTGCATAACTTCATTGCCCGCATTTAAAAAATTAAGAAAGGCTTGGCCCTTTTCACCGCTTTTACGTACCGATATTCCTATTAGAAATGAAAATATAACAAAGGCTAATATATTTTGTCTAGACAATAAATTGGCAAATTCACCAACACTAACAAAACGGACGATTCTGTCACCCCAAGGCTCATTATTAGTGGTCGAAATAGCCGTCGAAATAGCTGTAGGATCTTTTATTGCTGTAACTGGGAAAAGGTACAATCCGGCTATCGTTAAAATGGCTGCTATGGCTAATGTTACAATAAATACAGCAGACATGATACGCAATATATTGCCCAATTTATTGTTACTTTCAATATTTGCGATTGAAGATGAAATGGAAAAAAATAATAATGGGATAACAGCGACAAATAATAAGTTTAAGAAGATATCACCTAACGGTTTAATTAATGGGACAGCATTGGGGGCGAATAATCCAATAAGACTTCCTAATATAATACCGCCTAAAAGTAAAATAATACTACTATAACTCTCAATTATTGTTTTCATGACTATAATATCTTAAGCTAAAGTAATGCTTTTTTAATAAATAGTGTCTATTTTTATTATAGGAATGGGAAAATGCTCGCTTATATCTTGTAATTTTATCAAAAATTTGTAATATGGATTATGTAATTACTGGAGACGGATCGAAAACACTATACAATGAGCAGGTAGGGGAGCATTATCACTCCAAACATGGAGCATTGCAAGAAGCAAAGCATGTATTTTTGAAGTCTGGATTGCAATTTTCTCTAATTCAGGAGCCTAGAAATACTGTTTCTGTCTTGGAAATTGGATTTGGTACAGGGTTGAATTTTATTTTGACGGCTGATTATTGTGTTGCTCAACATATAGCATTAGATTATTGTGGAATTGAAGCTTTTCCGCTCGATTTATCTGTTATAGAGCAAATGGAATATAATAATTTTGTAGCTGAGAATGTATGGGATGACTTTGTTTCTAATTATAATATGGCACTCAAGGGTGAACATAAAATTAATCAAGCTGTATCCCTTCAGATAGCACACCAAAAAGTACTGGACTTTCAAATCGACAAGTTATTTGATGTGATCTATTTTGATGCCTTTGCGGCAGTCCATCAGCCCGAGATGTGGTCGGATGAAACATTGGCACATGTAGCTAAGTTTCTTAAACCGGGTGGTATATTTGTTACTTATGCTATCACAGGAAATCTAAAACGCAGTATGAAAGCACTGGGTTTCTCTATAGAAAAAGCACCAGGTGCACCTGGAAAAAGAGAAATGCTTAGAGCGATTAAGTACTAAGCATTTCATGGCCATTATATCTATGTGAGTCAAGATTCTTATTCGTGAATTAATTACGATTAGAATGTTGATTCACAGATTTCTTTCAATTTAGTTACTACATGGTCGATTTCCTCTTTTGTGTTTAATTTACTGAAAGAAAAACGAACAGAAGGTCTGTCTGGATCGGATTTTAATCCTTGTAATACGTGAGATCCAATCGCTGAACCCGAGCTACATGCAGATCCTCCTGATGCAGATATGCCTGATATATCTAGATTGAATAGTAACATATCACTCATGTCGGTGCATGGTAGGGATACATTCAATACCGTATACAATGAGTTGCTAGGATTGATATCTCCATTGAATTGCACATCAGGGATAGCCTTTTTCAATTCATCAATCATATATGTTTTAAGGCCCTGAATATAGTTATGATGTGCTTCCATATCACGATAAGCAATTTCTAATGCTTTTGCAATACCAGCAATACCGTATACATTTTCAGTACCTCCGCGCATATTACGTTCCTGAGCTCCACCATATATCAATGGTTTTATTTTGGTATCTCCATTGATATACAAGAAGCCTACGCCTTTGGGACCGTGAAATTTGTGCCCTGCTCCTGTAATAAAATTGATTTTTAATTCCGATAGATTGTGCGGATAATGTCCCATCGTCTGAACAGTATCAGAATGTAAAACAGCATTATATTTTTGACATATTGCAGATACTTTATGTAGATCTGTAATATTACCGATTTCATTGTTAGCATGCATTATAGAGACGAATGTTCTAGGATTTTGTGCTAATAACTCTTCTAAATGTGTTAAATCTATACTTCCTTTTTCGTCAAGGCGTAGTAAATCAAGATTAATCTTACCTTGTTTTTGCTGTTCTTCTAGCGTATGCAGTACAGCATGATGCTCGATAGGAGATGTGATAGCATGTGTAATACCTAAATCTTGGATAGATCTTACAATAGCCATATTATCTGCTTCTGTACCACCTGATGTAAAGAATATTTCTGATGGAGAAGCATGTAGAAGGTTGGCAATTGTTTTTCTTGCTTTTTCTACTATTGTTTTGACTTGTCTTCCATGGGAATGGATCGATGATGGATTACCGAAATCATTCTGCATAGTTGCTAGCATTACCTCAATAACTTCTGGGTCAATGGGGGTCGTAGCGGCATTGTCTAAATATACTTGCATAATGCAAAAATAAAGATTGTTATCTATTATTACTATTAACTTTTGATTTTGGTAGTATTATAAGCCCTAAAGCCAATAAACATCCTAAAAGGCCAATATAAACAACTAAATCTCCCGATTTGGTGTAAAAAGTGATCTCTTCGTTCAGATTTATTTCTTGACTAAGCGCAGTAGGAACCCACCATGATGTTTTTTGTATGATATCCCCCCTTTGATTGATAAATCCAGAGATTCCTGTATTTGCCGAACGCGCTACCCATCTCCGGTTTTCGATGGCGCGCAATTTAGCATATTCTAGGTGTTGATCCTTACCTGAGGTATTTTTCCACCATCCATCATTTGTAACAATAGCAATAAATTGTGCTCCTTGTTTTACGTACTGGGTCACGTAATCGCCCCAGATAGATTCATAACAAATGACGGGTGCTACACCAATACCACTTTGGCTATAAAATACGGAGGGAATGCTATCTGAACCGTAACCACCTGTTGTACCACCAAATTGAGCAAACAAGGGTTTCATAAAATCTAACGCTTTATTAAAAGGTAATTGTTCTACGCCGGGCACTAATTTGGATTTATGATAGAACTGTAATTTACTCGATCCATCGATTAGGACAGCAGCATTATAACTTTCTAAGAATTTATCTGCAAATGGACGTGCTGTATTTGTTTTTTGATTAATATATAATTCATAACTTTCAATTCCTGAAAGTACATTGCCATTATGATAATTTTCTAAAAAAAACTCTATTCTATTATAAGCAGCATAATCCCTAAAGTCGGCTTCATTGATACCGCTTTCATTAGATATAGCTGTCTCGGGCCAGATAAAGAACTCTGTATTGGGCTTTGCTACAGATTCAGATAGCTGAATTAAATTTTCTATTTGTTCTTGTGAACTAATAGATCCAAATTTTTGATAAGGATCGATATTTGGCTGGACAACGACTACTTCCGAAGGATTTATATATTCTTCATAACTAAAATATTGTACCAAAGAAATGCCGATAGGGATAATGATAATACTTGCTACCGCAATATTTAGTTTTATAGCGGAGATAGCCTCGATCTTCTCCTTGTATTGCCAGTATGCAAGAAAAACTAGGACATTTGTTGCCCATATCCAAAGTGTACCACCATATACACCTGTAAAACTATACCATTGTATGAGCTGATGGAAGTTAGCAAAACCATTACCTAGTGTCATCCATGGGAAAGCTAAATCCCATGTTTG
Source organism: Sphingobacterium rhinopitheci (assembly GCF_022627575.1). Lineage (GTDB taxonomy): Bacteria > Bacteroidota > Bacteroidia > Sphingobacteriales > Sphingobacteriaceae > Sphingobacterium > Sphingobacterium rhinopitheci. The sequence goes on from NZ_JADEYQ010000008.1 coordinate 50,181, forward strand.
ATGTAAGTATTCATAACCTATCCATAAAGAAATCAGTCCTATAAAACTCCATGTTATATTTCTCGTTTTGCGTAACTCATAATATAATCGGAATACTAACCCCATTAATAAAGGAGCAAGACAAAATGGAATCAAAGCAATCAAGAGGGCAACAACGGTTGGTAAGAATGCATTCATAGCATTGAAAACCCAATAAATAGAAGCTGTATTCCAAACAACACCCGTTAGGAAGGAAGTCCAAAATATTTTGGTTCCTTTTTTTTCATAGTTGCTACGAATTATATTTTCTATAGCAATCAGCAAAGGAACAAAACCCACTAATAGCAGTAAGCTACTATAGGGGATAGGAGGCCAAGCCAACCAAAGAATAAAGGCACTCAAGAGTGCCAATAGATAATTTTGTTTCACGTGATAATTATAACTGTTCTAAAATATCTGCTTTTTTATTTTCATATTCAGACTGTGTAATCAGCTGTTTGTCGTAAAGATTCTTCAGTTTTTTCAACTTGATAGTAATCTCGTCTTCAACCTCTTCTAAAGGTATTTGTGGTCTTGCTATTTCTACTTTAGCTTCTACAATCGGGCTTTGGATTGGAGTGCTGGGGGTAGGATTTACAACAGGCCTAACAGGGGCAATAGGTGTAGGCTCTTCTACCTCCATTGTGATCTCCTGTTTTGTTTGTTTATATTGTTCTTGAACCGTAACAGCAGGCTTAGGCGTTCCCTGTGGAGGAGCTATTGGCGATTTATGGATAAATGAACCTTGATTTTCTTGCTTACTGCTTTCTAATGCATCTTTTATCAGTTGAAAAAGTTTTCTAGCTTGCGTCTTTGGTATATAGTCAATACTCAAGTTTTCTCCTGTAGAAGGGATGACAGTTACTTTAGAGCCAAATATTTCTTCTTTGAAAGCGATATCTTTAATTTCCTTCCAACTGAATATTTCAAAATTAGTACTTAAACCTAATTTTGTAAATTCACATAAGAATATTCTACGGTTACTAATGATGATAGAATCTGGTAAAAGAGTCACAGCAGGTTTTTTCTGCATAGCGATATATTTTATAGACTCACCATTGGTAAGCATATCTTCTATTTTACCATATATCTTTTCTACCACTTTAGGGTCTTGCCCGTCTTGTATATAGTTGTCTAAACTCATTGTTTCTACAGTATATTATGTTTTATAATAAAGATAATTATTCTAAGCCAGCTACACAAAAGACAAACTCTCCTTTAACAGGATTGTTTTCAAAGTGCTCTTTTAGCTCAGTAAGTGTACCACGTACATTCTCTTCGTACAATTTGCTTAGTTCGCGAGAAATCGAAGCCTGTCTTTCTCCACCAAAATAACCGATAAACTCTTCTATTGTTTTCAGAATACGGTGTGGCGATTCGTAAAAAATCATAGTTCTTTTTTCTTCTACCAATTGTTTCATACGTGTTTGTCTTCCTTTTTTAACGGGAAGGAAACCTTCGAAACAAAATCTGTCATTGGGCAATCCTGAATTTACCAAGGCTGGAACAAAGGCTGTCGCACCAGGTAGACATTGTATATTGATACCTTCTTTTATGGCTTCACGAACCAATAAAAAACCGGGGTCTGAGATGGCAGGAGTACCTGCATCAGATATCAATGCGATCTGTTGCCCTTCTTTCAGAAATTTGATGATTTCGGATACCGCTTTATGTTCGTTGTGTTGGTGATGTGCAAATACCTTTTTATCTATACCAAAATGCTTTAACATAGGTGCAGATGTACGGGTATCTTCAGCCAAAATTAAGTCGACTTCCTTCAATATGCGTATCGCACGGAATGTCATGTCTTCTAAATTACCTATCGGAGTGGGTACTAAATATAGCATATTTCAAAGGTAAGGATTTTTTAGTTTATCAAATTCTTTATTGAAGAATATGATATTTCATTTATAATTAATCATCTTGCGATCTAATATAACCACCCTAAAACACGAACTATTCTATATACTATGCTAGTAGAGTTATTATGATGTATGACTACAAAATTGGTTGCCAAAAAAACAGCTAATTTCATTAGCCTTAGCCTGCTTCTTGCAATAATTTTAACAAATGTCCGAATAGATTATTAAGTATACGCAGCGCATTTTTGCGTATAGCTAGTACGGTAACTTCGACTGTAGAATACGGAAAGCATAAATAGTATTATGTACTTATAATGTTATACTTGGAAGATGTTTATTACTAATAATAGGTTTACACATCGCTTTTTATGGTTACAAAATCATATAATCGTCTATTTTGTACTTTACAGTTCTTATCTTTGTGTTAGTAAAACTCAAAATTATATGTTGCAGTTAAATTATATCCGTGAAAATAGGGATGCGGTGATTGAAAGATTAGCCGTTAAAAATTTTAAAGATGTAGCTTTGGTTGACGAAATCATTAGCTTGGACGAACAACGCCGTAAGATTCAAAATGAATCAGACGCCATTGCTGCTGAAGCAAATTCCTCCGCTAAGCAAATTGGTGATTTGATGCGTCAAGGCAAAAAAGATGAAGCAGAAGCTATCAAAGCGAAGTCGTCCGGATATAAAGAGCAAATAAAGCAATATACAGAACAATTGAATGAGGTGGAAACAGCATTGAATGACAAGATTGTTCAATTGCCAAATTTGCCACACGCTTCAGTTCCGGTAGGTGTGTCGGCTGATGATAATGAAATCGTATTGACACATGGTACTGTTCCTGATTTAGGAGACAATAAATTGCCGCATTGGGAGTTATTGACAAAGTATGATATTGTTGATTTGGAGCTAGGTGTAAAAGTCACGGGAGCAGGTTTCCCTGTGTACAAAGGTAAAGGTGCGCGTTTGCAACGTGCTTTAATAAATTTCTTCTTGGATCAAGCGGCTGAGGCAGGATATTCGGAAGTACAAGTGCCTATCATGGTCAATGAAGCATCAGCTTTTGCGACAGGTCAGCTACCTGATAAAGAAGGACAAATGTATCATGTCGGTAATGATGATTTGTATTTAATTCCTACAGCAGAAGTACCTGTTACCAATTTGTATCGTGATATAATCGTAAAAGAGGAGCAATTCCCGATTAAGCACTGTGCATATACACCTTGTTTCCGTCGTGAAGCAGGATCATATGGTGCGCATGTACGTGGATTGAATCGTTTGCACCAATTTGATAAAGTGGAGGCCGTACAAATAGTACATCCAGATAAATCTTATCAAGTGTTAGAAGAGATGAGTTTATATATTCAAGGCTTGTTGCAAAAACTAGAATTACCTTACCGTGTATTACGTTTGTGTGGTGGCGATATGGGCTTTACTTCGGCATTGACTTATGATATGGAGGTTTATTCTGCTGCACAAGAGCGTTGGTTAGAAGTTTCTTCAGCATCAAATTTCGAAACATATCAGTCTAATCGTTTGAAAGTACGTTTCAAAAATGAAGAAGGCAAAATGCAATTAGCACATACATTGAATGGTTCTGCATTAGCATTGCCACGTATTGTAGCTTCTATATTAGAGAACAATCAATCCGAAAAAGGTATTAAAATACCTGCGGTATTAGTGCCTTATACAGGATTTGAGTATATTGATTAATATTATCTTTTAGATTTTTAATAATAAAAAAAACGAGATGCTTTAATTTGCATCTCGTTTTTTTATGTTAATCTTTATTTTTTTGTTGTTCTTTCCATTGTTTGGTGAAAGATTTATCTGCAAATTCAGGTAATTCTCTTTTATCTCCCCAAGCTTTTTTGAAAAAATTGCGCATGATAAAATTCTTAAAACGGCCACCAAAAAAATCCAACCAGCGACGCTTTTTTACAACGGTAGTATATCCTTTCCATATTTTTTCTTCCGAAGCAGGTGCTAAGCCTTCGTCGACTGCGTCTTTACGATTCAATAATAGCATCTTTTGGATATCAATATTTACAGGGCATACTTCTGTGCATTTGCCACACAATGTAGATGCATTCGATAGGTGTTTGAATTCCTTCATACCATTCAAATGTGGTGAGATAAGTGAACCTATCGGACCTTGATAGGTGGTCTCGTAAGTATGGCCACCAATGTTTTGATAGATTGGACATACATTGAGGCACGATCCACAGCGTATACAATACAAACCTTGGCGTTGTTCTTTTTTAGCCAATAGATTGGTGCGCCCATTGTCTAATAGAACGACGTACATTTCTTCTGGGCCATCTGTTTCATTAGCTTTACGAGGACCTGACAATATGGAGTTATATACCGTTAGATTTTGCCCAGTACCATGTGTAGCTAATAAAGGCCAAAATAAATCCAAATCTCCAATAGAAGGAATGATCTTCTCTATCCCAACGACAGCAATATGTACCTTTGGAAAGGTCGTTGTTAGACGTGCGTTACCTTCATTTTCAGTAATAGCAATACTACCTGATTCAGCAACTAAAAAATTAGCACCAGTGATGCCAATATCTGCAGTGTTGTATTTATCACGCAACAGCTCGCGCGCTTTCATCGTAAGCTCTTCGGCAGTAGCTTCTAGTGGGGTGTCAAATTTCTCATGAAAAAGCTTGGCAATGTCTTCTAAGCTTAAGTGCATTGCCGGGGTTACAAAATGATAGGGCTTGTGGCCCAACAATTGTATGATATATTCACCAAGGTCGCTTTCTACCGAATCAATACCTTTTGTTTCAAGAAATTGATTTAACTCAATTTCCTCCGTAGCCATTGACTTTGATTTTATAACGGAAGATGCATTGTGTTTTTCGAAGATCTTCCAAATTTCTTGACGCGCTTCTTCTGCATCATTAGCCCAAATCACTTTTCCGCCTTGTGCGGTAAAATTTGTTTCAAACTCGACTAAGTAACGGTCGAGATTTTCCATTACTTTCCATTTGATTAGATTCGCTTTTTTCTTGGCATTTTCTAAATCGTGAAATTTACTTTTACCCTTTTCAAAGGCTGTATTATATTTGTCAATATTATTAGTAATAATATCGCGATGACGCAAATCAAAGGAAATGGTCGAGCTATCTTCTAAAAATTTATCTGCATTTGATTGCGACATGTTTTTTATCTTCTTATTTAGATGCGAAAAATAAAAGTTAGTGATAATTAAACTAACTTTTAAAGATAAATTAAATCCTATACAAATTTATACTATAAATATCTATTATTTGATTTAATCAGCGACTTTTATATCTCTATTTTTTAAATAGTATGGTATAAAGTATAACTTCTGAAAACTGTTATGTGCCTAATAAATTGTTTTATTGGCTTGTTTTTGAATGACCTAGAATGCTGTAATTTGCTTTAATAAGATTTCAATAAAAAAACGGATAAGCTTTTAAGACTTATCCGTTTTTTATAAATTGAAATTTATGTTATTTCTTAGCTAATGCTAAGCTTAATTCTTGCAATTGTACATTGTCTATAGTCGCAGGAGCATCAATCATTACGTCGCGACCTGAATTGTTTTTAGGGAATGCAATAAAGTCACGGATAGTTTCTTGGCCACCCAGAATAGCAACTAAACGATCCAATCCAAACGCTAAGCCTCCATGTGGTGGTGCACCATATTGAAAGGCATTCATTAAGAAGCCAAATTGATCCTGTGCTTGTTCTGGAGTAAATCCTAAATGTTTGAACATCAATGCTTGCATCTCTTTGTCGTGAATACGAATAGAACCACCACCGATTTCATTACCATTCAATACTAAATCATACGCATTTGCACGTACTTTCCCAGGATCGGTATCTAATAAGTGCATGTCTTCTGGTTTTGGTGAAGTGAATGGGTGATGCATAGCATGGAATCTTTCTGATTCCTCATCCCACTCTAATAATGGGAAGTCAATAACCCATAGTGGAGCAAATTCGTCAGGTTTACGTAAGCCCATACGGTTTCCTAATTCCATACGTAAAGCAGATAATTGACCACGAGTTTTGTTTGCAGGACCTGATAATACTAATATTAAGTCTCCTTCTTTAGCGCCTGTTACTTCAGCCCATTTAGCTAAATCTTCTTGATCATAGAATTTATCTACTGAAGATTTGTACTGTCCATTACCTTCGCATTTTACATAAACCATGCCTGAGGCACCTACTTGAGGACGTTTTACCCAATCAATTAAACCGTCGATTTCTTTGCGTGTATAAGAAGCAGCACCAGGTACAGCGATACCAACGACTAACTCTGCAGCATTGAATACAGGGAAATCTTTGTGTTGTGCAACTGTATTTAACTCACCGAATTTCATACCGAAGCGAATATCGGGTTTATCATTTCCGTAAGAACGCATTGCTTCGTCAAATGTCATACGTGGAAATTTCTCGATTTCGATATTGTGAATTTCTTTCAATAAATGACGTGTTAAGCCTTCGAAAACATTTAAGATGTCTTCTTGTTCGATGAATGCCATTTCACAGTCAATTTGTGTGAATTCAGGTTGGCGGTCAGCACGTAAATCCTCATCACGGAAACATTTTACGATTTGGAAATAACGATCCATACCACCCACCATCAACAATTGTTTGAATGTTTGTGGGGATTGAGGTAAAGCGTAAAATTGTCCCGGATTCATACGTGAAGGCACGACGAAATCACGTGCTCCTTCAGGTGTAGATTTTATTAAATATGGTGTTTCTACCTCACAAAAGTCAAGGTTAGAAAGGTAATTTCTTACTTGTTGTGCTACTTTGTGACGAAATAATAAGCTATTTTTAACAGGGTTACGACGGATGTCTAAGTATCTATATTTCATGCGGATATCTTCGCCACCGTCCGTGTCATCTTCAATAGTGAATGGAGGTAATTGAGCTGCATTAAGGATCGTTAATTCTTTAACTAAAACTTCAATGTCACCTGTTGGAATATTTGAATTTTTAGACTCACGTTCGATTACCGTACCTTTTACCTGTATAACAAATTCGCGACCTAATGATTTTGCTAATTCCATAACAGAAGATTCTGTACGTGCTTCGTCAAATATAAGTTGCGTAATGCCATAGCGGTCACGTAAATCAACCCATATCATAAAACCTTTATCACGTGATTTCTGGACCCAACCTGACAGGGTTACTTCTTTATTTACATCGGAGATGCGTAGCTCACCATTGGTGTTACTTCTGTACATTGTATATTATGTGAATAATAAATAAATTTTAAACAATAATACAATCCTTTTATCATAAAAGATTGATTCTACAAAATTATCGGATTTGAGGGAGAATAACGAATTGAAAATTGATATTCTTTTCAATCTATTGGTATTTAATAAAAAATCATAATATCTATTATTTTGATAAGATTTATTACGATTGTGAATCTTTTGTTTAACCCCTACCACTTTGTCCCACGAGGTGCTTTTTTAATGCTTTTTGGATGATTTTTTGGTAAAAATGATTAAAAAAGTGACGTTTTTGAATTAAAAATACGTATTTTTTAATTTGTTGAATATCAACATGGTTGTTGTTTTTTAGCTCTTTTGAGCTACTTTTTATTTGGTTTTAGTGGCGATTTTGTTATGTGGAAAACTTTTTTGTGGGAGTTTGTGGGAGTATGTGGGGGAAAGTGGTTACTTTTACATTAGTTTTATTAGGAGTATAGACTAAATGATTTATTTAATCGGAGAATACGAATGCAAGTTGGACACCAAAGGTAGAATGGTGGTTCCTGCAGCGCTAAAACGTCAGTTGCCTGATGTTGAGCGTGAAGGGCTTGTCGTGAATCGTGGATTCGATGGTAATTTGGTCATCTATACCCGAAATGAATGGAATAAAATATTGACACAGCTATCACGTTTGAATCAATTTCAAGCTAAGAATAGAGATTTTGTTCGCAAGTTTACTAGTGGCGCTACCGAATTGATGCTGGATTCAGCAGGTAGAGTGCTATTGCCAAGAGTGTTGTTGGATTATGCCCAGGTGGCAAACGAATTAGTATTGGTGTGTAATTTGAGTAAAGTAGAGTTATGGTCCAAAGCTAAGTATGAAGAGAAGATGGCTTCCATTTCGGAAGAAGATTTTTCGGACTTAGCGGAATCCGTAATGGGTGATTTTGATTTAGAAGGAGGTTTAGATGTCTGAAGATAGTGTGTATCACGTTCCTGTGATGCTTCAAGAGTGTATTGAGGCTATGGATATTAAGCCGGATGGCGTTTATGTGGATGTTACTTTTGGTGGTGGTGGTCATTCGCGTGAGATAATTAAGCATTTGGGGCCTCAGGGAAGATTGATTGCTTTTGATCAAGATCCTGATGCGTTGAATAATGTTATTGATGATCCTCGTTTTGTATTGGTTCACCAAAATTTTCGTTTTATTAAAAATTTTCTGCGTATCGAGGGTGTTAAGCAAGTGGATGGCATTCTGGGTGATCTTGGTGTTTCTTCTCATCAATTTGATGATGCAGAGCGTGGTTTTTCGATTCGTTTTGATGCCGATCTAGATATGCGCATGGATCAGGTTTCTGATTTGGATGCAAAGAAGGTTTTGAATACGTATAATGAAGAAGATTTGCACAGAATTTTCGGGATGTACGGTGAAGTGCAAAATGCTAAATCTCTAGCCAAAACTATTGTTACTGCTCGATTAACAAAAGAAATTCAAACGGTAGCAGAATTGAAAGAGGTTATCAAGAAGTTGGTTCCTCGTGGCAAAGAACATAAGTATCATGCGCAAGTGTTTCAGGCATTGCGTATCGAGGTGAATAAAGAATTGGATGCTTTGCAGGAGTTTTTGTTGCAAACTATTCCTGTTTTGAAAGAAGGAGGAAGATTGGTTATTATGTCATATCATTCTTTGGAAGATCGATTGGTTAAAAATTTCATGTTGAAAGGAAAATTTCGCGGCGATGTAGAGAAGGATTTCTTTGGTAATGAAATTAAGCCATTTAAAGTGTTAACAAGGAAAGCAATCACGGCAACAGCTGAAGAGTTAGCTCTCAATAATCGTTCTCGTAGTGCAAAATTACGTGTCGCTGAAAGAAATAATACAGTGTAATTGAGGTTGTATGTCTAGACGAAACACCATACGTGATAAGGAGTTAAGCGAAGATATTCAAGAAGAAATGTCAGAAGCGGTAGAAGAAAAGGTTGAGGAAACGCAAAATTTCATTAAAACTATTTTTTCGACAAATAAAATCTCAACTTATTTAGTAACGAAGAATTTTCCATTTGTTGCTTTTTTGTTGTTTTTGACGCTGCTATATATATCAAATAGGCATTTAGCGGAGCGCACAGTCCGTAAGATTGATCGTTTAGGAAAGGATGTTAAAGAGCTTAGCTGGGATTATAAATCTTTGTCAGCGGAGTTGATGAAATTGACTACACAGACGGAGATTGCGAAGAGAGCGGATACATTGGGATTGAAAGAGCGTTTGGAGCCGCCAATTAAGTTAGAAGTAATTAAAAAACAATAATAGTATTCGATATAATTAAATGAATATTAGAAAGTCCATATTGATGCGGGTGTACCTAGCTTTCGGCTTGATGGTACTTGGCGCTTTTGCAGTTTTTGCAAAAATGCTTCACTTGCAATATGTGGATGGTGGTGAATGGAGAGCAATAGCGGATAGCTTGACTATTCAAGAGCGTATAGTAGAAGCTGCGCGTGGTAATATCTATTCAAATGATGGTAGTTTGTTGGCTACCTCAGTGCCGGAATACGAGTTACGTTTTGATGCTATGTCAATTCCTGTTGAGCATAATGATGTATTTAATTCAAAGGTGGACTCTTTAGCGATAAAGATGGCTTCTTTTTTTAAAGATAAATCATCACGTCAATATTTGAATATGTTAAAGCAGGCAAGGGCAAAGAAACAGCGGTATGTGTTGCTTAAACGTGCAGTGTCACATCAAGATTTGAAAATAGTAAAATCTTTCCCTTTGATGAGTGTATTTCGTGAAGGGAAAACTCGTTTTCCGGGAAGTTTAGTTTCGGTACGTCAAAATAAAAGGATTCTTCCATTTACAAATTTGGCAGCTCGTACTATAGGTTATAAAAATGATCAATTTCGTGTAGGCCTTGAAGGAGCTTATGGTGATTATATCGAAGGACAGAGTGGTGCGCAAATGATGCAACGTATAGCTGGTGGTGTTTGGGTGCCCTTGAGTAGAGAAGTGGAAGTAGCGCCTATCGACGGTTCTGATATCATCGCAACCATAGATGTGAATATGCAGGATATGGCACAACGTGCATTACAAAAGCAGATGAAGATTTCAAATGCTGATGAAGGCTGTGTCGTTTTGATGGAAGTAGCTACTGGCGAAGTGAGAGCTATAGCTAATTTTACGAAAGATAAAGACGGTGAATACAGAGAGAAATATAATTACGCAATAGCACAGGGTGCAGATCCAGGGTCGACATTTAAGCTGGCTTCTTATTTAGCGGCATTGGATGATGGCTTGATTGATACTAATACAATAGTAGATATTGGTAATGGGACATATAAAGTACCATCACATACTATTCGTGATTCGCATGCGCCAAAGAAGTCTATTATAACTGCAAAAAAAGGATTTGAGGAGTCTTCTAATGTGGCGATCACTAAGTTGATACATAATCATTATGGATCTAATCCAAGTAAGTATACGTCAAAATTACATAGTTGGGGGTTGAATGATCCATTAGGTTTACAGATTCCGGGTGAAGCAATACCATTGGTGAAAACACCAAAAAATAAAAGTTGGAGTAAATTATCTTTAATTCAGATGTCTTATGGTTATGAGTTAAAGTTGACACCATTACAAACTTTGGTTTTGTATAATGGAGTCGCAAATGGGGGGAAGATTCTTGCTCCTTTATTTGTGAAAGAAATTAGGCATTTAGGTAATACCGTTCAAAAGTTTGATGCTAGAGTGATTAATAAGAAAATGGCATCTGATGAAGCTATTACAAAAATGCAAGCCATGTTAAAAGGGGTTATGGTCGAAGGAACAGGTAAAAATTTGGCAAGTCCATTATATACTTCAGCAGGAAAAACGGGTACTGCACAGATGGCAGATGGTCGTCGCGGATATGGTGCACGACGTTACCAGTCTTCTTTTGCAGGGTATTTTCCGGCAGAGAACCCAAAGTATTCTATGATAGTTGTCATTCGTAATCCAAGAAATGGATACTATGGTGGTGCTGTTGCTGGTCCAGTCTTTAAGGAGTTAGCAGATATGGTTTATGCAAATGACTTGAATTTACAAGGTGTGTTTGCCAAGAAAGAAGTTAATATGGCGGGTGCAAAAATACCCGTTTCCTTAAGAGGCTCTAAAGAAGCTTCTGCAAAAGTATACGAGGCATTGGGGTTTAATACAGCAAACTTAATTCCTGTTGTACAAACTGTAGATACATCGAATAAGGAAGTTCCATTTGTAGATGTTATAATTAAAGAAGGCATAGTGCCTAATGTGATTGGAATGGGATTAGCAGATGCTATGTATACAATGGAAAATGCGGGTTTTAAAGCTAGTATTATGGGTAGGGGTAAAGTTACTACTCAATCTTTAGCACCTGGCAATAAATTAAAAATGGGTACTCACGTTTCAATTCAATTGAATTAGATATGGATTTAAAGGAGTTATTACATGCTATTCCTGTTATTCAGGTTGAGGGTTCGATAGAAGTCGAAGTAGATTTGATATGCTTTGATTCAAGAAAAGCCACCAATGGATCGCTGTTTGTTGCGGTAAAGGGGGTTCATACGGATGGACATTTATATGTCTCTCAAGTCATTGAGCAAGGAGTAGCTGTAGTGGTATTGGAAACGATGCCTGAGGTGATTGATCAATCTGTGACGTATGTGCTTGTTAATGATAGTGCATATGTATTAGGATTAATAGCGGCCAATTTCTACGGTAATCCTTCTCAAGATATTAAGTTGGTTGGCGTTACGGGTACAAATGGTAAAACGACTGTTGCTACATTATTATTCAATTTATTCACTCAGTTAGGATATCAAGTAGGTTTATTGTCTACGGTAGAAAATAAAATTGGAGCGCGTATAATTCCAGCTACGCATACTACTCCTGATCCTATAGCTCTAAATGCGTTGTTGCGTGATATGGTAGAGGAAGGCTGTGATTATTGTTTCATGGAAGTAAGCTCTCATGCTGTGGTACAGCAGCGTATTGCTGGTTTAAGGTTTGCAGGTGGAATATTTACAAATATTACCCACGATCATCTTGATTTTCATGGAACTTTTGATAATTATATCAAGGCTAAAAAGAAATTTTTTGATGACTTGGATGGTTACGCTTTCGCACTTACGAATGCCGATGACAAAAATGGCGCTATAATGTTACAGAATACTTTCGGACACCGCAAAACGTATGGTCTTCATAATGTAGCAGATTTTAAAGCACGTATCGTTGAAAGTCATTTTGATGGTATGTTACTTCAGATTGATGGTCATGAAGTATGGGTGAAATTGGTTGGCGGATTCAATGCTTATAATATATTGGCAGTCTACGGTGCAGCAATTTTACTAGAACAAGAGACATTAAAAGTGTTAACCGCTTTAAGTGAGATATCTGGGGCTGAAGGACGTTTTGAAACTATTCGCTCACCAAAAGGTGTATTTGCAATCGTTGATTATGCACATACGCCAGATGCAGTTGATAATGTGTTGACAACTATTAAAGGCTTAAAAGGCGCTGGTCAGCAGGTTATTACAGTGTTGGGCTGTGGTGGGGATAGAGATAAAACGAAAAGACCAGAGATGGCTAAAGTGGCATTGAGATATAGTGATAAGTTGATAATAACGTCTGATAATCCTAGAACTGAAGATCCTTTGCAAATTATTAGGGATATGGAAGCTGGGGTAGCAGTAGATAAAAAGAAAAATTGTTTTAGTATTTCTGATAGAAAAGAGGCTATTCGAGCTGCTTGTCACCTTGCAGCACCTGGTGATATTGTACTAGTAGCTGGTAAGGGGCATGAAAAATATCAGGAAATACAGGGGATACGTCATCATTTTGATGATAGAGAAGAATTAGAAAAAACATTTAACGAAGAGTAATAAGGATGTTATATTATTTATTCAATTGGTTGCAAGAGCATTTTTATATTCCAGGAGCTGGATTAATGCAATATATTTCTTTCCGTACAGCAATGGCTGTGATTGTTTCATTAATCATTACTACTGTTTATGGAGGTCGATTAATTCAATTGTTGCATAAAAAGCAAGTTGGTGAAACTATACGTGATTTAGGTTTAGAAGGCGAAAAGGAAAAGAAAGGAACACCTACGATGGGTGGTTTAATTATCATTGCTGGTATTCTGATTCCTACATTTTTGTTCGCAAAATTAAGTAATATATATATTATCATTATGATTGTTACCACTTTGTGGATGGGGGCAATCGGCTTTTTGGATGATTATATCAAAGTATTCCGCAAGAATAAAGAAGGTTTAGCGGGTAGATTTAAGATCGTTGGGCAAGTGGGTTTAGGTACTTTGATTGCTATCACGATGTATTTTCACCCTGATATTGTGGTGCGTGAGCAAGTAACAAGTCCTACGTCGTCTATCCCTGTAGAGGTTATTATAAACCCGCAAACTGGTGAACATACATATGCTGAAAATGTAAAATCTACGAAGACAAATATTCCTTTTTATAAGAATAATGAGTTTGATTATTCAAAAGTATTGGATGTTTTTGGTTTGGAAGGAAAATGGATAACATTTGGATTGTTTTTAGTAGTTGTCGTATTTATTGTTACCGCAGTTTCTAATGGAGCAAATATTACGGATGGTATTGATGGACTCGCAACGGGAACTTCTGCTATTATCGGTATTACTTTGGCTATTCTTGCCTACGTATCGGGTAATATTGTATTCTCTGATTATTTGAATATCATGTACATTCCAAATTCAGGGGAGTTAGTGATTTTTGCCGGTGCTTTTATTGGTGCATGTACAGGTTTCTTGTGGTACAATGCCTATCCTGCTCAAGTATTTATGGGAGATACTGGTTCATTGACTATAGGTGGTATTATAGCAGCATTTGCTATTTTAATTCGTAAAGAGTTATTGATTCCTATTTTGTGTGGTGTATTTCTTATTGAGAATATTTCGGTACTCATGCAGGTTTCTTATTTTAAGTATACGAAGAAAAAATTGGGTGAAGGAAAACGTATTTTCTTGATGGCTCCTTTGCATCATCATTATCAGAAAAAGGGATACCATGAAGCGAAGATTGTTACGCGTTTTGTAATTATAGGAGTAATACTGGCTATTTTGACAATTGTTACTTTAAAAATACGATAATGGGAAATATTGCACATACATATTATCCACAACAAGGTCGACTAGTAATTTTAGGTGCTGGTGAAAGTGGCGTTGGAGCAGCTATCCTTGGTAAAGATAAAGGCTTTGATGTTTTTGTTTCGGATATGGGTAACATAGCGGATAGTTATAAAAATAAGCTAGATCAAGAAAATATACAATTTGAATCGGGTAAGCATACGCATGATTTAATTATCAATGCGGCACTTGTAGTCAAAAGCCCTGGAATTCCAGAAAAAGCGCCATTGATAGTAGAACTTCGTTCTCTAGGCATTCCTGTGATCTCTGAAATTGAATTTGCAGCACAATATACAGATGCTAAATTAATTTGTATTACAGGATCTAATGGTAAATCCACCACCACAATGTTGACATACTATATGTTAAAAAATGGAGGTTTGAATGTGGGTTTAGCAGGGAATATAGGAAAGAGTTTTGCGTATCAGGTAGCTAGAGAAAATTTTGATACATATGTGCTGGAGATTTCCAGTTTTATGTTGGATGATATGTATCATTTTCGTGCCGACGTAGCTGTTATTTTGAATATCACACCTGATCATTTGGATAGATACGATTATAACATGGACAACTATGTTAATTCTAAATTTAGAATGATACAGAACCAAACGGAGGCTGATTATTTTATTTATTTGGCAGATGATGAAGAGACGGTTAAGGCTTTACAGAGATTTTATATAAAGGCTCTGCAACTGCCTATGTCTCAAGAAAAAGAAGTAGTGCCAGGTGCATTTTTGAATAAGGAGAATAATATTATTATTAACATACCTAAGAGGGAGATTTTTGCGATGAATATTGAAGAGTTATCATTACAAGGTAGACATAATGTCTACAATAGTATGGCGTCAGGTTTAATTGCAAAAGTGCAAGATCTTCGTAACCAAATAGTAAAAGATAGCATGGGTTCTTATGTTAATATAGCCCATCGCTTAGAGCATATTGGGTATATCGGTGGTGTTAATTATATTAATGATTCTAAAGCAACAAATGTTAATTCTGTATGGTATGCTTTAGAAAGCTTCTCAACGGATATTGTTTTATTATTAGGTGGTGTTGATAAAGGAAATGATTACGAGATGCTACGTGATCTAGTGAAAGATAAAGTAAAAGCTATCGTGTGTATTGGTAAGGATACTTCACGTATTCATGATGCCTTTGAAGATGATGTTGAAATAATTGTAAACAGTTCTTCGATGAAGGATGCCGTTCAAATTGCCTCTCATTTAGCTTCTAAAGGTGATACAGTATTATTATCTCCTGCTTGTGCAAGTTTTGACTGGTTCAAAAATTATGAAGATAGAGGTGATAAATTTAAAGAAGCAGTAATGGCTTTGTAATATATAGCTCCATATGGAACACGTATTTTCAAAATTAAAAGGCGATAAATGGATTTGGATCATTGTGATAATATTATCAGGATGGTCTTTGCTTGCGGTATATAGTTCGGTGGGTACTTTGGCATATAAAGAGGGCAAAGGAACAGAATTGTATTTGGTAAAGCATTTTGCTATTATCGCTGTTGGTTTAGGATTGATGTATTTGTCTCATAAATTGGATTATAAGTGGTACGCAGGTATTTCTAAAATATTGATGATTATTACCATTCCTTTGTTGTTTTATACTTTGGTATTCGGTAATACGGTAAATGATGCTTCTCGTTGGGTTACTATACCTGTGATAAATCAAACTTTTCAAACTTCAGATTTAGCTAAGCTGGCATTGATTACTTTTTTAGCACGTATGCTTTCTCGCAAACAAGAAGATATAAAAGATGTTAAGAAATCTTTTATACCTATTATGGGGGCTGTTTTTATGGTGTTTGTTTTAATCGCATTAGCTAATCTTTCGACTGCTTTAATGCTTTTCGGAACCAGTGTGTTGTTATTAATTATAGGGCGTGTAGATATCAAGCAAATCGGTATTGTATGTATTGGAGGTGCTATACTACTTTCTTTAGTTATGTTATTAGGACCACGACGTGCAACATATTTAAGCCGTATTAAAGGGTATTTTGACACGGAAGCTGTAACGAAATCTAATATCCCATTTCAAGAAGATAAAAATTTCCAAGCAAATAACGCAAAGATAGCAATTGCTACAGGTGGATTGTTTGGTAAAGGGCCTGGAAATAGCGTGCAGCGTAATGTTCTTCCACATCCTTATTCCGATTTTATATTTGCGATTATAATTGAAGAGTATGGAACGATTGGGGGCGCTATCTTATTGGCTTTATATTTGGCCTTGATGTATAGATGTATTCGAATAGTAACGATGAGTCCTCGAGCATTTGGTGCTTTCTTAGCTGCAGGATTAGGATTTAGTTTGACGATACAAGCGTTGGCAAATATGGCAGTAGCTGTAGGATTGGGGCCCGTAACTGGGGTTCCTTTACCATTAGTCAGTATGGGAGGTACTTCTATATTATTTACTTCTGTAGCGTTAGGTATTATATTATCTGTAAGTAGAAATATCGAAGAGTTAAAAAGTAACGAGGAATTACAAGAAGACGTAAAACCAATAAGAAGCCCTAAAAAGGTGGTAGTTGGTTCTATATAATATTAATTAAAGATGGCGAACAAAGTAATCATTAGTGGAGGTGGTACAGGAGGACATATTTTTCCTGCGATTGCGATAGCGAATGCGTTACGTCGTATCCAACCGGATATTGAAATACTATTTGTAGGTGCTAATGGTAAGATGGAAATGGAAAAAGTTCCTGCTGCCGGTTACCAAATTGTTGGTTTAGATATTCAGGGATTAAATAGGAAGTCATTAATTAAAAATTTGGCTTTGCCGCTAAAGATGTTAAAGAGTTTAGTGAAGGCAAGACAAATCATTAAAGATTTTGAAGCAGACGTGGCAGTAGGTGTTGGTGGTTATGCTTCTGGACCATTATTGATGATGGCCAATATGATTGGTTTGCCAACGCTTATTCAAGAACAAAATTCTTTCGCAGGAAAGACAAATAAAAGTCTTGGCCGCAAGGCTAAAAAAGTATGTGTCGCTTACGATGGGATGGATAAGTTTTTTTCAGCGGATAAAGTAATGTTAACAGGAAACCCTATTCGTCGTACTTCGGTAGATATTCAGGGTAAACGATCGGAGGCATTGAGGAGTTTCGGATTTGCAGAAGATAAAAAAACTATTCTTGTGACAGGAGGTAGTTTAGGTGCTGGTACATTGAATGACTGTGTAAAGCAAAATATTCAAACCTTAGTAGATGCTGATATTCAAGTAATATGGCAATGTGGTGGATATTATTATGATACATTACAAGCGGAGTTAGGAAATAAGTTGCCTAATACTATTAAGTTAATGCCTTTCTTACAAAGAATGGATTATGCATACGCTGCTGCTGATTTAATCGTCGCTAGGGCGGGTGCAGGCACTATTTCTGAGTTGTGTGTTGTAGGTAAGCCTATAATATTAGTGCCTTCGCCAAATGTAGCAGAAGATCATCAAACCAAGAATGCAATGGCCTTGGTAAATAAGGAAGCTGCTATTATGGTAAAAGATATAGAAGCTAAGGACGTGTTAATAGGTAAGGCAATAGCATTGCTTAATAATGAGTCTCAATGTGTACAGTTAAGTGATAATATCAAAAAATTAGCCTTATTGGATGCTGATGAGGTTATCGCTTTAGAAGTTTTGAAATTGATAAATAAATAATATGAATATCGATAAAGTAAAACAAGTCTATTTATTAGGAGTCGGTGGTATCGGCATGAGTGGGCTTGCACGCTATTTTCATCAGTTGGGATGTGCCGTTTTTGGATATGACAAAACAGAAACTGAATTGACGGAAACATTAGTACGTGAGGGTATTTCAGTTATTTATGAAGATAATATAAGTCTTATACCAGAAGCATTTTTAAAACCTTCTAATGAGGCTTTAGTAATTTTTACTCCTGCCGTTCCTAAGGATCTAAAAATTAAAAATGAGTTATTAGTAAGAGGCTTTGAGTTATTTAAGCGTTCGCAAGTATTAGGTTTTATAAGTGCTAGCCGTTTTACGATTGGTGTTGCGGGAACGCATGGCAAGACTACTACTTCTACGATGATAGCACATATTCTCAAAGATACAGGCTATGATTGTTCTGCTTTTTTAGGAGGTATTAGTTCTAATTATAATACCAATGTATTATTCGGGGATAATAATGTTGTCGTTGTAGAAGCGGATGAATATGATCGTTCTTTTTTGACATTACATCCAAATATTGCTGTGGTTACTTCTGCAGATGCGGATCACTTAGATATCTATGGTGATGCTTCAAGTTTGATTGATTCATTCAAAATGTATCTTGACCGTGTGGTAGATGGAGGTACGCGTATTGTAAAATCAGGCTTACCATTTGCAGGTGATATTTCATATACACGCGAAGGTGAAGCGGATGCACACGGTGCAAATGTTCAAGTGATAGATGGCGAGTTTCACTTTGATTATATCAAAGAAGATATTGTTATCCCTAATATTAGACTAGGGATCCCAGGATTACATAATGTTGAAAATGCGGTAGCAGCTATTACGGTAGCTTTATTATTAGGTATTGATCAAGATAAGATTGTTACTGCTTTAGGAAATTTTAAAGGGGCTAAACGTCGTTTTGAATATGTAGTGAGAACTGCAGATCATGTTTATATCGATGATTATGCCCATCACCCGGAGGAATTAAGAGCTTTTTTAAGTTCTATGCGTAAACTATATCCAACCAAAAAATTAACCGTGGTATTTCAACCTCATTTATTCACTAGAACACGTGATTTTAGTGATGGCTTTGCTGAAGTACTAGGGATGGCGGATGAGTTATTATTAATGGATATTTACCCTGCACGTGAATTACCTATTGAAGGTGTTACTTCATTATGGTTGTTAGATAAGGTAAATTTAGATAAGAAGAGAATTGTTTCCCCTACTGATATTTTACAATTTGTAGCGGATGAAAATCCCGAATTAATTGTAACAGTAGGTGCAGGTGATATAGATCGTTTGGTGAAACCAATCAAGGCTATTTTAGAAAAGTAGTATGAAGAATATCAGATGGAGCATAGTTTTTTACACTTTCTTGGGCATATCGACGCTTGGTGGATTGGCTATGTTGATGAGTCTGGTAGCTGACAAGGATGCGTCTCAAAAGTGTGTTTCCTTACGTGTATCTGTCGAAGGAGGAGAAACATTTATTGATCAAAATGATATTTCTAAAATGATTAATAATCAATTTGGAGCTGTGGTCGATAAAAATCTTAATGCCATTAAGATGGAGCAAATTGAACGTGAAATTGAGAAACTGCCTTACGTCTCTAAAGCTGAAGTACATGCAGATATGGATGGTATACTTAATGTGACTGTACAGCAACGTGAAGTGGTACTAAGAGTGATTAATAAGACGGGCCGTGAATTCTATGTTGATGGAAAAGGGAATAAGGTCCCCGTAACATTGAAGTATGTGCCGCACGTGTTAGTAGCTAATGGTAATATTCAAGAAGGGTATAGTAAAGCGTTAGAATCTGTCGAATCTAATACAGTAAAGGATCTCATAAAGGTGGTGAATCGTGTTAAAGGGGATGTATTATGGGAAAACCAGATTGTGCAAATATATGTCAATGATCAAAAGGATATAGAATTGATACCAAGAGTAGGGAGTGAAACACTCGTAATTGGGTCAGCAGATTCTTTGGATGATAAATTAAGACGTTTGGAGATTTATTACAAGAATATTTTACCAAAAGTTGGGACTGAAGCATATGGCAAGGTCAATGTAAAATATGGAGGACAAATTATTTGCGAAAGAAAAGATAACTGGGTTATGGATAGTTTGCAAATGAAAATTAATACGAAAAATTAAAATACAGCATAAAGTACAGCATATGAAACCAAGAATTACAGAAATTGAAAAAGATGGCCCAATTGTCGTAGGATTGGACATCGGGACAACAAAAATTTGCGTTACTGTTGGACGTCGTAGTGGTTCGAATAAAATAGAGTTATTAGGCGTAGGAAAAGCGGAGTCTGCAGGTGTAAACCGTGGAGTAGTCGCTAATATTCATAAAACAGTGCAAAGTATTCGCGAAGCCGTCTCTTTAGCTGAGGGACAATCAAATGTGGATATTAAAGTTGTAAATATAGGTATTGCTGGCCAACATATTAAGAGTATTCAACACAGAGGTATATTAACAAAAAGTGACGATGAAGAGATTGGACGCATTGATGTTGAGCGTTTGATATCAGATATGTACAAGTTGGTTTTGCCTCCTGGTGAAGAGATTATTCATGTATTGCCGCAGGAGTTTACCATAGATAATGAACCTGGTATTAAGGAACCAATCGGTATGGCGGGACGTCGTATGGAAGCTAATTTTCATATCATTTCTGGCCGTGTAACCGATATAAAAAATATAAAAAAATGTGTGGACAATTCTGATTTAGAAGTGTCTGAGTTAGTATTAGAACCTCTTGCCTCATCTGAAGCTGTACTAGATCAAGAAGAGAAAATGGCAGGTGTTGTTTTAGTAGATATTGGTGGAGGTACTACTGATGTCGCTATTTTCCACGAAGGAATTATTCGTCATACTGCTGTAATTCCATTAGGAGGTAATATTGTTACGGAAGATATTCGTCAAGGCTGTGCTGTATTGAGGAATCAAGCCGAACAATTGAAAGTAAGATATGGCTCTGCTTTAGCGGATGAAAATAAAGAAAACGAAGTAATATGTGTACCAGGTATTCGTGGTCGCGATGCCAAAGAGATTTCTGTGAAAAATTTGGCTTATATTATTCAAGCTCGTATGGAAGAAATCATCGAGCATGTATATTATGAAATTAAATCTTCAGGATATGAAGATAAATTGATCGCTGGTATTGTGATTACTGGTGGTGGTGCGCAGTTGAAGCATTTAGTACAGTTAGTTGAATATATTACAGGTATAGACTGTCGTATTGGATATCCTAACGAATATTTAGCAAAAACGGATATGCTCAACAAACAGACTTTCGAAGAAATGAAAAGCCCAATGTACGCTACGAGTGTAGGTCTTTTGATTAAAGGAATTTTATCTGTAGAAGAAGAAGAAGCAATATCTAGAGAGCGTGGCGTCAAGAAAACAGAAAAAGTACCGGTGAAAGAAATTGCTGATAAACAAAGTAAAAAAGAGAGTTGGTTTACAAAAATTATCTCTGAATTTATTAAGGATAATCAAGAAATTGATGATGATTCTTTCATTGGTAAAAAATAATTTTCAACATTAACAATACTTTTCCACATTTAAAGAAATGTGGAAAAGTATTGTTAATATATTTGGTATTATTACATTAGAATTGTTGAGTTTGGGACGTATTTTAAGACTTAACAATTCGTAAAAATAGGATATTATGTCGATACAATTTGAAATGTTAAAGGAACAGTCCTCTATAATTAAAGTTATAGGGGTCGGTGGTGGCGGCGGTAATGCCGTTAACCACATGTACAAGCAAGGGATAAGTGGGGTGGATTTTATCGTGTGTAACACAGATGCGCAAGCTTTAGAGTTAAGTCCGATTCCCAATAAAGTACAATTAGGAGCTAGCCTTACGGAAGGTATGGGGGCTGGTGCTGATCCTGATGTAGGTGAAAATTCCGCAATCGAAAGTATCGATGACATAAAAAGAATGTTAGGTACTAACACCAAGATGTTGTTTATAACAGCTGGTATGGGAGGTGGTACTGGAACTGGTGCAAGTCCTGTCTTAGCTAAAGCAGCTAAAGAAATGGGAATTTTGACCGTAGCTATTATTACAACTCCTTTTGCGTTTGAGGGTAAAAAACGTCGCTCTCAAGCTGAAGAAGGTTTGAATGAGCTTCGCAAATATGTTGATTCTTATCTTGTAATTTCTAATGATCGCCTACGCGAGATATTTGGAAATCTTACGATGACAGCTGCTTTTGCTAAAGCGGATGATATATTAACTACTGCCGCAAAAGGTATAGCGGAAATTATTACTATCCCGGGGTATGTAAACGTCGATTTTAAAGATGTGCGTACCGTTATGAATGATAGCGGTGTAGCTATCATGGGTAATCATATCGCAGTAGGCGAAGATAGAGCTATTCAAGCCGTAACGGGTGCATTGGCTTCACCATTATTGAAAGATAATGAAATTGAAGGTGCGCGTTATATTTTATTGAATATTACTTCTGGTACTAAAGAAGTAACAATGGATGAGGTGGCTATTGTTACAGATTATATTCAAGAAAAAGCTGGCCTTACAGCTGATTTAATTTGGGGTAACTGTATTGACGAAACTTATGATGAAGAGTTGTCAGTAACAATTATTGCAACAGGTTTTCAAACATCTGAAGAGCGTGTAAAAGAGAAAGAAAAAGAAAAAGTTGCTTTGCCTTTATCCCCTGAGCCTTCTATTTCATATGTGAAACCTATGGTTCAGAATCAATTTGTAGAAAGACCTGTTAATAATGTTGAGGATGTATACGTAAAGCCCGTTACGACTTCTAATACAATAGCTAATTCTTCAACTGATTTGTTTACTTCTCCTAAATCTAATACCTTAGTAGAGGCACAAGTTGTTCGTCATACATTGGATTTAACGGATGAAATTGCTGAAGAGCCTACTCAGACAGAGTCTAATGGTTTTGAATTGAAAACTAGTCCTTCTATGTTTGAATTCAAATTGCCAACAGTATTTGATGCATACGATGAAAAAGTAAATGAAGAGATCGTGAGCGAAGTGTCAACGATCGTTGATGCGAATGCTGCAGCGGCTTCTACAACGCAAGCAAACGAGCCTGTAAATTTTGAAGATCAATTACTTAAAACCAAAGAACGTATTTTACGTTTGAAAGAATTGAGTATGAAACTAAAGTCTTCTAATGGCTTACAAGAATTAGAAACTGAGCCTGCTTACAAAAGGAAACAAAAAACATTAGATGATGTTCCACATTCATCTGATTCACAAGTGTCCAGATTTACCTTGTCTTTTGATGAAGGTGTTACGGAGATACGTAGCAACAATTCATTCCTACATGATAATGTAGATTAATAAGTATAGCTAGACATAATAAACAAAGGGTGGAAATATAATATTTCCACCCTTTGTTTATTATGATTCTTTCTCATTTAATTTGAATAATTCTATTAGCTCCGGTATATTGTTTACTGCAAGCTTTTCAAAAATTCTACTCTTGTATGTCGAGACCGTTGAAGAGCTTAATTTTAAGAGGTTAGAGACCTCTAGTATACCATGACCTTCTATCAGGTGCTTTGCGACATCCATCTCCCTGTTAGATAGCTTAAACAACGGGTTAGCTTTGTCTAATGTAGATTTATTTGTTGTTAGTTTTTGTACATATAAATCTTTGATAGCATCAGACATATATCTGCCACGATCTTGTATGCTTTGTATAGCATTTGCTAATTCTTCCATTGCTGTATTTTTATTTAAAAATCCAGCAGCGCCAGCCTCAATATAACGTAAAGCATAAATATTTTCATCGTATGATGAAAATATAAGAATCTTTAAATCGCTCTGTAAATCTAACATCTCCTTCACTACTTTAATATTGTTGCCTCCGGGCATATTAATATCAAGTAATAATAGATCAAATTTTGAATCGCGGAGGTTATTATAGACTTCTTCGATTGTAGTAGCATTAATTATTTCAGTATTCTTAAACTTTTCATTTATGATTATTGAAGCACCTAGTCGAACTATGCTGTGGTCATCTGCAATTAGTATTTTCTTCATGAATTTGACGATCTAATATGGATCTACAATTTATAATTTTTACTAGTCTTAATGTACAAAGATAAAAAAATGATTGAATTATAGAATTTTGATTCGCAATAAATATCGAAAATATTTATCATTAAATGATAATATTATTTATTTTTGAAAAATCTATATTAAAACATAAATCAAATGGGAATTATTAAAGAATTTAAAGATTTTGCAATGCGCGGGAGCGTTATTGATTTGGCTGTCGGTGTTGTTATTGGTGGTTCTTTTGGGAAAATAGTAACTTCATTAGTTGATGATATTATTATGCCACCATTAGGATTTTTGACAGGTGGTGTTGATTTTAGTCAATTGAAATATGTTATTACGGAAGCGAATGCAACCGCGGGAGTGGAAGAAGTAGCGATCAAGTATGGCAATTTTATTAATGTTATTATTCAATTTACTATTATAGCGTTCTGTATTTTCTTGGTTATTAAAGCGTTGAATACACTTAAGAAAACAGAGGATGCTGTGCCTGCTCCTGCACCAGCGCCCACGAAAGAAGAAGTATTACTAACAGAGATTCGTGATCTTTTGAAAAATAAATAGGATACGCAATACGCTAAATAGTTTCTATCATTTACATTCTTATTTTTTTTATTTAAAATCTTGTAATTTTAGAAATAATAGAGTACTTTTGCATTCCTCTTAGAGGTAATTAATTGGTAGAAAATATATAAAATATAAATAAGCGTCATGAAAAGAACATTTCAGCCTTCGCAAAGAAAAAGAAGAAATAAGCATGGTTTTAGAGAGCGTATGAGCTCTGCTAATGGTAGAAGAGTAATAGCTTCTCGTAGAGCTAAAGGTAGAAAACGTCTTACAGTTTCTGACGAATATCGTCATAAAGGTTAATTCTTTTTTATCGCCGGTGACTAATAATGCCTTTCCGGCTAATTGAAGTCATCTCTATGAAAAAAACATTTAAAAAAGAAGAACGACTATGTAGTAAAAGTGATATTGATGCGCTTTTTCATAGTAGTTCTTCTTTTGTCGTTTACCCTTATAGGGTAGTCTACACATATCTACCAGCTGATATAGCTGCAGCTAAAGTAATTATATCAGTTTCTAAACGTAGATTTAAAAAAGCACATGATCGCAATAGGATCAAAAGACTCATGCGCGAGGCTTATCGTTTGCAAAAGGGGGATCTTCTATATCCTTTTATCCAGGAGAAAGTCTTAAATTTGCATTTCGCGATTCAATACATTGCCAAAGAGGAATTGCCTTTTAAAGTAATGGAAGAGAAGATGATTAAAATGTTAAATCAACTTAAAGAGATTTGTTGTGCGTAAGATTTTTGGTTTTTTCGGATTCTTAGTACAACAGTTGTTTTTGTTAATAATCCGTTTTTATCAAATTTTTATATCACCTTTATTAGGAGCAAATTGTAGATATACGCCCACTTGCTCACAATATGGGAAAGAAGCTATAATTAAATATGGCCCTTTCAAAGGTGGTTGGATGGCTATCAAGAGAATATTAAGTTGTAATCCTTGGGGTGGGCATGGTCATGATCCAGTTCCATAAATTGTTATAATACGATGCGTAATTACATTTTACAGTTGGATACTGCTACGGAGATTTGCTCTGTTTCTATTAGTTTAGAAGGGAAAACTATCGGTCAAGTAGAGGCTACCGAACCCAATTTGCATGCCTCCAAATTGACGGTTTTTATCGATCAATTATTAAGTTCCTTGCATCTTCAATATTCCGAATTAGCAGCTGTTTGTGTGAGTAAAGGTCCGGGCTCTTACACAGGGCTACGTATTGGCGTTTCTACAGCCAAAGGTTTAGCGTATGCATTAGATATACCGTTATTAGCTATTAATACCTTAGCGATGATGTATGCGGGGTATAACAAGCCTCGTACTGATAATACACTGTTCATCCCTATGTTGGATGCTCGACGTATGGAGGTATATCTGGAAGTATATAATAGTAAAGGGGATTTATTAGTTCCTACAGAAGCACGTATTATTGATGAGCATTCTTTTGATGCTTACCAAAATAACGATATTGTTCTTTTTGGTTCTGGTGCAGCAAAGCTGAATGACTTGTTTGCAAACAAACCTAACATTCATGTAGACGCATCATATGTACATTCTTCTGCGTATATGAGTGAGATAGCATTTGAGAAATTTCAACATGGAGATGTTGAAGATCTCATATATTTCGAACCTTTTTATCTTAAGGAGTTTATCGCTATTTTACCCAAAAAATTAATCTAGCGTATTACAACCATCTTTTTTTCTTGAATAAATATAATATCAATACAGATATGCATAGCATAATTCCTACTGTGCTGATATAACCATATGGTGATTTTAAACCCGGCATATTTTCAAAATTCATCCCATACAAACCGGTTACGAATGTCAGCGGCATGAAGAATACAGAGATTATGGTCAATAGACGCATGATTTCGTTGGTATGGTTTGATTCTATATTGAAGTAAATTGAAAGTAATTGCGCAGTGTTTTCGGATGAATTTTTATATAAAGCTAAGCTTCTTGAAAATGAATCTTTCAAATCTTGGGTATAAATATTCTTATATTCGGGCATATGAAAATAATCAACGATATCCTTATAGAAAGTCAATATACTACGGATAAGATCTATTTGCCTTTTTAAGTAATACATCTTTTTTAGGGATGTCTTTCTACTTTGTCTTAAAAAGACAACTTCTTCATAATGATCTAATCGTGTTGCAATATTGTGGATGGCAAATTCCTCAAATGTCTTTAATGCTTCTGACACGATTGCATTTATAAAAGCTTTGCTAGATTGTAATTTCTTATTGGTAGGATCGGTATTAATTAGTCGCTCTAAATAGTCAATCTTGTTTCTATGGGAAGTAATCACAAAATTTTTGCCGTAGAATATGGATATTCTATCCGTTATTTCCGTCAGTGCATCTGAATCTTCGGAGATCGTATTAGCGACTGATCGTATGATTAGAAAATGATAATCTTCAAATTCTTCAATCTTTGGTAAATGACCGATCTCAAGTGCATCTCTGATGGAGGCGCCGCTAATGTTAAATCTATTCTCTAATTCGTAAAAATCTGCTGCCGTCGGATTATAAATATCAACCCATGCAAACGAAGATTGGTTTTCTTGAAGTACATGATTTATCATTTGACTAATTATTAATTCATAAAAAAAATCGCTTAATCAAAAAAAAAAGGCTCCATATGCTGAAGCCTTTTTTAATCTTTAATACTAATTATTTCTTGTCAGAAGCTTTTTTATTGGTATACTCTTTATTCAAGCCTTCAACAACTTCTTTCGTGATGTCTAACTTGGAATCAGCATAGATGACAGAAGGATTAGTTTTCGAATACGTCAGTACATATTGATATCCTTTTTCTTCAGCATGTTTCTTCAAGTAATCACTGATAGTAGTGTAAACAGCATTAATCTCTGTATTCTCATCTTGTGCTAATGAATTAGAAGCATTTTGATTCAATTGAGCTAATTCTTGTTGTTTACGTGCTAATCTTTCTTGAACTGCTTGACGCTCTGAAGCGCTCATCGTCGCTACTTTTTGCTCTGCTTCAGCTACTTCTCGTTGGAAGGCTTGACCTTTGGATTGAAGATCATTTTGTGCCTTCTTAGCTTTAGCCTCTAATCGATCTCTGATATCTTTGAAATAAACGAATTTTTCAGAAAGACTATCTGAATTTACATAAACGATTTTCTCTACTTTGTTATCAGTGGATACACTTGTGCTTGTACTATCATTACTAGTAGCATCTGTTTTTTTTACTTCGTTGTTACAAGATGTGATTACTAAAGCTAAGGATAATCCTACTGCAGCTGTAGATAATGTTGTTGTCAATTTATTCATGCTTAAAGGTAAAATTTCTTTTTGTAAGACAAACCTACCATAAAAAAATTAATTTTCCATTTTTTTGATTATTTAGTGTTTTTTATACCGCATTTTACACTTCTTTTGGCTGAAAAACACTTGTTTAACTGGCTTATTTTTGTTAACTTTGAGAGTTAAAAAAATTCTTATTTCAATAATTTCATGAGCGAAGAAAAAAATAATCCTAACACGTATTCTGCGGATAATATTCAAGTATTAGAGGGATTAGAAGCTGTGCGTAAGCGCCCTTCAATGTATATTGGTGATACCGGGCCTAAAGGTTTACATCATTTGGTGTATGAGGTTGTCGACAACTCTATTGACGAAGCGGTTGCGGGTTATTGTGATACAATCTTAGTCACTATACACAAAGATAATTCAATTTCTGTTCAAGATAACGGACGTGGTATTCCAACAGGAATCAACAAAAAGGAAGGTAAGTCTGCTTTGGAGTTGGTCATGACAATATTGCACGCCGGTGGTAAATTTGATAAGGATACCTACAAAGTATCAGGTGGTCTACATGGTGTAGGGGTTTCTTGTGTGAATGCCTTATCTACCCATTTGAAAGCCGAAGTACATAGAGAGGGTAAGATTTTCAATCAGGAATATCAAAAAGGTAAACCGATGTACGATGTCAAAGAAGTAGGTGTTTCTGACATGAATGGTACTATCGTGACTTTTTCACCAGATCCAGAGATCTTTACACAGACATTAGTTTATAATTACGATACATTAGCGAATCGTCTTCGTGAATTAGCTTTCTTAAACAAGGGTATTGTATTAACAATAGTCGATGAGCGTGAGCTTAATGATGACGGTACGTTTAGAACGGATAGATTTTTATCACAAGGTGGTTTACAAGAGTTTGTAAAATTCTTAGATGGAAATAGAACAGCTTTGATACCAGAACCTATTTACTTAGAAGGTATCAAACAAGGAATCCCTGTTGAATTATCATTTCAATATAATGATACCTATTCCGAAAATGTACACTCTTATGTTAATAATATTAATACGATAGAGGGTGGTTCACATGTGGCGGGATTCCGTAGAGGTTTAACGCGTATATTGAAAAAATATGCCGATGAATCTGGTCTATTGAAAAATTCTAAAGTTGACGTTACTGGTGATGACTTCCGAGAAGGACTAACGGCTGTTATCTCTGTTAAAGTAGCTGAGCCTCAGTTTGAAGGTCAGACGAAAACTAAACTTGGAAATACCGAAGTAATGGGCGCGGTAGATGTTGCTGTCGGTGAGATTCTAGGTAAATATTTAGAAGAGAACCCACGTGAAGCAAAAATTATCGTTCAAAAAGTTATTATTGCAGCACAAGCGAGAGCAGCAGCACGTAAAGCGCGTGAATTAGTACAGCGTAAAACGGTAATGAGTGGCTCTGGTCTTCCGGGTAAGTTAGCAGATTGTTCGAGCAAAGATCCTTCTTTGTGCGAGATATTCTTTGTCGAGGGTGACTCGGCGGGTGGTACTGCCAAACAAGGTCGTGATCGTAATTACCAAGCGATTATGCCACTCCGTGGTAAAATCCTTAACGTAGAAAAAGCGATGGAACATAAGATCTATGAGAATGAAGAGATCAAAAATATGTTTACTGCTATTGGTGTTTCTGTCGGTACCGAAGAAGATCCTAAAGCCTTGAATATTGCTAAGCTTCGTTACCACAAAATCATAATCATGACCGATGCCGATGTGGATGGTAGCCACATTGCAACATTGATTCTTACGTTCTACTTCCGATATATGCGTGAGTTAATCGAAAGAGGTTATATTTATATTGCTACTCCTCCTTTATATTTAGTAAAGAAAGGTAAAGATTTTGAGTATGCTTGGAATGAAGATCAGCGTTTAGCTGCGATCCAACGTCTTAAAGGCAGCGGTAAAGAAGATTCTGTACATGTACAACGTTATAAAGGTCTTGGTGAGATGAACGCAGAGCAACTGTGGGATACAACAATGAATCCTGAGCACCGTACTTTACGTCAAGTAACAATTGATAATGCTGCTGAATGTGACCGCGTATTCTCTATGTTAATGGGGGATGAAGTAGCTCCTCGTCGCGAGTTTATCGAGAAAAATGCAAAATATGCTAAGATTGACGTGTAGTTAATTCTTATAAAATATAAAAATGCCAGATTATCTCTGGCATTTTTTATGTTCTGAATATTAATTTTAAAGATAATTTAAATTTTTAAAGTTAAAATCGTTAGATTTATGTAATCAATAATCTAAAGATATGATTTTTAGGGTAATCTTATTATTACTCTTGTGCTCGGGTAGTTTTGCACAATCTTTTAATGCTGCTCCCTATCAGGGAATTGGAAATTCTGGTATAGCCTTAAAATCTTTATATAGTATTACAAATAATCCTGCAGGTTTAGTGGGATTGAGAGGTATAGAAGCGGCCTTAGCATTTCAATCCAATTTTGTATCATCCGAGCTAAGTACGCAAGCTCTTTATATAGGGATGCCTATCAAGAAAGAAGGTGCCGTTGGTATATCTATCCATAGATATGGATTAGCTGGAGTATCCTCACTAATGACATTGTCATCGGTATATGCACGCTCATTTGACGATTTCTTTTCTACATCGTTATCTTTCAATTACCATAGTTATAGTATTACCAACTACGGCAATGACAATTTTTTTTCATTAGATCTGGGTTTTCAAGTATTAATTATAGATCAGCTGACATTAGGGTTAATAATAAATAATATTTCTCAACAACTATTTGCTGAAGATATAGATTATTACCTTCCTCGAGAAATAGCGATAGGTATAAAGTATGATATCGCGCCTGCTATTTTTATATCCTCGGATGTGTATTATCATCCATTACAAAAAGTAAATATTCGTACAGGCATATCTTATGAAATCGATAATGTTATTTTTTTTCGTACAGGTGTCGCTAGTGGGCCTCTTCAATATTATGCTGGAATAGGATTAAAGCTTAATAACTTTCGTATAGACTGTGCTACTTCATTTCATCCACAATTAGGAAGCTCTCCGCAAATAGCAATAAGCTATGCTTTTTAGGAAATTCTTAATTATAAGTATTTCTATGTTTTTGAATAGTACTATTTCTAGTGCCCAAGTAGAAGATACTTCTATAGAAGAGCTCTTGTTGGAACAATTGTCCGAAGAGTTAGGAGATGATATTGATGTATCAGAGATACTAGAACGATTGAGTTACTATACCAAAAATCCCTTAAACCTTAATACAGCGACTGAAGCAGACTTGTCTAATCTAATATTTCTGTCGCCTCAGCAGATTGAAAATATCATTTATCACAAAAAAGTATCGGGGGATTTTATAAGCATCTTAGAATTGCAAGGGATAACGGGATTATCATTGCAAACGATTCTTTTGCTCCGCAATTTTGTAACTGTAAATCAAGTTATGAATCTAAAAAATCTAACACTTAAAGAGATAATCGCAAACGATGAGCAGATATTGATGGTACGTTATGGTAGAATATTAGAGAAACAACGTGGATATGAGATTAAAGACGCGCTACTCTCTCGTTATCTTGGGGATCCAAATCGATATGCGCTACGCTATCGTTGGAATTATGACAACAAAATCAAAGTATCGGTCAATATGAAAAAAGATGCTGGTGAACCTTTTTTTTATAATAAACAGCGTTATGGTTTTGATTTCTATTCTGCACATATCGAGTTTAATAAATTGAATAAAAGTGTCAGTAAACTCGTAATAGGAGATTATGCGTTACAATTTGGACAAGGATTGGTCGTGTGGAATGGTTTGAGTTTTGGTAAAGGGGTATGGATAGGCGCTGTCGCACGGCAAGGAGCCGGCTTGAAAGGATATTCCTCCCTCAATGAGAATAATTACCAACGTGGAATATCTGCCGAAATAGAATTAGGTAAATGGAAATGGACTCCTTTTATCGCCTATAATAGCTTGTCTGGGAATCTCCAAAAATCGGATACTACTGAAAATACAATCACTACTATTTCTTCAACAGGATTACATCGAACTCCAACGGAGTTGTCCTATCGTAATCAAATAAAGCAAATCATCTATGGTTCCAATATCAGTTATCGATACAAGCGATGGAAGTTAGGGATTACTTATATGGGTTTACAATTTAACGGACGTAAATTAAAGGCTACTAATGTTAGAAATATATTTGATTTCGAGGGCAAATCATTGCATCAGTTGGGTGTTTCTTATCAAACGACATACCGCAATTATTATATTTTTGGAGAAACGGCCTATAGCTTTAATGGTGCTTATGCTACTATCAATGGCATTATAGCAAGTTTACATCCTACATTATCTCTATTTACCACTTATAGAAATTATGCGCGTGATTACCATAGCTTTTATGCACAGTCGTTAAGTGAAGGGTCAACGGTAGCAAATGAAAGTGGTATATACGCCGGATTCGTTTTACATCCTAATAGAAAGATTGAATGGGTAAATTATGTCGATATATTTAGATTTCCATGGTTAAAATTCAGAGTTGATGCACCTAGTCAGGGAACTGATTTTCTTAGTCAATTGACATACTCTTGGTATAAAAAAGGAAAGATAGCTATTCGTTATAGACATCGATTACGTCAAGAAAATATAAACCTACCCCAATTTAATACCAATGTATTAGGTGATATTAATCGTAATCAATTGCGATTTGATTATCAATATAGATGGAATGATACTTGGAATATGCGTTCACGTATTGAACTAGCCTTGTTTAACAAAGAAGCTAATGACCCAAGCAAAGGATTATTAGTCTATCAAGATATCTTTTGGAAAGGTTTAAGAAAGCTACAACTTAATACGCGAGTGGCATATTTTAATACTACCGATTTTAATAGTAGGATATTTGCCTTTGAAAATGATGTGTTATACGCTTCTTCCTTCCCAATATATTATGATAAAGGCTATCGAACGTATCTCAATATACGTTGGCGAATCGCAAAAGCGCTTGATTTTTGGACTCGGTATGCTTTAACTTATTATATAAATAGAGAATCTGTAGGATCTGGTTTGGATGTATCCAATGGAAATATAAGATCTGATATCAAATTTCAAATGCGTTGGCAATGGTGAAGACGGATATACTTCAGCTGAGCTTTTCCAAAGTGCCACTTTTCAAACCTGTGCTAGCATTAGCAATTGGGATTGTCTTTGGTAAATGGTATGATCTAATACATATAGCTTATTTACCTTGTGTAATTGTATGTTGCTTCATCTTGCTTATTGTTTCGCAATTCAAAATCTGTAGTAACTTTAGAAAACAATTGTTTAGCATCGGGTTTTATATACTGATGTTTGTGTTAGGGATGTGGCTAATATCTATAAATAAGCCTACTACGGATCCTTCGCATTTTGCGAACAGTAATGCGTCTCAACTTATTGGAGTGGTAGATGATGAGCCTGTGTTCAAAGAGAAGACAATCCGCTTTCCGCTGCGTATGATACATGCTGTAGATAGTAATAATACAAGTAAACCTGTCAATGGACGATTGTTAGTTATGCTTCTTAGAGATTCTTTATTTGATCAGGTTTTGGGTTATGGGGATGTCATTGTATTTCAAAATAAAATTACGGACACTTCGGCTCCTCTTAATCCATATGAATTTGATTATCGAAGTTACCTAACAAATAAGCAGATATGGTATCAATGCATTCTTAACGTTACAGGATATAAAAAAATAGCCGAAGGGAAAGGGAATTTTTTGATCGATAAATCATTGGAGCTTCGTAAGAAACTAATGGCTCGTTTTAAACAATACCTCCATAATGAAGAAGCATTTCAGATTGCTATAGCGCTAATATTTGGTTATCGCTCAGAGGTTGAGGTTAGCACGATGGATGCTTTCCGTAATACAGGAACCATACATGTATTGAGTGTTTCTGGTTTGCACGTTAGTTTGGTATTTTTATTATTGTCTTATTTATTGAAAATACTTGATAGAATTAAGTATGGAAAGTTAATCCGGTGCGTACTAATCTTTATTGTTATTTGGGGATATGTGATTCTAACGGGCATGAGCCCTCCCATAATGAGGGCAGGGATTATGATATCTTTCTTTATCGTATCTATTATTTCTAAAAGAAGACAAATAGCAGTAAATACTCTTTTAGCATCTGCTTTATTAATATTGCTGCTTTCTCCTCAATATTTGTTTGATGTTGGTTTTCAACTTTCTTATGCGGCTATTTTAGGGATTCTTTTATTATTTCCCATATTGAAAGATCTTTGGTGCCCTTCGAATAGATGGTTGAAATTGCCCGTAGAATATTGTTATGTATCTATTGCTGCTCAATTATTTACCTTACCTTTTGCATTATATTATTTTGGACAATTCCCGCTATATTTCCTATTTGCCAATTTGTTTATAGCACTCCCAAGTACGATAATAATGTATCTAGGTATTTTATTAGCTGCTATTCCAATTGATATATTAAGCGTTATTTTAGGATATCTTTTGGATCCGATAATTCTTTTTTCGGTCGATGGTTTACGGTTTATTGCACAGTTACCGATGTCCGTTTTCCATGGTATCATATGGGATGCTGTGCAATCTATAACCTTGTCGTTAATTTTACTTTTTCTAATATTAGCTTTCAACTATGGCAATAAGAGAATGCTCGTAATGATGATGATATGCTTGTTTTTTTTATCGAGTTATTCTGTGGCTATAAGGTTATTTTTAAATAATTATAAAGGCTATCGCATATATAATGTTAGATCTTCTATTGCACTAGCAAATATCAAACAAGGGAAAGCTATTTTATGGACGACATTTGATTCTATTAATCATCCTACCCTCAAATATGCTGTATTACCCGATTTGACACGTTATGTACGGCAAGAAGATGTTGAATTTGTAAATATTTTATCTGTTGATAAAAGGATGAACCTAGAAATACAAATTGGAGAAAAACGTTTTTTAATCTTGGAAGATATTATCAATATGGATTCGCTAAGCCATTATAATTGTGTTATTTTTCGAAAAAATAATAAGAATGAAATAACACATTTATTAAAATATTTTAAGCATGCTACGATTATTATCGATGGCTCAAATTCTCAAAGAATTATCGATATGGTGGAGAAAGACTTCTTAAATACCAATTCTATCTATCTCCTGAAAAATAATTTTGCTTATGTTTGGGATGGAGATTAATGAATATGCAAAGCAGTCTTTCAGTTTTAAAGCAGTATTGGGGGTATGACCAATTTCGTCCTTTGCAGGATGAGATTGTTGATGCTGTCCTACAAGGGAGAGATACATTGGCATTGATGCCGACGGGAGGAGGTAAATCAATCTGTTTTCAAGTTCCTGCGATGATGCAAGAGGGCATATGTATTGTGATCAGTCCTTTGATCGCTTTGATGAAAGATCAGATTCAAAATCTACGGGCCAAAGGAATAGATGCGATAGCTATTTATTCGGGGATGTCGTATCGTGAGATTGATATTGCTTTAGATAATTGCATCTTTGGTAAGATTAAGTTTCTTTATATTGCACCTGAGCGCTTGTATGCTGAGCTGGTACAAGAGAGAATCCGTTATATGAAAGTGAATCTTTTTGCTATAGACGAGGCGCACTGTATATCACAATGGGGATATGATTTCCGCCCCTCTTACCTTAACCTTGCTAAACTCAGAGAGATTCATCCCAAAGTTCCTTTTCTGGCACTGACGGCTACAGCAACTCCTCGGGTTGTCGAGGATATTCAAGAACAACTGTTATTCAAAACGAAAAATGTTCTCCAGAAAAGTTTTGCTAGGCTAAATTTAGGCTATATGGCATTATTTGAAGAGAATAAGATGAATAGATTGCTTCGGATAGTCCATAAAACGGGGGGATGCGGTGTTGTGTATGTACGAAATAGAAGAGAGACTCAAGAGGTAGCTCGTTTCTTAGTGAATAATGGTGTTTCTGCTGATTTTTATCATGCAGGAATAGCCCTGAAGGAAAGAGAATTGAAACAAGATGCCTGGACAAAAGGCCGTACACGTGTGATCGTTGCTACCAATGCTTTTGGAATGGGGATCGATAAAGCTGATGTACGCTTTGTTGTACATTTGGATATCCCTGATTCATTGGAAGCCTATTACCAAGAAGCAGGGCGCGCAGGTCGAGATGATAAAAAGGCATTCCCTGTGTTATTATACCAACAGCAGGATAGAGTTAGGTTGTCAAATAATTATGAGGCAAGTTTTCCTTCTGTTCTATTTATACAACAGGTTTATCATCATTTAGCCAATCATTACCAAATTGCATATGGTGCAGGTGCAGGTTTGATATTTGATTTTGATATCATTGAATTTGCAAAGAAGTACAATTTGGAGGTAATGCCTACTATCAGCGCATTAAAGTTTTTGGAGCGTGATGGATGGTTGTCCTTATCGGAGGCTGTATTTATTCCCTCAAGATTCAAATTTGAGATTGATTTTCAGGAGTTGTACAAATTTCAGGTGCAAGCTGTAAAATATGATGGTTTGATAAAAGTAATATTACGTTCTTATGGCGGTGTATTTGATTTTTTTGTCGCTATCAATGAGTATGAATTTGCCAAAAAATTGGGATTGCCTTATGATGTAATCGTTGGCCTTCTTGAGGGATTACAAAAACAACAGATTGCCTCGTATATTAAAAGTACTGATAAACCTCAGTTACAATTTTTGCAAAGTAGGGTGGATTATAAAAATCTGTATATTGATACTGATTTTATACGGGAGCGCAAACAGATTAAAGGAGAGCAAATAGAGGCTATTTTCGGATATTTGGATACCAAGGAATGTCGCAGTAAAGCTTTGCTTACCTACTTTGGAGAAATGGAAGCTGAATTATGTGGTGCTTGTGATCTTTGTCTGATGCGTATTCATAAAAGAAATATGCATCAAAATATTGAGCAGCAGGTGCGTATTCTATTGCTGGATCAGGATAGGGAATTGCATGCTTTGATAGATTCCATAACGATTGGGAGTGATGAAATTAAACTTGAGGTGGTACGCCATTTAATTGATGATGCCAAAATAAAGTTTGTAGATGGGAACTATAAATGGGTAGCACATTAACCGTAATAGTGTCATTATATGTTGTTTTTGTGTCAAACTGTCATTATTTAATGCTATAAATAATCTTAAAGACGTAGTTTTTGTTATTTTAGAAGTAATATATAATTGTGGAATTATTATTGATATTGGGTAAATTGTAAAATAGAAATTAAAAATATAAGATATGGGTATTTGGATTTTATTAATTGGTATAGGTATTATTAGTTGGTTGGTACAGAGTCGTTTTAAAAGTAAATTTAAAAAATATTCTGAAATGCCACTTTCTTCGGGTATGTCTGGAGCAGAGATCGCTCAAAAAATGCTTCATGATAATAATATATACGATGTCAAAATCATTTCCGTTGAAGGTCAATTGACGGACCATTATAATCCTGCGGATAGAACTGTAAATCTTAGTCCTGAGGTGTATCATGGACGTAGTATTGCAGCAGCAGCAGTAGCTTCTCACGAATGTGGGCACGCTGTGCAGCATGCAACAGCTTACTCTTGGTTAACATTTCGCTCTTCGATGGTACCTATGGTGAATATTGCATCTAAAATAGTGTCATTTACGTTAATGATCGGTGTTATGTTGGTGATTTTCTCCGAATCATACCTTTTATTACAGATAGGTGTTGCCGCATTAGCAATTACTACAATATTTACTTTTGTAACATTACCTGTCGAGTTTGATGCTTCAAAAAGAGCATTAGCATGGTTAGATACCGCACATATAACTCATAGTAGTCAAGAACATGACGGTGCAAAAGACGCCTTAAAGTGGGCTGCAATGACTTATGTAGTTGCTGCATTATCAGCATTAGTGACTTTATTATATTATGCTAGTTTATTAGCTGGAAGAAGAGATTAATCTTCATTTATAGGATTTTGAAAAGGAGATAATTCGTTTTATCTCCTTTTTTTGTGTTTTATCTGTCATGTTGAACATCGTGAAACATCTACACAGCATGAAACCTACGTTTAGATCCTTCCTGTCGACAGAATTACAACATAAGTTTTTTTTGTGTTTAGACTGTCATGTTGAACATCGTGAAACATCTACACAGCATGAAACCTATGTTTAGATTATTCCTGTCGTCAGAATGGTAAGTAATATTTTTTGTTTTCTGTCATGTTGAACATCGTGAAACATCTATACAATATGAAAGCTACGTTTAGATCCTTCCTGCGATCAGGATGACAACATAAGGTTATTTTTTGTGAGTTTAGGCTGTCCTGTTGAACATCGTGAAACATCTATACAGCATGAAACCTATGTTTAGATCCTTCCTGCGTTTAGGATGACAACATAAGGTTATTTTTTGTGTTTAGGCTGTCATGTTGAATATCGTGAAACATCTATACAGCATGAAACCTGTGTTTAGATTTTTCCTGTCGTCAGAATGGCAAGTAAGGTTGTTGTGCTTTATCTGTCATGTTGAACATCGTGAAACATCTATACAGCATGAAACCTATGTTTAGATCCTTCCTTCGATCATGATGACAAGTTAAGGTTGTTGTGCTTTATCTGTCATGTTGAATATTGTGAAACATCTATACAGCATGAAACCTATGTTTAGATTATTCCTGTCTCAATTCTAATTTATCTCCATTCTTTTTATGAATTCGATAGATATCCTTTCGATGCAATTTCGTAACTTTGGACTTTAGCATAAGAATTTCAAAAGATTAACTATGTTTTCAAATCTTCAGGATAAGTTAGATAGAGCCTTTAAGGTATTAAAAGGACAAGGAAATATTACAGAAATCAACGTCGCGGAGACGATGAAAGAAATTCGCAAAGCATTATTAGATGCCGATGTGAATTACAAAACTGCCAAAACATTTACAGATGATGTAAAACAAAAGGCTTTAGGGGAAAACGTATTAACGAGTATTTCGCCGGGGCAATTGTTAACAAAAATCATGAATGATGAGTTGACAGAATTGA
Organism: Sphingobacterium rhinopitheci; assembly: GCF_022627575.1. Taxonomy (GTDB): domain Bacteria; phylum Bacteroidota; class Bacteroidia; order Sphingobacteriales; family Sphingobacteriaceae; genus Sphingobacterium; species Sphingobacterium rhinopitheci. Next base: position 89,112 of record NZ_JADEYQ010000008.1, read on the forward strand.
TGGGTGGTTCGGTAACGGAGTTGGATTTATCCAAAAACCCAACAGTAATTCTTATCGCTGGTCTAAATGGTGCTGGTAAAACTACCTTCACAGGGAAATTAGCGAACTACTTAAAAGAAACCAAGGGCAAGAAACCTTTATTGGTAGCTGGTGACGTATATCGTCCTGCTGCGATCGATCAACTCGAAATATTAGGTAGCCAAGTAGGTGTTCCTGTATTTACAGATCGTGTTTCTACTGATCCTATAGCTATTGCGAAAGCGGGGGTAGAAGAAGGCAAGCGTAATGGTAATAATGTAATCATCATCGATACAGCTGGTCGTCTTGCGATTGACGAAGCATTGATGCAGGAGATATCTGCTGTTAAAGATGCTACACAACCACAAGAGATCTTGTTTGTAGTAGATGCAATGACAGGTCAAGATGCGGTAAATACGGCAAAAGCATTTAACGATAGATTAGATTTTACAGGTGTTGTATTGACAAAATTAGATGGTGATACACGTGGTGGTGCCGCTTTATCTATTAAATCTGTCGTAAATAAACCTATCAAATTTATCGGTACTGGTGAGAAGATGGAAGCATTAGATGTTTTCTATCCAGAGCGTATGGCTTCTCGTATTTTGGGGATGGGTGACGTTGTATCTTTGGTAGAACGCGCGCAACAACAATTTGATGAGAAACAAGCCGCAGAACTTCAAAAGAAAATTCGTAAGAATAAATTTGATTTCAACGACTTTAAATCTCAAATTCAACAAATCAAGAAAATGGGTAACATGAAAGATTTGATTGGTATGATTCCAGGTGCTGGTAAAGCATTGAAGGACGTGGAGATTGAAGATGATGCTTTCAAACCTATTGAGGCAATTATAGATTCTATGACGCCATTTGAGCGTGAGAATCCTGATGTTATTGATTTGAAGCGTAGAAACCGTATCGCTAAAGGTTCGGGTACTAACATTGATGAGGTAAATAAATTGATCAAACAGTTTATGGACATGCGTAAGGTAATGAAGCAAATGTCTAACCCAGCGATGGCTGCTAAAATGATGAAAAATATGCCTAAAATGCCAGGAGGAGGAAGACCTTTCTAAGTATTTATGAATAATAAAATAAAAAAGAGGCTGTATCAAAACAAAAAAGCTGAACGTAAAAACAGAATTAAATTCTGACTGCTTCTTTTTAAATTAAGAAATCTAGTAAAAACGGCAATTATCAAATCGATAATTGCCGTTTTTTGGGTTAAGAGACTATATGTATTGAAATTTAATTTGGTCGTACTTGACCAAAAATGACTTATGATACAGCCTCTTTTTTGTTGTCTAAAGATGATTTTCTTTAGAATTTCTGCTTGATAAGCTAAATTATATAAAGAGCTAGCCTTATTCTGAACTGGCTTTTACAAAGAACTTTCCTTGCTCTGATTTGATTACTGATTTTGTTGTATTATGAGTAATTATTATAGTCATAATATTATCTGCGTCGTTAGATGTTGCCGTAAATGAAAATCCATTTTTAACTTTATAAGGTATGTTATTTGCATTTTCTGTTATTTCAAAATCAAACTTTCCTTCATCAGTATTTGAGGTTATTTTTACTGGTATACCTTTCTTTATAACAGCAATATGATGAAGTATTTCAGTATGAGAAGGCTTAGGCTCGGCGTTATCCTTGTTTTTTGAACAAGATATTGTTAGTATTAGTGTTGCGATTAGAATTAACTATTTCAAATTGAAATTCATAAGCTCCTTTAGTCCACATTCTATCAATAAGCTCGTCAGTAGTAAAACTATATTTTCTTCTAGTTACTTCTCTTTCTTTGATATTTGGATTTCCTTTCTTATCCGCGTCTAAAGAAAATTTAAAATAGACTCTTGAGTCAACTTCAATATAATTTAAGTAATCTTTTAGATTTTGATTTATATAACCTTTGTCATCTTTTGATTTTAAGCTATAATAAATATAATCTCTTTGATATGCTTTTAATTTAGTAATATCAAGTAACAGTATCACTATAAAAGTAATTATAAGACTCAAGGACTATCGGGTGGATATTGTTGTTCTCATTGTTATTTATGTTATCATATTCTGGGGGTAGAAACCGGATCTATTTTTCTAAATTTGGTACTTGTGAGGCAGCTATATTAATTATTTTATTATATGAGATCGAAGTCGGATCTACTCTGTTATTTTCTCTAACTACCAGAACATGGAAATCAGGGATTTCTCCTTTGGGAACTATCATCTCCATTTTGCCATTTAGATAAAGATAGGTGCCGTTTTCTTTTTTTACAGCAACTGGAATTTCATTATCTTTTATTTCCAAGTTTTCTGCTTTAATATTAAACAATGCGATCTCAGGAATGAGAATATTTAACAAATGGACATTGTTTTCAATTTGGCTTATTTGTTCTTCTGAAGATGTTTCGACCAGTAATTCTCTAAAAGTTTTTTCTTTGATTTTACGATCTTTTACAAGGTAATAAAGAACATTATAATTTTTATCAAATTTCTTAATAGCTTCCTCTTTCAATAACTTTCTTACCTCTTTATTTTCATAAGCGAGTTTAGATAATATTTTAGTAAAATTTGAAATATACTGATCTTTAGATAAATTTTGTGAAGGAATTTCTAGAGTAGAACTTTCGTTGTAATCTTTTTTACAAGAGCTTACTATTAAGCTTAGTTCTAATGAAAGTGCAGCTAGTGTCTTTAATTTTGAAACACTGTACCCTTATATCGTATTTTATACAATCTAATCTAATTCTAATGTAGCTCTAATCTTGGAAAAATAATTAGCGGCTCCTATATTCAATAGATTAGAATTTTTCTAAAATTCTGAATTTTAAAAAATCTTGCTTATTTTTAGAACTAAAAGAATTAATTGTTATTTTTGTAATATGGACGATTACCCCACGCAGTTATCCGCCTATGGTTCTATTCTCCTAATGGGAATAATGGGAGCTGTATTGGTCTGTGCAACTATATTTTTATCAAAAGTCATCTCGCCCAATAAACCAAATCCTATCAAATTAAGTACATATGAATGTGGTGAAGAATCAATAGGTACTTCATGGGGACAGTTTAATCCTCGCTTTTATGTTATCGCATTGGTCTTTCTATTATTTGATGTAGAATTAATATTTATATTCCCGTGGGCTACGGTCTTTGGTAATGCTGAATTTATCACTGCAGATGCAAGATGGGGATGGTTTACATTAATTGAAATGTGCCTATTTCTTGGTGTTCTAATATTGGGATTATTATATGTATGGAAGAGAGGTGATTTGAATTGGATTAAACCAACACATACTACCCCAGTAGTAAACGTTAATATACCTAGATCCGCCTATGATAGTATTAATAATAGAGTTTACGAAGTGAAAGATTATAAAATACAGGAAACTATAGTATCGGGGGTAGCAGACGAAAACGTAGCTAAGGCACCGAGTACTGTAGGTTTTAAACCTAGATTCAAGAAATCATAATTATGAGTATTGAGCAGCAGTTAAAATCTGACGGTGTAGTTATTGCAAAAATGGATGACCTGCTTAATTGGGCAAGATTATCCTCCATGTGGCCTGTGAGTTTTGGTATTGCTTGTTGCGCTATTGAAATGATGGGTGCTATGGCATCCACTTATGATTTAGATAGATTGGGCGTATTTCCACGTCCTTCACCTCGTCAATCTGATGTTATGATTATTGCAGGTACGGTTACTTACAAAATGGCTGATCGTATCAAGAGATTGTATGAGCAGATGCCGGAGCCTAGATATGTAATATCCATGGGCTCGTGTTCCAATTGTGGAGGCCCATATTGGCAACATGGCTATCATGTGGTAAAAGGAGTAGACAAAATTATTCCTGTTGATGTATATGTACAGGGCTGTCCTCCAAGACCTGAAGCATTGATAGGTGCATTTTTAGAATTACAAAAAACAATAGAGAAAGAACATATTCTTCATGAAAAATATTTTGAAGAAACAGTTTAAGTATAAATAAAATTATGGCAAAAGATTTTTATGGTGAGTTGCAATTAGGTATTCTTGGGGGCGGTCAATTAGGACGTATGGTTATCCAAGAAGCCATTAATTACAATGTAAATGTACATATTTTGGACCCGGACAAGAATGCTCCATGTCGCAAATTATGTAATCATTTTGAGTGTGGCTCACTGAGTGATTATGATACAGTATACAATTTCGGTAAGAATTTGGATATGATCACAATCGAGATAGAGAAAGTTAATGTAGATGCTTTAGAAGCATTAGAAAATGAAGGAGTAGTTGTATACCCTCAATCTCGCATTATCCGTTTGATTCAAGATAAAGGAATGCAAAAGCAATTCTTTAAGCAAAACGATATTCCTACATCGGCTTTCCAATTGATATCCAACAAAGAAGCTTTAACTTCGGCTAATATCCCGCTTCCTTACGTTCAAAAATTGCGTAAAGATGGTTATGATGGTAAAGGGGTAAAGATGATTCGTACCCAGGAGGATCTTTTGACAGCATTTGAAGAACCCAGTATCATTGAGGAAATAGTAGAATTTGAAAAAGAAATAGCTGTTATCGTGGCGCGCAATGATAATGGACAAATTGTAACTTTCCCAATGGTAGAAATGGAATTCAATTCTCAAGCTAATTTGGTAGAGTTCTTGATTTCTCCTTCCACATACAGTGAAGAAATTCAAACTAAGGCGAAAGAATTGGCTATTAAGATAGCAGATAACTTACAGATTGTAGGCTTATTGGCTGTAGAGATGTTCTTGACAAAGGATGGAGAGATATTAGTAAATGAATTAGCTCCGCGTCCACACAATTCAGGTCATCAAACTATTGAAGGTAATTATACCTCGCAATTTGCACAGCACCTGAGAGCGATTTTTAATCTTCCATTAGGAAATACAGATACGATCAACACTGCAGTGATGATAAATGTATTGGGTGAAGAAGGATACGAAGGATTAGCAAAATATGAAGGTGTGGAAGATATATTAGCCATGGACGGTGTCTATGTTCACCTTTACGGTAAAAAATACACCAAACCTTTTCGTAAGATGGGGCACGTATGTATCGTAAATGCTGATCGTGAATTGGCGATTAGTAATGCTAGAAAAGTACAAAAAATATTAAAAGTAAAAGCTTAAAAATATATGAGTTCAGAAACTATTCAAGTAGGGATTATAATGGGAAGTAAATCTGACCTTCCTGTTATGCAAGATGCTGTAGATGTATTGAAAGAATTAGGTGTTAGTTTTGAAGTAACTATTGTTTCGGCACACCGCACACCACACCGTATGTTTGAGTATGCAGAGCGTGCTGCAGAAAGAGGATTGAAAGTAATCATCGCTGGTGCTGGTGGTGCTGCACATTTACCAGGAATGGTAGCATCAATTACACATTTGCCTGTGATTGGTGTTCCTGTAAAGTCATCTAATTCTATAGATGGATGGGATTCTGTTTTATCAATATTGCAAATGCCTAATGGTATCCCTGTAGCTACTGTAGCGCTCAATGCAGCAAAAAATGCGGGTATATTAGCGGCACAGATTATTGGCACTAATGATAACCAAATCGGAACTAATTTATTAGCTTTTAAGAAAGGCTTAAAAGAGAAGGTAGAAGAAACGGCTACAGAAGTCGAGAATATGAAATTTTAATACCTGATATTTATAAGACATAAAAAAAACAGCATAGTAAATATGCTGTTTTTTTTATGTCTTATATTATTGAATTCGTTTCTTTCGAATGTAATGTTTAGAGCGTATTAAAAGTTTGCTACTAGTAATAACTATTAATACGGATATACAAGCTGACAAGCCTAAAGCACCACCATAGCCCTGAAAAAACTGACTAGACTTAAAGTATATTAAACTAAAAAATAAACTTGCTAGGCTAATATTAAGTATTGTTTTTGTTTTTTTGCGTGTACTCATGCCAATAAATGATCCTCCGATAAATACATAAGGTATTTGATCGGTAGGTACTCCATTGGAAGGGGTAAAGTTATGACATATTAATGTAATCACTAATGTCAATGAAGCAGATGCAAGTACAGGGCTTACCTTATCATACTTGTTGTGAAATAGATAGGTTCCTATAGCTGCTATTAGAGCCGAAAGCGTAAGCGAAAGATAGTATGTTAGATCCATTCGACGATATAATATAATAAATAAGCTAATACAACGCCGATAAATGCTAAAGTTCCTAGCTTGCCGCCAATACCATTCATTATCGTTTTTGCTAATATATAGGCAAAGAAGCAGAAGCAGGATGCTAATAGTACAAATACATATCCTTTTTGGATATTTGTCATAGCGATAAATGCACCACAATAAATTGCCGCAGGCAATGCAGCGATATATTTGTTGTCTCTAAATATAAGTGGTAATAGTCCGGCCAAAACTCCAGTTATTGCGGTAGCGAGTACAGCATCTAAGTACAAATGATGGCGTAGGATCCAAACCATAGTAGCACCACCGAAAATCCATATTCCACTTTGCCAAGAGTCATATTGAATATGATATTCTCGGATATAACTATGGAAATATGAGGCAAATAAGAAGATAAATAATATTATAAATGGTAACACATAAAAGTGCTGTTGCTGTTCGTATATTATCCCTCCTATAAATAGACATTGCAGTGCCGCGATTAAGAATAGCAGACTATAGAGGAGCGTTTTTCTTACTTTCATGAATGGCGCAAAGCTAAATGAATATTCTTGAAAAGGCAAATTTATGCTTTTATGCAATGACATATACCTACAAAAAAAGTCGCTTTCATATAGTATGATAGCGACTTTGTAGCGGTAATATTATCTATTTATTTATTTAGCTAGGTATTTTTGTACATAATCATAGCTTTTTTGAATACTCTCAAATTTGTTGGGGATGTAAATGTCATCTTGTTCCACAAAAGCTAATTTTAAACCCGATTCTTTTTCGCTATCTTTTAATAGTGTATAATCTATAGCACCAGTTCCTACTTCTGTGTATTTGATTTTGCCGAAGATAGAATCAAGTGGCAATTTGTCATAATCTTTACCAACAATTGTTTCTGTATAAGCTTTACTCATATCTTTGATATGCCACATGGCAAATCTTCCAGGGTATTTTTTGAAATAGGATTGTGCTGTTAAACCAGATTTTTCAATCCAATACATATCCAACTCAAAAGTTACTAGCTCAGGGTCTGTAAAGGCTAACAGTATATCTAATCCTCTAGTGCCGTTTGCAAATTCTCTAAATTCCCAAAAATGATTGTGATAGCCAATAGTTTTACCTGTTTTTTTTGCTAGTTCCCCTGCTTTATTTAGTTGTTCTGCTGCATATTTATAATCATCTACTTGAAGATTATTCAAATCATGCATCGGTGTTACTGGGGCAATGATATAGGTTTGACCCAATTCGCCCGCTATATCTATATATTTCTCTATACTTTCTTTCTCTGTACTGTTGCGATCTAGATACTTGCTCATATCATAGTGGCCACTATGCGTTGCTAGATTGATATCTGCTAAATATTTTTTTAACTCAGGAACTTTCATTCCCCAAAAAGAATTATTCACCACATCTACACCAAAGGTCTCGATATGAGAATACCCTATTTTAGCAATCGTTTCTAAGGTAAGTTTTGTGTCTTGTACTAAGAGGTCACGTAAAGAATATGCCTGTAATCCGATATTAGCAAATGGGCCATTTCCTTTAGAAATGTTGGTATTAGCACATGAGGACAAAAAGGAAGATCCTACATATGCTCCTATAAGGCCGATACCTGTTTGTTTAATAAAATTTCTTCTTGAGTTTGACATCTGTTTAATTTAATTAGGTTTCTATTAGGGGAAATTAATATTTCCTTTATACTGATTTAGCTTCTGTCTATAATGTTATCCCAAACAAATTCTACGTATATATAGGTTGATTAAACTTATATTAGCAGCACCTTTTATTAAAAATTAAAGAAAATATAGGTTCGTTATCATAGATTTATTTAAGGTATACTTAAAGATATAAAATCTATTTCATAAAAAAAGGCTTCTGAATTTTCAGAAGCCTTTTTTATACGTTTTAAACTGAATTATACAGTCATGATATCTTTTTCTTTCAATTCTGCTAATTGATCAACTTTAACGATGTATGCATCTGTTAATTTTTGAACTTCAGCTTCACCTACTTTGATCTCATCTTCAGAAGCACCATCATTTTTCAATTTCTTGATAGATTCGTTAGCATCTTTACGGATGTTACGGATAGCAACACGACCTTTCTCTGTTTCTTCTTTAGCTTTTTTCACTAGATCGCGTCTTCTCTCTTCCGTAAGAGGAGGAACATTTAAGCGAATTATAGAACCGTCATTTTGAGGGTTTAAGCCTATGTTTGAGTCGATAATCGCTTTCTCGATTGCGACTAACATGCTTTTTTCCCATGGTTGTATTACGATTGTACGTGCATCTGTAGTGTTCACATTCGCAACTTGTGCCAATGGAGTTGCAGAGCCGTAGTAATCTACATGGATACCATCTAACATAGATGGACTAGCTTTACCAGCACGAATTTTAGTCAGTTCAGACTCCGTATGACCAACTGCTTTAGTCATTTTCTCTTTGCAGTCGTCCAATTCGATGGATATCAGTTCGTTCATATGTTTTGTGTTTTTATTCTAAATTAACTAACAACAGTACCGATATGCTCACCATCAGCTAATTTTTTCAAATTACCAGGTTTGTTCATATCAAATACGATGATTGGTAAATTGTTCTCTTGACACAATGTAAAGGCTGTCATATCCATTACATTTAATCCTTTGGCATATACTTCTGTAAACGAGATATTTTCATATTTCGTAGCGTTAGGATCTTTCTCCGGATCTGCAGTATATATACCATCTACACGTGTACCTTTCAATACTGCGTCAGCATTGATCTCGATCGCACGCAATGAAGCTGCGGTATCTGTCGTGAAGTAAGGGTTACCTGTACCAGCACCGAAGATTACAATTCTACCTTTTTCTAAGTGTCTAACAGCTCTTCTACGGATAAATGGTTCACATATTTGTTCCATTTTTATAGCTGTCAATAAACGCGTTTTTAGTCCTACTTTTTCTAAAGCATCTTGCAATGCCATACTATTGATTACGGTAGCTAGCATGCCCATATAATCTGCTTGTACACGGTCCATGCCCGATTTTTCGGCACTTAACCCTCTGTATATATTGCCACCACCGATGACGATTGCTATTTCAAGTCCTTGGCTATGAATTTCTTTAATATCATTCGCATATTGAGCTACACGATTAATGTCAATACCATATTGTTGCTCACCCATTAAGGATTCACCGCTAAGTTTTAGTAGGATACGTTTATATTTCATCTTAGATATTTTTGGAGTTTTTCCAAAAGCCAAAGATAGGACTTTTTTTTAACCCTTTATTCCTCTAATATTTATTTATTGTATTTTTTTACGCGTTCGATTATAGATTCATAGTACTCTTCGTAATCAGGCAATATTTTCTTGATATCAAATGTTTTGGCATGTTGATATGCAGCCTCCTTAAATTGCTCTATGCGGGTACAATCTTCCAATATATAAGTTGCATTTTTGGCCATATCCGCTACGTCACCTACATTACTCAAAAATCCTGTGACAGCATTTACATTGAGCTCGGGTAAGCCTCCTGTATTAGATGATATAACAGGGACACGGCACGCCATGGCTTCCAATGCTGCTAAGCCAAAGCTTTCGGATGAAGATGGCATTAAGAACAAGTCCGAAACGGATAATATCTCTTCTATAGCATCTTGCTTACCTAGGAATCGTATACAATTGGAAACACCCAATTGTCTAGATAGCTCTTCAGCATTGCTACGTTCGGGGCCATCACCCACCATCAATAGCTTACTAGGGATTTTTTGATTTACTTGATGAAAGATACGTACCACATCTCCTGTATTTTTTACCTTTCTAAAATTGGAAGTATGTACCATGATGCGTTCATTGCCGGGGGCAATAGCTTTCTTGAAGTGTTCTCTATTTTTATTAGCAAATCTATTGAGATCAATAAAATTGGGGATTACTTTTATGTCAGTAGTTATATCAAAAGATTCTAAAGTCTGTTGCTTTAAGCTTTCGGATACCGTCGTAACACCATCAGATTGATTTATCGAAAAGGTAACAACAGGCTTAAAGCTTTTGTCTTTACCTACCAATGTTATATCTGTACCATGTAGTGTTGTCACCACAGGGATATCTATACCATATGTTTTCAAAATCTGCTTTGCCAAGTAAGCAGCAGAAGCATGGGGGATAGCATAGTGAACATGCAATAGGTCCAATTTTTCAAAACGTACCACATCTACGAGCTTACTCGCTAAAGCGGACTCATACGGCGGGAAATCGAATAAGGGGTATTGCGATATCGCTACTTCATGATAAAATAAATTCTCCGAAAAGAAATCTAAACGCGCAGGCTGATTATAGGTTATAAAGTGAACCTGATGCCCTTTGGATGCAAGGCCTTTTCCTAATTCTGTAGCGACTACACCAGAGCCACCAAAAGTGGGATAACAAACGATACCTATTTTCATGAAGAATGTTTATATATTTAAAACAATCAAAAGTAAGTAAGGTTTTAGTATGATTTTGCAATAAATACGTAAAAGTTTTAAATATGTTCATTAATAGAGAAGATTTGCACCGTGAAGTGAGGTTTAAGACATCGCGATCGGGTGGAGCAGGGGGACAAAATGTAAATAAAGTAGAAACTAAAGTAACGCTGCTTTGGGATTTTTATGCCGCCAATAGCATCAATATATACCAAAAGGAATGTATTGCTCGTAAATTGGCTAATCGTATTCAGGCGGATGGACTGCTATATCTGGATTCTTCGGAAAGCAGAAGCCAATTGGAAAATAAAGAAATAGCGCTCGATAGATTAGTGAACTTGTTGAATACCGCTTTAATGCCTTCCAAGAAAAGAATAGCAACACGTATACCTCGATCAAAAGTATTGGCGCGATTGGAAGGAAAAGCAAAACATGCCAATAAGAAATCCAACCGCCGTTGGCGAATGGATTAATACATATTTTAACAATATTTCTCTGAAAACTAAAAAAATAGTTGTAAAACTAAAACTTTAGTTTTAACTTAGTCTTGTAATCGATTATAGGCAGACGTGCCCTTATTATTAAATAATAGAGTTATGGACGAAATTAAAGAATTAACAAAGGCAGAGGAGCAGATCATGCAAGAGCTGTGGGATATGGAAGGAGGCTTCGTCAAAGAAGTGATCGACCGATTACCCGAACCCAAGCCTGCTTATAATACAGTGTCTACTATTGTACGGATCTTAGAGACCAAGGGTTTTGTAGATCATGAAGCATTCGGCAAAAGTCATCGTTATATTCCAAAGATTCAAAAGGACGTGTATAAAAAGGTGATTGCAGACAAATTGTTAAACGGTTATTTTGACAATTCACCCAAGCATATGCTATCTTTCTTTTTGGAGGAGAACAAATTAGATGTCAAAGAGCTAGATGAGTTATTGGCTTTGATAAATAAACACAAGTAGTCGGCTACGGCTACTTTATAAACTTAGAGAATTATGATTTACTTACTTATTGTGACTCTTGCTTTGGCAATAGGCTATGTGCTATATCTAATAAGTTTTAGAAACCTTACTTTTTTTCAATGGAATAGGTTTTACTTATTAGGGATGGTGCTCGTCTCTTTATTGATACCAATAGGATTATTTATCGACCTATCTATGTATTTTTCAGTAGCAGAAAACCTTCCTACGATTCATTTTACGTCAGTAATAGATGATGTTGTGGTTATAGGTAATAATACTTCGCAGGCAATCTATTTGATAGATTTCATCTTTTGGTTTTATTGGATTGGGGTAGGCTTGTGTAGTATACTGTTGCTATTGAAGATTGGGAAGCTAAGAAGTGCTTTCCTACAACGTCCTACATACAGTAGTTTTTCTTTTTTCAATAAGATCGTATTAGGGGCCAATGTGCAAGATATCCAAGAGATCAATGATCATGAAAAAGTCCATGTACAACAGGGACATTCTTATGATATTGTATTGCTCGAGATAGTAGGTATTTTCAACTGGTTTAATCCTATTGTTTATTATATCAAGAAAGAGCTAAAATTTCAACATGAATGCATCGCAGATGAGATCTGTTCTACGGATAAGGTTTCGTATGCAGAGTTACTATTAGCGCATGCCATGCATACAGATGTAAATCTATTGCGGCATGAGTTTTCAAATCATTCATTTTTAAAGAAAAGAATTATGATGTTATTCAAGAATAAATCAACAAACAATAAAAAGCTATTTTACTTATTTACGCTTCCGCTCGTGGGGGTATTGGTCTTATCGACCTTAGTATTCAACACGTCCAAAGCGCGTGAATTCGTACAGGTCGTAGAAAATAAAGTAGAAGATGTATCATTGCCATCCCCAAAAATAGAGGATATCAGCAAAGGGATTGCGGATCAGTCGATCGAGGAATTACAACCTGTAAAAATAATAGATACCACAAAAAGGAAACTACTAGAAGGAGGGGACGAGCTATTTGTAACAACAGAAATAAACCCTGAGCCACCAGGTGAGATTGAAGCATTTCGGAAATGGATAGGGGAGAATTATCAATTTCCACAAGAGGCTATTGATGCTGGACTTACAGGTACATTGGAAGTTAATTTTATTGTGGAAAAAGATGGGGTACTAAGTGATATTCACATTACCAAAGACTTGGGCTTTGGAACAGGTGAGGCAGCAGTAGCGCTAATGAAGAAATCTCCCAAATGGTCTCCTGCGATACAAAATGGACAAGCAGTTCGTACTGCATATACATTGCCTATTCGACTAGATTTGTCAGCCATGGATTAAGATCGTGATATTGGAGCCTCTTTTTAAGAACGAGTAGAGGTAATGGCTGAGCCAAAAGGGGGGATTTCAACTTTTAGAAAATATATTGGTGATCATTTGGAATATCCAAAGCGTATCAAGGATATAAGGAATTAGGGAAGATTGAAATGTATTTTGAAATTGATAGCAACGGAAAACCTACTAATTTTAGGGTAATCCGTGAAACGGATAGCAACTTAGGAATTTCACTAAAGACGTTAATTGAAAAATATGGCGATTGGGCTCCTGCACTAATTAATGGACGTAAAGTCGGATATAGATATAGTATTGAGGTGGTATTGAAGTATGTAAATAGTGTAGGAACCATAGAAGTGATGGGGCTAAAAAGTGGTGATTTCATAAGTTAATCTACATATGTCTAGGATTAAAGTATTTTTTTATAGTTGTTTATTACTATGCTGTAGTTGCAGTTCTTATCGCTTTGCTAAGGATGGCATATTTGTCAACGATGTAGACGAGTACTTTAATCCTAAAGAGGAAATCAATGTATGGTTGTATTCCAATTTCTATCCTTATCGCGGACTTGATAAGGGCTTACGTATCGGTAGTCTATATGATTCGGACAAGGCAGTATTAAAAAAAATAGGCTGGAGCGGTAAGCATGCTAAGTTATTGTTCTCAGCTATTCCGGAGTCAGGTCCAATATATCATATCATCGCTATTCAACATTTGCGACAAAATTTGAATCTAGAGGATATGGACAGGCTAGCAGTAGATTCTTCCTTTTTTTACCAAAGAGATTATAAGATGGAACAATTAGATATCAGGCATGTGTATATACCGTATGGGCGAGATAGAGCATTGAGCTTGGTATACTATAGCAGTGCAGCGCAGTATGACGCTTGCCCATTTTGCAAATTGGATTACTTAGCCCGTATCAATGCCAATGCGTTGCAACATCAAAAATCTTCTGCCCTTTCTTGGCAGATAAATGAATGTGCCGATGCGGAAGTTGAGGGAACACGAATTGCGGTAAATGTCGACTTTATAAAAAAATATAAGTATTTATTTTTAAAAGTTTACGCAGATTATGGTACATCAACAGGGATCCAATATTTTCAAATTCTTAATAGCAAATCTATCCCAGCGCTAAAATTGAAACTCTGTCCAGATCGCTATATTGTAGAATGGACAGATAGCAAGCACTATATTCTTCAAGTTGATACCCTTGTGGTGAAGTAAGGTTACTGATTATTCAGTAATCTTACTTTCTCTTGTAGATCATTGATTTTAACCAGCAATTGCTGTACTACATCCAATGCTGGGAAGTTCAATTCCAGTTCATGATGCCAGGTATAGTATTTTTCTACCTGTGGCAATTGTTCTTCATGGAGGTATTCTTGACTTTCTATATATTGGATTTCTATCAAACCATGTACATGCAACTCATGTATAAATGTCGTTTCAATCTTGTAGGATTGGCAAATATCATTGATTTTATATAGTTGATTTTCCATGTGATTAGTTATTTAGGGTAGATACTTTTTGTAATAATTCCAATTGTTCTTCCGTCAATGAAGTCGGTATTTTGATGTTTATCTCTGCATAATAGTCGCCAAAAGCATTTTCCTTTTTATAAACAGGAAATCCTTTGCCCTTCAGGCGTATCTTAGCGCCATTTTGAGTATATGGTTTTATCTTTACTTTTACTGGACCTTGAAAGGTGTCTATCACAGCATCCCCACCTAATATTGCCGTAAATACATCGACATCAGTCTTGGAATAGATATCATTGCCTTTGCGGTCATATTTGGAATCTTGCTGTATATGAAAAGTGATATATATATCACCATTAGGACCGCCATTTTGCCCTTGACCTCCTTGTCCAGCAAGTTTTATCTTCTGCCCATTTTCTATTCCTGCCGGGACAGTGATCCGTATGTTGCGACCATTGGCGGTAAATGTTTGTTGGTGCGTGGTTGCTGCTTGCTGTAGGGTAAGCTGTACATCGGCGGTATAATCTTGGCCTCTAAAGTTTGTTTGTCTGCCTCCCCCGCGTCGTGAGCCAAACATCTGCTCAAAGAAGTCAGAGTATTCGCCCGCATCATAGTTGCCATTATAGCCAAATCCATCAAATGGATTTTGTCCTCCTCCAGTGTTACGTCCATATTGTTGCTGTGCACGTTGTTGCTCATCACCATGCTTCCAATTTTCACCATATTGGTCGTATTTTTTTCTTTTCTCAGGATCCGATAATACCTCATTGGCTTCATTAAGCTCCTGAAATTTCTTCTTAGCTTCCTCGTCACCAGGATTTACATCGGGGTGATATTTGCGTGCCATCTTGCGGTATGCCTTTTTTATCGCATCCGTTGTTGCAGTCTTTTCTATTCCTAATACTTTATAATAATCTAAAAATGCCATACTTTGCTATTTATTTAAAAACAATGAAAGATAAGATTTGTTTACGAAAACAACATAAGGCTTTGGTTTCCCAAAGCCTTATGTTATTTGTTTAAGTTGTAATAGCTGAGATTGCCAGTAGGATAGATATTAACATACATTTGCTGTTTTTCTTTTTCAAGTTGTAACGATTCAAAATTATTATCTACATAATTGCTTGTTTGCTTTTGTCTCTTGATATTTGATTTTCCTATTAGCGATGCACGGAGGCTATCGATAGCATTTAATGGGTCTACATATACCATGCTATTATATATCTTCATATCAATGTTTGGTACTATGCAATGCGTAAGAGTTAATGTTGATCTATCTTTTACAGTTATATTCTTTAGGCTAAATTGATGTTCTCCTGAAAGGATAATATCTGATTTATTTTCTATCGCTAATTCTAATGATGGTTTATCGGTAGGTAGTAACTTTACGATACCAATATTGTTTAGCACTATATTATTTGTGTTGGAACTTAGTTCTAAAGCTATTGATGGATTAAAATACCCTTCTTTGATCTTTACTAGGAGTGTATCTTTATTCGTTGTGAACAGAAGGTGGTCCAGTTCGAAAGAGCTGATTTTTGGGTGCTGATTATTAGCTGATATATTCATTGTTGAATAGCCAAATAAATAATTGTTATTTCCTGTTATCTTAATGACTTTTGTACCCGTAGGAATTGAATAACTTTGTTTTTCTATAGGTTTTTCAAACTTCAATATTATTGCCGATAGCCAATCAGTAGGTATTTTTTCCTTTTTATTGTTAACAAATACTGTAGCCGTTAGCTGCGGTATAGCAATTAGCAGTATTGTTAGTGCGATGGAAGCACTTATGAGAATTGTATATATTTTCATGTTATGCATGTTTATAAAGGGTTACTATTTCTTGTTCACTAATACCAAGCAGTTTTGCAGTATGCAATGCTTGTACTAGTTCATTTGCCTTGAAAGATTCTACACGGAGCTTTTTGATAAGTATAGATGCATCTTTTACCACAAAAAAACCTATCCCTCGTTTGTTGTAGATAATATTATCGTTTTGCAGCTTTTCATAGGAACGCATTACCGTATTAGGATTGACCTCTAACTCTGCTCCCAAATCTCTGACGGATAGTATTTTCGTATCTTCTGGCCATTCTTGTTGTAGAATACGCTCATATACATATTCTACAATTTGTAGATATATCGGTTTGTCGGTATTAAAATCCATATTAGTTTTCTTTTTGTTTAAGTAGAAAATAAAAGGACATTATTAAACAGATAAACATAATGGGGAAGTATATATAGTAGACCGTTTCATAAGCATATGATGTTACTTCTAATGCCATATTGTGATTCATTTTGATAAGGCTATTTCTTAAGTAAAAAGCTATAAATAAAACAGAGACGATCAATGATATTCCTTTTATGATACTATATTTTTGAAACAATAGAATAAAATTAATAATTAGCGTATTACACACTAAACTTAGGATTAATATACTTGATAGATGCTTGGTGCTATTAAGAAAAGGACTGTAGTCAACTGAAAATAGATAGCCATTTCTGGTTCTATATTTGTATAGTTCACCTATACTTTCTTGTAATGTTAATACTTCATTGAAATATTTTGATCTTAAATATTGTTTGATAGCAAAATCTAGTAGCGTTGTAATAAAGATGCTTATAATGGTACATCCTATAATAATCACTAGAAAGGATATTACTTTATCTTTTGCTGCTATAGGTAGTATTCTATTTAGTGTATTTGACTTGAGCTGATTTGTTGGATTTACCAATAGTATAATGGTACATAGAATAGGAATTATTATTGTCAACTCATTATTAAAATTAAGAGATTCTAAAAATATTAAATACTCTGTATTTGATGCAAATGCATTTTTATTTAGTGTACCGATTAGTAAAGGTATGATTTGTTTATTTGCGAAAAATAGGGAGAGTACATATAATAATAATGTAATAAGAGTGATAGACAACAAGCTAATGTATCCTGAGCCATGGCATATCTCACGTATGCTGTAATAGTGTTTTTTTAATGTATTCCTCATTTTTATAGTTTTTGGTCCTGAATTGCATTAAATAATAATTCGATGTCTATCGCTGTCTCTCTATTATCTTGGTTGTGTCGTATAGTTTTGTAATTGGCAATAGATTTTTCGGAATATAGTATGTCATCTGTAAGCATCGACGTATAACCAAAAGAATATAGTTGTAATATAGCATTGATATTACTATCCAATACCAGTAGGCCCTCTTTGATAATCAATACATGATCTATTAGATTTTCGATGTCATGGACGAGGTGTGTAGATATAATTATGATCTTCTCGTCATCCGTCACTTTGGCTAATAATTTGCGAAATATTGCTTTACTAGGTATATCTAGGCCATTCGTTGGTTCATCCAATAGGAGCAATTTGGTATTTGTCGCCAAAGCAAAGGCTAAATGGAATTTCTTTTGTTGCCCAAATGATAATGATTTTATTTTGCTTTTTGGTGCTATATTAAAAGCGATGAGTGCTTCCTCAAACAACTGATGTGAAAAATCTTTGTAAAAGATGCTATATATCTTTATAAATTCTGGAATATGAAGTGCTGAGCTAGTAGGTTGATCTGGAACCATGTAGAGCTGCTCAAAATATTCTTTTGATCTTTCGGTAGAGGGAAACTTGTTGTCAATAGTAATTACTCCCGTTTTAGGAAATAGTAGTCCTGCTAATAATTTTAGCAAGGTGGTTTTTCCTTCTCCGTTTAAGCCTAATAGCCCATATATTTTTCCGGATTGTAGTTGTGTTGAAATACTTTTTACTATTGGTTTCTCTTTCTTGTAGTAAAAGCCAAGATTGTTAATAGTTATCATAAGTTTATAATTTAGTAGTGTACTAGTTTGCTAATACACTACTAAGGTATATTATTATTTTTATAATATCAATAGTATTTATCAATTTGTGTGATTAGAGGTTTAGTAGGATAAGCTGCGGTTGCCTTGTATAGTATAAACAAGATAAGGCTTTGGTTTCCCAAAGCCTTATCTTGTTCTATATAATAAAAAAAGTACGATCTATTTTTTAGTATCTACGAGTTTGATATAATCACCATATCCTTTAGCTTTCATTTCTTCCAAAGGGATAAATTTCAATGAAGCACTATTTATACAGTATCTCAATCCTCCTTTGTCAGCAGGTCCATCATTGAAAACATGGCCTAGATGTGCATCACCAGTTTTGCTACGTACTTCTGTTCTTCTCATACCAAGTGTATTGTCCGAAATCTCATCTACCAATTTGTCACTGATAGGTTTAGAGAAACTAGGCCATCCACAACCAGAGTCAAACTTGTCGGATGACACGAACAATGGTTCTCCTGTTGTAATATCTACATATATACCTGCTCTAAATTCATCATCATAGGCATTTGCAAAAGGACGTTCAGTAGCTGCATTTTGTGTTACTTCATATTGCAATGGCGTAAGCATTTTTTTTAATGTTTCTTTATCTGCTTTCTTGTAAACAGGAGCAGGTTTTTCAGGATTTGCTTCACGTGCCATTTTAAATAATCCAGGTTCTATATGACAGTATCCACCAGGGTTTTTATCTAAATAATCTTGGTGATACTCTTCTGCAGTATAGAAGTTTTTGATCGGCTCTACCTCAATTACAATTTTTGAACTATATCCAATAGCCAGTTCTGCAATTTTTTGTTCTATCAATTCTTTCTGTGCATCATTGGTATAATATATACCTGTACGGTATTGAGTACCTCTATCATTGCCCTGTTTATTGAGACTCGTAGGATCTATAGTTTTGAAGTATAAATCTATTAAAAGACCTAATTCTACCACATTTGGATCATATATAACTTTTACTGTTTCCGCAAAACCTGTTGCACCAGTTGTGACTTGATGATAGGTAGGATCAGCTATATTGCCATTGGCATAACCTACTGCTGTAGAGTCGACGCCTCTTACTTGTTGAAAGAAGTATTCTGTTCCCCAAAAACATCCTCCAGCAAAATAAATTGTATTATCATTTCCGTTGTTCATCGTTATATCCTCCATTTTTGTTTTTTCTTTGCTATTATTTTTAGTGCCGCAGTTTGCGAATAGTATACCTTGTACCACTATCACTGCTAATATTACTATCTTCTTCATACTATTAACTGTTTGAATATTGAAAAAATGTAACCCCAAATCCTAAATACATGATATCTTTCAACATAAAGAAATTTGTAATAGGCACGCCATCCACATGTTTCCATGTTCCTGGAGTGGTAAATAAATAGCTTATGGTCATCAGAAACATTACTATCACTGCTAAAGATGCTATTTTAGCTATTATTTTATACTTCAATCCTACGAGAATTAAGATCGCGGTTGTGATTTCAAAAATACCTATAAAATTAGAAACTACCTGTGTACTCATGATATTATACATCCAATAGGTTAGCGGATGATTACTTACCAATGGCTGTATTGCTGCAGCTTCTGTAGGCGTAAATTTGTAGTATCCTACCCATAAAAGGATTAATACGGTACCTGTTAATGAAATATAAAAGCCTAAATTCTGTTTGTTGTTCATAGTCATAATATTTAGTATTTACTTTCTTCTATAGTCGTCGTCTTCTTGCTATCCTGACAAAAAATAATTTTATTATCCGCTATTTATTTTATACATCAGTTTTATTCTTTTACTTATTAGCAGATAGGCTGCGGTTTATTTTCTCTTTTAATCGTTCTATTGTTGCCTGATTATCTATCGCCTCATCGTGTATTTTATCTTCAAAGTATTTGTTTATAACGTAACTCTTTTGTTTATATATTCTACATATGCTGCATATGGTCAAGTGAAGACTTAGACGTATATTTTGGAATACGCTTATCTGATTAGCTCCTTTCAATTCGAGGAGTAATGTAGCTTCTTGACACGATAATAATAGTTTATGTATAATTCGTTTTATCATAATCTGCTTTCCTACTATTTGTTAAACCAATTTTGTTCTAAGCATTCTTTCAATTGTAAACGCCCACGTTGGAGTATTTTCCATATATTGGTCGTTGATAATCCTAATTCCTGACTAAGTAGATCAGTTTTTTTATTATCTAAGTAATACATCTTGAATGGAATACTCCATTTGGCTGGTAATCTGTCTATGCAATGGTCAAATATTCTTTTAAAATCTAGATCATCAAATAAAGATTTTTCGTCATCACGCCATTCTTTAAGCGCATGGTCTTGCTTCCAAGTGCCATCTTCATCAAAAAAATGTGATAAGCTAATGGAGGTTCCTTGTTTGTACTTTTTGCGGTAGTAGTCAGCTACTTTATTTTTTAGAATTCCCATTAGCCATGTTTTTGTATTGGATCGCCCTTGATAATTATCAAATCCTTGATAAGCACTCAAGAATACGTCTTGTACGATATCCTCCGCCTCATCACTATCTTGGAGTAGATAATTTGCTCTATTGTATAGAATGGCTGTGTATTGGTTTACTATATCCTTAAAGATCTCGTCTTTTTTCATTGAAAAGTAGTAGGTGCTAAATTCTATTTAATACTTTGTAAGCTCTTGTAGTATTGGGTGCAGATGCCTATGGTATAAGAACAAAAAAAGTCCAGTTATGTTTATAACTGGACTTTACTATTTTTATTTAATCAATATTACTAAATTGTAACTATCTACCTGAACCTTTAGCATCCTCAAGTGATAAGTCTACTTTTGGTTTATTAGGTCTATTTGCTAGTTCCCAAATGGTATTGAATATTAGTTTTTCTCTTTTCACCATCATCGGGAAGTCTATTTTGTCTACAGTATCTTCTGGTGTATGGTAGTGAGGGTGTAAGCCCGAGAAGAAGAATAATGAAGGAATACCTTTTTTAGCAAAGTTATAATGATCAGAGCGGTAGTATAATCGCATAGGCTCATTGGGATCATTGTAGTCGTAATCCAATTTTGTCTTGATATCTTTATTCGCTTTCTCAACGATAGGCTTCAGATCTGTACTTAATTTGTTCACGCCAATCACATGTATATAATTGTGATCACCATTCAAATGTTTGTCGTCGATACGACCTATCATATCGATATTGATACAAGCGACTGTATTTGCTAAAGGTAAGATAGGGTGTTCCACATAATAGTCCGAACCTAACAATCCTTTTTCTTCAGCGGCAAGACCTATGAAAAGAATACTTCTTTTCGGTCCTTTACCTTCTTTTTTAGCTTGCGAAAATGCTCTAGCTAGCTCTATTACCGCTACGGTTCCTGACCCATTATCATCAGCACCAGGGAAGAATGTACCATCTGGGAGGATACCATCATGATCATAGTGACCAGATACAACGACTACTTCATCTTTCTTAGTACTTCCTTCTAATAATCCTAAAACATTAGGCACTTCAATTTTCTCTTCTTTTAATCCCATCTGTGCATCGAATGCCAAAGGAATAGTTTGTGAAGCTTGTATTTTAGTTGCTGCTTGTGCTTTATAAGTACTTACTGATGTGTTTAAAGAAGCAAGGATAGTGTTTGCTACTTCTTCTGTAATATTTACTACAGGAGCGCTTTGCTCTTTAGCACTTGTAGTTGTACCATTATCGATTTTGAACCTACTACCTGTTAGTCGACCTTTAGCACGCGTAATTAATTCTGCTACTTGGCTACTTGTTGACAAGATAACTTTAGGTTGTAGTTTAATTAACTCTTGAATACGCTGAAATCTATTGGTAGTCCACGTTGATTTGGTTGCAGTACCCGATATCAATGAGTTACCATTACTATCTGTAGGCTCACCATCATTGATGATAAGAACAACCTTACCTTTGATATCGATTCCTTTGAGCTCATTGTATTTATCATCTTGAATACCATAACCTACAAAGAGGATATCATTGGCCTTAAAATTTTGAAATTGATTATCCCCTTGTACATAGAAATCTTTTCCATAGACATACTGTTGTGTACCTATCGCAAAATTAGCTACATCATAGCCTGTTTTCAACAATTTTACTTGTTGAAAATAACTATTGCCATCAACTACAGGTTTTAAGCCGTATGTCTTAAATTGTTCAGCAATATAGTTTGCTGCTTTAAGGCCTCCTTCTTGACCGGTACCTCTACCCGCGTATTCTCTACTCGCTAGTATCGTCAAATGTTTTTCTGACGATTCTTCAGTGATTAAATTAGAATATTTTGATGGTACTTGTGCAAATGAGCAACTATAGGCAATGGGTAATAATAATAGAATTGAAAATAATTTCTTCATGAGATGTAAATAATAGTTTTGATTAGTTACAAGCAATTTTGTTTACTCTATTAGCATGTCTACCACCTTCGAATTCAGTAGATATGAAAGTAGCAGCAATTTTTTTAGCCAAATCTAAATCTATAAATCTTGCAGGTATACAAATGATATTGGCATCATTATGTTGACGTGCTAAAGCTGCAATTTCTTCCAACCATGCGATAGCAGCTCTGATACCTTGATGTTTATTTGCTGTGATAGCTACACCATTTGCTGAGCCACAAATTAAAATACCTAATGTATTTTCACCATTTTCAACAGATGAAGCAACAGGGTGAGCAAAATCAGGATAATCTACAGAGTCTGTATTTGCAGGACCAAAATCTTGTAATTCATGACCTAATGTTTCAATGAAAGTGATTAATTCTGCTTTGTAATCTACTCCAGCATGATCACTTCCGATAGCGATTTTCATAATATTTATTCTATTTATTGTAAAATTCTTTTTCTTTAATATCTTTCTTTTTTTTCACATTTGCAGATACCATAATACTTATCTCATATAAAATAAACATTGGTGCTGCTACTGTTAACATCGTAATTATATCTGCTGATGGAGTAATTACTGCGGCTAATATCAAAATTATTACAGCAGCATATGAACGACTTGCTTTAAGGAATGCAGGTGTCATTAATCCCAATTTCGATAGAATAAAAATCAAAATTGGTAATAAAAATACAATACCACAGCCTATTGTTAATGTCGCTATTGTTGATAGATAATTGTCAATTGTAATTTGATTTACAATCTCTATGTTAAGGGATACATTTGCTAAGAAGTTAATAGATAATGGTACCACAATATAGTAACCAAATAGTGCACCTAAAGCAAATAATAATGTAGCGTAAAAAACAAAGCCTCGGGCAGATTTGCGCTCTATCTCAGATAATGCAGGTTTAATAAATAACCATATCTCAAACAGAAGGTAGGGGAAGCCCATCGCTAATGCTAATAATAGGCAAGAATTTATCTGTAACATAAATTGTCCTGTTAACTCTGTACTGATTAAGTTAAATGGAATTTTTGTTACACAAAAATCATTTATATTAAGTATTTCACCAGCTTTGCACATCATGCGATAGGTCCAAAAGTCTAAATTCTTTGGTCCCATTATAATGACATCAAATACAAAATCATAAAATGAAAATGCTAATATGGCGAACACAATAATAGCGAGCACTGAACGGATAATATGCCACCTAAGAATTTCTAGATGTTCAAAGAATGACATTTCTGCCTCTAAGCTTTTCCCTTTATCTTTTATTGCTTTAATTAGTTTTTGACTAGACATATAATTATAAGGATATAGTAAACAAAAATACCATTCTTATAGATAAGAATGGTATTTTTTATACAATGTAAACAAAAATTTTACGCTTCCTCTCCTGGATATTCCGAAAGGTCAAAAGTTTCCATAAATTTTGTTGTAAAATTACCTGCTCTAAAGTTTGGATCACGCATTAAACGTATGTGTAAAGGTATAGTTGTTTTTACACCTTCAATCACAAATTCACTTAAAGCACGGTCCATCGTATTGATAGCTTCTTCACGAGTTTGAGCTGTACAAATTAATTTCGCTATCATAGAGTCATAATTTGAAGGAATTGTATATCCCGCATATACGTGTGTATCTACACGTACACCATGGCCTCCTGGAGAATGGAAATTCGTGATTTTTCCTGGTGAAGGACGGAAGTTATTGAACGGATCCTCTGCATTGATACGACATTCGATGGCGTGCATCGTAGGTTCGTAGCTTTTGCCTGATATAGGAATTCCTGCAGCAACTTTAATCTGTTCTTTAATTAAATCAAAATTAATTACTTCTTCTGTAACAGGGTGCTCCACTTGGATACGTGTATTCATCTCCATGAAGTAGAAATTACGATGCTTGTCAACTAAAAATTCAATTGTTCCAGCTCCTTCATAATTTACTGCTGAAGCTCCTTTGATAGCAGCCTCACCCATTTTGGCACGCAATTCAGGCGTGATAAATGGTGATGGAGCTTCTTCAATAAGCTTTTGATGACGACGTTGGATTGAACAATCACGCTCAGATAAGTGACATACCTTTCCATATTGATCACCTATTACTTGGATTTCAATGTGACGAGGTTCTTCGACATATTTCTCTAAGTAGATACCATCGTTCCCAAAGGCTGCAGCAGATTCTTGACGTGCTGAATCCCAATTTGACTCGAATTCTTCATCTTTCCAGATAATACGCATTCCTCTACCACCACCGCCGGCAGTAGCTTTAATAATTACCGGATAACCGATTTCTTTAGCTAAAGCAATACCAGTTTTTACATCAGGTATTAACCCTTGTGATCCTGGAACAGTAGGTACACCGGCTTTTTTCATCGTTTCCTTAGCAGAAGCTTTATCACCCATTCTTTCAATCTGATCTGCTGTAGCACCAATAAATTTGATGCCATATTCTGCACATATTGCCGAAAATTTAGCGTTTTCTGATAAAAAGCCATATCCTGGGTGTATGGCATCAGCATTTGTTAATTCTGCTGCCGCAATTATATTAGGGATATTTAAATAAGAATCTTTACTTGCTGGAGGACCTATGCAAACAGCTTCGTCTGCAAAACGTACATGCAAACTATCTCTATCTGCAGTAGAGTAAACTGCTACACTCTTAATGCCCATCTCGCGACAGGTGCGGATGATACGTAGAGCGATCTCTCCTCTATTAGCTATTAATATTTTTTTGAACATAATGAATGACTTGATTAACCTATTGTGCAATTGTAATAAACTGCTGTTTATAAACTCAAATAGCTGCCTTAGGCAGCTAGAGATTATCTTGGATCAACTAAGAATAATGGTTGATCGTACTCAACAGGTTGAGCGTCGTTCACTAACATTTTAACGATTTTACCTGATACTTCAGATTCGATTTCGTTAAATAATTTCATTGCCTCAACGATACAAATTACTTTACCTGGTGTTACATCGTCACCAACATTTACGAAAGATGCTTTATCTGGACCTGGTGAACGGTAGAATGTACCGATCATTGGTGATTTGATTGTAATCAAATGTGACTCATCATTTTCTACAGCAACTGGTGCAGCTGGTGTTGACGCTGCTGGCGCAGCAACAGGAGCAGCGATAGGTGCTACAGCAGGAATAGCAGCTGTAACATATGTAGGCTCTTGTGTTTTTATTGTTATTTTAAAATCTTTTTCTTCAATTGAGACTTCATTCACACCTGATTTAGAAACAAACTTAATCAAGTCTTGAATTTGTTTAATGTCCATACTCATCGTAGTAGGTTTTAAAGTTTGAAAATATGTTATTATAAATCGTGGTTAATATACAAAAATTGAACGTATTAGTAAGCCCATTTTAAGTATACAGAACCCCAAGTAAATCCGCCACCAAAAGCTGCTAATATTAAATTATCGCCTTTTTTAAGTTGATTTTCCCACTCCCACAAACACATCGGAATTGTGGCACTTGTTGTGTTACCATATTTATGGATATTTACCATTACCTTTTCTTCAGGTACACCAGCTCTTTCTGCTGTAGCATCAATAATTCGCTTGTTCGCTTGATGAGGAACCAACCATGTAACGTCTTCTGATGTCAAATTATTGCGCTCCATTACTTCTGCAGCAACATTTGCCATATTCGTAACCGCAAATTTGAAAACCGTGCGTCCTTCTTGGTATGCATAGTGTAGACCCGCATCAACACTCTCGTGTGAAGCCGGATGCAAGGATCCTCCTCCTTGAATATTCAAAAATTGACCACCACTACCATCTGTTTTTAAGATGGAATCTTGTAGACCGTTTCCTTCCGTATTAGGCTCTAGTAAAACTACCCCACAGCCATCACCAAATAAAATACACGTATTTCTATCAGTGTAATTTACAACAGATGACATTTTATCAGCACCAACAACTAAGACTTTCTTATGCTTACCGGATTCGATAAACTGAGCGCCTGTTGTTAAGCCAAATAAAAAACCAGAACAAGCTGCTTGGAGATCATAGCCCCATGCATTTACTGCGCCAACTTTGTGCGCTAATATATTAGCGGTAGCTGGAAATAACATGTCTGGTGTACTTGTGCAAAAAATAATTAGTTCAATTTCTTCAGCAGAAATGCCTCTCTTTTCTAATAAGCCTTTTACAGCAGGAACAGCTAAATCTGAAGTCGCTAATCCCTCGCCTTTTAATATACGGCGCTCTTTAATACCGGTACGAGAAACAATCCATTCATCATTAGTGTCAACCATTGTTTCCAGTTCTTTATTCGTAAGAATATAATCTGGAACATAACCGTTTACCGCTGTTATTGCAGCATGAATTTTAGACATATATTGTGTTAGTTAAAAGCAGATTTTATTTTATCTATAAATTTAGATTCAATCATATCCTTAGATAATAGAATCATATTTTTGATAGCTTCAGGAGTGGATATACCATGACCAATTATTACGGGAGCATTGACCCCTAAAATTGGACTTCCGCCGTAACGTTCATAATTAAATCTATCGAAGAATTCATCTTTAAATCCTTTCTTTAGGGTAACTACATAGAATGTTTCCGCCAGTTTTAATACTACATTCCCTGTGAATCCATCACATACAAAAACATCAGCATGATCTGAAAATAAATCACGTCCCTCAGCATTGCCAATGAAATTAATCTTTGTATTCTCTTTCAATAAAGGGTAGGTAGAGATAGTTAGTAAATTACCTTTTTCTTCCTCTTCACCGATATTAACCAAACCTACTTTGGGATTATCTACGCCATATACATATTGCGAATATAAACTCCCTAAAATAGCAAATTGATTAAGCATCTCTGGTTTACAATCTGCATTTGCACCGACATCCAAGAGGATACCAAAGCCACTTTTTAATTTTGGTACATTTGTTGCAATAGCTGGTCTAATTACGCCAGGAATAGTTTTTACACTAAACATAGCACCAACAAGCATTGCTCCAGTATTACCTGCAGATGCGAAAGAATCTATTTCACCTTTTTTTAACAAGTCAAATCCTTTAGCTACACTAGAATTAGGCTTCTGCGTGATCGCTTTTGTAGGATGTTCGTTCATAGAAATATTTTCTGGAGCATGAACATAATCAAATAACGATATGTCTACACCAGCCTCTTCTATTCTTTTTTTGTTCTCTTCCTCGTCTCCGAGAAGAACGATACGCTGATCGCTTTTCAGAACTTTCTGGGCTTCAATAGCTCCAAGTATCGTAGAATTAGGAGCATAATCGCCTCCTAAAACGTCTAAACCAATCTTCATCCGTTATTATTTTTCTAAGTCAATAATACGCAAAAAACACCCCAAATTAAAGCGAAATATAAAAAATGTGCTATTTGGGGTGTTTTAAATTAAAGATATTTCTTAGACAGTCGCTGTGTTTTCGATAATTAACTTACCGTTGTAGAATAAGTTACCATCTACTTCGTACGCTTTGTGAGGTACGTGTACAGCTCCTGTTTCTTTACATACAGCTAAAGTAGGTCTTACTGCTTTGTAGTGTGTTCTTCTCTTGTCTCTTCTTGATTTCGAAGTCTTACGTTTTGGATGTGCCATCTCGTATATGTTTTTTAATTGTTTTTAATATTCTTTAAAGCGTCCCAACGAGGGTCAATTCTTTCTTCTTCTGTTGATGTCGATTCTTCTATGCTTATGTGTGATAACATTTCTGGATCACAACCTATGCCCGATCCCTGTTCGCTGCACTTGGCATAGATAGGGACTTGTACATTGATATACTCATACAGTAATGTAGCTATATCTAACTCGTAATCTGTCTTACTCAAGACGATTACTTCTTCTGTCTCCTCGTCCCATTCTTCGTTTACGAATTTTACGATAATTCGTTCCTGAAAATGTGTTGATGAATTGAAATCAGATAGACATACATCACAAGATAATTGTATATATCCATTAATGTCAAAGTTAACAACTAACATGTTCTCTTGCTTTTGCAAAGATACTTTTGCTAGTAGATTTCCTTTTTTTACTAATGAGTGCTCAAAGCAGTCAAAGAACTTGTCATCAATTTCAAATTCAAAATTATGCTTTCCGGCTGTTAAGCCTGAAAATGGTATTTTATATTTTTTAAGATACTTCACAATCTTGTATTTGAGCCTGCAAAATTAATATTTTAAATTGAAGGATGCAATTATTTTGTTAAATAAATTATTCTTCGTCACCGTAATATTTTGTGCCTAATTCTATTTTTTCACGATTATTAGCCATACGCCATTTGTTCGTGTCTCTTAGTGAATATGCACAGCCACAGTACTCTTGCATATAGAATTTCTCCTTTTTACTGATTTCCAACATGCGTGCTGCGCCTCCTTTTTTACGCCAATTAAAAGTCCAATATTCCATGTTCGGATGACGGGAAGCAGCACGTAAACCGCAGTCGTTGATCTGTTCCATGTTTTTCCAGCGTGATATACCTAGTGAACTTGAGATAACATCAAAGCCGTTTTTAGCAGCATATTCGGCTGTTTTTTCGAATCGCATATCAAAACACATCGTACAACGGATGCCTTTTTCAGGCTCATGTTCCATGCCTTTAGCAAGGTCAAACCAATGATCTACATCGTAGTCAGCATCGATGAAAGGAATATTGTGTTTTTCTGCAAAACGAATGTTTTCGTCCTTACGAATGTCATATTCTTTTCGTGGATGGATGTTAGGATTGTAAAAATAAATCGTAAAATCTATACCCGAAGCTATAATAGCTTCCATTACTTCGCCTGAACATGGAGCACAACATGAATGCAAAAGTAGCTTTTTACCTTGACTAGGTAATGTTAACTTTTCTCTAACTAATTCTTTATTGCCTTCCATTATTTTGTTATTCCAACTGCAATTTTACGTAAAACTATGGACTTGTAAAAGTTAAATTTGTCTTCAAGTAACAAATTGATTCTTTATTACGTGTAATTGTTAGCCTTTATTTTTTATACATTTGTGTTAAATATTATATTTTGAACATTATGAAGAAGTTTCCTTTGTTTTTGATCGTACTTTCCATTGTATCTTGTTTTTTTGCTTGTGTACGTGACGATGATGAGCCTACTGTAACAAGTAAGGCGATTTCTAGATTGTATGTATCTACTTCTGATTATGACGGTAGTAGTGGTAATAATTATAATAATGTTTTTGTTATTTCACCAGCTGATTCTAGTGTCTTTCCTCCAGCTAATATTGATTCTATATATGCGTTCACTTCTTCTGCTCGTGGTGGAAGATTTATCCATTATACGCCATTTTCTAACGGCTTAATTTTTCAAGGTAGTCAAAATTCACCTGTATATATAGATACAGCAGTGCAAATGATGACAGTTAGTAATACTGGGGTATTGCGTAATACAGGGAAATTGGGGAATAGAAATTTTAACAACGTAAAGGGTCTTGGTTACACCATCGTAAATTCAGGTACACTAAGCGAGAATTTCTTACTTATGCTTAATGCGGACAGTCTATCTGTTATAGATAAACCGACTTCTAAAGGATCCAGTAGGATTGTTAATCCTCGTTTTCATATGCTTTTAGATTATAATCCTTGGGGCATTAATATTTCTGAAAGGGATGTCTTTGTGAGTTCTTTTGCTAATGTTAATAAGCCATCTGCGACAAATGGTATTGTAGTATATAAAAATTTGACCTCTAAATTTGTAGAAAATAGAGCCGACTCAATATTGAAGGATTACGCTAGATTTGATTTAACTATAGCTGGCGCTAAAAATGTTAGGGGCTTATCCTATTCCAAAGCTAATGACATATTGGTAGTAACAGATTACGAAGGAGAGGGGAATTCAAGTAAAGGCCGAGTAATGATTTTTACGAAGTTCTCTCAATATACCAGCTCTGGCATTATTACACCAGATAGAATTATTACCTCTGCAGGATTAAAACAGCCGTTGGATGTAGCTATTGATACACGTGTCGATGGTAAATTTATCTATGTAGCCGACCCAATAGCCAAATTAGTTTTTAGATTTCTGATCACAGATGAAGGTGATGTAACACCTAATCAGCAAATAAATTTATTTGGTAGATCGCCAGTTTCTTTATCATTAGATTCTAGGGCACCTACTGTTTTTTAATGGATTAATTAGTGCCATCAAGTAATTTTAGAAGGATATTTATTTCTTCCTTCTTATTTCTGTTGTCCAAATTATCATAAGCTGTCATTAAATTACGGAGTACGCGTTTGATGATTTCAATGTTAGAACAGGGTAACAGATATTCCTCCTTTTTCGGAAGGTTTAGTTGTTGAAGAAAAGAATATATATCTTCGTGTTTCATGATTTGTCCCTTATTAAAGGTATTTAGGTAAAAAAGAGGTTGTAAATTTAATTCATCCATATAAGCCACAATAAAGTGTTTAGGAAGGTTTATTCCATAGATTGGGATGTCTAATTTTTGTGCTACAATACTGTATATACATGCTAATGATATCGGATTTCCTTTTTTTGTTTCTAATACAGAAGAGATATAAGAGTTGTTAGGGTCATGGTAATTGGTCGTATTTCCCGAAAGGCCAAATTCCCTGAATATTATATTGTTTAAGAGTTTTATTTTTTCTATTGGTCTCATCTCGTATAT
Source organism: Sphingobacterium rhinopitheci (assembly GCF_022627575.1). GTDB lineage: Bacteria > Bacteroidota > Bacteroidia > Sphingobacteriales > Sphingobacteriaceae > Sphingobacterium > Sphingobacterium rhinopitheci. The sequence goes on from NZ_JADEYQ010000008.1 coordinate 120,367, forward strand.
CAGTTCAAACCATACATTTCTCCGTAATTCAGCTATTTGAAGCTGAATTTTATTTTCATCAAGGTTGGGATATTGATATCTATTAACGATCAAAAGTCCTTCTAGTAAATCTTCTTGATTTTGTAATGCCCACAGTTGTATTTCATTCTGTATTTGATCAAATTGAATTTTGTGAATTATGTTTTCAACTCTATTTTGAGAAAGTGGATCGAACGAGGTCTCCCAATATTCTTCTAAATATGGTATTGATTCAGGTCCATAGCTTATTAACTGCTGTTTCACGTGATGAAATATAGCGTTGTCTGGATCGTCTAATAAGGAAACTAATGCTTTGAATTCATTACTCTTCATAGTTCAAAATACGATTTTTTTTTAAATATGAATAACGTAATAATTTTTATTAATAATAATCTGATTTTTGATTCTTAATATTTCACTATTTTTGCAATATGCGTTATCTGTATGATCGAGTGTGGCATTATTTATCTTCTAATAGTAGACATGGGACGCATTCTCCCTTTGTATATAAATTAGCTGATGAAGTGATTTATAAATCCCCTGATATGGGACAATATATAAATGGGGGTATGGATAAGGTAGATGCGCTGATTCTTGAGATATCTTTATATTTAGGAAAAGAGTTAAATCTTACTTATCCTGAGGCGATTGTTCAAGTGGATATAACCGAGTATACATTGGAAGCTATCCTAGAGTTGTATATGAATATACCTGTTCTTATCCTTAAAAATATATACACTGATAATGCCGCTAAGCAAAAATGGTCAGCTTTAAAAGCTGACCAAACAATCGTAGTAACTATTGATCTTTTTTATTTTGGGATAATAATTTTCCGTAAGGAACAACCTAAAGAAAATTTTAAGCTTCGATTTCCATACGCTAAATATTAAAAAGATTCGCTTAGACTTAAATAGAATCCAGATTGACGTTGTTCTCCAGGTCTCTTCTCGCCAAATGCGTAATCTAGCCGTATACTTGTTTTATGCTCCAAGCTGAAGAAATATCTCCCTCCTAAGCCATAGGAAGGAACAAGGCGTGGAGATTGTGTTTTTGAAAATGTTGATCCCGTACCTAAAAATCCTACAACACCTAGTCGCGGATGGAATCTATAACGTAGCTCTGCTTGTGCTGTTATATAATTGTTATCTTTATAACGGCCTAAATAATATCCTCTCATCGTCATATCGCCACCTAAGTCGCGCATAACGTATATTGGTGTATTTTTACCAAATGTGCCTCTATATACGCCTTGAGCTGCAATTATAAGTTTCTCCTGAATTGGGTAGTATCCTCTTAAATCTACTTCTGTCAGAGAGCCGATAAAATTTTCCTTACCAAATATATTAGGAGAATATGCATATTTAAGTCTTCCATAAAACCCTTTACTACTGTATGTAGTTACATCCCTACTATCATATAATGCAGATGCACCAAATGCTAAAAATTGCCCTCCTTCTTTACCTATAATATTGCTAATGTCATATATCCCTCCAGGCTCTAGATCTTTAAATTTGTAATTGTCGTAGTTGGTGTTTAATCCAATGTAAAGTTTTTTAGTGATTTTTTTCTCAACGTCTACCTTTATTCTATATAGTGTCTGTTCAATATTATCTTGATCTTTTTGCCAGGTGTCGTTACCTATACCGTAGTAGTTGAATGGCCAATCTCGTAATCTAATATCTGTCAATATATGATATTCGTTGTTTTTAGTCCATATATCTGATGTAATATTGATTTTTTTTTGACTTTTCGTTGTTAATGTTGCTATCAGATTGATGTTTGATGTCTTACTATTGATGTCATTTTTGTCTAAGTAGAAATTGTAAGTGCTAGCAATGCCGTATTCAAACCCTGTTTCTTGGGCGTATGCAACAGCGGGAAGTGCCATAAAACTGCTGCTGCGATTATTACTAGAATCTGAAGAAAAAACTTTTTTCGCGATTTTTTTAACAAAATTTTCCTTTTCCTGTCCTTGGGTAGAGTAGGAGGAGCCTATAATTAGTGCAATAGCTAGTAAGTTTTTTAACCTCATTTTTATAAATATTTGATGTTTCAAATATAAATGAATTGTTTAGATACCTAATCTATAAAATTTATATAAAAATTATTTACCTGCATATCAGTATAATTGAATAATTAATTCGTTTTTTTTTGAAAAATGTTTTTGAGATATCATTTCTGTGTCTATCTTTGCAACATCAAATCCGATAACGATTATCAAAATAAACGATAATTTAGAAGATTAGATAACTCGTTCTGATAAATAAGAATTTTTTAGAAAAAAAAAGTTGAAAAAATATCTTGCAAATATGAAAATAAAAAACGAAATTTGCACTCGTTATCTGAAAGGGTAAAAGTTCTAAGATGTTTTTAAACTTGTAAAATATTAGCCTCCTTAGCTCAGCTGGTAGAGCAACTGACTTGTAATCAGTAGGTCATTGGTTCGATTCCGATAGGAGGCTCAAATACAACGTAAGTTGTAGGTCTGGAGGGGTTCCAGAGCGGTCAAATGGGACGGACTGTAAATCCGTTGCTTCGGCTTCGAAGGTTCGAATCCTTCTCCCTCCACACTAATTTTTTCTTGATTTTAATTAAAATCAAGAAGTAAGCGGAAGTAGCTCAGTTGGTAGAGCGATAGCCTTCCAAGCTATAGGTCGCGAGTTCGAACCTCGTCTTCCGCTCAAATTTTCAAGATTATTGGTCTCTATCTTTCATAATAATATAATGTTAGGTGGGGGCATAAATCTGTAAATGAGCTTTTTTTTGAAGCCGAAGTAGCTCAGGGGTAGAGCACTTCCTTGGTAAGGAAGAGGTCGTGGGTTCAAATCCCATCTTTGGCTCGATAATTTAAGTTTATTATATTTGTAAAGAATTTAAAAAAGAAATATTTAATAATTACTAATTCGCATAAACATGGCAAAAGAGAAATTTGACCGTAGTAAACCGCACTTAAACATTGGTACTATCGGTCACGTTGACCACGGTAAAACTACTACAACTGCAGCAATCACAAAAGTATTAGCGGATGCAGGTTTATCAGAAGCACGTTCGTTTGATTCAATTGACTCTGCTCCTGAAGAAAAAGAGCGTGGTATCACGATTAATACAGCACACGTTGAGTACTCAACTGCAAATCGTCACTATGCACACGTTGACTGTCCAGGTCACGCCGATTACGTTAAGAACATGGTAACTGGTGCTGCTCAAATGGATGGTGCTATCATCGTAGTTGCTGCGACTGATGGTCCTATGCCTCAAACTCGTGAGCACATCTTGTTAGCTCGTCAAGTAGGTGTACCAGCGTTAGTAGTATTCTTAAACAAAGTTGACTTAGTAGATGATCCTGAGTTATTAGAATTAGTAGAAATGGAAGTGCGTGAGCTATTATCATTCTACGAATTCCCAGGTGACGATATTCCAGTAATCAAAGGTTCTGCTTTGGGTGGATTGAACGGTGAGCCTGAGTGGGTTGAGAAAATCATGGAATTAATGGATGCTGTAGATAACTACATTCCAATTCCTCCTCGTTTAACTGAGTTACCTTTCTTAATGCCAGTAGAGGACGTATTCTCGATCACAGGTCGTGGTACAGTTGCTACAGGTCGTATTGAAAGAGGTGTAATCAACTCTGGAGATCCAGTTGAGATCTTAGGTATGGGTGCTGCTGAAGGTTTAAAATCTACAGTAACAGGTGTTGAGATGTTCCGTAAAATTTTAGATTACGGTGAAGCTGGTGATAACGTAGGTTTATTATTACGTGGTATTGAGAAAACTGATATCAAACGTGGTATGGTTATCGTTAAACCAGGTACTGTAACTCCTCACGATCACTTCAAAGCTGAGGTTTACGTATTATCAAAAGCTGAAGGTGGACGTCACACTCCATTCTTTAACAAATACCGCCCTCAATTCTATTTCCGTACAACAGACGTAACAGGAGAGATCTCGTTACCAGAAGGTACTGAAATGGTTATGCCAGGTGATAACGTTACAATTACAGTTAAATTGATTTCTGCTATCGCGATGGAAAAAGGTCTACGTTTCGCTATCCGTGAGGGTGGTCGTACAGTAGGTGCTGGTCAGGTAACTGAAATTCTATAGTCTTAATTAGACTTAGAGCATATAAAATAAGCTAATCGGCTGATGCTGATTAGCTTATTTTTTCTCTACAGAAAAGTAGTAGAATAAATGAAAAAAAAGTAAAAAATATTTGCTCTAATAGTGTTTAAACACTATATTTGTATCAACAAAAACAAACAGGGATATAGTATAATGGTTAGTATCGTGGTCTCCAAAACCATTGGTCTGGGTTCGAATCCTAGTATCCCTGCTACTTAAAACTTAAATAATCAAAAAATGGCTAACATACTTGGTTTTTTCAAAGAATCTTACGAAGAGGTTGCTCATAAAGTAACTTGGCCTACGTGGGCTCAGTTGCAAAATCATGCTGTGGTAGTGCTTGTAGCTTCAGTTATTATCGCTTTATTGATATTAGCTATGGATAAAGCTTCAGAAGGTGTTTTAGAATTATTATACGGTACTAAGTAATCTTTCAATTTTATAATATGGCTGATCAATCGTTGAAGTGGTACGTGGTACGTGCGGTAAGTGGAAAAGAAAAGAAGGTAAAGCAATATATGGAAGCTGAGGTAAGTCGACTTGGTATTCAGCACTTGATTCCTCAGGTGTTAATTCCTATGGAGAAGTATTACCAAATGCGCGATGGTAAAAAAGTAGCCAAAGAAAGAAATTATTACCCAGGATACGTTTTGATTGAAGCAGCTTTAGATGGTGAGATTGAGCATGTTATTAAAGGCTTGAATAGTGTTATTGGTTTTTTAGGTGATAAAGCTGGTGTTGCTATTCCTTTACGTCAAGCAGAAGTAAATCGTATATTAGGTAAAGTGGATGAGATGGCCGAACAAGGGGAGTCTATTAATGTAGCTTACTATGTTGGCGAATCAGTTAAAGTTACAGATGGTCCTTTCAATGGTTTCACAGGTGAGATCGAGGAAGTACATGAAGATAAAAAGAAACTTACAGTTATGGTTAAGGTGTTTGGACGTAAAACTCCATTAGAACTTAACTATATGCAAGTAGAAAAGGAATAATATTGTATTTAATATATAGAAAGCTCTTTCATTTTTTTGAAAGGGCTTTTTTTAATAAATATTTACACGAAATATTTTTGGTATTAACTTTTTATTATTATCTTTGCACCTCATTTAGTTAGGTAAATTAAGTTTTCTCTAACAAAATGTATGAATGTTACAGTATTGCTTCCAACTTACTAACAAACATTTAACAAATAAATAAAAACAAGCAAAATGGCAAAAGAAGTCAGTGCGTTAGTAAAATTACAAGTAAAGGGCGGTGCAGCAAATCCATCTCCTCCAGTAGGACCTGCTTTAGGTGCTAAAGGTGTGAACATTATGGATTTCTGTAAGCAGTTCAATGCTCGTACGCAAGACAAACCAGGACAAGTGTTGCCGGTTGTTATTACCGTTTATGCTGATAAATCATTTGATTTTATCATCAAGACTCCTCCAGTTGCAGTTCAGTTAAAAGATGCTGCTAAATTGAAAAGTGGGTCGGGCGAACCAAATCGTAAAAAAGTTGCTGCTATTACTTGGGAGCAAGTTCAAACGATCGCTAATGATAAAATGCCTGATTTGAATGCATTTACTGAAGAATCGGCAATGAGAATGGTAGCTGGTACAGCGCGTAGTATGGGTATCACTGTTACAGGTGACGCTCCTTGGAAAAATTAATTAACGAAATCAGTTTAAGAAAGTGGCTAGATTAACAAAAAATCAAAAAGCGGCACTATCCAAAATTGAAGCTGGTAAAGCGTACACTTTAGCGGATGCTGCGGCATTAGTTAAAGAGATCACTACAACTAAATTTGATGCTTCTGTGGATATCGACGTTCGTTTGGGCGTAGATCCTCGTAAAGCAAATCAAATGGTACGTGGTATAGCGACGTTACCTCATGGAACAGGTAAGACTGTGCGTGTTTTGGCTTTGGTAACTCCTGATAAGGAAGAAGAAGCGAAAGCAGCGGGTGCAGATTACGTAGGTCTTGATGAGTACATCAGCAAGATAGAAGGTGGATGGACTGACATTGATATCATTATTACTATGCCTTCGGTTATGGCTAAAGTGGGTAAATTGGGCCGTATTTTGGGTCCAAGAAACTTAATGCCTAACCCTAAGACTGGTACAGTGACTACGGAAGTAGGTAAAGCTGTAACAGATGTAAAAGGTGGTAAGATTGATTTCAAGGTTGACAAAACAGGTATTATCCACACTTCAGTTGGTAAAGTGTCTTTCCCGGCAGAAAAACTTTATGAGAATGCTTTAGAAGTTCTACAAGTAATCTCTAAATTAAAGCCTTCTGCAGCTAAAGGGACATACTTCAAGAGTATCCATATCTCATCTACGATGAGCCCGGGTATTCATGTTGAAACTAAATCAGTAGCAGGAATTTAATCATGAGAAAAGAAGAAAAACAAGAAATTGTTCAAGCTTTAGCAGAGCAGATTAAATCTTTCGGTAATTTTTATATTGCTGATACTGCTGATTTATCTGTTGAAAAAATCAACGGAATTCGTCGCAAATGTTACGAGCAAGGTATTATTATTCAAGTGGCTAAAAACACTTTAATTGAAAAAGCCTTAATCGAAGCTGGTGTGGAATCGGATGAAATCAATGCGGTACTTAAAGGTGCTTCAACGATTTTGTTCTCAGAAGTTGCTAATGCTCCTGCAAAATTAATTAAGCAATTACGCAAAGAAGGTGACAAACCTGTTTTGAAAGCTGCTTATATTCAGGAAACAGCGTTCATAGGTGATAATCAATTAGATGCTCTTGTTAACTTGAAATCTAAAAATGAGCTTATCGCGGACGTTATTGCTGCACTTCAGTCTCCTGCGAAGAATGTTATTTCAGCTCTTCAATCGGGTGGAAATACAGTTTCAGGTTTATTGAAAGCTTTAGAACAAAGAGGTTAACGAACACCTTGATTTAATCAAAAGATCGTTGCATTAGTTAATAAACAATTATTTAAGTAAATTCAAAAATTCAAAATAAAATGGCAGATTTAAAACAACTTGCTGAACAGTTAGTAAATTTAACAGTAAAAGAAGTTAAAGAATTAGCTGATATCTTAAAAGATGAGTATGGTATCGAGCCTGCTGCTGCTGCTGTTGCAGTTGCTGCTGCTCCTGCTGAAGCTGCTGCTGCAGAAGAGAAAACTTCATTTGACGTTATCTTGAAAGAAGCTGGTGGTCAAAAATTAGCAGTAGTTAAATTGGTAAAAGATTTAGCTGGTTTAGGATTAAAAGAAGCTAAAGATTTAGTTGACGGTGCTCCTAAAGAATTAAAAGCTGGTGTTTCTAAAGACGAAGCTGAAGCTTTGAAAAAACAATTAGAAGAAGCTGGTGCTGTTGTTGAGATCAAGTAATTGCTCATAACACCCTAAAGTGATTAGACTCTGATAGTTTTTATCAGAGTCTATTCCTATTTAAAACATAAGTTAGACCGTATGTGTGCTGTCATATGGTTTTAATGAAATTAACAGCATATTTAAGCTCAGTTTTTTAAAACTAAAATCTTATTCCCTTGGCAAACAATAATATTCAAAACGAAAGAGTAAATTTTGCTACAAGTAAAAAGGTAATTGATTATCCTGATTTCTTGGACGTGCAATTGGAGTCTTTCAGGGAGTTTTTTCAATTAGAAACTACTTCTGATAACCGCCATCAGGAAGGGTTGTACAAGGTTTTCGCAGAAAACTTCCCTATTTCTGATTCAAGAAACATATTCGTGCTAGAGTTTTTGGATTACTTTATTGATCCGCCTCGTTATGATATTCAAGAATGTATCGAACGTGGTTTAACATATAGCGTGCCTTTAAAAGCAAAGTTGAAGTTATCTTGTAATGATGAAGAACACGAAGATTTCGAAACTATCGTACAAGATGTATATCTAGGTACTATCCCGTACATGACACCAAAAGGTACTTTCGTTATCAATGGTGCGGAACGTGTTATTGTATCTCAATTACATCGTTCTCCTGGTGTTTTCTTTGGTCAGAGTAGACATACAAATGGTACAAAACTTTATTCGGCAAGGGTAATTCCTTTTAAAGGATCTTGGATTGAATTCGCTACTGATGTTAACAACGTCATGTATGCGTATATCGATCGTAAGAAAAAATTCCCAGTTACTACTTTATTACGTGCTATTGGTTATGATTCAGATAAGGATATCTTAGAATTATTTGATCTTGCTGATGAAGTAAAAGTTAGTAAAACTGGTTTGAAAAAATTCGTAGGTCGTCGTTTAGCGGCTAGAGTTTTAAATAAATGGACAGAGGATTTCGTAGATGAAGATACTGGTGAAGTAGTATCTATTGATCGTAATGAAATCATCCTTGAACGTGAAACCGTATTAGAAGAAGATCACATTGACATGATCATTGATGCAGGTGTTAAATCTATTATTCTTGCTAAAGATGATGATGCTAACAATGCAGACTATTCTATCATATATAACACATTACAAAAGGATACTTCAAACTCAGAAAAAGAAGCGGTGGAGCATATCTATCGTCAATTACGTAACGCTGAACCACCTGATGAGGAAACTGCTCGTGGTATCATCGATCGTTTATTCTTCTCTGACAAACGTTATGATTTAGGTGATGTAGGTCGTTACCGTATCAATCGTAAATTGAAGTTATCTACTGATTCAGAAACTAAAGTATTGACGCGTGAAGATATCATCGCTATCGTTAAGTATTTAATCAACTTGATTAACTCTAAAGCTGAGGTAGATGATATTGACCACTTATCTAATCGTCGTGTACGTACAGTAGGTGAGCAGTTATATGCTCAGTTTGGTGTAGGTCTTGCACGTATGGCGCGTACTATTCGTGAGCGTATGAATATTCGCGACAACGAGGTGTTCACGCCTACAGATTTGATCAATGCGCGTACATTATCTTCTGTAATCAACTCGTTCTTCGGAACAAATCAGTTATCTCAATTTATGGATCAAACGAATCCATTAGCTGAGATCACACACAAACGTCGTTTGTCAGCATTAGGTCCAGGTGGTCTTTCACGTGAGCGTGCTGGTTTCGAGGTTCGTGACGTTCACTATACACACTATGGTCGTCTTTGTACGATCGAAACTCCAGAGGGTCCAAATATCGGTTTGATATCTTCTTTAGCGGTTCACGCTAAGATTAATAACTTAGGCTTTATTGAAACTCCTTACCGTAAAGTTACAGATGGTAAAGTAGTCGTAGATCAGCCTGTTGTATATTTATCTGCTGAAGATGAAGATGGTAAAACAATCGCGCAAGCGAATGCTTACTATGACGATAATGGTAACTTTGATGATCCTAAAGTAAAAGCTAGATATGAGGGTGACTTCCCGATTATCGAACCTGAGAAATTAGATTATATGGACGTTGCTCCAAATCAGATTACATCTATTGCGGCTTCATTGATTCCTTTCTTGGAGCATGATGATGCCAACCGTGCATTGATGGGATCAAACATGCAACGTCAAGCGGTTCCTTTATTGCGTCCGCAAGCACCTATCGTAGGTACTGGTCTTGAAGGTCGTGTAGCATCTGACTCGCGTACTTTGATCAATGCTGAAGGTAATGGTGTAGTTGAGTATGTAGATGCGCAAGAAATTCAAATCCGCTATGAGCGTACGGATGATGATCGTTTAGTTTCTTTTGACGAAGATGTAAAATCATACCGTTTGATTAAATTCAAAAAAACCAACCAGAATACTTGTATCAATTTGAAACCTATCGTTAAGAAAGGTCAACGTGTTACTAAAGGTCAAGTATTGTGTGAAGGATATGCTACTGAAGATGGTGAATTAGCATTAGGTCGTAACTTAAAAGTAGCATTCATGCCTTGGCAAGGATACAACTTTGAGGATGCGATTGTAATTTCTGAGCGTGTTGTTTCTCAAGATATCTTTACTTCATTACACATTGAAGAATTCGAATTAGAAGTTCGTGATACGAAACGTGGTGAAGAAGAATTGACAGCAGATATTCCTAACGTATCAGAAGAAGCTACTAAAGACTTAGATGAGAATGGTATCATTCGCGTTGGTGCTGAAGTAGGTGAAGGTGATATCTTAATAGGTAAAATTACACCTAAAGGTGAATCTGATCCTTCTCCAGAAGAAAAATTACTTCGTGCTATCTTTGGTGACAAAGCCGGTGACGTAAAAGATGCTTCTTTGAAAACGCCTCCTTCAATCAAAGGTGTAGTTATTGATACTAAATTGTTCTCACGTGCTAAGAAAATGTCTAAAGACATTGAAAGAAAAGCTTTAGAGAAATTAGAATTAGTACACGATAAAAATATTAGAGCATTAAAAGAGCGCCTAGTAGATAAATTGTTTACTATCGTAAATGGTAAAACTAGTCAAGGTATTTATAATGTTTATAAAGAGTTATTAGTTGCTAAAGGTGCTAAGTTCACTCAAAAAATCTTAACGGATTTAGACTACAATAATGTTAATCCTTTTGGATGGACTACAGATGAGGATAAAAACGAAATGATTAAGATTGCTCTTCACAATTATAATATTAAATTGAACGAAGAGTTAGGTGCTTTCAAACGTGATAAATTTGCCGTTTCTGTAGGTGATGAATTGCCTTCAGGTATCGTTCAGATGGCTAAGGTTTATGTTGCTAAAAAACGTAAATTGAAAGTTGGTGATAAGATGGCTGGTCGTCACGGTAACAAAGGTATTGTTGCACGTATTGTACGTGATGAAGATATGCCTTTCTTAGAAGATGGAACGCCTGTTGATATCGTATTGAACCCGCTAGGTGTACCTTCTCGTATGAACTTAGGTCAGATTTATGAAACAGTTCTTGGATGGGCTGGTCAAAAATTAGGTATGAAGTTCGCTACGCCAATCTTTGATGGTGCTGAAATGGGCCAAGTAGAAGAATGGGTAGAGAAAGCTGGTTTACCAAAATCTGGTCGTACATATTTATACAATGGTTTAACAGGTGATCGTTTTGATCAACCGACAACTGTTGGTGTAATCTATATGTTGAAATTAGGACACATGGTAGATGACAAAATGCACGCTCGTTCTATCGGTCCTTACTCATTGATTACGCAACAACCTTTAGGTGGTAAAGCACAATTTGGTGGTCAGCGTTTTGGTGAGATGGAGGTTTGGGCACTTGAAGCATTCGGTGCATCTAATATCCTTCAAGAAATCTTGACTGTGAAATCGGATGATGTTGTAGGTCGTGCTAAAACGTACGAGGCTATCGTTAAAGGTAACAACTTGCCAACACCATCAGTGCCAGAATCGTTCAACGTATTGGTACACGAATTACGTGGTCTAGGTTTAGATATCACATTAGATTAATCAAGCATAATTAAAGCATAAGAGATCATATGATCTCTTATGCTATAACATACATCTTTAAGTTATACAACGTATGTCTTATAAAAAAGATAATAAAATTAAAAGTAACTTTACTTCAATCACAATTAGCTTAGCTTCTCCAGAAACTATTTTGGAGCGCTCTAGCGGTGAGGTTACAAAACCAGAAACAATCAACTACCGTACTTATAAGCCGGAACGTGATGGTTTATTCTGTGAACGTATTTTCGGCCCTGTAAAGGATTACGAATGTCACTGTGGTAAATACAAACGTATCCGTTATAAGGGTATTGTATGTGATCGTTGTGGTGTTGAAGTAACAGAGAAGAAAGTACGTCGTGAGCGTATGGGACATATCGCTTTAGTTGTTCCTGTAGCACACATCTGGTACTTCCGTTCTCTTCCTAATAAAATTGGTTATTTATTAGGTCTTCCTACGAAGAAATTAGATATGATCATCTACTACGAGAGATACGTTGTTATTCAAGCAGGTATCAAAGAAGATGATGGAATCTCATTTATGGACTTCCTAACTGAAGAAGAATATTTAGATGTTTTAGATACTTTACCTAAAGAAAATCAATATTTAGATGACAATGATCCACAAAAGTTCGTAGCCAAAATGGGTGCGGAAGCTATGGAAGAATTGTTGAAACGTATTGATTTAGATAAATTGTCTTACGATTTACGTCACCAAGCAGCTAATGAAACTTCACAACAACGTAAAAATGAAGCTTTAAAACGTCTTCATGTTGTTGAGGCTTTCCGTGGTTCTAGAGACCGTATTGAGAACAGACCGGAGTGGATGATTGTGAAGATTGTTCCTATTATTCCTCCTGAGTTACGTCCTTTAGTGCCTTTAGATGGTGGTCGTTTTGCGACTTCGGATTTGAATGACTTATACCGTCGTGTTATTATCCGTAACAATCGTCTTAAGCGTCTAATCGAAATTAAAGCTCCAGAAGTAATCTTACGTAATGAAAAACGTATGCTTCAAGAAGCTGTTGATTCGTTATTTGATAATTCACGTAAAGTTAACGCTGTTAAAACAGAAGGTAACCGTGCGTTGAAATCATTATCTGATATTTTGAAAGGTAAACAAGGTCGTTTCCGTCAAAACTTATTAGGTAAACGTGTCGATTATTCTGCTCGTTCTGTAATTGTTGTAGGTCCTCACTTGAAATTACATGAGTGTGGTATTCCTAAAGATATGGCTGCAGAGCTTTACAAACCGTTCATCATCCGTAAGATGATTGAAAGAGGAATTGTAAAAACTGTAAAATCAGCTAAGAAAATTGTAGATCGCAAGGATCCTGTAGTATGGGATATTTTAGAGAATGTTTTAAAAGGACATCCTGTATTATTAAACCGTGCGCCTACGCTTCACCGTTTGGGTATTCAAGCTTTCCAACCTACACTAGTAGAAGGTAAAGCTATCCAATTACACCCATTAGTGTGTACAGCGTTCAACGCCGATTTCGATGGTGACCAGATGGCAGTTCACTTACCTTTGGGTAATGCAGCAATTTTGGAAGCTCAAATCTTAATGTTGGCAGCGCACAATATCCTTAACCCTGCGAATGGTTCTCCAGTGACTGTACCTTCACAGGATATGGTATTGGGTCTTTATTATATTACTAAAGGCCGTAAATCGGACGAGCATCGCAAGATGAGAGGGGAAGGAAGTATTTTCTATTCTCCAGAAGAAGTAATTATTGCTTTGAATGAGAAAGAAATTGACTTACACTCTTGGATTAAAGTAAAAACTAATGACTTAAACGAGAACGGTGAACTTGTTAAAACACTTATCGAAACTACAGTAGGTCGTGTTATTTTCAACCAAATTGTTCCTGCTGAAGTTGGCTTTATCAACGAAATCTTAACGAAAAAATCATTACGTAACGTAATTGGTGAGATTGTTAAGAACACAGGTATGGCGCGTGCAGCTCGTTTCTTGGATGATATGAAGGAATTAGGTTTCCAAACAGCATTCAAAGGTGGTCTTTCGTTCAACTTACAAGATTTAAATATTCCTGCTGCTAAAGCAGAATTGATCGCTCAAGCTACGAATGAAGTAGAAGAGGTGAAAGCTAACTATAACATGGGTTTCATCACTAACAATGAGCGTTATAATCAAATTATCGATATCTGGACACGTATCAACAATAAGTTGACGTCTCACGTTATGGATATTCTTTCGAATGACAATCAAGGTTTCAACTCTGTATATATGATGTTGGACTCTGGTGCACGTGGTTCCAAAGAGCAGATTCGTCAGTTGTGTGGTATGCGTGGTTTGATGGCGAAGCCTCAAAAATCAGGTAACTCTGGTGGTGAAATTATTGAAAACCCGATTTTATCTAACTTTAAAGAAGGTCTTTCTGTATTAGAGTACTTTATCTCTACCCACGGTGCGCGTAAAGGTCTTGCCGATACAGCCCTAAAAACTGCCGATGCGGGTTACTTGACTCGTCGTTTGCATGACGTAGCACAAGATATGATCGTAGTTGGTTTTGATTGTGGTGGTTTAAGAGGTATTTATACAACAGCATTGAAAGATAATGATGATATCGTTGAGCCTTTATACGATCGTATTTTGGGTCGTACACCGCTTCATGATGTTTATCATCCAGAAACTGAAAAGTTAATCGTTGCTGCTAATGAAGATATCACAGAAGAAATTGCTACGGAAATCGAAGAATCTGGAATCGAGGGTTTAGAGATTCGTTCCGTATTGACTTGTGAAGCTAAACGTGGTGTATGTGCTTGTTGTTACGGTCGTAACTTAGCGTCTGGTAAACGTGTTCAATTAGGTGAAGCTGTCGGTGTTATTGCAGCACAATCAATTGGTGAACCAGGTACGCAGTTGACACTTCGTACGTTCCACGTGGGTGGTACGGCGTCCAACATTGCTTCTGATTCTTCTGTTATCGCTAAATACGAAGGTACTATCGAATTTGAAAACGTACGTACTGTAGAATTACAAGGTGAAGAAGGAACTTATCATGCTGTATTGGGTCGCTCAGGTGAGATCAAAATTGTTAATAATGGTAAAGTTCTTTATCAACAAATTATTCCTTACGGTTCTAACTTATATGTAAATGAGGGTGATAAAGTAGAAAAAGGAACTAAATTAGTTGATTGGGATCCATATAATGCGGTAATTATCTCTGAATTTCCAGGTAAGGTTGAATTTGATGCCATCATCGAGGGTGTTACCTTCCGTGAGGAGTCTGATGAACAAACTGGTCACAAAGAGAAAGTAATTATCGAAACACGTGATAAAACGAAAAACCCTACTATCAAAGTTGTTGATAATAAAGGTGAGGTAATTCGTTCGTACAATATTCCTGTAGGTGCTCACGTTTCTGTATCGGATGGTCAGAAATTGAAAGAAGGTGCTATCTTAGTTAAGATTCCTCGTTCTACTGGTAAGACACGAGATATTACAGGGGGTCTTCCTCGTGTAACTGAGTTATTCGAAGCACGTAATCCTTCAAACCCGGCTGTCGTAACAGAGATTGATGGTGTTGTTACTTTAGGTGGTGTTAAACGTGGTAATCGTGAGGTTTCTATTGAATCTCGTGATGGTCAGGTTAAGAAATACTTAGTACCTCTTTCTAAACATATCTTAGTTCAAGATAATGACTTTATCAAAGCTGGTATGCCTTTATCTGATGGTCAGATAGCTCCTGGAGATATCTTATCTATTAAAGGTCCTACAGCAGTACAACATTATATCGTAAATGGTATTCAAGAGGTTTACCGTCTACAAGGTGTGAAAATTAACGATAAGCACTTTGAAACTATCGTTCACCAAATGATGCAAAAAGTGCATATTGAAGATCCAGGAGATACTCGTTTCTTAGAAAAAGAAGCGGTCAACAAATGGGACTTCATGGAAGAAAATGACACTATTTTTGACAAAAAAGTTGTTGTTGATGCTGGTGATTCAAATACTTTACGTCCAGGTCAGATTGTTACTTTACGTAAACTTCGTGAAGAAAACTCTAGCTTGAAACGTCAAGATTTGAAATTGGTGCAAGTACGTGATGCTGTTCCTGCTACTTCGAGCCCTATGCTTCAAGGTATTACGAGAGCTTCATTAGGTACTAAATCATTTATCTCTGCAGCTTCTTTCCAAGAAACTACGAAGGTGTTGAATGAAGCAGCTATTGCTGGTAAACGTGATAATTTATTAGGATTGAAAGAAAACGTAATTGTTGGTCACTTAATTCCTTCTGGTACAGGTTTACGTAGTTATAGTAATATAATTGTAGGTTCCCGTGAAGAATACGATCAATTATTAGCTTCTAAAGAAGAAGATTAATCTTTTTTAATATTATAATATATTAAAGGCTAGACATTTTAAAATGTCTAGCCTTTTTTCTTAAAAGAAAGTTACCTCAAGCTTTTTATTTCCTAAATTATACGTTTGCTGCAATCGATTGTTTTTAACATTATCCTAATTAATTTAATATAAAACGATTATTTTTTTCATTAATGTTTTGTAAGTTAGTTTTAAAGATATAACTTTAACTAAACATTAACTTAATGATCGCTATGAGGATATTTCTAACTTTTGTATTATTGCTTATTTCATTCAATGTATCCTACGCACAACTAATTCCTATATCTGGTATCATTAAAGATCAACATGGGATGTTACTTTCAGGTATATCGATTACGGATAAAGCTACTTTGGTCTCCACTATGACTTCTGAGGATGGTACATTTACGTTAAATGTCAAATCTATCCCCACTACATTGTTACTTAGTAGTGTTGGATTTCAAAATCGTGATATTATTGTTCGTAACCAAGAATTTCTACGGATTAATATGAATCATGGTAATACTGGGCTTGACGAGGTAGTCATAATTGGGCATCAAAGACAATCTCTTCGTAAAACTACTAGCGCCGTTCAAGTTATCTCGGGTCGTGTGATTGAAAATATGGCGGCACCTAGTTTTGAAAGTTTACTTCAAGGGCGTGTTTCTGGCGTTAATATTCAAAATTTTACCGGTGAGCCGGGGGCTCGAAATACATTTACGGTTCGTGGTAATTCAATGATTTCGCCTGATTTGAATAGTGAAGTAGATTTAGCTAATACAATGAGTTCCCCATTATATATTATTGATGGTATGCCATTGTCAGTAACTGATTTAGCTTCATCATCTGCTACAGGTACTAATTATGTTGCTGGTATTAATATTAATGATATAGAAAGTATCACTATTCAAAAAGATGCTGCAGCAACTGCTGTTTGGGGATCTAGAGGTGCCAATGGTGTTATCGTAATTAAAACCAAGGTCGGAAAATCTGGAAAACCTCAGATTAGAGCCTCATATTATAGGGGAATTACCGAGCGTCCTAATTTGCAAAGAACATTATTAGGTTCCGCCGAGCGCCAAGCAAAAATCAATATTCTTAATGCCTATAGGAATGATCCTAGTAGCGCGTTAACACAGCCTTTGACGGATAGTTTGAATGCTAGTTATAATAATGCGACAGATTGGCAAGATCTGTTTTATACTTCCGGTAAAATTGATAATGTTGATTTGAGTATCGCCGGCGGTTCGGAGACTGTTAATTACAGGTTATCTTTAGGTTATTACGATGAAGGCGGTATTGTAAGAAATACAGGCTTTAAACGGTATTCTTTACGCGGTAATTTTGGTTTTAAATTGGCTTCTTTTTTACGTTCTGATTTTGTGTTTTCTACGAGCAGAATTGATCGTAAGGTAGGCCTGGGACGTGGGAATAATGAAGTTGTGCCAATTTCACAAGCTTCTATGCCTTCGTCATTTGTGCAGTTAGGTCCTGAAGACTATGATTTTTATTATGGTCAATTTGATAAAATAATAGATGATAATAAGTCGAATATTCTGAATATGTTTTCGAAAACTTATGTTGATATTACACCTGGATTACAATATTCATTTGAAGCTTCTGTGCAAGCTAATTTAGATAGAAGAAATCGTTTTCAACCTCGAGTTCTATCTGTGAATAATATGAATTTCGCATCTTCTAATAGTGCTGATTCATATACGTATAATATAGCAAATGTCCTTAATTATAGTAAATCATATGGTAATCATAATTTTGTGCTTACAGGTTTACAATCTTTTCAATATGATAATGTTAGATCGACCTCTATTCTAGGTATTAATTTGCCTACAGATGATTTTCGTGTTGTACGTGGTGTTACGGGTAGAGACCTAGAAGCTTCTTCTGATTTAAATAATGCTGGTTTATTATCTTATAGTGGTCAGTTTTCGTATGATTATCATTCAAAATATATATTTAATGCCTCTTATAGGGCGGATGCTTCTTCTAGATTTGGTAAGGATTCCAAATGGGGATATTTTCCTGCTTTATCTGTAGCATGGATTGTTTCGGATGAGGAATTTCTTAAGGATATTAGCTTTATTGATTTTTTCAAAATCCGTGGTAGCTGGGGGAAGTCTGGAATATTACCTTCTGACTTTTATGCTCCCTTTAATGTTTGGGACTTATCCACGACTACGTATGATGGAACTAGTATAGCAACACCCTCGTTTTATAAACCTTTGACTTTATCTAATTTGACTTGGAATAAATCGCAACAGTCTAATATAGGTTTTGATTTAAATCTTTTCAATTATAGATTGACATTTATAGTTGATGCTTATCGTAAAATTAATACAAATCCTATTGTTTCATTCCCATTCCCCTTTTATACAGGCTATACTAGACTTTCTTACAATGTCCCGATGTCCATTTATAACGAAGGTGTAGATTTGACGATTAGCTCTCGTAATATGCCAACGGGTCGTAGTTTTCAGTGGAATACAAATTTGAATGTTTCATTTAATAAAAATAGAATTGGATCGCTTCCAAATGGTAATGCATCTTTTTATGCTGATTCTAGAGGGTTTAATCAACGATTGCTGTATAATGTAGGTGGGCCAATCTACCAATGGGCACAAATGATATACCAAGGAGTATACAATCAATTAGGGGATATTCCTGTCAATCCTATAACAGGACAGCGATTAACGTATTTTAAAGGTGGTGTTCTAGTAGCGCCCGGTGCTCCGAATTGGCTTGATGTGAATGGTGATTGGGATGTTTGGGATGGCTCAGATATAGGTGCTGCTGATGGTGATTTAGTACCTACAGGTGATCCTAATCCAAAAGTAACAGGTGGTATTTTTAATGAATTTTCTTACAAGAATTTCTCTTTAGGTATCTTGGGCGTTTTTACTTTTGGAAGGGATATTATTAATAACTTGAAAAGTAATCAATTTTCTACTATCGGTAATAATGTTAATAGTTTTACCAATAATCGATTACCTGATTTAGGTGCTGTTAATTATTGGACGCCAGAGAAAGCTAAAGATCCAAATTATAAAGCTTCTTTTCCTTCTATAGATCCTATGGGGAGTTATTATTATCAATATTACCCATTTAGTACGATGTGGAACGAAAATGGGAATTATTTCAAAATTAAGACTATTTCATTGGGCTATCTAATGCCTACTTCTGTACTGCAAAGAGCTAATATCGGTCTTAAGAGTGTTCGATTTTATGGTATGATTGATAATCTGTTCGCTATTCAAGCAGCATCAGTGCCTGATGCGGAGTTAATTACGCCTCAAGGCGAATTCGCTGGTGGTGCATATCCTCTGCCTCGTAAGTTTACTATTGGTGTTGAAGTTAATTTTTAATTAGATAAATATGAAAAGGATTATATTATTTATACATACGTTGGCATTGGTTATGTCATTGGTTTCATGTAATAAGTACTTGAATCTAGAGCCAGAAAATAACACTCATGATGGGGTATTTTGGGTGGATGCTAATAATATTTCAAAGGCTGTATCTGGTGGATATTCTATGTTAAGAGATGCACATAGGCTAGATAGATCTTATTTTGTTTTTGGGGATTTAGTAGCTGGTAATTTTATTACGGGTGGTGACTATTGGAACTTTAAAGCCTTTAGTAAAAGTGGAGGCTTTAATTTTAATTATGCACCATATTTAGAAAATAGTCTTTGGAATTGGACACGCTACTATCAAATTATTAATCAATGTAATTTGATTATTGAGAATACAGCCAATATTCCATCAGTGAATTTCACCAATGGCGATATTGAAAAAAACAACCTTATTGCGCAGGCTAGATTTTTGAGAGCTTATACTAATTTTTATATGCAACGCGTATGGGGTGACATTTTATTGATTAAAAATAGTTTTAAAGATCCGCAGAATATCCCTCCCGTTGCAAGAGCTACGCAAGATGAAGTTTTGAACTTTTGTATCGAAGATTTAGTATATGCTGAGGTCAATATAGAGGAGAACGGATCTAAAGCCTTTGGTTCTGTAGGCGCTGTAAAATCTTTGTTGGCCCATATATATGCTTGGAAACATGATTATATTAATGCGGAGCGCCTAGCTAACGAAGTGATAACTTCTGGGAAATATTCTTTAGAAGCTATAGCTGATTATAGTAATATATGGAAAGGGAGTTCTAAAGAAACAATTTTCGAAATACCTATGCTATATCGTGAAAATGGTAATGAATCTTTTTTAGATTTTTTTAATATCTTTTTAGAAGATCCTTATATAAGAGGCAAATCTGCTTCATCAACGTGGAAAGTTGATGGTGTTATGCTGGATGAATATTTTGACGAACCAGAAGATAGAATAGATGTGGTCATTAGCCTTGATAATATTTTACTCAAGTATGCTGATGTTAAATATTATGATAACAATAATGCAGATATATATACTGTAAGTAATAACTTGGTATTGTTTCGTTTAGCAGATATATATTTATTACGTGCTGAAGCTTATTACAAAAATAGTAAAGAAGGATTAGCGTTAGAAGATCTCAATAAAATTAGGGAACGTGCTGGCTTAAATGCTATTAGTAGTTCTGCTGATGATTTATTTATGGAGATATTTAGAGAGAGACGTCGCGAGCTTATTGGTGAAGGCTCTACACAGTTTGATTTAATCCGTATGGAGTTATTTGAAAAACTCGATGAATTCAATACTTATTATTCTATAGATAGGATTAATAATCAAGGTTACTATTGGCCATTAAATATGAGGGTATTATTGCCTCAAGATGAATTATTAACTCAAAATCCTTGGTGGAGAAATAACTAAAATTATGAAAAAGCAAATTATTTTTGGAGCAATCTTAGTATTTACTCTATTTGGAATAGCATCTTGCAATAAAGAAGATTATAAAGTTGGTGGCGATCTTCATAATCCCAATGTTAATATGACGACGTATGATTATTTAAAAAGTAATCGTTTTGGATTATTTGATACCTTATTGTTATTAGTGGATAGAGCAGGAATAAAAGAGAAAATAAATCAAAAAGGAACATTTGTTGCACCTACAGATTTCGCTATTAATAATTATCTTATGGCGAGAACACGTATTGAACAGCTAAAAAACCCCTTCAGTACTTGGACTGTAGATTCTATTATTAAGTATGAATTAGCACGTTTTGCCGATTCTTTAGATATATATATTATAAAAGATGAATTATTACCTAATAGTGTTTTAACTTCTAATGGTACTCTTTTTCGAAATGCTAAGGATGCTGTGGTCGTATTATCTTATGAAGAAACTGATGATCCTAACTTAGGTTATAATACCAACTCATCGGTAAAGCCTAAAATTGTATACTTTTCTTATATAAATCAAACTCTACCTCCTAATTTTAATGTTAGTGATATTGTTTGGCCAATTGGCGAAAGGACGAGAGTGCAAACTTCTAATATACAGACAACTACGGGATCTTTGCATGTGCTTACTAACTCACATACTTTATTTTATTTTAGATAGTTATGGAAAAGATATCATTGAATTTAGTTATTGCTTTGTTTTTATTAGTAGTAATAGGGTGTAAAAAGCTACCGGATGGACATTTAAGTTCATTAATTCGTTATGAAGTTCAGCCTTTTCAAATTCAACAGGGTAGGACAGATGTTTCATCTAGCCTCAATTCAGAAGGTTCTTCAAAACCTTTTACGGTAAAGTTGTTAAATATTTACGACAGAGAGACAGGTCAAAATGTAACTGATATTTTTAGTGCAGCATATCCTACAAAAATATGGACAGCATTATATAATCCAAAAATTGATACTACATTAGAAATGATTAACGCGAAGAGGACCGATGTTATGTTACCGGCTATAGCTATCAATGCTATGTCTGGTCAAATTGAAGCTAATCCTTTAACGGAGAATTTGCCATTAGGGAAGTATAAATTTGATTTGGAAATTGAAAATTCCGCAGGTAGGCGTATATATCCTAATATTGGGGAATTCGATTTGATTGCAGCACCTACTTTTGAAATCCCCCTTGTTAGATCTACCGTAGCCATGAAAGTAGGTAATGAGTCGGTAACAACTACTATACCTAGTAACAATACACATATTCAAGTAACGCGTGTTGGTAATCAGGAAGATAAAATAATAGTTCGTTTTTTGGATAAGAATGGTGCTGTTTTTGATCCTAGAACTGAAATTCAAAGAAGGCCAATAGGTGGTATTTCTGTCGGTTTTTTACAAACAATGCAGGATTATTCACTTAGTACATCTGTCTCAGCCGATCGTTTTGAATTTATATATGCTGTAGTCCCATTTCCATTAGAATCTTTAGGTAATGGTTTCAATTATTATTATCGCATTCCAGCACAATTTGTAGAGTATGACGCTAGTTTGAATTTACCTTATAATACGTACTCTTGTAATGCACGCTTTTCATTTAGAGTATTTTCACCAGGGACCTATCAGGTGGATGTAATTATCCCCCAAGTAACGCGTCGAGCGCCTTAATTCAAAATTGTAGTTTTACGTAGCTTTGTTGGATGTAAAGAGGTTGCCTTTAATTAATATTATTATATATAGATAGAAGTTCAGTTGTGCTAATGCAATTGGACTTTTGTTTTGTGCGCTTAATCGTTAAAAAAATGTTCTATTATTAACAAAAACACTTTTAGAACATTTTTGTTAATAATAGTAAATATAATTGTTTTTTACCTATTATAAACAAAATATGTATAGACCAAAGTATGTTCGCCCTAAGTTGGTAGTGTTTACATTTATATTAGAAAATAGCTTGAGTGTTAGCTCGGCTAGTTTTACAACTGGAGGTGCAGGGGCTATTCCTCAAATCGAGGAATGGGAAGATGATTTGAAACAAGTTGATTGGGAATTTCTACCTCCTGAGACGTAATTAGACTTTTTTTTAATTAATAGGATAGTTTGGTACATATAATTGACTATGAAAAATGAAAGAAGAAATAATTATAAATAATTACAGAACTTTTTTTTACATCATTTGCTTCTCCTTACTTTTTATTGGCTGTAAAAAGGATTCTGCAAGTTCTGATAGAAAAGAGCAAGGCTCTTTGGTCTTTAAAATTGAGGGTATACAGCCAGTTCAAGATGATTTGGGTAAACAATCAAAAGTTGCTAGTAGTACCCGAGGAAGTGAAGGTGTTTCGACAGAATATCAAAAAATTGGCAATGTAGATGTATCTGTGCAGGCTAATGTTGCAAATATGGCTACTTCATTTGGAGGGCAAGCTTTAAATCTAAGAGATAACAATTCCAAAAAAATGAATAAGTTGGTAGCAAATGTTGGCATGGCTGTCGATATAAAATACGTAGTACTTTTGTTTAATACAACAACTAGACGCACTGAATTCATTGGTCAAGCATCAGTTGGTCAGAGTTTAGTAATCGATGCAGTAAAAGGGCAGCAGTACGATTGGATTGCCTATTCGTACAATAAAACGGATATTATCACTAATCTTCCTACTTCTATAGATGATGTTATTGATACCCCCACTGATGGTGAATTGTTGTATGCAAATGGAACTATATCTACTACGGAAGAGAATAGCCCTATATCCATATTATTTAAACACAAATTAGCACAAATAGTCTTTGAAATTGATACTGATAGGTTATTCGGTAAGATTAATACTGATGTTGTGTTGAGTTTTGTCGATGGCAGCCCTTTGACTAAAGGTAAAATGTCATTAAAGAACGGTGGTATAGATAGTATCGTTTCTTACGCTAAGCCTGTAGTTTTGGAAGAGGACCCTAATGATGAGAATATAAGGTTAGCTCGCTTCAACGTGGTGGATGTTGGTGCGCAACCTTCCTTTAGTGTGAATGTTAGTAATTTAAAAGTTACTTATTTGAATAATGTAGAACATGATTTAGTAGCAGCTAATGACGTTCGTAGAGTTGATTTTACCTGGCCTAGCAATATTAGTTTAGGAAAACGATATATTGGTACATTAAAATTGTGGTATAAGTTTCCAAAGCGTACAATATTGCACGTAACTAGAGTTGGTGCGGATGGATATGGTTACGCAGCACAGCCGTATTATGATGGAGTAAAGTACTATCCTGAATATAATAAGGCATCTTATAATTTAATGGCTGAGCCAAGAAATTATGGTAGCTTACCAGAAAGTATAGTTAGATCAGGAGGTTTTTCACATCTTAGATGTTATAGAGATGGTCAGCTTAATTATTTTTTAGAAGGAAGATATAAGCCGGCCCCAAATCCTACTACGACACCAGATGTCGCAGATAAAGATTTACCTTTAGATTTAACAAAGAGACCTGATATTGTTATTATTTCAGTTTATTATTTGATGGATGAAGATGATCGAACAGCATTGATTACCTACATAAATGCTGGAGGAGTCGTTCTTTTAATGACAGATGGTGTTAATTCAGCTGATAGGGTAGCACAGCAACCTTTTTTTAGAGATCTATTCAATAACCAGAGTATTACATTGCAAAATAATGGCTATCTGGGAGGAGCACTCTATAAATTGTCAGATATTGATGATGAAATATTAAATGGGCCTTTTGGGGATATTCGCGGTAAATATTGGGGTGAGGATGCTTCAGCAACGACTTCTTTAGCTAATGTCCCAAGTTCAGAGATTACAGAATATAGCGAAGCAAAAGCAGCTAATGGTACAGTAGCAGCGAATGGAATAACCATGTTTAAACATAAAACCAAGCATTTCTTTTGGATTGGTGATGGTGGATTTTTGTCAAATGAGAGGGTAAGAGGAATTTATGAGAATTATACTCTTGAACCTTTTGCGACAGTAGACCTTACGCAAGCTGTCTCTTTTAATCCTGTAGCTAGGTATAATTATAATAATTTTCCAGTTCCTAAGAAATATGGCTATGCAGGCAATGGAATTTCAGCAGGTAATACTGATGTGTATAACTCTACTATTTTCGCTAATATTATGTCATGGGCTGTGATTAATGCCGAATTCTTTGGTATTAACACTAGTGGTTTCGGGAAGTTACTTCCTGTTACAACAGATTGGGACTCAAAAACAGATTCGCTTAATGTTAATTTTTAGAAAAATGAATAGTTATTTTACCTCATATAGATTTTTATTTGTTATAGTAACATTTATAGCTGTTATAGCATTTGTCTCTTGTGAAAAAGCATTGCACGATGAATCTATTTCCTCTGAAAAAGCTACAGTTTCTTTTAAAGTTGCTGGAGTTAATTCTGAAGCTAGTATATCAAAATTAGGAACTTCTGATAGAGCCGTTTACACAACTAAAATTGTAGGTCAATCTAAGGCTAATACTATTTCTAAAAATGTTAGTTTAGAAGTAGATCAAAGTGTTGAAAATATGTCATCTTCTTTTGATAATATGAGCATTGCGTTAGCTAAGGGAGGATCAGCTTCGAAAACGCCTAATAAGAAAGCTGCATTAAGTTATTTGCCATCAGATGCTAAATTCCGAATTGTTTTGATTAACCCTAGTGGAGTAATTGTTTATAATGAGCAAACTACTTCAGATGAGGTTATTACATTTGATTTAATTATTGGTGAACAATATTCATGGTATGCTTATTCTTATGCTGATGATGAGGATATACCTGTAGCTACAGGTGAAGTGGTGAGAACTCCAATAGACAGAGATTTTCTTTATGCAAAGAGTGCTACACCTTTAATTGCACAGGCTAAAAATAATCCTGTTAGTATTGTTTTTAATCATCAAGTAGCTTTGATATCCATAGAGCTAGATTATGATAAATTGTATGCCGAGATTCCAACGGATGCTTCTAATCCATCTTCTATTAGTACTAATTTTGATTGGTCATTGGATCATCCAGAAGGCTTTTTATATTCTGCTGATTTTTCATTAAGAACAGGGCAAGTTTCTAATGAGGTATCTGACGATCTTGTTGATCTTAATGAATTGTTAAAAGATCATCCTACTGCTAGAAATGTTAAAGTTGTTGAGCTATATACGGTAGCTTCTCCTAGTACAGTGACACCTTCTACTTCGTTTTCAGTAACTCTTAATTTATTAAAAGCTAGGTATCCAAATATGGCGGTCGGAAGTACGGTAAATTTGATTGGAGGAAGTTCAACAGTTTCCAATACGTTTACAGATTTAACCAGGACGGCAGGCAAAAAGTACGTAGCTAAATTTAAGTTAAAGTATACTTTTCCGTCCTTTAAAATTCTTCATGTTGCAGGTAATGAGGGTGTTGGTTTCGTTGTGGATGACGTACATCACGCGTCGTATGATATGCTCCATAAGGCTATAAATTTTAGTACAACGACTGCTAACAGTGTGGTTAGGAGTGAAGGCTTTACACATGAGACAATTTCGACAACAACTGGTCTTGAGGCTGCTTTACATTTGACTTCTGGTACACCTCCTGATATTGTTATTTTAGGGGGGGGGTATAATCTTTCAAGTAATGATATATCTTCCTTAGTAACTTATCTAGATCGTGGTGGCGTGCTTTTTTTAATGTCTGGGGGCGTGTCTACTAATTTAAATTATTCAGCAGGTCATCAAGAATTTTTTCAATCACTTTTTAACACTCCATCAATAATAGCTAGTCCGTCTGATTATGGCGGTGGTTCTGTTTATAAGTTAACACCTTATGATGATGGGATACTTAATGGTCCATTCGGTGATGTTCAATCACAGTATTGGGGAAAACATAATCTAGTGAATAAGACTATAGTGTTAAAGAATTTTCCTGTGGCAGATGTGGTTCAATATAGTGGGAGTAACCCAGTGAATTCAAATGAAACTGTTTCAGACGGTGCGACTATGCTTAAGCATAAGAATAGACACTTTTTTTGGGTTGGGGACGGAGGATTTGTATACGTACTATCTCTTTATAATACAATGACCTTTAATCATACTGCTCCATTTGCTCTTTTCAATCTTCCATTAGAAAAACGTTCTTTACCAATGGCTAGACCTTATGGTATTGCTGGGGGGGAGTTCGCTGAAAGAGCCTTTTCTGTTTATAATTCTACCATTTATGGTAATTTTATAGCTTGGGCTGTTGCTAATGCCGAATTTTTCGGTATAAATAATGGGGGACTTGGTTCAGGACCATATCATGAGTTTTAGTGCCTTTAGTGCCTAATGTATAGATGTTGTAATCTGTTTTATATTATTACACATACATCCCAAATCAGTAAACTCTGGTTTGGGATGTGTTTTAATATTTATTTAACGCTTTATCAACAACTTAGCTATTATTCCAAAAAATAAAGAATAAAACACTTGGAAGTGGGATATATTTTGTGCTATCTTTGCACCACTCCGCAAGGGAGGAACGGTTGGTAACAACCTTGAAAAAGTAGAGTAGAAGATGTTTAAGCGTAGAAATATGCGAAAAACAAAAGAAAAAAAATCTTCAAATAAAATTTGGAGGTTAGAATAAATTTTCTACCTTTGCAGTCCCGACGGAAACGAAGGGAAAACAAAAAACGATAAGTACAGCAGTAATGCTCGAAATATAAGCAGAAGC
>NZ_JADEYQ010000009.1 GCF_022627575.1 Sphingobacterium rhinopitheci
TTAATTATCTGTTTCGTTTTATTGTTAGTCTTTATAGCTGGGCTCTATATAAAATTTAAATTACCTGATGTTGCAAATTCAGATGATTTAACTATTGCTATTACTCCAGAACGACTGGAACGAGGTAAATATTTAGCCAATCATGTAACAGTATGTATTGATTGTCATAGTCAACGGGATTGGTCAATATATAGCGCTCCTTTAGTACCCGGTACAGAAGGGATAGGTGGTGAAGTTTTTAATCAGGAAATGGGGTTTCCTGGTTTTATCACAGCTAAGAACATTACTCCAGCAGCTTTAGATACATGGTCAGATGCTGATATTTATCGTGCGATTACTGTTGGTGTAGATAAGCAAGGTGTAGCTTTATTTCCTGTAATGTCTTATCATAGATTTGGTATTATGGCTAAAGAAGATATTTATAGTATCATAGCTTATTTACGTAGTTTACCTCCTTTGAAGGGTGCAGCTATACCCGCTACTAAATTAGATTTTCCAGTTAATATTTTAGTTAATTTAGAACCTAAACAGTTTGACCATATGGCTCTTCCCGAGAAATCAGATACTATTAATTATGGAGCTTATTTAATTAACGCTGCTGGCTGTGTAGATTGCCATAGCACGGTTTCCAAAGGTAAAATCATTAAGGGTACGGAATATTCTGGAGGAATGGAATTCAAACTGCCTAATGGTATCTTAACAGCTCCTAATATTACAATGGATAAGACCACAGGAATTGGTTTATTGTCGAAGGATACTTTTATTCATAAATTTAAATTATATGCTGATTCTGCCTATCAGATTCCTAAAGTGAAGCCTAATGAAATGAATACACCTATGCCTTGGAAAATGTATAGTGGTATGTCTTCGTATGATTTAGGAGCTATTTATGCCTATTTGAAGAGTTTGAAGCCTATAACTAATAAAATTGAGGTGAGAAAATTTAATTAAATATTTGTTTGCTAGGTTGTAACTACTGGATTAATATGGTAAAATATACGCACAGTAATTATTGTTTAAATCATTATCTATATGTTTCAACCTATTAATTCTCCAATTATCCTTTGGGTTTTTCATTTTATCCGGCATTAAGTCAACAACTTAGCGACTATTCCAAAAAATAAGGAATAAAACACTTGGAAGTAGGATATATTTTGTGCTATCTTTGCACCACTCCGCAAGGGAGTAACGGTTGGTAACAACCTTGAAAAAGTAGAGTAGAAGATGTTTAAGCATAGAAATATGCGAAAAACAAAACAAAAAAATCTTCAAATAAAATTTGGAGATTAGAATAAATTTTCTACCTTTGCAGTCCCGACGGAAACGAAGGGAACACAAAAAACGATATGTACAGCAGTAATGCTCGAAATATAAGCAGAAGCGCGATGCGGATGCGAAGAAAGTTCTTTAAGAAAATGATCATGTAGCGTAATGAGTAGTTGATTTGGAGATTAGAATAAATTTTCTACCTTTGCAGTCCCGACGGAAACGAAGGGAAAACAAAAAACGATAAGTACAGCAGTAATGCTCGAAATATAAGCAGAAGCGCGATGCGGATGCGAAGAAAGTTCTTTAAGAAAATGATCATGTAGCGTAATGAGTAGTTGAGAAACGAAAGTTACAATTTAACTTTAA
>NZ_JADEYQ010000010.1 GCF_022627575.1 Sphingobacterium rhinopitheci
TGGGTTTATTAACTCCATTAAGTTATTTTATTTACAAAATTTGTTTAGATCAAGATAAATAGTATGAGTTTAAAAAGTGATATTACTGATAAGGTAAAAGAAATATTAGATACAAATTTTCAGATTGAAGATGTAAAATATGTTCCTGAAATATCTGATTCTAAATTAACTTTTGGAAATAAAGGATTACAGTTTGAAGCAACAGTATTATATATTGATTTAAGAGATTCTACAAAAATTCTTAACAAGCATAATAAATCCACAATTGCAAAAATTCATAAAGCGTATCTTTATACAACAGTGAAAATTGCAAAATCTTTAGGTGGAGAAGTTAGAAGTTTTAATGGAGATAGTGTATTAGCATTTTTTGAAGGTACAACAAAAACTACGCTTAGTAATGCAGTTGAAGCGGCTATGAAAATTCGATATATGATTGCTCATTCAGAATCTGGTATTAATACACTACTTTCAAAATATTCTGCTGTAGATTTCGGAATTGGACTTGATTATGGGAAAATACTATGTGTTAAAGTTGGTGTAGGTGGTGATACAAATACAAAAGATTTAATTTGGATTGGAAATCCCGTAAATAAATCTGTTAAAATAAGTGATGAATGCAGAGCTTCAGACTATATCGGAATTTCAAGCTATGTATATAGCAATCTTAATGATAGTGTAAAGTATGGAACAAGAAAAAACTATTTTGGACAAGATGAAAAAGTAGATATGTGGACACCATATCAAGTTTTATATAATGGGAAATATGAAACTTTTTATAAAACAAATTGGTACTGGTCTATTTGATTATAGGACTACGGCTAACATCGTATTGGCGAAATGGCGGGTTAAGGGAGAAAATTTAAAGTTTCTCCTTTTTTTGTCGCAACAGCCTTTTATATTTCCTTTTTTCATAAATTTAGAAAATAATAAAAGGCTGTTGCTTAGCTTAGTGTAAAATTGAAAGTTTAGGCTTTCTAATCCGCCACTATCGCCAATACGCAGCCCGTTATGTGTAAGCTACACCAAGAATCCTTATGAAAATTAGAATTACAAAGTTTAAAAAAATTGACGACGTTGAAGTCCAATTAAAATCACTTAATATTTTTATTGGAACTAATAATTCAGGGAAAAGTAGTTTTATCCAAGGTATTCAATTTGCGATTTCAAGTGCCCAAACTTTAAAATTAAAAAACGTTTCATGGCGAACTCAATCTAACACACAAACTCTAAATCTTGATTCTACAGATTTTCTATATACTCCCACAAGGCACATTGAAAATTTGTATCATGGAAGGAAACTCGTTACTTCTCAAAAAAGAGCTGACAGAATATCAATGGATTTTAAATTTACAGAGGAAGAAGAAGAATCTACTATTTCTGTCTCACGAGGTAAGAATGGAGGATTTGCGACAGTAGTTAAAGGAAAATCTTTAGGAATTCAAATAAATGATATTGATAATCCATTTTGTGTTTATGTTCCTGGAATAGCTGGAATTCCTATTCAAGAAAAATTTGAAGTTCCAATAGCAATTAAAAAATCAGCGACGAGAGGTGATAGCAATAATTATTTGAGAAATATATTATTAGACATTTCAAAAAGCGAAGCTAAATGGAATTCATTCATATATTCTATAAATCAAATATATAAAGACATAAAAATAAAAGTTATTTTCAGAGACAGCGTTTCTGAATTCATTGATGTTTATGTTACTACAGATCAAATTGAATTACCACTTGATTCAATTGGAACAGGGCTATTACAAACAATTCAGATTTTTGCTTATATAGAATATTTCAATCCGAAAATTATACTATTAGACGAACCTGATTCACATTTACATCCAACTAAACAAAAAGAATTAGCTAAAGAACTTTTAAGGAGAACAAATGAAAATCAAGATTTAAAAGTGGTATTTTCAACACACTCTCGTTACATATTAGAAACATTAGAAGATGTTGCTAATGTTGTCCATTTCCAAAGTGGTAAATCTTTCCCTAATATTCAAGGAAGTAAAATTTTACTTGATATAGGTGCTGCTGATGCGGAATATTTATTTTCTAAAAAGAATTTGAAATATATTATCGTAACAGAAGATAAAGTTGATAATGTAAATGAAAAAAAAGAATTTCTTAAAAAATTTGTGTTAGCAAATGGTTTGGATGAAGACGAATTTGTGTTGCACTCTTATGAAGGTTGTACTAAAGTCGATTTTGCAAAAATTTTAGAAGGATTTGTTCGTAAACAGATTCCTGGAGTAAAAGTTATAGTTCATATAGATCGAGATCAAAAAGTAGATGGTGATAGAGATCTAATAAAATTAGAAGATGATTGTGAGAAAAGAGACTTACAATTATTCGTAACTAAATATCAAGAAGTTGAAAATTACTTTTGTCAACCAGAACATATTGCTGAAGTGTTTAAAATTGATATAAATGACATTAAGTCTAATTATGAAGAATTTGTAGAGTCTTTGAAAGAAGAAACCAGAAGAAAATTATCAAACTTTATTCTTAGAGAGAGAAAAGATTTATCTCTAAATAAAGATGGAAAACAAGACATTATTCTTATAAATAATATTGTTGACAAATGGATTACTGAACATTTGAATATATTAGTACCAGGAAAAGAACTTTTAGGGAAAACAAAAAACTATTTACAAACTGTTCATCATCAGAATCCAAATGAAATAATTAATATTTCAAAGTACTTAATTGATGAAAATTTTAAAAAACTAATAACATAGCCTACACATAACATCGTATTGGCGAAATGGCGGTTTAAGTGAGAAATTGAGAGTTTTTCCTTTTTTTGTCGCAACAGCTTTTCATATTTCCTTTTTTCATAAATTTAGAAAATAATAAAAGGCTGTTGCTTAGCTTAGTGCAAATTTGAAAGTTTCGGCTTTCTAATCCGCCACTATCGCCAATACGCGACCCGTTAGCGGCAAGCTTAAAGACAGACATTACGACATTGAAAGATAAAATTGAAAGTTTAGTTTATAATTTTTTTTTGAAATCATCTGATTTCAATGGCATTCCTTTACGAAATATCTCTAAGGAACTAAATATTGAATATGAAGGTTCAATTGACTTAATAAAAGAGCTTGTAAGCGAAGAAATTGTTTCTATACAATCAAGCACCAATCCACATATTATCGGCTTTCAGCATTATCCAATTGACAGTCAAAAACACATTTTGGAAGATGCAAAAAACACAAAGGAAAAAATACATTCTTTCGGAGAATTTTCTTTTTCCTCTGAGGAAACAGAATTCCCGATTTTTCTTTCATAGGCATTTTTTTAGATTTATTTTGTCCAGTACAGACATTTTGATGTATATCATAAATCTGTTTATTCGGCTTTATAATCTCCTTTAGCTTGTTTAATATATTGTTAGTCAGATAATTAATTCTTGTTGGTTTTAGCGTGGGTTTGGTTGTGCGTTATGATGGGTTCGTTTTGGTTTTTAGGATAGCACAGCGGTCGCAGGGAATCTATCGAGCAAAAAAAGGACATCTGTAAAGAAGTCCTTTTCTGTCGATTAGCTATCGTTCTATCTGAGGATTGTTGGAGCTTATAAGTACGTCGTAATTACTTTGGATACTTTCCAACCTTCTTTTGTTTGCGCCAGAGTGATGTAATCTACTCTAGAGAATGTATCAAATTTATAGATAGATTTTGCTATAGCTGTTTTTCCAGTTATGTCCAGTATTTCAGATGAAGTGACACAATTATAATTTAGGCCTTTATTTTCTTTTAGGTATTTTAAGTATTCTCTTTTTCCAGATTTGCTATTGTTGGATGCATTTTCGTATTGAAAGTCATCGGCGAATAAGAAATTATTGTAATCAGTATTGCCTATAGATGTACATTCAGCGTACGTAAGGAGTATTTCTTTGGCATCTTTAGCTTTTAATGGATTACTGTAATTATTTGCAAATGATGATAATGATAAGGTCATTAATAATGCGGTAACGATTGTTGAGATTTTACTTTTCATGATTTTAGAAGTTATATTTTAATAGTTTTTTTAGTTGTTGATTCAAAAGTACAGCTACATGCGGTCTGTCGACGATGGTAATTAGACCAACGATTTCAATTTTTCGGTGAAAATGGGGGAGGTTTCGGTGAACATTTTTTTTATTTCAGTAAATTTTCGGCTGAAATATCATTTTTGTGGATTATTTTTTACGAATAGGAAAAATAAAAATACTTTTTAATAGTATATCATTTCTTTGTGTAGCATTGCTTTTAACAACTTGTAGTTCTTTGTTTTAGCTATTTTATTTTGTCCGCTGTATCTCCAGATTTACGCTATAAATAGTAGTTATAGCGGTATAGAGCGCTTTTTTTTGCATAAAAAAGGAAAATAAAATTTGCAGGGGAGGTTAATTTTTCTACCTTTGTGCCGGAGAGCTGGCAGAGTGGTCGAATGCGGCAGTCTTGAAAACTGTTAACTGTCACAGGTTCGGGGGTTCGAATCCCTCGCTCTCCGCAGAATCATTGTTACGATGATTTCACTATAAAGGGTTTAAGTGCTTCCAAACTTAAGCCCTTTTTTTATGTCCAATATTTTGGGATTATCTCGATATTAGGGATTTATAAAAATATATATTATTGCTGTTGATATACTTTTACGTAATCTACATTCATCTCAAAAGGAAGGTCTTTGTCGTCAATCTTGCCAGGCCAGCCTGCGCCTCCCGATTGGTTTAAGATGATATAAAAAGGAGCGTCAAATGGCCATTGCTTTGAGGTAGCGTTATCACTTTTGTGGTAGGTATATTGTAATTCGTCATTTACAAAAAATTCTATCTTAGTAGCATCCCATATTATACCATACACATTAAACTCGTTAATCTTATAGTTGGATTTGAAAGTAGATTTACTCGCGCCATCTGCATTCGTTTCAGATTGTGTATGTACGGTCTGATGTACGACTTCCTCCTTATTGACATGCTCCATGATATCTATTTCACCACTATTGGGCCAGTTGCCATACTGATGTGGTGATTCGGGCATCATCCATATCGCTGGCCATGAACCTTGGCCATGATTGAACTTTGCTCTTACTTCTACTTTTCCATATTTGAAATTGAATTTTTGTGCCGTTTGTATTCCTCCAGAATGGTAAGGGAGAGGGTCGCCTTCTATCTCTTTATTGTCCATACGTAGTTTTAATAGCCCTTTTTCTTGGCTTACGTAATCATGCCCTTCGGTAAGGAATTTAGCCCAGGCAGGGTGCCATCTCGGGGAATAAGACCACTTGCTCGTATCAAAACTAATCCCTTTGTCAAAATTGTCTTCAAATATGAGTTTCCATTTTATTTTACTTTCTTTTTGTTGAAGCTTACTTAACTGAGGATTGATTTTTTTGGTGCTATGACAGCTGGTGCTTGCTAGTACTATGAGTATTGCTAAGATAGATAAGAATTTAGGTGCCATTTTAATAGGTTAATTATAGTATTGAGGTTTTAATATGTTATACATAATGTAAATATAAGGAATTTTTGATAATTCAATATACAGATCAGGATAGATTTGCATTGTGTCGTTATGTTTTGATGGAGTTATGATTTTATAAGCTATGAAACTAAATATTTTTGTATTTTTACTTTAAGTTAAATAAATTTCTTTATTTTTCTTTATTTTTACAGTTGTTAAGTATTAATATAATCGTTCTATTCTAAATATTATAGTGTGCAAATTTTAATAATTGAGGACGATAAGCGGATAAGTGATTTCCTGATCAAAGGATTGGAGGAACACAATCATTTAGTTACGTTGTGTAAGTCTGCAGAGGATGTGTTGAGTAATTATCTATTCATAGCTTGGGATTTGATAATATGTGATATCATGCTCGGTGAGGTCGATGGCATTCAATTGGTGCAAACTATGCGATTTAAGAAGATATATGCCCCAATATTAATGTTGAGTGCCCTCAATACCGTTCAAGATAAAGTAGCAGCATTAGATAGTGGTGCGGATGATTATATCATTAAGCCTTTTCACTTTGACGAATTATTGTCCCGTATAAAGGCGCTCACACGGCGCAACTATTATCAAAATCAAGAAACGCCAGCCAATATTTTAGTATTTGATGAATTGAAGATTGACCAAAGTCAGCATCAAGTCTATGTATATGAAGAGAGCGTAGAATTGTCTCCGCGCGAATATAAATTGCTAAACTACTTGGTGGAGAATACTGATAAAACGGTCACACGTATTCAGATTCTAAATGCGGTATGGGGTATTACTTTTGATAATCATACCAATGTCGTAGATGTCTATATCTCTTATTTACGAAATAAGATCGAAAAAAAAAGTAAATATATTGTCACCATCAAAGGCGTCGGTTATATGTTTAAAACGAGATGAGCCTATGAAATTGAGATATCGTTTGTCCTTGTATTCGTTGCTGTTATTTAGTGTTGTCTTTTTGATACTGTCCCTATCGGTTTATTTATCTCTATATAAGGTGATGGAGAAAACGGAGATACAGACGGTGGAGAGCAAGTCACTATTGGCAGCTGTTTATTATCTAGAGAAAGATGAGTTATCTTATAATGAACATGCATTGATCACCATTCAATTGGAGAATGCTATCTCGAGGTCAAATATTGCTATTTTCAATGCTAAAGGCCAACAAGTAAATGGCGATATGGATTTTCCGCTGTCCAAGGATTTTTTGGAAGATGTGGTTGCTGACCATATAAGTCATTATATAACGGATGAATATTTCTATAATGGCATCTTTTACAAAGATAATGAAGGTGATTTTGTTGTCATAACAAGAGCATCCAAAATAGAATTTAACAAACAGGTAGACGCTTTAGTGAAGATATTGATTACGATCTCGGTAATCTCTTTATTTATAATTTTTGTTTTTAGTCAGCTGTTGGGGTATATCGCTTATCAACCTATTGTGTCTATTATCGATCAGATTAGAAAGCGTAAAGAAAGTAACTTTTATCAACCATTGGAATTGAAAAAAGCATATACGGAAGTGAACGACTTAATCATTACATACAATCAGTTTATAGATCATATAGCTAAAACATTTGCTGTACAGAAGAACTTTATCGACTATGTGTCTCACGAGTTACGTACGCCCATTGCTGCATTGTTTGGTACGCTAGATGTCACAAAACAGAATAAAAGATCTACCAAAGAGTATGAAGAGGTTTTGGAGCAGCTAAATCAGTATGCCAATGATTTGCAAGATACCTTGGATCAGATGATGCTGCTATCAGGCGCAAAGACCACCTTTGAACTGATTACAGTGCGTATTGATGAGGTGATATGGCAAGTTATCGAAAAGGCTATTCTATACCATAGTGCACGTATTGAAGTTGATATCAATGTATCAAATGATCAATTACTGAAGGTCAATGGTAACGATAAGTTGCTTGAATTGGCTTTAGATAATATTGTAGGTAATGCTATCAAGTATTCGGATAATCAAATTGTAAAGTTGAATTTTTTGGAGCGAAATCATCATTTAGAGATAGATATAATTGATAATGGAATAGGGATTCTAGCTGAAGATATAAACCAAATCAAGCAAAACTTTTATAGAGGGAGTAACTCGAAGAACTATCCAGGAAAAGGTATCGGCCTATCAATAGCTAATATTATATTCAGCCTGCATCAGATTAACTTACGTATTTCACCCAATCCCGCAGGAGGAACTATTGTAACCCTAGTATTTGATAACTAATACCTTCTTGATATTCTAATGTAATTCTAATGTGATTCAAAAGTTTCTCTAATGTTGGGATACTAATTTTGTTCTCTTAATATAGTTATGGAAAAAAATAAAATTGCGCTTATTTTGTTGCTATGGTGTGCCTGTGGTCCGCTGAAGGCACAGATTTACTCCTTGAAGGATTTAGAGGTTCATTTCTTGGAGAACAATACGGCATTAATCGCTAATAAGTATAATATAAGCAAAGCTGATGCAGAGATTGTCCAAGAGAAACTGTGGCCTAACCCCAATCTAGCTATTACCGATATTAATTTATGGAAAAATGATACCGCAGATGAGCAGCCTTATCTGTTTGGGAAATTTGGTCGTTATCAACAGATTTCTTTTGAACTACAACAATTAATAGAGACTGCGGGAAAGCGTAAAAAACGTATTTCTATGAAAGAGCTGTCTAAGCAGTCGGCCTTATATGATTATGAAGAATTGATGCGTGCCCTCAAGAAAGAGCTCCGCCTGTCTTATTATGCTTTGGAGCGTATACACCGTGAAGAGCTGCAACTTATCACTATGATCGATCTTTTTGAGCGCTTAAATGCGCAATATGAACGACAGTCCGCACTTTTGAATGTACGCAAAGCTGATTATTTCCGTATTCAAACAGAGCTATTGGGTCTTCAGAAAGAACAGGTAGAACTAGAAAATGCGAAGCATGATGCCCTTACCAACCTTCGCGTATTGACCAACTTGTACCATTTGGATAGTGAGCAGGTTTATTTTAGTACTTCCAGCCTATTATTGACCTCTCTACTTCCAAATGATTTAGTAGAGCTAGCGACAACACTTAATATAGATCTGCTACGACAGGAAAATGAAGTCAATAGATCAAAGGGGCAGTTGGCATTAGAGATAGCGGAGCGTACGCCTAATGTTACGTTTCAACTCAATTATGATAGAGCAGACAATATCATGAAGAATTTCTTGGGGATAGGGGCAAGTATGGATATCCCCGTATTCAATAGGAATAAAGGAAATATAAAGGCTGCAGGATATGAAATGGAGGTACAAAAGCATACGCAAAAGGCACTGCAAAGTCAATTGGAACAAGAAATTCAGAAGCTTCTTAATCAAATCCACAGAATAGAAGCTTCTTTGGTCAACTGGCCTAATAAGCAAATGGAGGAACAAGTATTGATGATTGAACGCTATAAAAAGTACCTTCAGAATCGTGAAGTAACCTTGATGGAGTTTATTGATTTCACGCAATCCTATAGAGAAGCGATACAGGCGTACCTTCAATTGCAAGAGACCTATCACCAAGTGTTTGAAGAGTTACAATATAACGTAGGTAAAGATTTTTAAGATGAGAAAACAATTTATAATACTTATTTCTGCAGCGCTATTGATCACCAGTAGCTGCGCCAGCAAGGCAGATAGTCAAGGCGATGAAATAACAGATAGTTCTAAATTTTGTTTGAATGCTCAAATGAAGGAAAATACTCTGATAGAGGAAGCAGTGGAGCAAACTATAGCCGATCAGTTGACGCTGACGGGGAAGGTTTCGTACGATGAGAATAACCTTGTATCCTACAAAAGCTTGATACAAGGAATTGTCGTGAGGGTAGATTTTGAATTAGGTGATTTGGTCCAAAAAGGGCAGGTGCTTTCGGTTGTGAAATCGACAGAGATACAAGGTCTTTTGGAAGATAAACGAACGCAAATGAATAATGCAGAATTATTGCGAAAGCAACTTGCTGTAAAAAAGGAACTCCTCCACGACGGACTAGCGTCACAACCTGAAGTTTCGGACTTGGAGTATCAATTAAAATCTATACAGATAGAAATAGATAGAATAAGTAAATCCTTGCGCATGTATCGGTCTATTGGAGATGGGCAATTTCAAATAATAGCTCCTCAAGATGGTTATATCGTACAAAAGGATATTAGTGTAGGGCAGTCTATTTCTGTAGAAGCAGAGTATTCTTTATTCTCCATATCTAATCTTAATAGAGTCTGGGTAATGGCTAATATATATGCTAATAATCTAAAATTTGTGCAAGCAGGTGATTTGGTACAGGTACGCACTGTTGCTTATCCAGATCGTATATATCCAGGTAGAATTGATAAAATATATCATGTATTTGATAATAATGAGCATGTAACAAAAGCACGTGTGGTATTGGAAAATCAGGATTTGAGCCTTTCGCCGGGCTTGAGTGCTGATATCATCATCAGCAAGAAAAATACAGCAGGGAAGGCTTTTGCTTTCCCTAAAAAGGCGGTCATTTTTGTGAATAATAACAACTATGTAGTGGTTTATAAAGATGATTGTAATTTGGCTATTCGTAAAGTCACACCTATTACAGGTACTCAAGAATATATCTTTGTTGAAGAGAAGTTTCAACCAAATGAAAAAGTTATTACCTCAAATGCTTTGTTAATATTTGAAGAACTAAATAAATAGCCATGAAAAAGTTTGTACAAGCTATCGTGACTTTTTCGTTGCGTAACACCACTGTTATTCTTTTCGGAACCTTACTGTTATTTTTTTGCGGTATATATGCGCTCCGATATACTGCTATAGAAGCATTTCCTGATGTAACAAATACGCGGTCACGTGTCATCACACAATGGCCCGGGAGGAGTGCAGAAGAGGTAGAGAAGATCGTTACTTTACCTATTTCTAAGGTGCTAAATAGCATCCCTAATAAGGTAGATATACGCTCTATATCCTTGTTCGGTCTTTCCGTGGTAGAGGTTCAGTTTGGCGATGGTATTGATGATTTCTATGCACAACAGTACGTTTCTGCAAAACTCCGTTCTGTGGATCTCCCAGATGGGGCAGATGCTGAAATTGAACCGCCATCTGGAGCCACAGGGGAGATTCTTAGGTATATTATCAAGAGTGATCTGCCTATCAAGGAGATTACCGCGATCCAAGATTGGGTGCTGGAAAGAGAGATACTTTCTGTGCCTGGCGTTGCAGATGTCGTAACTTTTGGAGGTGAAGAAAAGATTTACGAAATAAAGATAAACCCTATACAGTTAAAGAATTATGATCTTTCTTCTTTGGATGTGTATGAAGCAGTATCCAAGTCTAATATCAATGTCGGTGGAGATATTATTCAACAGGGAGATCAAGCATACGTGGTACGCGGGGTTGGGTTGTTGGACAAATTGGAAGATATAGGTAATATCATTATTAAGGCCGATCGCTCTACGCCGATATTGGTGAAAAATGTTGCTGATGTCGCTATCTCTAGTAAGCCAAGGCTTGGTCGTGTGACCTATAATGAGCATGATGATGTATTACAAGGTATAGTAATATTGCTACGTGGCGCCAATCCTTCTGAAGTAGTTGCCCGGTTAAAGGGAAAAATCGAAGAGCTGAATACGCGCACATTACCTGATAATGTAAAAATTGAAATTGTTATCGATAGGACCAAGCTCGTTGATAATACCATATATACCGTATCCAAAAATCTAATCGAAGGTGTCTTATTAGTTTCTTTGATCGTCTTTATATTCTTATACAATTGGAAATCTACACTTATTGTAGCATCGGTTATTCCGCTGGCTTTTCTGTTTGCTATCATTATGTTGAAAATACAAGGGCTACCAGCTAATCTTATATCTATGGGCTCTTTGGATTTTGGCTTGCTGCTGGAAGGAACATTGGTTATTGTGGAGACTGTTTTTGTCGCTTTAGCAACAATACAGCATAAGGTAGGAGCGGAGCGTTTTGCCAAGATGAGTAAAATGGGCGCCATCAAGAAAAGTGCGGGTAGTGTTGCTTCCTATATATTCTTTGCTCTTATTATCTTGATTGTGGCTCTATTGCCAATTTTTTCCTTTCAAAAGGTCGAAGGGAAGATGTTTACGCCTTTGGCGTATACCTTAGGTTATGCATTAATAGGATCTCTTATTTTGAGCCTTACTTATGTGCCAGCCATGTGTAAGCTGTTGTTTACCGAAGGTATGGTCGAAAAGGAGAATTTTATAGCTAGGTTCTTTACTCGGTCTATTTATGGATTGTTTAGTGTTGCTTTTGCGTATAAAAAAACAACCATAATATCATTTCTGGTATTATTGATAGTGTGTGTAGGTCATTTTGCTAATTATGGCTCTGAGTTTCTCCCTAAATTGAATGAAGGTGCCATTTATATTCGCGCTACTCTTCCCAATAGTGTCAATCTACAGGAGTCAACAAGACTTACCAAAGAGATGAAAGAGCTGCTGTGGGAGGGCAATGAAGAGATAGATTTTATATTCACACAAACAGGTCGTCCCAATGATGGTACTGACCCTACAGGCTTCTTTAATATTGAGCTGAATATTCAGTTGAAAGACCCTAAAGAGTGGAAACGTAATATATCTAAGGAGGAGATGATCCAAGAGATGCGTACTAAGCTGGTAAAATATCCTGGTGTTACTTTTGGCTTTTCGCAGCCTATTCAAGACAATGTCGAAGAGTATGTTGCTGGCGTAAAAAGCCCTTTAGTAATTAAGATTTTTGGCGATGACCTATATGACTTAGAGAAGTATGCGAATACGGTAGCTAAAGCTATTGCTCAAGTGAAGGGAATCACCGATATCAAAGTCTTTAAGAATATTGGTCTTCCCGAATTGAAGATTCAATTGGAGGATCATATGATGGCGCGCTATGGTGTCACCACTGCTGAAGTACAAGCGGTGATAGAGATGACGATCGGTGGGCAGGTAGCTACAAAGTTTTATGAGAATGATAGGCAATTTGATGTGGTTATTCGTTTTCAAGAGCAATACCGTGATACAGCAGAGAAAATCGGTAATATAATGATCCCTACTAGTGATGGGCACAGTATCCCTCTGAAAGAGATTGCTACAATAGGATATCAGACAGGACCTGCATTTATATATCGTCAAGGCAATAGCCGTTATATAGGTATAGGCTTTGGGATAGAAGGGCGCGACTTGGGGTCTACGATTCATGAAGCAAAGGAAGTGGTCGCAAAAGAGCTGAAGCTCCCCAAAGGGAATTATATGACTTGGGCAGGGGAGTTTGAGAGTAAAGAAAGGGCAGCCAAACAACTGACTTTAGTAGTGCCGATTTCGTTAGTTTTAATTCTGTTACTATTGTATTTCAATTTTGGTAATCTCAAGGATACAGCGATCGCTTCTCTTACGTTGCCATTTGCTTTTGTTGGTGGTTTCATTTCCCTATGGGTGACGCAGACCATATTTGGTATTTCCGCAGGTATTGGTTTTATTATTCTCTTTGGTGTCGCCACTATAGATGGTATTGTATTGCTAGGGGTGATCAGGGATAATATGAAAACCTATAGCAATCTGATGGAAGCCATCAAAGATGGAGTCAAGAGTAGGATTCGGCCCGTAGTGATGATTGCCCTGATGGGTTCTTTGGGATTGCTACCCGCAGCTTTATCTACAGGGATGGGAGCCGAGATCCAAAAGCCTTTGGCCATCATGATTGTTGGTGGATTGATCGTGTGTTTATTTCTTTCTTTTACAGTGTTGCCCGTCGTTTTTTATCTTGCTTATCGCAATGATAAAGGCTATAAAAAAAGTATAGAGCGGATGAAAAATTAGTTTTAAAGAAAATGTGTTTTTTAAACCTTCCTGTTGATTTACAGGAAGGTTTTTTTATATTTAACTAATAAGAAAATTAGGTCTAATGTGTTTTATATAGTTTTGGTAATCAGTACTTTTAATTGTTTTATATCATTTATAAATTCATCTATTATATGCTCGTTTGTAGCCCAAGATGTTATTATTCGTATCGCGGAGTAGTCCTCGTTAATTTCCTTCCACTCTAAGAATAGATACTTCTCTTTTAACTTTTGGATAAGTGATTTAGGGAGTATAGGGAATAGCTGATTGGTGGTCGAATATGTCAAAAAGGAATATCCATTCGCTTCCATTGCTTGCGTTATTTTCATGGCCATCTTATTCGCGTGAGCAGCTAAATCGAAGTATAGATTGTCCTTGAATAGTTCAAGAAATTGAATGCCTAGTACTCTTCCTTTTGCTAATAATGCTCCTTTTTGCTTGATGATATAATCAAAATCTGGCACCAAGGAAGGGTTGTTAAATACGATTGCCTCTCCCAATAATGCGCCATTTTTAGTACCTCCAATATAGAATACATCCGTTAGTTGAGCGATGTCAGCGAGTGTCAAATCATTGTTGCCCGCTGTCAATGCATGTCCCAATCGGGCACCATCCATAAATAGGTACAGTGAGTGTTGTAGACAGAATGCATACAGATCTGCTAATTCGGATTTGCTATATAGTGTTCCAATTTCTGTAGAATTGGAGATGTACACAAGCTTTGGTTTTACCACATGTGGACGCATGCTATAGGCTTTTAGTACCTGCTCGATGGCGCTAGGTGTAATCTTACCATCCATACTTTCAATAGTGATGATACGATGCCCTAATGCTTCTATAGCGCCAGTTTCATGTGCATATATATGACCAGTCTGTGCACTTATTACAGCTTCGTGTAGCTGTAGTAGAGCTGATATAATCAATAAATTTGTTTGTGTGCCACCGGATACAAAATAGATGCTTGCCTTTTCATTTTGTATGTGTTGTTTTATTATTTTTTTTGCTTCTATGCTGTATTCATCTTCCCCGTATCCATTTTGCTGGGATAGATTCGTTTCTATGAGCTTTTGGAGGATGTTTGGGTGTGCTCCTTCAGTATAGTCGTTTTTGAAATTATACATTATTTATTGTTTAATTGTAATCGCATCATGATATCGGTTTGTTCGTCGTCACCGAGTTTAAAAATATGTTT
The DNA here is from genome assembly GCF_022627575.1 of Sphingobacterium rhinopitheci. Classification (GTDB taxonomy): domain Bacteria; phylum Bacteroidota; class Bacteroidia; order Sphingobacteriales; family Sphingobacteriaceae; genus Sphingobacterium; species Sphingobacterium rhinopitheci. Next base: position 14,508 of record NZ_JADEYQ010000010.1, read on the forward strand.
ATCAAATGCCTCAAATCCATTTCTTTGGTAGAAATTGATGGCTTTATGGTTTTCCTCCCAAACACCTAACCAGATGAAATCGGCTTTTATTTCTGTAGCTATCTGTACCGCTTTCTCATAGAGTAGCTGTCCTATTTTATGGCCCTGGTATGCTTGGAGGACATAGATTCGTTCGATCTCTAGACTGTTGTGTTCTTTTAGTTCTGTCTGTGCAAGGCCTGTGTTGACTTTTAAATATCCTACTACGGAAGCTTTGTCTTTAGCAAAATAATAGCTGCTGTCTGTAGTGTTCAACTGCTGGTATAGCTCCTCATTGGCAAAATTTACATCGAGATATTTCTGCATATCTTCTTCTGTATTGTCAGTGGCAAAAGTTTCCGAAAATGTTATTTGGGCAATATGTTGAAGTTCTGCAGCTTCATTGGGGCCAACTTTATGTATTTTAATAGATTCCAATTTATACTCCTTTTTGTAAGTAAAGATAGGCGATTATATAGATTATTTCAATTGACCTTCGTTAAGCAATTCCATTTATTAGATAGGGGTATAGCTAATATTTTTATACCTTAGTAACTGCATTATTTTAGAATGCCTACATTACCTTAAACCTAATTATAGATTAAAAATGCGCTTTTATATTTTCCTTTCCTGTTTATTGTGTTCATCACTTTGCTATGCTCAACAAGTTAGGGAAGAGGTTGTTACCTTTGATAAAGCCTATAAAAGGAGTTATACAACCTATAAATTGGAATCTGACGCCCCAAAAATAGACGGAAAGCTAGATGACGATGTATGGATTAATAAAGGAGAATGGTCTGAAAAATTTTCACAGGTTATACCATTCGAACGTGTATACACTCCTTCTTGGACACGAATGAAAATATTTTATGATGATGCTAATATCTATGTAGCTGTCTATTGTAAGGATGTAAATCCTGAAACTATGAATGCTTTTATCGGAAATAGAGATGATAATAGTAATGGCGATTTGATCAGTATTGCCTTTGATACTTATCATGATTATCGCGCTGCGGTAGAGTTTAATATCAATCTTGGAGGCAATAAAACGGACCTCACTGTTACCGACAAATTATCTGTAAATCTGAGTTGGAATGCAGTCTGGGAGGGGCGTACACATATCAATCTAGCTGATTCTAGCTGGACAGCAGAATTAAGGATTCCATTTAGCCAATTGCGGTACAATAAGGATAATCTTGATGGCAAATGGGGCCTTCATGTACGTAGGATAATCCGTAAAAACAATGAAGTACAAAACTGGAGCTTAATACCTATCAAGAACAATGGTCATGTATTCTCCTTTGGTACCTTGGAGGGTGTAGATAAGTTACCAAAACCTCGTGGTATTGAATTCTTACCTTATGCAATGGCAAAATTTACGAAGGAGCCTAAAATTGCAGGCAGTCCTTTTCAAAATGGCCATCGCTGGGGTAAAAATGTAGGCTTAGATGGTAAAGTGGCGATTAATGATTTTACCTTGGACATGACTATCAATCCTGATTATGGTCAAGTGGAATTGGATCCTTCGGTGATAAATCTGTCTGCTTATGAGGTATATTACGAAGAGAAGCGTCCTTTCTTTTTGGAAGGGAAGCATATTTTTGAATTTGATAATAACGCTGAGGGAATGATGTTTTATTCCCGACGTATAGGTGCTCGACCATCTTATTCGCCTGCGAATATTGATAATGTGGACAATTTTGCCAGCAATACAGCTAATATCCCAATATTAGGCGCGCTAAAGCTTACGGGGACCAATCGTAGTGGTGTAACTATTGGCTTATTAGAGAGCGTCACAGGGCAAACGATGGCACAGGTGATGCGCAACAAGGTGACTGAGGAGGTGATCACCGAGCCACTGACCAATTATACGGTTGCTCGCGTGCAAAAAAACTGGGAAGGTAATACCTTGATCGGCGGAATGGTCACTTCAGTCAATCGGCGTTTGCAAGATGAATATCTAAAAGATGTGTTGGTGCAAAATGCCTATACCGCAGGGCTGGATTTTACGCAGTATTTTGCCAATAGATTGTATTATATCGATGCTAAAGGGATGTTTAGCAGTCTTCACGGATCTTCCAAAGCGATATTAGCTACTAAGCGAAATGCCACCCATTACTATCAACGTGAATCTTCACGTGATTATCTGCATATGAATGAAAATCTAGATTATCTACAAGGCTCAGGGGGATATGTCAAAGTCGGTAAGAAGGGAAATGCACAATGGAATTTTTCTGAAACTTTCAGTTGGTCTTCTCCAGGTTTTGATTTGAATAATATCGGGTACATGAAACAGTCTGATTACAAGCTTAATGAGAGCGAGATAGCTTTTCGTAAAACCGACCCCTGGGGGCCCTTTAGATTTGCAGGAGTCAATCTTACGCAAAAGAATATGTGGAATTATGGTGGTAAAGCTATTAATAATGATGTCGCTATTCGATTTAGAAGTCTTAGTATCAAGAGGCGCATTGAGCTGGATATAAAAGAAGCTTTTGCTTGGAATACAATAGATAGCCGTCGTTTGCGTGGGGGGCCTGATATGAAATACAATAGTAACCTGGAGACGACGGTGGCTATAAATACAGATCGTGCCAAGCCTATCATGTTCAAAATGGAGTATTATGGACGACATTATTTAGATCAAGCAACAGGGTACAATGAAATAAGACCAAGTGCCGTTTTTAGGTTAGGTAATCATTGGAGGGTAGCTGGTCAATTTAATTATGGTAATAATCGCGATGCTTTACAGTATGTCGCTACTATCCAGCCCGATAATGATCCTAAAAAGAATACTACTTATATGCTTGGCAATATGGCACAGCGGACCTATGGTGTTACCTTGAATATGCAATACAATCTGACACCGGATTTGTCTTTCCAATATTACGGTTCTCCATTTACTTCTATCGCCTCATTTGATAATTTTAAAATAGCCAGTAATACAGCATCTAAGCACTATAATGAGCGTTTTGTGCCTGTTGATGATGCGCAACTGATGCTTCAAGGAGATAGCTATTCAATGAACTACAAAGGCAATACATTGGATTTTAAGAATCCTAATTTTAGCTTTAATGAATTGAGGTCTATATTGGTTACGCGATGGGAATACTTGCCTGGCTCTACTATTTACTTAGTTTGGGAACACAATCGCTCTAATAATGCCGGAAACTATTATGCAGGTTGGTCAAATAATCTGGATAGCATGTTTAGTCTACCGTCTTCAAATACCATTATGCTTAAGGTAAATTATTGGTTTGCACTATAATATAAGAGCTCTTTGGTTTGATGAATGCACTTGATTGGTACCTTGATTTTGTTGTGTATGAAAACGATTAACGGTTCTCTTAGTCCTCTAAAATAACAGACCATATGATCTCTTTATTCTGCTGATTCGCTCTTCAGTAAAGAGAAATAGAGGGTTTGTGGTTTATTTTATCTATTTGAATAAAAGTGATTTATGTATCTATTGATAAATAAACATTTTAAGTGAATGGCTGCGTTTATTCAATAAAAAAGGTTCTGATGGAATACATCAGAACCTTTTTTCTATATGTGTTTTCGTGTGCAATCTATGCTACGTCTCGTAAGTCTACAGGGACAACACGTGATACGCCTTGTTCTACCATCGTAACACCGTAGATGATGTCTGTACTAGCTATAGTGCGCTTATTGTGTGATACTACAATAAATTGTGACTCATTAGAGAAGTCTTTGATGATCTTATTGAATTTGTCAATATTCGTGTCATCAAGAGGGGCGTCTACCTCATCAAATATACAGAATGGTGCAGGCTTCAATAGGTATAGGGAGAATAGAAGGGCCGTGGACGTCAATGTCTTCTCTCCACCAGATAGCTGATTGATAGACAATGGACGCTTCCCTTTAGGACGTGCGATGATGTCAATATCAGACTCTAAAGGATTTTTAGGGTCTGTCAATAGGATATCACAGCTATCTTCTTCATTGAATAGTGAACGGAATACCTTGATAAAATTCTCACGTACGGTCGTGAAGGCATGCATGAATTTCTCATTAGCAGAGCCGTCGATTTCTTCAATTGTAGACATCAAAGTAGCTTTTGCATCTAGGAGGTCATTCTTTTCTTTATCGATAAACTGATAGCGTGTAGTGATCTCATCGTAGGCCTCTTTGGCCATTGGGTTGATCGTGCCGTAGTCATCAAGCTGTTTTTTCAAGCGTGTACACATCGAACCTAGTTCTTCGATAGATTCTGTTATTTCTGGCATTTCGCCTTCCAACAGTTCTTTGATATCAATATTGAATTCTACCGAAAGTCTTTCTTTCAAGGAGTTGAGATCAATTTGCAATTCTGTTTTCTTGTCTTTGATTTCGGTAATCAAGAAGTCGTATTGATCTTTAGCTTTACGTAAGCTAGCGACCTCTTCTTCTAAGTCATTCAGTCGTTTACGGAAGGAGTAAAACTCTTCTTCCATCTCTATTAGCGCTTTCTCTAAAGTGTCTTTTTCTTCGTAAAGGCCTTTTAAGTCCTCATCATTGCTGTCCGTAAACGTCAAGGCATCTTTCATGTCTACCTTGATTTGCTCTTGCTCAGCAGTGCTTTTATTGATGCGTTCTTCTAAGGCTTCTTTTTGGCTTTCACGGTATTCCAAATCTTTTTGGATACCCGAGACTTTATTTTGCTGCTGGTGAAGACGTATATTTTCTTGATTATAAGCGGTAGATTTTTCGTTTACAATTTCCTGTAACTCTTGGTAAGCAGCTTGTAAGTCCGCTAATTGTTTTTGACCTTGCTCGATCTCTACTTTTAATATTTTGAGTGCAGGCTCTGCTTCTGTTAGCTCCTGTGCAATCTGTGATAGGCGATGCTCAATATCCTGCTTGCGGTTTTGTGCATTCGATATGAATGCTTGATACTGCTCTTGCTTAGTTTTTACCGATGTCCATTCGTTTTGGAGTCGCGCCAATTGTATACGCAATTCGTCGATAAGCTCTTTTTGCGACTGTGCCTTCAAACTTTGGATCAGTGCTAGTTGTTTTGACTCTTCCTCTTGAAGGGTTTCAATGTGTGCATTTAGCGTTTTAATCTCTTTAGCGAGGATTTCTATGTTTTTGGCTCTACCAATGCGTTTGCCTTCAAATAATCCAACAGAACCGCCGCTAAGGCCCAATTTGTGCTTGCTGAAACGTCCTTCGTGCTGTAGTATGATGATATCATCTGCAGGAAGTGCCATTTCCATACCTGCGGTGGTATTTGATTTTAATAGGTATACATTTTTAAGTAGTTCTTGGCAAAGGGCTTCGTATTTTTTATCCACTTTGATCACTTCCATTGCGTTGATCATCGTATCAGGGATAGAAGCGTGACTAGTGCTGGCAGAAGGCATTACTGCTTCAAGGATAAAGAAGTTGGCACGACCACGTGAAGAGTCGTTCAACAATTTGATGGCTTGAATAGCGTCTTTTTGACTGTCTACAACATAGTGATTCATCACCGATTCTAAGAAGTTCTCTATTGCAACACGGTATTCTTCTTGACAGAATAAAATATCTGAGAATAGCGGGTATTGCTTTGGCCATCCTGCATTCTTACGTAAAAACTTGATAGATTCAGGGAAGCCTTCCAAGTTATCGATCAATGATTTTGTTAGATTGTACTCATTTTGCTTCGCATCCACTAGGCGCAATTCTTTATTGAGCTCCACTCTAGCTTCCTCTAAGCGTTCTTCGGCTTGCTTTATTTGACCATTGAGATTACTTTCCATAGCGATCGCATCATCATATTGCGCCTGCTGGACATCCAATTTTCCTTGGATATCGGCTACCGCAATATTGAAATGTGCTAGCTCTTCAGATTTTGATGAAGCATCTTGCAGATTACGAAGGGCTTCTTGTTCTAGTGATTCTTTCTGAATATTTAAAACAGCAATATCCTTTTCCGCTTTGTATACTTTATTTTGAAGCTCGCTATTATCATTGGCAAACCTATCCAATTTACTTTTTGCCGTTTGTTGTTGACCTCGTAATTCTTCTACTTCGGTCTTTTGGTTTTGTATATCGTTTTGAAAAACATCTAGTTTAGCTTGCTCTTCGTAAATCTCTTCATTAAGTCTTTTGAGCGAGTAATCAACGTTGTTTAACTGTTGCTTGTCCAGATTAAGGTCGGTGATGACACGCGCTTCTCTTTCTTGAAGATGGTACAAACGTTCGTTTTTGATCTTTTTATCATTCTCATACGTACGAATTTTGTTAATGAATTCGTTTGTTGTTTTCTGTTGCGCAGAAAGACTCTTTTCTTTTACTAATATTTCTTCACGACCTGTTCGCAGTTCTTTTTCCTTAACATCGATTTGCTCCAATGTCGTCGTCAATGTCTGTTGTAGATCTTTCTCTTTCTCGGCCAATGAAGTCAAATCCGAACTAAAGCTATCCAATTTATAATAAGCCAAACCGATGCTAGCCTTTTTATACTCTTCTTTTAGCAAGAAGTATTTGTCTGCTTTTTTAGCTTGTGTTTCTAGTGACTTTAGGTTTTTAGTAATTTCATACAATAAATCGTCAACACGTGAAAGGTCAGCTTCAGTTTCTTTTAACTTGCTTAGTGTTTGTTTTTTGCGAACTTTATATTTAGAAATACCTGAAGCCTCCTCAAATAGGTTACGTCTAGAGTTGTCCTTGTTGGCAATGATTTCATCAATCATTTTAAGCTCGATAATAGAGTAGGTGTCTGCACCAATACCTGTATCCAAGAATAAATCTGTGATATCCTTCAAACGGCATTTTACATCATTCAAGCGATATTCAGACTCCCCTGTACGGTATAGCTTGCGCGTGATCGTCACGGTAGTGAATTCGGTAGGAAGGATGTTCTTATTGTTGTTGAATGTAAGAGATACCTCAGCAAGATTGGAGGGCTTACGTGATTTTGTACCGTTGAAAATGATGTTCTCCATTTTCTCGGAGCGTAATGTTTTGGTACTTTGCTCACCCAATACCCAACGAATAGCGTCTACCACGTTTGACTTGCCACAGCCATTAGGCCCGACAATAGCAGTAACACCTTCGTTAAAATTTATCGTGATCTTATCACCAAAACTCTTAAATCCCTTGATCTCAAGTTTAGTTAGTTCCATTAACTTTTTCTTAATATAGCTTACGAAAATACGCATAAATCAAGACAAAGAAAATCTAGGTTTTGCACATTTTGAAATAATCTCCTATCTAGTTGAATAATTGGTGTTTAATTATTTTACATTTCTTATTTATGCTGGTTTATCAGCTGATAATTGTTGCTTTTGTATAAAATATTCTATTTTCGTGCATTACAATTATGATATGAAAAAGTTGCTTGTCTTGTGTTTGTGGTTTATGATGGTTCAATATAATTATGGACAATCAAAGAGGATATTGTTTCATACAGCTTATGGTGATGTCAAAGTGCTGTTGTATGATTTTACGCCTAAGCATAGGGATTTGATAGTAGATGCTATTCAAGATTCTGTCTATGCAAATGCTTTCTTCAATAGGATTATTAAAGATTTTGTGGTGCAAGGAGGTGAGCATGATGATGCTATTTTGAAACGTGAACAAGAAAATCCTTGGGCGCCAAAGCAGCGTCTAGATCCAGAATTTGATGAGCGTGCATTTCATAAGATAGGTGCTTTAGGTGCTGGTCGTGATGATAATCCGCGCAAAGCTTCTTTTTTAAACCAGTTATATTTTGTGGTCGGTAAAGCGGTTACAGCTGATGACCTCGATAGGTTGCAGATCCAAAAAGATATCACCTATACGGATCTACAGCGCAAGGAATATTTAGATAATGGCGGCTTGCCTCGCCTGGATAAAGACTATACTGTCGTAGGTGAAATATACGAAGGTCTTGATGTAATGATGAAGATTAGTCGACTGCAGACGGAAGCTGCGGATTATCCTTTGACTCCTGTTTCTTTTAATCTGTCTTTAATAAAATAAAAGTCTATATGGTATTTATGCATCGATTTAAAGTGGACTTAGAATGGTCTTCAAAGGAAAGTAATGGTTTAGATAAGATTGGTAGAACTATTAAAAATCATATTGTTAAAATTGATGGAAAGGAAATTTTGAATATTTCTGCCGCCAAGTCTTTTAAAGGAGATGCCACGTTGTATAATCCCGAAGATCTATTATTGTCGAGCTTAGCTTCTTGTCATATGATGTCTTATTTGTATTGCTGCTCTACGCATAAGATAGAAATATTATCCTATACGGATCATGCAGAAGCATTGCTTGAAGTAAGCGATGATGGGGCTGGGCGTATCGTACAAGTATTGCTTCATCCTGTTGTTGTAATTGCTGATCCCAGCCAAATTGACTTAGCGCTTAGTTTACATACTAAAGCAAATGAATTATGCTTTATTGCTAATTCCTGCAATTTTCCGGTAGTGCACCAAGCTTCATGCTCGGCTCCCTAATTTAGGCTTGATTTTCTATTTTAGCTATTTGTAAAAATATGTTAAATCTATTGACATGAATACTTCCACTTAATAATTTAGAAGCGCAATTATCTAAATTATTTAAGTAACTATGACTATTAGAAATCTATTTCTAGCAACGATCGTGGGCATTTGCGTAATTTTTATAAATCCTGTCAATGCCCAACAATTACAATTCTACACTACATTTCCTAAACAAGTGGTTTCACCAGGTGAAATCGTAACTTATAATGTAGAAGTCTTAAACAATAGCAATCAAATTATTACTTCGGGTATCCAATTGCTTAACCTACCTGACAATTGGTCTTCTGAAATTCGTTCCGGTAATTTTGTTGCCGATGAGATCTCTATTATTGGCAAAGAAAGGAAATCTATCGAGCTAAAAGTGTTTGTCCCTCAGGATGTCAAAAAAGGACAATATACTGTACGGTTGAACGGTAGTAAAGCAAATAGTCTTCCTTTGACGATAGAAGTCGGTAAAAATGGTACCGCTAATGCTACATTCTCCTCTTCACAGACCAATATGCAGGGGGCTGCAACCTCTACATTTACGTTCAATGCTAGTTTGTATAACGCTTCAGCGCAGCAAGTTGTCTATGCCTTGCAGGGAAAAGTGCAACCTGGATGGGGCTTGGTGTTTAAAGCTGAAGGTAAAGAGGTAAGCTCTGTAAATATAGATGCCTATCAAAAGAAAGATATAACGATAGAAATTACCCCTCCAGAAGGAATCGCTAAAGGGACGTATAAAATTCCGGTACAAGCGGTGGGTGCTGCATCCTCAGAATTGACTTTTGATGTCGTGGTTACTGGATCTTATAAGTTGCAACTCACGACTTCTAATGCTAAGCTAAATACGGATGCTACTTCGGGTGTTTTTAATACGGTAGAGCTGATTTTGAAAAATACCGGATCCTCAGACCTCCATGGTATCAACCTTAGTGTTGATAATCTTAGTGACTGGGAGGTAATCTTTGAGCCTACACGTATAAATACGCTAAAAGCAGGGGAAGTAGCTAAGGTAAATGCCAAAATTAAACCCTCGTCTAAGGCTGTAGCTGGTGATTATATGTTGAATATACAGGCTAAAAATAATGATACCTCTAGTAAAATGGAAATGCGGGTTACGGTAGAGACTTCTATCCTGCGCGGATGGATTGGTATGCTCTTGATAGTAGCTGCTGTAGGCTTGATATATTACTTGATAAAACGATACGGAAGGAGGTAGTTATGGATAATTCGATTATATCCATTGATAATATATCCAAATTTTATGGTAAGCACCAAGCCGTAAAGAATTTAAATCTACAGATCAATAGAGGAGAGATCTTCGGTTTACTGGGGCCTAATGGTGCTGGTAAATCAACTACAATCTTGATGTTGATGGGGATGACTGAAGCTACTGAGGGACATATTCGGATAGCAGGCTTAGATCCACAACGTGAGCCCGTATCGGTGAAGCGTATAATTGGATACTTACCAGATAATGTAGGTTTTTATGATAATATGTCTGCTTTAGACAATTTGACTTTTATAGCACAATTAAATGGGGCTACTGCAGCAGCAGCTTATGCCCATGCTATTACGATGCTTGAGAAGGTAAATTTGAGCGCTGTCAAGGACAATAAGGTTGGTACTTTCTCCCGTGGTATGAAGCAGCGTTTAGGTCTTGCTGAAGTGCTCATCAAAAAGCCGCAAATAATAATACTGGACGAGCCTACTTTGGGGTTAGACCCTGTAGGTGTACAAGAGTTTTTGCAGCTGATAAAATCTTTAAAGGAGGAGGAAGGGTTGACTGTTCTATTATCATCGCATCATCTGCATCATGTTCAAAAGATATGTGATCGTGTTGGACTTTTTGCTGATGGCGTAATGCGAAAATGCGGAACTATAAATGAATTAGGCGCTGATATATTAGATGGTACTGTAAATAGATATCAAATTGAAGTCGTTGATTCTGCTGAAAATATAAGGGAGATTATTCACAGCCGATTGCGGAGTAGTTTGCCACAAATAGATATACGAACGCAAGAAAAAACTATCTATGTACAGGGGGAGTCCTTGTCTATGGATATATTATGGAGTCACCTTAAAGATTTTGAAAACTATATCGTGCGTACCGAAAGATCTGGAAATACAATAGATGATATTTATTCTTATTACTTAGACCGTAAACATTAATGATATGAAGAGAATCAATAACTTTCAAATTCTTTTCCATAAAGAGCTTCGTGATAATCTCAAAAGTTGGAAGTTTATTATTTTATTGTTTTTAATTCTTGGAACGAGCTATGCTGCTATTTATGGTGCTTTTATAGCTTTGACAACATCGAATAGCACATCGCTAGTGGGAACGGTAGATTCATATTTCTTTTTGAAGTTATTCCTATCCTCTGATGGTACAGTTCCTTCTTTTTATATATTGGTAGGTTTTTTAGCTCCTTTATTGGGACTCACATTGGGATTTGATGCCATCAATACAGAATTTAATAATCGAACGATAAGTAAATTATTAGCTCAGCCTATATATAGAGATCATATTATTCTTACAAAGTTGTTGAGTAGGATTTTTATTATCGCAGTGATTTACATCGCTATCATCCTATCAGCAATAGGATTTATTATTTTGAAGACGGGTTTATTTCCAAGTACGCAAGAAGTAGTGAGGCTATTCTTTTTTTATCTATTAATCGTGACTTATTTAGGACTTTGGCTCAATTTGGCTGTATTGTTCTCTGTTATCTTCAAGCAGCCTGCTACAGCGGCAATATTAGGGATTACGATCTGGATATTCTATTTGTTTTTGTATCCTATGCTCTTAAATGTTGTTGGTAAATTGGTTAACCCTGGCCCATATGCGAATCAATATCAAATCCTAGCGTATCAAGAATTTATGCTTACTGTGATGCGCTTTTCACCTACGCAGCTCTTCGAGGATGGTACGAGTATTATATTGTCTCCTTTGGCAAGAAGTATAAACCCGATTGCTAATAATCAGTTTGTAGGCGCTATTCCCAATCCATTATCTATCAAGGCTAGTATTCAGATTGTGTGGTCCCAATTGTCAGCATTAATAGCTTTATCAGCGCTCTGCTTTGCTGCATGCTATTGGTTGTTTATGCGCAAAGAGATAAGGGCTTAGCGATAAGGAAGGTTGGTGATAACTAAAAATCGGTCGATATAGACATATCGACCGATTTTTAGTTATATAGTAATATTGTTATTTCTCAATATCCTTGAGGCTTGTCATCTTTTTGTATTCTAAGAAGCCTTTGATGTCTTCAAAGTGTTCGCGAACGCGTTTGTTGCCAAACTCAAATACTTTCTCTGCCAAGCCATCCAAGAAGTCCCTATCGTGAGAAACTAAGATCAATGTACCATCAAAATCTTTTAATGCATCTTTGATGATATCTTTAGTTTTCATGTCCAAGTGGTTGGTAGGCTCATCGAGGATCAATACGTTTACGGGCTCCAATAGTAATTTTATCATCGCTAGACGTGTCTTTTCACCTCCAGAAAGTACTTTTACCTTTTTCAAGGTATCGTCACCACTAAACATGAATGCTCCCAATAAGTCTTTGATTTTTACACGTACGTCACCTACGGCGATTTGGTCTATTGTTTCAAATACCGTAAGGTCACCATCCAATAATGCGGCTTGATTTTGGGCGAAGTAACCTATCTTAGCATTGTGTCCTACTTTTAATGTTCCCTCAAAGTCTATTTCTCCCATGATTGCTTTGATCATAGTTGATTTACCTTCCCCATTTTTACCGACGAAAGCAACTTTTTGACCTTGTTCGATGACCATATTCGCTTTTTCAAATACTACATGGTCTCCATACGATTTATTCATATCCTCCACGATAACAGGGTATTTTCCCGATCGCGGTGATGGAGGGAACTTCAGACGTAGTGCAGAGTTGTCTACTTCATCAATTTCAATTACTTCCAATTTCTCCAACATCTTCACACGCGACTGTACTTGCAATGTTTTGGAGTAGGTACCTTTGAATCTGTCGATAAATTCTTGGTTGTCTGCAATGAATCGTTGCTGCTCTTCGTATGCTTTTAATTGGTGCTGACGACGCTCTTTGCGCAATTCCAAATAATGGCTGTATTTCGCTTTGTAATCGTAGATACGTCCCATTGTTACTTCAATCGTACGATTCGTAATATTGTCCACAAAAGCACGGTCATGGGAGATCACGATTACTGCTTTGGCTGATGTAACCAAGAAGTCTTCTAGCCATTGGATACTTTCGATATCCATGTGGTTCGTAGGCTCATCCAGTAATATTAAATCAGGCTTCTTCAATAAGATCTTAGCCAATTCGATACGCATACGCCATCCTCCCGAAAATTCAGATGTTTGGCGTGTGAAATCTTGACGCTCAAAACCTAATCCTTTTAGTACTTTTTCTACTTCAGCATCATAGTTGACATCTTCAATAGAATAATATTTTTCACTAAGCTCGGATACGCGCTCGATCAATTTCATATAATCGTCAGTTTCGTAATCCGTACGTATATTCAATTGTTCGTTTAACTCTTCCAGCTCGTCACGCATTTTATAGACTTCGTCAAATGCTTTTGATGTTTCTTCAAAAACAGTAACATTGTCCTGCGTCAATAGGTGCTGTGGCAAATAAGCAATTACAGCGTCTTTAGGGCCTGATACATTCCCGGTGGTAGGTTTTCCTGCTCCCGCAATGATCTTTAATAGTGTAGATTTACCAGCACCATTTTTACCCATTAAAGCGATTTTGTCATTTTCATTAATAGAGAATGATACATCAGAAAAAAGTGTTGTCCCGCCAAACGAAACGGAAATATTATTTACGTTGATCACTATGAATTCGTATTAAAAATAAGTCGCAAAGATAACTAATAAAAGCAATATAATGTACTGCAATCGAAGATAACAGCTTCGTGCTAGTGGGTAACTAAACGGCTGTCTATTTGCTGTGTTTAGAGAATTGCTAAGTAGGTATATCCACGAGATATCGCGGGGTAAGATTAATAAAGTGTAAAGCTGAGTGTTTTTTGTGGAGCTAAGCTCGTTAAGGATATTTTTAAATCTAAAAAAAGGCTCAACAGATGTCGAGCCTTCCACAATTGGTTTGGTTTTATTTATGTTTATAAATAGTAGTCTATTTTTATTGTAAATACTCATTTTCAAAAACTACCCGAAGGTATTTGTATATTAAGTATTTTTTTATCTTAAAAATCCTCAATAGGGATTTCAAATGCTAGCAGCCATAAACTACGCTAGTCACAGTCAGATTCTAGTATTTGCCAAGCAAATGATGGCTAACATAGTATTGATCTCAAAGTATCTTTATGCTGTGGAACTTCTTCACGCTATCTACTGAGATACTTATTGTACATGAAATAAATGTGCCTAAGCATAGTGCTTCTTACAGCTAATTGTTACGACAAAGTAAGAGGTTTTTAGTTGTTATATTGTAATTTTTGTGGTGGACAAAAGGTGGACAATAGTTTATTAAGCTGATAATGAGCGGTAGTTTTTATTGATTAATTGCTTCGTTTGATCGTATTGACGTTTTATTATTTCATCATTCCGAGGAGGATCGACCTGGCAATCTGTTATTTCGCAACAGATTGCTTCGCTTGCTCGCAATGACGTTTTATTATTTTACATGCTCTGTAGCGGATGACGTCCTATTTAGTGCGTGTATACAATTAAAAAAAGGCGCAACAGATGTTGCGCCTTTCACAATTGGTTTGGTATTATTTATGTTTATAAATAGTAGTCTAATGTATGTATTGTTATTTTTCAAATACTATGCGAAAACCTGCAGTAGGAAGATATGAATTTCTTGCCATAGCTGATCTTCCAAAAGAATTAGGAGCTGCGGTTTGATAAGAGCCACCGCGTACAATATGAAAGACACCACTATTTACGATAGGGTTGGTCACGGGATCACTACTGTTATACGCTGGTATAGTTGAGGTAGGGTAGGTGTCTCGTGTTATTTCAGCGACATTGCCATAGATATCGTATAATGAATTTCCGTTAGCACGTAATAGTCCTACTTTATGTGTTATGTTACTGCTATTGGTCGTTATCCATGCATAATTAGCAGCGCTCTCATTAGCAAAGAAATGTAATGTATTAGTACCTGCGCGTGCAGCGTATTCCCACTGTGCTTCAGTAGGTAATTTTCCACCTGCCCAATTACAATATGCAAGCGCACCTTCTGGTGTTACGTTGGTTATTGGAAGATCCTTATTGTTTGCAGATATAGTCCAAGGGTTTCTTTCCTTGTCAAAATCAGCAGTAGGGGAATTAGGGGCGCCTATATAAAGCAGATTTATGCCATCTAGAGTAACCACGTTGTCAGTTAATTTTACATTGTTCGCATTCAAGAATTCTACATATTGCCCAATTGTAATTTCATACTTACTCATGTAAAAATCATTGGTCAACGTAACGTTATGCAAGGGTAACTCATTACTTTGAAAGGGGTTATTAGGATTTCCCATTATAAAAGTGCCAGCCTTAATAAATGTAGTAGGTATATCATTAGGGAAATCTGTGAATGTTATACTATATGCTTTACCCTGAATTAATGCTAATTGCTGGGGCTGATTTACGATTTGAGTTTTATTGCCCTGTGACATTAGTATCAAGGGTTGGTTGGCTACTAATGTCTGTGTAGGTACTATAGCACGATAGGTAAATGATGTTTTGTAATCTGTTGACGTTGGTTTTTCTACACGATAGGGGCGAATAGCCGAATAAATGGAGCTATTGCTCGTGAATTGTTGTGTAGCCAAATTAAACATCCCTGTAGTATTCAGTCGATTGAGCATGATTTGTAAGCTCTCATCGACATTCATATCAGGATATGCAGTAGAGTGCAGCGGGATTTCTATTTGAAGTAAACTTAATTGATGTCTAAAGGTCAAGTTTACGTAATTGCTATTTGTAGTATTCATGGCACGAGCAGCCATCAAATCGGAACCAACAAAATTATCTATCGATGTTTGGTCCGTTTTAATACTAAATTGATAGTTCGTAGGGTTGGTCATTTGTGCACTATATGGATAATAGGCATAGAAGTCCAAGTTGTTGACACCACTAGGCCATGAGATATCTCCTTGCCAGTTGGTACCATCATAGACAATCTTTATATTGTGAATTATATTACCGCTTGCTTGTAATAGTTGACCGGCAGGTACTGCAAAAATACCGATACTATCTAAGGCTGTAAAAGCAGCATGTAGATCACTCTTATTATTAGGTGGGGATAGTGCCAATTTATCTAGTG
Source organism: Sphingobacterium rhinopitheci (assembly GCF_022627575.1). GTDB lineage: Bacteria > Bacteroidota > Bacteroidia > Sphingobacteriales > Sphingobacteriaceae > Sphingobacterium > Sphingobacterium rhinopitheci. The sequence continues at coordinate 30,271 of NZ_JADEYQ010000010.1, forward strand.
ATGCGGCTTTTACTAAGGGAGCGTCAAATAATGTACCCCCCTCATCGGATGATGAGGCTATATTTATCTTAAAGTTTATTTTATTGTCTTTATTGTGTTCCTCTGGAGATAATATATCCGTGTTTTTACAAGCTTGCAAAAACATAACTGCCATTATAAAGATGTATTTAATCGCAAATATTTGTTTATATTGTAAAAGCATGTATAGTGTTAAGTTAGTTAGGGATTAATAACGATACGGAAGCCAATGTATAAATTAGTGGTATTTTTATTGTTAAAATTTCTTACATAAGCTGATGCATTTTGTGCATTTAAGGAGGTATTGCCTCCACGTATACAAGCATAGGTAGTTGTAATTGGACCTATAGGATCTATCAATGGCATGAGCTCATTATTGGCTATTGGATAAGGGGGAAGTTCATTTATCCATGCTCCATCTAAACACCATTCCGACACATTTCCAGCAATATCATTTAATCCCCAAGGGTTTGTTTTTTTTACGCCTACAGGTTGTAGTTCACTAATTGGATTATTAATATTTGGATTATTTTTGAAGTGACCATAGTTCATCATCTCATTTGCATCGTTACCTGTGAAGAATTTTGTCTTTGTTCCGGCTCGATAAGCATATTCCCATTGTGCCTCTGTAGGTAATGTACCTCCTTTCCATTGCGCATAAGCTAATGCTCCCTGCCACGTTACATATACCATTGGGTAATTTTCAAATCCTGGTTGTACTACCCATTGATAAGTATCATAATAAGGTGTTACTTTTCTTGAATTATCGACATTAAACAATGTAATTGAATTTCCGTTGATTTCTTGTTTAACAGCATTTCCTTCCAAACTCAGCTCCCCCCCAATAGCATTCAAGAATTCAGCATATTGTTCTACTGTAATTTCATTTTTACTCATATAGAAACTTTTACTTATACGTGCCCAGTGCGGTCGATATGCATTTGCTGGACTAAAGTTATGTATAACAGCAGTGTCTGGTGCTCCCATAAGGAACGTTCCTGCGGGTATATAGGTATATTCTATAGGACTGTTGCTTGTTACCCCTTCTACAGGTGCTGAAGAGTTAAGTGTCCATGGGCTGATATCTGTCAGCTTTACACGGATTGTTTTCTCTAATACGGTTATTGTATACTCGTATAATTTGCCTGATTCGAATTCATCAAGCCTAGGAAGGTTATATTGCCATTCCAATGCCCCATTACTCAATTTGAAGCTGCGATTTGCTAAGTCATCATTTGGTATGATAATACCTTCGCGTGCCGTGCCAATAGATATTGCTGTCTGTGCTACTTGTTTAGTGTCCAGTGTTCCTGTAGTCAAGTTGAAGTCTGCCCGGTCATAGAAGCCTTGCATCTCTATATTTATTGTTTCAAGCCCAGTGTGCGTACCGTCACTATTCTGAAGGTGGAACACGACCTTGCTTAATTGGTGATTAAAACTCAAGGATGCAGTGGTATTGCTTTTATTGATCTCCTTTGTAGTGTTACTATATAACAAATCAATCGCTTTTTGATCAGCTTGGTTACGTACATCTATAGCATAATTGCTGGTAACATCATTTTTGTATGGTGCATATGCTATCAAATCGATGTTTCCGGATTGGGGGTAATAGATAGAATTACCCTGTAATTCGAATATCGATAAATTGGAGTTGTAAGTATATTTACGGTTGGTTTCTACTAATGATGTAAAGCCAGCAGAACCACTTGGTTTTATAAAGAGGGCAAAAGAATCTTTATTTTGCCAATAAATTGTTGGAGAGGCGTATGCTGACGCCACAGTTGCTTTGATGTGTAGCTGCTGATCGCTCCAGCCTAAATATGCTTCATCCTTGTGCGAACAAGACGAACCTAAAAATGAGGTGAATAGAATTATTAAAAACGGTATTGTATTAAAAATCTTCATATCGTAGCGTACTTAGCTTTGTCTCGTGCAAGTTTATTATCATTAAATACATTAAAACAGTTAATAGTTAATAGTTTATTAGCTAGCTAATCCTACAAAACAGAAATAATATAATTATTGCAAATAATTAAAATAATAACAAATAAAGAGTTTTAAACTTGTTTTATCTAATATGAAGGGGGGACAAATAGTGGACAATAGGGTATAGGTTTATTAATAAGCTTCTTGTGTTACTTTTTTATAAAGCCAGACTTGGTAAGTTTAAGGGGGCAAATAGCCATGAAATAAACGATCTAAAATTTATTAATCCCTTTAATTAGTTGTTTTGTGGAGATGATACCTGAGCAAATAAAATAAGCAGGAATGGCTGTAGGCCGGTTATTTATTTTCTGTCCATTTTCCTTGAATCATAAATCCTTCCCTTTCTCCTCGTGTGCTATTTTCATCACGATAGCTTATAAAAGCATTGACATCGCCCGTCTCTACATTAACAATTTTGCTTACTGTAAGGCCATCTACTTCTATCCAATTAATAAGAAACTCCGTTTTACTTATTTTTTTAAAGAATATTTTCTCTTCGCCTTCGTTTACTATTCCATCTTTATGAGTTGTCTTCCAGTGTAGTTTTTGGTCAGAAATATAATTTACTTCTGCCTCAAACTCGGGATAGGTAATGGTTGCTTTTTTGCCTATGATGTTGTACTCTTTTGTATCTTCTTTATCTGTTTGTTGTTGACAAGATAGCGTTGTTAGGAGTATGAAAAGAAAACTAATTTTTAGAGCTGAATACATGATTTTGTGTGTTTGTAATATGTTATGAATGCCTTAATATTATTTGCCTGATATGAATAATTCTTAGTTAAGTTGGATTTCAAGCTTATTTAGTTCGTTGATATGTTGCGTGTTATGAATATAGTGATTTTTTATTAGTGCGACTATTTTCAAATGAATGTATCAGATAAATGTAAAGATATATCTACATAGAAAAAAGCAAGTCCTCCGCTTAATTCCACTCCTTAATTTTAAGTATATTTGATAAAGAAATTTAATTATTATGAAATCAAAAATTATTAAAGCTTATGGTGCAGATTCTCCAAAATCTGACCTTAGTGAAATGCAAATAACAAGAAGGGACTTGACAGCTAAAGATGTAGAAATAGATATTTTATTTTGTGGTGTTTGTCACTCTGATTTACATACGGCTCGTAATGATTGGGGAGGAACCAAATACCCTGCGGTTCCTGGTCATGAGATTGTAGGGCGTATCACTGCTGTCGGTGCTGAAGTGAGCAAATTTAAAATAGGCGATTTAGTCGGTGTAGGTTGTTTAGTGGATTCTTGTCGTACTTGTGATAGCTGTAAAAAGGACTTAGAACAGTATTGTTTAAATGGGTCTACAGGTACATATAATGGACAAGATGTGCATTTAGGAGGGCATACTTTTGGTGGTTACTCGGAGTCTGTGGTTGTAGATGAGGCTTTTGTGCTTCGTGTTCCTGAAAATTTAGACTTAGCAGCAGCATCACCTTTGTTATGTGCGGGTATTACTACATGGTCTCCATTGAGACACTGGGGGGTCACAAACGGTACAAAAGTTGCTGTTATAGGCCTAGGTGGTTTGGGACATATGGCCATCAAATTGGCTAAAGGTCTTGGTGCTTCTGTCACCTTATTCTCTCGTTCTCCAGAGAAAATTCAAGATGCTTTAGATCTTGGTGCTGATGAGGTTATTATCTCTACAGATTCATCACAAATGGATAAAGTTCAGGGTAAATTTGATGTTATCATCGATACCGTGCCTTATGTGCACGATGTGAACCCTTATATAGCTACTTTAGCAATCAGTGGTACATTGGTGTTGGTCGGGTATTTGGGGCCTTTGGAACCGGTATTGAATACGGTGCCCATGATATTAGGACGTCGTTCAATAGCGGCATCCGTGATTGGTGGTATTGCAGAAACGCAAGAGATGTTGGATTTCTGCGGCAAACATAATATTGTTTCCGATATAGAAATGATTAATATGCAAAATATTAATAATGCATATGAGCGTATGTTAAAAAGTGATGTAAAATATCGTTTTGTAATTGATATGAAATCATTGAAAGTATAATTTTTTTGTAACTCGCTAATTGTTATGGGGTTATTTTAGCGAGTTACTTTTAATCATGTTCCGTCCAGGTTAGATTTTCAATCGTGTAACCTGATTTTTTAGCGTAGTCTAAATACTTAGTTTTTATTTCTGGAGGTATTGTTTTCGTTCGTGATAGAATCCACAGGTAATTTAAATTCTCTCCAAAGATAAGGGCATGTTGATAATTTTCGTCAATATGCATAATGTTGTATCCGGAATAAAAAGGTCCAAAAAAAGATACTTTTAAGGCGCCAATATTTTCAGTTTTGGCAAATTTAGCTTTACCAATAGATGTTTTTATTTTGTCCGTGTATATGTGCTGTCCTTGGTTTATAACTTTGATAGTGCCATTATTATTTAAGCAATATTTAGCAACGACATTTTTTAAATTTTTCTCCCAAAAAAAATCTAGCCTAGCTATTTCGTGCCATCTCCCTAGATATTTATTTATATTAAAATTGTTAACCACAGGGAGAATACTTCTTGTCGGCTTCAATAAGTTATAAAGCACAGTGCCTGCAGCAGATGCTGTTAATAACATTAACGTTCTTTTTTTATTCATAATTGTAAAGGTTTTGTAGATATAGAATTTTATATATACAATTATTTGGCCATTTTTTTAGCTTTGTAAAAAAAAGATAGTATTGTATTCAAAAGAAGAAGTAAAAAGATTGAAAGAACAGTTTTGGACATCTTTCGGTCAATATATGTCAGCGATCCCTTCTGCTGACATGGAGAAGGTTAATTGGGTGAACTATAAAACAGGTGTAAAGCATTTATCCTTTAAGATGGATGCTACCAACAAGGCGGCCTATGTCATGATTGAATTAACACATCCTGATGACAGTATGCGCGAATTGATGTACGCTCAATTTGTAGAATACAAAAATATTTTACACGCTAATATAGATGAAGAGTGGGAGTGGGACGAGGTTTACTATGATAGCGCCGGGAAGAAAACTTCTCGTATCTCTGTAGAATTAGCTAAAGTTTCCGTTTTTAAAACAGAGGATTGGCCTACATTGATTTCTTTTTTTAAACCCCGAATTATTGCGTTGGATGAATTTTGGTCCACCGCTAAATATGCATTTGATATTTTTAAATAATATATATGAAAACTAGAATTAGTGTTTTAGGTGTATGTGTTTTGTTGTTCCTTGTCGGACAAGTGCAACGTGCGCATGCTTGGGGCATGATTGGTCATCGTGTGATTGCCGAAATTGCAGAAAATCATTTAAACAAGAAAGCTAAAAAGAACATCCAAAAGTTAATTGGTGATCAAAAGCTTGCGTACTGGGCGAATTGGGCTGACTTTATTAAATCTGATCCCAATCCAGAATTAAATTCCACGGGGGCATGGCACTTTGTTAATGCAAGTCCAAATTTGACTTTCGAGGAGTTCAATAAAGAATTGCAAGCTTCTTCGGATAACAATCTGTACAAAGCATATAATCGTATTAAAGCGGAAGCTAAAAGTAAACAAACTGTTGATCTAGTGGAGAAACAAGAACAATTGTACTTTATATTGCATTTGTTTGCTGATGCACACCAACCGATGCACGTAGGTCGTGCTGACGATTTAGGTGGGAACAAAATTCCTGTTGTATTTTTTGGTCGCAAATCAAATATTCACCGTGTTTGGGATAGTGATTTAGTAGATAATGACAATTATGGTTATACAGAATATGCGCGTCTGTTGGATATTTACAAGCCAAAAGAATATAGTAAATATCTGGTTTCTTTTGAACAAGCATTGTATGAATCACACCAGTTAGCAAATAAAATATATGATGGTATTGAGCCAAATGCAGAGCTTTCATACAAATATATATACGAGTACAAATATTTGATGGAAGAGGCACTTTATAAAGCTGGTATTCGTTTAGCAGCAGAATTAAATGAAATATACGGTTAATCGATTATTTTAATAGATTCATTAACGATAAGCCAACAACGATTTCATTAGGGTTTAATATTCCATTTTTGCGGTGAGCATAATCCACATGCAACAATCGGTAATTGACCCAGCCTATATTTTTAAACCCTACTGTGCGTTCATAGTAGGGTTTACTATTTGCAGTAGCCAATAAATGATAACCAATATTGGTATGCCAATTTAGTAACCTTAAGAACGGGATTTATGGCGTAAATAGCCCTGAAAATCATGCTCTGTATGTATTTCTAAATATGATTTATTGGTACTGACGACGCTCTTTGCGGCGATATGCCTAAGATTGCCATTAAAATGTGTATAGTATATAAAAGAGATCATATTTCTTATAATGCTATCTGCAGGGTTTCAAGCTAAATTAATAGTGACTTCTTCGATTTTCATTTCTTGCGGTGTCAAAGAGATATTCAAATATTTGGGTGTTATAGCTTTGGTACATATTATTTTTTTACTGCTATAACCCAAACTTTTGAAAGTAATAACTGTATAATTCGATTCATGTATTTATGGTTAATTAAGCATAATAAAACTACCTTTTTATTTGATAGACATAATGTTAAGTAGAGATAAATGGTTTAGTTATTAGCTATAGGTTTAATGGTGTTTTTTGTTTTATGGATTTCATCCTAATCAAGGAGATTAGTTCTGGCCGTTGGTTTATTATAATAAACAAAAATAGCTGCCTTTTCTCCTGGCTACCCACCGAAATAGGCTACTGCGCGTACACGAATTGTAAGTCTGAAATTTGAAGGTTGTATTTTGAAGACATATTAATCTTATTTTTATTCGAGAAATATCACAGAAACTGTTAAATAGTAACAATTTCCTTTCTCAGATTTCATCCGTAAATTGTACCTTTGTGCTATGTCTGAAAAAATAATTATCCTAGATTTCGGTTCACAATATACGCAGTTGATTGCACGTCGTGTACGTGAACTTAATGTGTACTGTGAAATACATCCATTTAATAAAGTCCCTGAATTAGATGATACAGTAAAAGGTGTTATCTTATCTGGTAGCCCATATTCTGTGCGTCAAGAAGATGCGCCGCAAATTGATTTCCAAAGTATACAAGCACGTTTCCCTTTATTGGGCGTTTGTTATGGAGCGCAATACATAGCACAAAAAAGTGGAGGTGAAGTATTACCTTCAGAAATTCGTGAGTATGGTAGAGCAAATCTTCAATTCGTTGATGACACAAATATCTTATTAAAAGGTGTGCCAACGCAATCTCAGGTGTGGATGTCGCATGGAGATACGATTAAAGAAGTACCTTCAAACTTCACTATTATTTCGAGTACGGACAAAGTACGCGTTGCAGCATACCATGTACAAGGGACACAAACTTGGGGAATTCAATTTCACCCAGAGGTGACACACAGTACTGATGGTCAGGTTTTAATCAAGAATTTTGTGGTAGATATTTGTGGCTGCTCACAAGACTGGACATCTGAGTCTTTCGTTGAAACGACTGTTGCAGACCTTAAAGAACAAATAGGTAATGACCATGTGATTATGGCTTTATCTGGTGGTGTCGATTCTACCGTTGCTGCAATATTATTGCACCATGCTATCGGTGAGCGTTTGCACTGTTTCTTTGTTGATCATGGCTTATTACGTAAGGATGAATTCGAACAGGTATTGGATTCGTACAAACATATGGGATTAAACATCAAAGGCGTAAATGCTAAAGAATTGTTTTTCGCTAAATTAGAAGGTGTAAGTGAGCCCGAAGCTAAGCGTAAGATTATTGGTGGTGCATTTATAGATGTTTTTGATCAAGCATCCAAAGATATTCAAAATGAATTACCTGCAGGAGCGGAAGTGAAATGGTTAGGTCAAGGTACTATATATCCTGATATTATCGAGTCCGTATCTGTTAAAGGTCCTTCAGCGACTATTAAATCTCACCACAATGTAGGTGGTCTTCCTGATTATATGAAATTGAAGGTTGTAGAGCCTTTAAAAACATTATTCAAAGATGAGGTGCGTCGTGTTGGTAAAACTTTAGATATAGATCCTAATATCTTAAATCGTCATCCTTTCCCAGGTCCTGGATTAGGAATTCGAGTTTTGGGTGATATCACAGAAGATAAGGTACGCATTTTGCAAGAAGCAGATGAAATATATATCCGTAACTTAAAAGAGTCTGGCTGGTATGATAAAGTATGGCAAGCAGGAACAATATTTTTACCTGTACAATCGGTAGGTGTAATGGGTGATGAGCGTACGTATGAGCATGTAGTAGCCTTGCGTGCGGTAGGTTCATTGGACGGTATGACTGCAGATTGGATTCATTTGCCTTATGAATTATTAGCTAAGATTTCAAATGAAATAATCAATCATGTCAAAGGAATCAACAGAGTTGTATACGACATCAGTTCTAAACCACCAGCAACCATTGAGTGGGAATAAGATTTTGATGAATAAAAGGAATTTATTTTTTGCATTAACAGTAGCTTTAGGTGTAGCATCATGTACACCTAAAGTTTCTGTATTACGCTCACCTGACCACACTGCAGTAAATACCGTTGCAGAGGAAAAATCAGAAGCTTCAAATACTGCTGCAACGAATGCTAATAAAGACAATAAATTCAATCAGCGGAATATCGCTTTGCTATTACCTTTTCAATTGAATCAAGTAGCAGTAGGTACTTTAGACGATAAAGATGTCAAAAGATCGGCATTAGCATTGGATTTTTACCAAGGTTTTGAGTTGGGGTTAGAGCAATTGGCAAAAAAAGGTGCTAGTTTTAATTTGGATGTGTTAGATACGCGCGATAATGTTACGCATGTTGCTAAATTAGGAACTTCTGCTAAGGTTAATAATGCTTCTATCGTAATTGGGCCAGTTTATCCGCAGGAGATTAAATCTTTTGGTGCTTCATTTACAGATAAAGCAGTATTGCAAATCAATCCTTTGTCGGCAGCGATGCCTTCCGAATATAATCTACCCAATTTAGTATCTATTACGCCGCCGATAAAGTCCCATGCCAATGCTATAGCAGCTAAAGTAGCGAAAGAGTTTGGACCAGGGGATGTTATTATTATTTACAATACAGCTAATCCGGATAGTCGACAATTCCTTACGGGAATGGTTGCTGCTATCAAGCAAGCGAAGAGTACGGTAAATGTAGTATCAGTATCCACTATAGCACAGTTGAATGAGAATTTGAAACTGGGAGGTATTAATTATGTTATTGCTGGAACAACGGACAAAACACAATTAAATAGCTTAATTGATAATCTGACAAGTAAATATTTGGAAAATTTTTATGCTATTAATTTATTTGGACATCCCCTTTGGGATAGATATGATTTTAGTAGCTATGCTGATTTTGCAAATCTAAATCCCCTTATTACCAGTGAGAGCAATTTGCGTACTTGGTCTGCAGCTGTGAAATCATTTAGAGAAGATTATAATTCTAGTTTTGGCGTTAAGCCATCTGATGCTTCTTATAAAGGTTATGATGCGGCTATTTATTTTGGTGGATTAGTGAATAAGTATGGTGCCGGAAATATAGCGGACAAACTGACTAAAGAGCCATTTACTGGTATTTTTAGTGCTTATAAATTCAAACATAATGATACTTGGGGATTTGCTAATGAATCGGTATTTTTTAAGATCTACCGCAATGGCAGTTTTCAATTACAATAATTATATGGAAATAAACGAAAGACGTGTTCACCAACAGATAAGAAATTTTGAAAAAGCTTTGAATGGCTACAACCATGACGAGCCTCTTTCTAGGTATCTTACACGATTCTTTAAAGAAAATAAACAAATGGGGTCATCTGATAGAAGGATGACCTCTCGTTTTTGTTATAATTATTTTAGACTAGGTAATAGTCTTAATAATCATAATATCTTAGATCGTTTGGCTTTTGCTGAATATTTATGTGAAGAAAATTCACCATTGGTGCATGTATTAAAGCCAGAATTAGCCGATTCTTTGCAAAATGAATTGAGTGATAAAATTAATACACTTACAGCGACATATGGTTTTAATATAAAGGATGTATTTCCTTTGGTTGATCATATATCTACTGAAGTCGCAATTGATGACTTTTTAAAAAGTCATTTTGTACAACCTGATTTATTTATCCGTATCAAGCGTGGTAAAGAAAAATTAGTACATAGTATTTTTAAGGACCATGATATCCCTTTTACAATTATATCAACGCAAACTTTAGCGCTGCCCAATGGTACTAATCTGCAAAAGGTAGCGAATCTCGAAGGAATGTATGAAGTGCAGGATTTATCCTCGCAAAAGACCATTGACTATATCAACGCTGCTGAAAAGCAAAGCTGGTGGGATGCTTGTGCAGCTTCTGGCGGAAAAGCATTAATGTTATTGGATAAATACCCACAGGTAAATCTTCTTGTTTCTGATATACGGATGTCTATTTTGCGAAATTTGGATGAGCGCTTCGAAAAAGCACGTATTGTAACGCCGTATCGTAAAAAGATATTGGATTTATCACTACCTGTAGACGATACCATGAAAGATGAAAAGTTTGATGGTATCATACTGGATGCGCCATGTTCAGGATCTGGAACTTGGGGGCGTACGCCGGAAATGATTCAACAATTTAGTGCTGATAAATTACAATCATTTACTTCTTTACAAAAGGATATTTCCGCTAATGCTATTCCTTTCCTTAAAAATGGAGGTACATTAGTATATATTACGTGTTCGGTATATAAGGATGAAAATGAGGACGTCGTAGATTATTTGTTGAATAATTTTAACCTTCGCTTAGAAAAAATGAATACCATAAATGGATATGATAATAAAGCGGACAGTATGTTTGCTGCCCACTTTATTAAAGTATAATTTGTTATTGCTCAACTTTGGTCGGTACAATTAGTACCGGACAAGTTGATTTTCTAGTTACAGATTCAGAAACTGAACCTGATATAAAGTGGTCGAAGCCTGTTCTTCCGTGCGTGCCCATTATGATAAGATCAGCATTCCATTCACTAGCATAGGAAAGTATCTCTTGTTTTATAGTGCCAATTTTAGTGATAATGGAAACGTGCCCCACTTCAGGAAATGATTTACTAAATTTTGCGATAAAGTTCTCCGCAATAGCTTGTTCAACATCAACTAACTCAGGTACTACCACACTTGTTTGTCCTAATACAGGGTCGAATCCTAGCTGATCGGGAGGAACGGGTGGGACAATTGTTAGCAAAGTTATGGATGTTTCTTTATTTAGGTTAAGGGCCTTCGCATATTCTATTACTTTTTGAGATAAATCTGATTCTTCAATTGTAATTAAAATACGTTGAAATTTTGGGTTACTCATGTTTTTTATTTTTAAAAAATTATCTTCGTTATTGTATAACAAACTATAGATATTATTTGTTTTAGTCATTTTATGAAAATCGCAGCTAGTAATTTAAGTATTGTGCCATTTCGAGCAGAAGCCTCACACCGTAGTGAGATGGTTTCGCAAGTATTATTCGGTGAAGTTTTCGAAATTTTGCAAGAGGATGTAGATTTTGTGAAGGTAAGATTGCTATCTGTAAATTATGAAGGATGGATTCAGCGCAATCAATTTGGTAGTGTCATCGATAAAGAACAAGATACGACGATGATTGTCGGTATCCATGGCGCAACGGCTGTATCAGTTAAGCACCGTGTCAATCTAGTACATGGTACTGTGATTACAGGGGATACAATGCGTATCGGCGAAGAAGTTTTTACCATTGAAGGTGACTTAAGAAAGGTATCCTTAGCAGATTTCGATACGGAATTTGAATATTTGGTATCTCATTATAATAATTCCCCTTATTTGTGGGGAGGACGTACGATATACGGCATTGATTGTTCGGGTTTCTCTCAAATCGTATACCGTCATTTTGGAATTTCCTTGCCACGTGATGCTTGGCAGCAAGCTGAAAAAGGTGAGGTCGTGGATTTTCAGTCTGAAATAAGAAAAGGTGATTTAGCTTTTTTTGATAATGAAGCAGGGAAAATTACACACGTAGGGGTAATGATCAATAATGAAACCATTATACATGCGTCGGGAAGAATACGCGTCGATAAGATGGATAATGAAGGTATTTTTAATGCCGAACTTAATAAATATACGCATCGATTGCGTATTGTAAAACGATATATTTAATATAATTATAGTATTTTGAAAGCAGAAAATCCTTTTTATTATTTACCTAGTTCACAATTGTTTCCGATTGATGGGCCACTGGCAGGTTTGGATATAGCAAACAGTTTGACAGCTAAATTAAAAATAGCTAAAGAATACACTATTAATAATTCTCATGAGGAAGCACTTTCTGTGTATAATGAATTGATTGAAGAGTTTCCTAATTATCCTTTTTTGTATGCCTGCAGGAGTATCCTGAAGACAAGAATTGAAGAAGAAGAAGGTGCATTCTATGATTATCAAGTAGCCAAGCGCTTAGATTTTAACTACCACAATGCATTGGAATGGATCAATAATGCAGGGGAGATGGTAGAATCCGAAGAACTCCAAGAATTGATAGCTAATGAAAAGCAAGAGGAACAGTATTACATCAATCGCGCTACTTTATTTGTTCAGCATTTTGAATATCAAAAAGCCATTGATGATTTTACAAAGGCCTATTCATTAGGCAATAACCCTATAGTCCTTGTGTCCCGTGGCGCAGTAAATATGCGTATGGTAAAATACAATCAAGCATTATCTGATTTTAATGACGCTTTAAAGCAGGATAATTCTTTGATGCAGGGCTATATTTTTAGAGCTAAACTATTGGCTGCAATTCAGGAATTTGAATTGGCAGACATGGATTTTAATAAAGCTATTGAATTGTCCGATGGGGATGCTAATGTTTATGAAGAAAGAGCGCAATTTTATGAATTAAGAGAAATTTGGGATTTAGCAATAGCAGATTATACAACGGTCATAGAATTGAATCCTGAAGACTTTTATGTGTATGTATTGAGAGCAGATCTATACGAGAAATCAAATCTTCCACAGAAAGCCTTAGAGGATTATAATCGCGCTATAGAATTGAATCCTTATTATTCGGATTTGTATCAATACCGTGGAGATATACGCCAATCTTTGGGTGATGAGCATGGTGCAAAAGAAGACTACGCTAAGTTTGAAGAATTAGAAGAAGAATAAATAATACGCTTGTATATACTGTTGATACTATGTCTAAATCAAATAGTTATTTAAAAAAAATTAAAGACCTTGCTGCCAAAAATCTTCAGGAAGGAGAATTGTTCTTAGCGGAGAATGCCCTAAAAGATGACGTCATAGTACTACCTTCGGGTTTACAGTATGAAATCATCGTCGCAGGCGATGGCAAAATTCCTACAGCAAAGGATAAAGTCCTCTGTCATTACGCCGGATATCTGCTGAATGCTGAGGTATTTGACTCTTCTTATAAGCGTAAAAAACCAGAATCTTTTAGGGTTAATGAATTGATAAAAGGATGGCAAATTGCATTGCAATTGATGCCTGTTGGAAGCAAGTGGAAATTATTTATTCCACCGACATTGGCTTATGGATTTGAAGCTTTGACTCCTACAAGCGGCGGAAATTGCACCTTAATCTTTGAAATGGAATTGATCTCAATTTTATAATATGCGCAGCATTTGTTCGTTGTTATTATTCGTATTAGGCACTGTAAATCTGTGTATGGCACAAGAAGTTCATGATCTTATTGATCGTAATTATACGGCAAAAATAGCCCCAGGAGTCAGTGTTGTAGTAAAAAGTCCAGATGCAACAAAATATTATGCCAAAGGATTAGCCAATTTAGAAGATGCTACCGCAATAGATAGTTTAACGACCTTTCGAATGGCATCTGTCAGCAAGCAATTTACGGCGATGGCGATCTATCAATTAATAGCTGCAGGGAAGATTGATTTTCAAACTCCTGTTAGATCTATTTTACCTGAATTGCCAGCAGCAACCAAGGATATTTCTGTAGCAAATTTTCTGAACCATTCGTCGGGAATTCTAGACTATGAAAATCTTATTGAAGCAGCGCGAAAAACGCAGTTGACCGATTTTGATGTGCTAGAATATATCCGTAGCGTTGATTCTCTTTATTTCCCTCCCGGAAGCCAGTTTAGATATAGTAATACCGCATATTGTTTGCTTGCCTTAATAGTCGAGCGATTGACACATAAAAGCTACCCTGATGCTATTGAAGATTTGATCTTTAAACCTTTAGGGATTAAAGGTGCAACTGTCTTTCCATCGGTAGATATATCAAAGCGCGCATTTGGTTATCACCCTACAGATAATAACTTTCTATTTGCGGATCAAAGTTTGACCTCTTCGACGAAAGGGGATGGTGGGGTATATATATCAGCTGTAGATTATAACCGTTGGTTAGATAATCGTAATCCTCTTTTTACGCCTGCGTATTGGAATACCCTTCAAAAGCATAAGATATTGGTAAAGGACAATATATATTATAGTTTAGGCTGGTTTGTGAACTATGACACTGATGGATCATGTACAGTTTTTCACTCTGGTGAAAGTACAGGGTTTCATAATATGGTGGTATTTGCCCCTAATACAAATAAAATGATTTCTATATTCTCCAATAGAGATGATTTTCAAATAGCTAGATTATTTGATGAACTTGCTTCCCCGAATAATGCTATAAATGCTCTACCTAGGCCTTTATTCCATTGGCTTAATCAAGTATATATGAATGAATAAAAGTGCCTATATTGGTACTATAGGCACCTTCATCTTAAATATCTGTTAGTTTAAAAATATCCTTAACGCGGATTCCTTTTTCTGTATTTTGTAATGTACAGCATTCATTGACGGAGTCATGTTCTAAGAATAAAATATATTCTTTGTCTACGATCTCTTGCCAATAAGATTGTCTTTCATCCATCGTTAGCAATGGTCTTGTATCGTAGCCCATCACATAAGGTAGTGGAATATGTCCAACAGAAGGTAATAAATCCGCCATATATAAGATTGTCTTTCCTTTGTAATCGATCTGTGGTAGCATCATCGCTTCGGTATGTCCATGGGCATATCTGATGTCTATATTAGCATCGTATTTTTCACCTTCCTTCAAAAAATTAAGCTGTCCTGATTCTTGAATAGGTATTATATTCTCTTTCAGAAAAGAAGCTTTCTCACGTGGATTTGGATTTACTGCCCAATCCCAATGTTTCTCATTACTCCAAAATTTTGCATTATTAAATGCAGGGATCAATTTTTCATTTTCACGTTTTATTGCTCCTCCACAATGATCAAAATGAAGATGCGTCAATATAATATCGGTGATATCGTCGCGATGGAAGCCATATTTTGCTAATGATTTGTCTAATGTGTCGTCACCATGTATAAAATAATGACCAAAAAATTTAGCGTCTTGTTTGTCACCTAAGGCGGTATCAATTAGGGTTAATCGTTTACCATCTTCAATGAGTAATAGACGATTTGCCCAAGTACATAAGTTATTTGAATCAGCAGGATTAGTACGTTGCCACAATGATTTGGGTACAACACCAAACATTGCTCCACCGTCTAATTTGAAAAATCCCGTATCTATAGTATATAATTTCATAGTATGATCAGCTTATTCCCAAAGATAGCTATTTTATGATTGTCTTAACCTATTACTGTACTTTACTACCTTGATAAAGGCTTGTTATGCCATCATTTATCGTATGTTGGGATAGTTATTTTTTAAGCTCCTTTCATCATAGACAAGGCGTTATTTTTTGAAATATGATGAACTCTTGGTAGCTACCCAAAAAAGCCCCAGTACTTATTATAGAATACTGAGGCTTTTAATCTAAATAGGTAGGTTGATTATTAATAATTTTTGTAATCCCATGTCCCTCTATACGGGCGAGATTTCATGTTATTGGCATAAGCATTATCAAATTGCTCTGTTTTTGGATTCCATTTAATATCTTTTTGAAGTTCATAAGCTATATTTACAGCATTACAAACTGTTGCTGTACGATGTCCTATTTCTACAGATGCTACAGGTTTAGAACGATCTTTGATAGATTTTATCCAATCTGCATAATGATTATCCGAATAATGTAAACGTTTGTCTTTGCCACTAAATTTTAAATCATTTAATGTCGGATTGCTACATCTTAAAAATGATCTAGACACCTCTATGGTCCCATCATCACCAATGAATTGTATCGCATTGGAGTCACCCCATTGTTTATGATTTACTCGTGTGCCATTAGGATATTTAAAGTATAATCCTTCTATAGCGCCAGCTGTTTTTGGAGGGATAAATTCTGTAGGTCCCGAATTGTCCATATCTAATGCCCATTGTACAATATCAAACATATGTGCTCCCCAGTCTGTAATATATCCACCCCCAAAATCTCTATATCCACGCCACCAAGCCCATTCATCACTCTCTAAAGGTGGAGATAGGATAGGATGATATCCTCTATATAATGATGGTCCTACCCACATATCCCAATCCAAATATTCCGGAATAGGTTGGGATGGGAGATCACATTGTTTTATGGGTTCCCCTACGGATACATTGATCGTGTGTACTTTACCGATATAGCCGTTGCGTACCAATTCTGCAGCATGCCTAAAATTGTGCTGTGAGCGTTGCATACTTCCTGTTTGCAAGACGCGTTTATGTTTTTGTACCGCATTTACCATCGCACGCCCTTCATCAATAGTCAAGGAAAGGGGCTTTTCACAGTATATATCTTTCCCCATTTTGGCACTATCGATAGTATGTAGCGCATGCCAATGATCGGGTGAAGCAACTACTATGGCGTCAATATCTTTCCGTTCCAGCAGTTCTCGGTAGTCAGCATATCCATTTACCGCATTATTTGTTTTGGTTGAATTTACCTGATTTGCTAAGTTTATAAAGTGCGCTAATTTTTTTTTGTCTACATCAGAAGCTGCTATAACCATTGTTTCGGGCAATTGTCCAAGCCCATTTAATAAGGTAGGTACTTGCTTTCCCGTCCCAATATAGCCTAAGTTGATGCGATCACTAGGTGCTAAAAAATTAGTACCCCCTAATACATGCCTAGGTACAATACTGAATCCAGCTACAGCAAGGAACGTATTTGTAATAAATTTTTTTCTGTTCATAGTTTTATTAAAGTTTATAGTGCATTTTATAAAGTCGTTATATGGGTATTTCTATTTTTTAAGGGAAAATAATATCAAATTTGTCATAAGCTTCTGTTCGATGAGCTAGATGTTTAGTACTCGGCGAAATACCGAATAGCGGAGAGTAAGTACTTATTTTTACAGTTTTGCCATCCGGGATAAATTCAAGGATACGTAGCCATCCGTCACCTCCATTGCCTTCCCAGCCTCCTCCCAATGTTTGGACATTAAACATCATTTGATGTACAGGTTTATTGCTGTCGTTATTTTCTACGATATAAGATACATTATCTTCAAACTTACCATTACCATTTGCGGTATGACCACATATTACTAGTTTGATGTTTGTTGAAGGTTTTATAAGTTTGGTCCAAATCTCTTCACCTGTATTCCCCGAGAGGTTTGGTACATTAGCATTTACAATACGTGAGGCTTTTTGTCCATTTGTGAGAAAGGAATGTGTTAGTATTATTACATGATGATCTTTGTATGCTTGTGTAGCTATTGTTTTTTTACACCATTCTAATACTTCATCTCTTGGATGATATTCTAAACTTATAACGAGTAATGGCTTCCAGTTGTCTACATTGATTTCAAATACAGCATTTTCTAGTGATGCGCGATTATCTCTGTTTGGATAGGCAGAAATGCAACTATTTTTCCAGGTAGAATTGCGCTCTATAGGGAAATAGTCAGGATAATGCGTACTTCCATTTTCAGCATTTTTGAAGCCATAATCATGATTACCTAGCGAATTGATATAAGGAATTTTATGATCTAACCTTTCAAATGCCTTTGAGCTTGCTTCCCACATTTGTTTGCTTGTTTGATTAAGCATCTTTCGGTTTAGTACCATATTTTCATTCTGCTCTACCAAATCTCCTGTACAGAGGACTGCTTTAATATTTAGATTTTCGATATTGTCTGCAATCCAAGCGGTGGTTAAATCAAAAATTGGTTGATTGATATCATACTTACCATAACCCTGTGGATCGCCCATCAGGATAATAGAGGAAGAGTTTGGTTGACTTAAACTTTGGCGATCTGCTCTATTTTGAGCTGATGTATAGGTTATTGTGGTTGAAAATATGATGCCTATTAATATTTTTTTTAGTGCTAACATAGATTTAGGTGAAATTTAAGAATGCTGTTAGGCTATTTTTTTTGTTGCCTAACAGCAATAGATTAATTTTTGGTTTTTGTTGTTTTCTTCGAGATTTCTCTCTTTATATTATTCATATATCATGTCCTATGATATTAACTGAAATAGGGTCAGTTGGAATTTTTTTCTTTAAGGCTGATAGTTCGTGTATGGAATTATCTGATCCTCTTAACTAGGGCAATAAGAAACCCTCCAATGCTTGCCTGCTAAGCAGAGAGTCATAAATTGTTTTACAACCGTCATGTTGTTATCGTCTAAGTTCATGGCTAGCGTGTTTCCATAATTTTTACGAATAGCAAATAAGGTCATTAAAATGAGCATAATCGTTTTCATCAGATTTTAATGGTAATTGGTTATTTAGTTATTTATAATTGTATGTGTTTATAGACAACGATAGTCTAATAAATACATTTAAATATAGTTAATTTATGTATAACTCACTATATATGAGTGAAAAAAAAATAAACTGATTTACAGGTCTAAGGTCATTTTATGATTTGTAGAAATATAAAAGCCTGTATGTAGGGGTAAGAATTGCTTTAAGTATGTAACAAAAGCTATATTTTGATATAAAATGGATTTTAAGGCGAGGTGTATGAAAAGGATATATATGGAAAATTAATACAAACTACCTTAAATAGATACCGGTATGGTGACTTCTTTTTTCATTTTATTGGGCATAATAAATTCAATAGTGACAAACCCTTCTAAGCTATTGAATATTGAATTTATAGTTAATTCGAATCCTAAATCTTGATATACGCTGTCTTGCTCTTTAATCAAAGCATATTTTTCCAAATAATTACTTTTTGTGTTGTTTACAAAATGTACTGCGATACTATCCTGATTCCGTAATTCATAATTTGTAACTCTAAACAGCACTGAGTCTGCTGCATCTTCAGTATTGGTTTTTATATAACCAAATTGGTTGTATTCCTTAGATTGCTTTTCAGATAAGGGATATCTGGTGATGAATAGTATTTCGATAGAACCAGGGTTATTAGCATCAAATGATTCACTAGGTTCTATTTCTATGTTCTTTGTTAATTCTTGCAACAATAACTGTGTATCTTCATTAGAATAGGCTTCCTCTGTATGGTGACAACCAGTTAATAAAATGGAAATGACGAATGGGAATATTTTTGTTTTCATTCTACCGAATATATACTGCTCATGTAACAAATAACTTGCTGAATTGTTTTGTGTAAACTGTTAATATATAGAAGGTTAATTTATTTGTAATGCTCTTGTATTCTAGGATGTCATTTAGGTAGGTAGCTATACTGAAATTCTCCTGCACCTATTTGTGAAGGAAGTCATACAGGCTGTTTGCAATTCAATATTTATTCTGGTTCTTATTTATTGTTGTTCTGAGTAGGAATAAAGATTTGCTTTATACGTACAGATAAGATTATAGCTTAAAACCACTTACTAAGGTTGCGCTGACTACTATATATTCCTTGTTTGCCCGATACCATAGTCGCGATAATGCAAGTGGTCAAGGTCAGAGGAAATAATGCTGGGCCAAATAGTTCTACTGTCATTAATGCACAGGCTAATGGCGTTTTGGTAGAGCCCGCAAATACACCAACAAAACCTAATCCTGCCATTACGACTAAGGGGAGAGGGACATAAAGCGATAGAAAACTCGTCAATGTAGCACCGATGAAGAATAATGGGGTCACTTCACCTCCTTTGAATCCTACGCTCAATGTAAGGGTTGTAAAAATTATCTTTAGCAAAAAGTCATAGCTAGCAGCTGGTGCTTCAAAAGCAGATAAGATACTTGGGATACCTAAGCCTATGTATTTGGTCGTGCCCGAAAGGTAAATTAATAACAACAGTAATAGCCCACCTGCTGCGGCTCTATAATATTCATTAGTTATACGTCCGAATAATTTTTCCCATACTGTACCTGAAACAATAAATATCCTTGCAGCCAATCCACAGCAAATAGCTACCGGGATTATCCATAAATTGTTAAAGTCTAAATAGGTAATCGATTCTATAGCTGTATATTTTGTATGGGGCGCTTTGAGAATATGTGCTACGATGTGACTAGTGTATGCTGTAATGACCACTATCGGAAGGGCTTTGAGACGGATGCGTCCTAACTTGAAAACCTCAAGGGCAAATATGGCGCCAGCAAAAGGTGTTTCGAATAGTGAGCCAAAGCCGGCAGCAACACCTGCCATTAAAGCAATTCTATTTTGTGATTTGTCAAGCTGGAAAAAGGCCGCTAATCGGTCGCCATAGGTGCCACCATATTGCAATGCTGTACCCTCACGTCCCGCAGATCCTCCAAATAAGTGGGTTATAAATGTCGCCATTATTATTAGTGGCGACATTATCCATGGTATCTTGCCTTGTGGGCTGTAATATTCTTCTAAAAGTAGATTGTTGCCTTTTTTTGCAATGGGTCCATATTTTTTGTATAAATAGACTATTGTAATCCCAGCCAACGGTAGAAACAATAATAACCATAGGTTATTTTCCCGCGTATCTGTCACATAATTTAGCGCATATAGAAATAAGGTAGATGTTGTACCTGCACATATAGCTATCGATAAAATAACTTTTATCCAAATCCAAATAGATAGATTGGCATATGTAAAAGTTATTTTATTCATTAGAATAGATTATAAAAATGAAATCAATAGACTTGCCCAGCCGATGATCATCAATAACCCTCCTAATGGTGTTATGGGACCCAAGAATTTGAAATTTCTGTTCCAATATTCAGAAAAAGAAAGAATATAAATACTAAAAGAGAAGAGTATTGTTCCTGATATTATGCCATATACAGCTAATCGCTCACTGTATTGCGCAAAGGGAAGCTGAAAACCTAAAACTAATAAAGTCAGGGCACTATACATCTGATATCGTACACCTACTTCAAATGAAGATAGTCGTTCGGGGGATAATATTTTTTTGAAAGCATGTGCTCCAAATGCACCAAGTATGATGGCTAATATACCAAATAGGGTCCCACTTATAAGGGCTAATTCTTTCATCTTTTAGAGTTGTTTTTCTATTGTTTTTTGTTTCACAAAATTATTTTGTGACCATGTTTTTTTACCTTTTTTGTATACAAATAATGTAGGGATACTTGTTATTCCTAGACTTTTTGTCAATTGACTATTTTGATCAACATCGATTTTTACAACTTTTACTTTACCGTCGTACTTTTTGCTGATGTTTTCGATTATAGGAGCCAATTTTTTGCATGGAGGACACCATGTAGCATGAAAATCTATTAATACAATATCATTGTTTTGAAGGATATTTGTATATTCTTGAATTGTCATCCCTTTGGCTTTATTAGCCTCTTCATTAGTTACTAGTGGCAAGTTATTGGATTCCCATTTCATGATACCGCCATCGATATCAAATACAGTATACCCTAAGTCGGTCAATTTTTTTGCGGCAGCAGCACTTCTTCCACCTCCTAAGCAATATACATACAAAGGTTTATTTTTATCTAGGTTAGTGACTGTAGCTTCGAAATTAGCCTGATCTTTCCAATCTATATTAATTGCATCTTTTAGGTGTTTAGTTTCGTATTCTTTAACAGTACGTACATCTAACAATTGAATATTCTTGTTGTTAGATAAATCTTCTAGTGCTTTTTCACCCGATATTTTCGTTTGTGCAAAGCTATAATTGCTGGCTAATAATGCGAGTGCAAGGATTATTTTTTTCATAGTTTTTGATAATAATTATAGCTTTCCTATACGTTGTATTTTGCAATAAATAGGGAATCTAACGTAGATCTTAGCCTTTTAGCTATAAGCGCTTGTACAATTTTAATATAAAAGGGTACAAGCGCTATATTTTAGACAGCTATATAGTTATAGTGTTTTGAGAGACTTATTATTTCTTAAATGCCCATTTCTTTAATGATGAATTGTGCATTGTCAATTTTGTCGGCTATCCATAGTACATAGCGAATATCTACTCCGATAGAGCGGCTATAGCTTTCATTCCATGCAAAGTCATTGATGGTAGCGTCATAGGCACGGTCGAAGTTGACACCGATCAGCTCTCCATATGCATTCATCACTGGAGAACCCGAATTTCCTCCCGTTGTATCCATATTGTACAACATATCTACAGGAACGTCATTAGTTCCTTTCAATGTATAAGCGCCAAAGTTTTTGTCTAACCAAGCTTGCTCTATTGCTTGTGGATATCTAAAGTCTATATCTCCAGAATTGCCTTTTTCAATTATTCCTTTCACAGTAGTAAAAGGCTTCATATACACTGCGTCAGCAGGGCTATAACCTTTGATATTGCCAAATGTCAATCGTAGTGTTGAGTTAGCATCAGGAATAAAACTTTTGTCTTGGTATATTTCCTTTACAGCCACATAATCGCCCATTAGCTTATTCAAAACACCTTCTCTACGTGTCAGTTCTTGGTTGAAAGGTGCATGCTCATGTGCAAATTGTTGTTGAGATTTCAATATTTCATCATCATAAGCCAATAGCGTAGCTGCATTATTCAATACTTCATTATATAGCTTCTCTTTAGTATTTAGTTTAGAGTTGGCTATATTTTGTGCTATATAACTACCAGCAGCATCCGCTGATTTGAAGTTTTTGTTAGCGATTGTTTGAATAACATTTTTATCCTTTAGATTATATGCCTGCGCAAACATATGTGCAGCTATTTTTTGGTCTGCATCTACATTATAGCTCTCGTAAACGGCATCTAACTCTTTTTTTACTAATGCTATATTCTTATTAAAATATTCATTTTTTTGTGCTAAAGTCCCTTTCTTTGCGGTTTCTATTTTTAATTTATTGATTAGATTAGCAATTTGGTAAGTACGAATTCCAGTATATAAATTATTAAACCAAAGTTCTCTTTCAGCATCCGTAAAAACCAATTGGTAATGTTTGTCTATATCCGACATTAAGGTGCCATATTTAGCCTTTAACGCGGTATTTGATTGAATAAAATTAGCTAGGGCTTTATCTTCTTTTTGTTTATCTGCAATCAAATCTATATTACGAAGGCCTTTTAGTTTACCTCTATAATTTTTCATTACGTTGGCATTACGTTTTATACGTGTAGCCAATGCTAATTCTGTAGCCTTATCATTTTTTCCCGCTTCAAGCATGCGTTGATTTTGGAAATCATTTAACTCTGATGTATAAGGCAATAAGAATTTTTGTTGGTATTCTATGTATTGGGCAGGTCTATGTCTAAATGTTTTGCCGGGGTAGCCCAAAATAAAAACAAAATCATTTTCTTCAACACCGTTAGGGTTTACCTTCAAGTGTTTTTTTGGCTGATAAGGTACATTGTCTTTCGAATATTTGGCAGGCTTACCGTCTGGGGAAACATACGCACGTAAGAATGAAAAATCTCCCGTATGTCTAGGCCATACCCAGTTGTCTGTTTCTCCACCAAACTCGCCGATATCTTGTCTCGGTATATATACCAATCTTACATCTTCAATGGTTTTATATTTAAACAACACATAAGTCTTTCCGATAAACATTTCCGAAACCTCCGCTTTGATCGAAGGGTCTTTAGACTCTGCTTCTTTTACGAGTTGTGCTTTCTTTTTATTGATGATCGCTATACGTTCGATAGGGTCGTCGGTTTTTGCAATGGCATCTAGGATGTCCTTAGATACATCCTCGTAGGAGTCTGTAATGCGGATCGTTAATCCTCGTGCTTCGATTTCTTGTTCATAAGAATTCGCTACAAATCCATTCTGAAGGTAATTGTGTAATGGGCTTGAAGCGAGTTGTACAGCACTAAATGCGCAATGGTGATTGGTAATGATCAATCCATTAGGTGATACAAAAGAACCCGAACAACCTGATACACGTACTAAGGCATCTACAAGACCTATTTGTCCTGGATTATAAATATCCTTTTCACTAATTTTCAATCCTGCTTTTTTTAATCCTGCTTTATGTAATTCACTAAGCGGGAACATTCCTTCATCAGGTACAGATGCCGAAAAATTAATAGCGCTTGCGCTTACTAATAAAGCGAATAGAATAGATGACTTGATGTTTAATCTCATGCTATATACTTAATTTGTTTCTCCAAAAATAGTAAAAGTTTACTAATAGTGGCGTTTGAATCTATTAGTACGGTTGTCTTATTTGTCACATTATCGCTATAACTTTTGTATATTTGTATAGTTAAAATTTATAGTATGACCTTAGTCCAACTCGAATACATCGTAGCTGTAGATACCTATAGGAGTTTTGTAGCTGCAGCAGAGAAATGTTTTGTAACACAGCCTACATTGAGTATGCAAATTCAAAAATTGGAGGAGTCGTTGGGGACCAAGATATTTGATCGTAGCCGTCAACCTGTAGTGCCTACTGAGGTCGGCGTAAAAATAATCCAACAAGCGCGGGTTGTATTGTTGGAAAGCAAAAAAATAGCGGAGATTCTTCAAGATACCAAAGGAGAGTTGGAAGGGGAGTTGAAAGTCGGTGTTATCCCCACTGTAGCACCCTATCTATTGCCTAATGTAATAACTGCATTTCTAATCAAGTACCCTAAGGTGCAATTGCAAATATGGGAGTATACCACAGAACGTATAGTCCAAGAATTGAAGAGTGGTACGCTTGATTGCGGTATTTTATCTACGCCACTGCAAGATTCAGGTGTGATGGAAACACCTTTGTTCTACGAAACATTTGTCGCTTATGTTTCCGAGAAAAGTCATCTTTTTGAGAAGAAAGTGTTAGGGACAGAAGATATAGCTGAGGAGAAATTGTGGCTCTTGAATGAAGGACATTGTATGCGCGGTCAAGTGCTTAATATTTGTAATTACAAGCATAATAAAGGTACTTTGGGGACTTTTGAATATAATACCGGAAGTGTAGAGACTTTAAAAAGAATGGTGGATATTAATTCGGGTATAACCATATTGCCAGAATTGAGTATTCAATCCTATACCGAAGATCAATTAGGGCATATTCGTTACTTCAAATCGCCAGAGCCTGTACGGGAAATCAGCGTGGTGACTACACAAAACTATGTGAAAAGACAAGCTATCAGCACATTGATTAAAGAGATTATTGACGTTGTTCCTGAGCGATTTAAATCTAAAAAGAAAAAAGACGTAATGGGCTTTGATATTTAATACGCATAAAATGAGAGAACATTTTATACAAAAATTGGACGCGCTCAACAAATGGAGAATGAAGCGGATGTCTAACCGTAATTTCCTAATCGCATTAGCTTTTCTGGTCGGGATAGTTGGTGGATTGGCGGCCGCTTTATTAAAAGGATTAACCCATTCTATAGCTTCTTTTTTGCAAGATGATATCGAGTGGCAATATAAGTACTTCCTTTACCTGGTATTTCCTTTAATTGGGATTTTGTTAAGTGTATTGTATGTGCGTAAATTTTTGAAAGGCAAAAAATTTGACCACGGTATTACACCTATTATTTATGCGGTATCACGCAAATCAAGTAAAATTGAGTTTCACAATATTTATTCCCAGATCATAACTTCAGCACTTACTGTAGGTTTTGGTGGTTCTTCGGGTTTAGAAGCACCTATAGCATATAGTGGTTCGGCAATAGGTTCTAATATAGGACGTTTCTTTGGGCTGAGCTACAAGGAAGTTACGATGTTGCTAGCTTGTGGTGCTGCAGCAGGTATTTCTGGTGCTTTTGATAGCCCTATTGCTGGGATGATATTTGCAATAGAGATTTTGCTTACCGAGTTCTCAATCCCTGTATTAATTCCACTGTTGATATCTTCTGCTATTGCAGCTATCGTATCCAATTTGTTATATAGTGAGCCTCTTTTTCATACCGCTACTACTGGTTGGGAAATTGAAGCACTATTTTTCTATTTAATATTAGCTGTTTTTGTAGGTCTCTATACAGTCTATTTTTCGAAGCTTAGTCAAGGTATAAAAAAGTGGTATGCAAAAATCAATAATCCTTATCATAAAGTTTGGTTTAGCGGTATAGCACTAGGCGGTTTAATTTTTATTTTTCCTGCGCTGTACGGTGAAGGTTATATGACTATTCAGGCGATTTTGGATGGGAACTTCAATTTTGTAGTGAAAAATAGTTTATTCTCTGATTATAGAGAATTAGGATGGGTTGTGTTTTGTTTTTCCTTCTTAACCTTGTTTGCAAAATCTTTAGCCGCATTGATTACTGTTAGCAGTGGCGGTAATGGAGGGATATTTGGCCCTAGTTTAGTAATGGGTGGATTGTTGGGATTTGTATTTGCCTATGGTGTTAATTTATTAGGGATAATAGATCTTAATGTTCCTAATTTTGTGATGGCAGGTATGGCAGGCGCGTTGGCAGGTATAATGCATGCTCCCTTGACAAGTATATTTTTGATTGCCGAGATTACGGGCGGTTATACATTGATGATACCCTTAATGTTGGTTTCTTCTATTTCTTACTTAATAAATCGCTCAGTGATGAAACATTCTATCTATACAAAGGGGTTGGCTGAATCAGGTGATTTAATTTCTTATGAAGACAAAGATAGAACGGTGTTGAGTATGATGAAGTTGCGTTATCTTTTGGAGAGAAATTTCGTTGTTTTGAAGCTTAATGAAACGCCCAAAGATCGTCAAAGTGACATAATACATTCCAAACGAAATATATTTCCTATAGTAGATGAAAATGACTGCTTGATTGGAATAATATATAGTGAAAGATTATTTTCTATGCTTCTTGGCGAAGAAGAAGGGGTTAATAGGACATTTGCTTCGTTGGCACAAAAAGCGAACGATATAATTAAAGTAGATGAAAATATGGATACCGTTATGCGTAAAATGAATAGGGAAGATATTTGGATTCTACCGGTAGTAGATTTGAATGGCAAGTACCTTGGTTTTATTTCTAAAGCTGCAGTTTTTAATAAATATAGAGCCTTATTAATGAGGCAAGGCAATTATTTAGAATAGCATATTAATGGCTCTTAGTTTCTAAGAGCCATTATTTTTGAAACGTATTTTCCGATGATATCAAATTCTAAATTTACTGTAGTTCCAACACCAACATGTTTTAAATTAGTATGTTCAATTGTATAGGGGATGATGGCAACAGAAAATCTGTCCGCTAATGAATTAACGACGGTAAGGCTAATACCATTAACGGTAATAGAACCCTTTTCTACTGTTATATTATTTAAAGAAGGATCATATTGAAACGTAAATAACCAGCTTCCTTCTTGATCTTCTTTACTTATACACGTAGCTACTTGATCGACGTGCCCCTGTACTATATGACCATCAAAGCGACCATTTGCTTGTGTACATCGTTCTAGATTGACTATATCACCAACTGCTAAGTCCTTAAGATTGGTCTTTAACAGGGTCTCGTCTATAGCAGTGACTTTATGTATATTATTCTCTATCGCGACAACGGTTAAGCATATCCCATTATGCGCTACAGATTGATCTATTTTTAATTCAGAAGCGAAATCAGACGCTATATAATAATGAATATTTGATTGTTCTATCTCAATTTTATCAACACGTCCTAAAGTTTCAATAATCCCTGTAAACATAATATGATTGTTTTTTCAAAGATACAGATTCGTGCGTTAAATTATTTTGATTTTTTTTAAAAAAAAATTTGCCAAAGTGTTAAAAGTACACTATCTTTGTGTCATCATAATTTAGGTTTATAATTGGTTATAAAAGGTTTTCATTCTCCCCGTTTGAAAACCTTTTTTTGTTATATAATTTCACTGCCAATGAATTAAATTAAATTAATTGTTAATTTTTTTATTAAAAAATTTGGAAGTAAAGATAATAAAGTATTACCTTTGTTTAGGTTTAGGTTGATTGCCTCGCAAGAGGTTTAGTTTAAAGCCTGAGAAATCACCCGATTTACTCAGGCTTTTTCTTTTTAATCCTTTTTATTTACTATCTCATAGTATTTAAATTATGTTTCTTATAAATAATAAATTTTTATTATTTACTTGACTGTACTTAATTTAATTTTTATTATTTTTACTGGTACAGTAGCTGTAATGATCCTAATCATTATACTAAACTAGCAGCATTACCTATGATTTTGATTGTCGACGATAAGACTGAAAATATATTTTCTTTAACACATCTATTAGAATCTAAAGGATTTTTAGTTGATTCTGCTTTAGGAGGAGAAGAAGCGCTGAAAAAGGTGTTAAAGCAAAATTATGCCTTGATTATTCTTGATGTGCAAATGCCTTTGATGAATGGCTTTGAGGTTGCTGAGTCATTACGCGGTTTTAGTAAAACAAAGGATATACCTATTATTTTTCTCTCCGCTATTAATGTAGATAAAAATTATATTACTAAGGGGTATGCTTCAGGTGCTGTCGATTATTTAACTAAGCCTGTTGATCCAGATATTTTGATACTTAAAGTCAAGGTTTTCTATCGTTTATACGAGCAAAATTTACAGCTTATACAAACTGAATTAAGGCTAAAGAAAGAAATTGAAAGTCGCAAGCAAGCGCAAATAGAGCTTAAGGATCGTGTGAAAGATCTCCATACTATTTTAGAAAGCTTACCTCAAATAGCCTTTAAAGCGACTAGTAATGGTGTTATCACCTTTGTAAATAACCATTGGTACAAATACTCACAGGCAGCACACGATTTTCCACAACAATATCCGGGTTATATCCCAATTAGTGAAAAGTTTAATGAATGTATTAAAAGTCAAACTATTCTTGAATATGAGGTTAAAATTAAGAATTTAGCAACTGGCCTATATAGATTTCATCTTCTTAGAATAATCCCTGTCTTTGATAATAATATTTTGAAGAAATGGGTAGGTACTTTTACTGATATTGAAGACCAGAAACAAATCGAACAAAAGAAAGATGAATTTATGACTATAGCGAGTCATGAATTGAAGACACCATTGACCAGTATTAAAGGATATATACAGTTACTAGATAGGATATCTGAAACAATTGAGAATAAGAAAGTAGGTACATTTATAGATAAAACACAAGATCAAGTTCGCAAATTAGAAAGTTTAATATCAGATTTATTAGATATTTCAAGAATAAATAATGGCAAACTTCAAATTAACAAAAATTATTTTAATCTCGAAGAAGTCATAAATAATGTCATTTATACTATTGAGCAAACCCATACCGACAATAAAATAAATATAGTACGTGTTGGGGATATTTTTGAAGAAAATATTTATGGTGATGCCATTCGTATTGAGCAAGTATTAATTAATTTTTTGACAAATGCTATTAAATATTCACCCGGTAGTGATTTGATTTATGTAAAAACTAAGCTTGATTTGGATTGTGTTATTGTAGAAGTTGAAGATTTTGGTATTGGTATTTCTGAAGAAAACCAAAATTATGTTTTTAATAAATTTTATCGCGTTAAGGAATCTGCATTGAATTTTCAAGGTCTTGGAATCGGACTTTATATATGTTCTGAGATTATCCAAGAGCATAGAGGTAGTTATGGGGTCAAAAGTAAATTAGGTAAGGGTACCCAAATGTATTTTACACTACCCTTAAAATAGTATTTTATGGAAAAAGCAGCTACCAGGAAGATAAATCAAGGTATAACCATTTTATTGTTTGCCTTTATTTTAATATCTATAGGTTCCTATTGGAGTATTACAAATCAAGTAAATGCCCGTAAAAATGTAATTAATTCTCAATCCTTAATTTCTGCTGTAGAACATATATTACTTGATCTTCAGAACGCGGAATTAGGTCAAAGGGGATTTGACTTGACCAATAGTGATACGTATTTGACACCATTTGAATTGAGTGTTAAGTCTATTCCTTTGAACATTAAATCTGTGAGAGCCAATCTGGATTCTGCAAGTATTCAAATGGAACGCATAGATAGTATTGAACGAATCGCTAATATGAGGATTGCGGTGTTGCAAAAATTGGTGGAATCCACGCAAAAAATACAACCTTTAAATACACAACAAATTCAAGATGGCAATTTGTATATGGCTACTTGTAGAGGTATAATTGAAAGATTTGTAGCCTTTGAAAAGAATAAATTAGCGGAGGAATTGAATAATTTAGATGCCTCTTCTAGTCAAAGTTCTACTATAATCTTGTTTACGGGGCTGATATCCTTGTTGATAGCTTCAGGATTCTATATTTATATGCGTAAAGATATGCTTAATAGGGTGGAGCTAGAAATGGAGCTAAAGCATAAAGATCATATTATTACCAAAAGAATACAGGCTACTCAAGAAATCGCTAGTAAAATTGCCAATGGTGATTTGGCTGCCCGAATTACGGATGATAAATCTGACGAGCTTGGTAGTCTTACGATATCATTAAATGAAATGGCTTCTTCTTTAGAGAATGCATTTAATAAGGTTACTGAAAACGAATGGAAGCAATCTGGAATAGCATTGTTAAATGAGTCATTAAGTGGAAATAAATTACCTGAAGCTGTCTCTTCTGCAGCATTAAGCTCTTTGATTGAATATTGCGGCTGTACAAACGGTGCTTTTTATATCTATGATTCTGCTGTATTAAAAATGCATGCTTGTCATGGCTTCGAATTCTATATGGATCATAGTTATGAAATAGGGGAAGGGATTATTGGTCAAGCATATGTAGATCATAAGACGCGTGTATTTCAGGATTCTAAGTATGTCGCGAATTGTGCAAATGGACCTATTCGTATCAATCATGTGTTCATATTACCATTGATTAACGATAATGAATGTATTGGTGTTATAGAGTTAGGTTCATTTAATGGATTTAGTGAATTACATAAAATATTTTTAGAGGAATCAGGTTTTATTATTGCTTTGGAGTTAACATCTGCATTAAGTAGAATGAAAGTACAAGCTATCTTAGAAGAGATGCAAGCCCAATCTGAAGAGTTGCAAAGTCAACATTCTGAGTTGGAAAATCTAAATGCTATGTTAGAAGCTCATACGCAACAATTACAAGTTTCTGAAGAAGAATTGAGAATACAACAAGAGGAACTACTGCAAATAAATCAAGAATTAGAGGAACGTTCCAAGCAGTTGGAAGAAAAAAATGAAATAGTAGCATTTCGAAATATAGAAATACAGAAAAAAGCACAAGAATTAGAAACTACTACACGATATAAGTCTGAATTTATGGCCAATATGTCTCATGAGTTGAGGACTCCTTTGAACTCTATTCTTATATTGTCACGATTGTTGGTTGAAAATTTAGAGGGTAATTTAACGAATGAACAAATAGATTCCGCAAGAGTAATTGAAAGATCAGGAAGTAGTTTGTTGCATCTAATAGATGAAATATTAGACCTTTCAAAAATAGAGGCCGGTAAGATGAAGCTCGATTATCATTATGTAAGTCTTGATATTATTTTATCGAGCCTCTATGGGATGTTTAGACCCATAGTTGTGGAAAGTGGACTAAAATTATCGATTGAAGTAGATGAAAATGTACCTAAGTTTATTGAAATTGATCAGCTAAGATTAGAGCAGATATTGAGGAATTTTTTATCCAATGCCGTCAAATTTACTTCAGCAGGAGATATTAAGCTTAAAGTTAATTTAGATCATGAAAATCCTCATTTAATACATTTTGTGGTTGAAGATACTGGAATTGGTATTGAGAACAAAAATCTGAAATTGATTTTTGAATCTTTTCAACAAGCTGATGGTTCTACTAGCCGCAAATTTGGTGGTACAGGGTTAGGGTTGTCTATTAGCAGTGAAATTGCACGTCTTTTTGGTGGGGAGATAAAAGTAAAAAGTGAATTAAATGTAGGTAGTACATTTACATTAATTATTCCTGTCAATTATTCTAATAAGAGTGACGTAGTGAAAGTCTTAAAAGACGACAATTTGTTTCATGAAGAATTGGATCATTTACCGACACTTTTAATGCACAATATTCCTGACGAGATAAATGATGATAGGGATAATATTTCGGATAATGATAAAGTAATTCTGATTGTCGAAGATGATACTAACTTCGCTAAAGGGCTATTGAAGTTCGCGCATCAATTTGGCTATAAGGGAGTTGTCGTTGTAAGTGGCGACCTCTCTGTAATGGCTGCAGAGAAATATCATCCTTTAGTAATTTTGTTAGATATTAAATTGCCCAAAATGGATGGATGGCAGGTGATGGATGAACTTAAAGGGAATGAAAAAACACGCTATATTCCTGTACATATTATGTCAGCACATGATTTAAAAGCGGATCGCTTTCAAAATGTGCCTATAGATTTTATAAATAAATCTAAAGTATTAAAGCAGGTAGGTGTAATATTTGATAGAATCAATCAATCACTGAATGAAGGTCCTAGAAAGGTCTTGATAGTAGAAGAGAGCTGGAAACATGCATTGGCTCTATCATTTTTCTTAAGTAAGAATAATATTAATTGTGTGATAAAGCATAACGTCGATGACGGTGTTGATGCTTTGTTAAATTTAGATGTGGAGTGTGTTATTTTGGAGACAGATGCTATTACGGCAGCTAATTGTGATGTTTTTGAGTTTATTAAAAGCAACAAAGGCTTAGAGAGTTTATCTATTATTGTTTTTGCGGGTACTAATATATCTACTGAAGATGAATTGATACTAAAGCAATATGTAGATGCTGTTTTTATTAAGACGACGCATTCTTTTCAACGGGTGTTGGATGAAGTAGCTATGTTTTTACATTTAGTAGAGGAGAATAGAGGAGAAAATAGGCGTGAGATTAGAAAATTGGGCAGGTTAGAAGAGGTTCTTGACGGTAAAGTAGTTTTAATTGCTGATGATGATGTTCGAAATATTTTTTTTATTACGAACCTGCTTGAATCTTATAATATGACTGTTGTCTCCGCAATGGATGGTAAAGAGGCATTACAACAGTTACGAATCAATCCAAATATTTCTATTGTGCTGATGGATATGATGATGCCTGAGATGGATGGTTATGATAGTATTCGTGAGATTAGGAAAGATATTCTGTATTCTCGTTTACCAATCATTGCTGTAACTGCTAAGACTACTTCTGGTGATGCTAAAAAATGTATCGCAGCAGGAGCATCAGATTATATATCCAAGCCAGTTGATAAAGATCAATTGTTGTCATTATTACGTGTGTGGTTATATGAATAATAGAAAAGGCTATGTGTCAATGTCGTTGAATTCCTTTTAAAATCTCTCGGATAGAAATTTATTCAGCTGCCTGGATGTATAGTCTGGATTAGGTCTGCAAATCTTTTAATTGCGCTTGTTTATAGGTATACCATGATCCCCGAAATGCATAGTGATAATAGGATAACCGTAATAAGCTTCTTAAAGGATCTGTACTCAGGTACCAATAATACCAGTTCAATGCCTGGTCATTGGATTAAATGTTAACCAGTTGGAGCTAAAGGCTTTGAAATTAAAACTATAGAAATAAATTAATGGAAATGATAAATCTTTGGAGGTAGATGATAGATCTTGGTATAGTGAAGTCTGAAGAAGTAGAGTTGTTGATTAATGACATAATGCGTATATATGGCTATGATTTTTCTAATTATAATCGTGCTTCTCTTACGCGACGTATAAATAGATTGTGTTCAATAGATAGCTTTTCAAGCTTTGCTGTATTGCGCTATAGAATCAATAACGACAAGAATTATTTGCAACGGTTTATAGAAGAGATTATGGTGAATGTAACAGAGATGTTTCGTGACCCTCTATTCTATAAGACGTTGCGTACGGAGATATTACCTAAGTTGGCAAGCTATCCATTTATTAGAATATGGGTTGCGGGTTGTTCTACAGGAGAAGAACCCATCTCTCTGGCGATATTACTAAAAGAAGCTAATTTGTACGACAAATCATTGATATATGCTACAGATATTAATTCTTCTGTATTAGAAAAAGCATCTTCAGGAATTGTAGCTACAAGAAATATGCGTCAATATGCAGAAAACTATATAGCGAGCAGTGGGGTAGAAGATTTTTCGAAGTATTATAGAGTATTCTATGAAAAAGTTCAATTTGATAGGTCATTGTTGGAACGGATTATTTTCTCTACGCATAATCTAATTTCTGATGCTTCATTTAACGAATTTCAATTAATACTGTGTAGAAATGTACTTATATATTTTAATAAATCTTTACAAGATCGAGTTTTCACATTATTCGACCAAAGCCTTCAAACTTCAGGATATTTGTGCCTTGGTAGTAAAGAGAATATACGTTTTTCGGTTATTGAGAAGAGGTTTAAGCAAGTTGGGAGAGATAAGATATGGCAGAAATTATAAGTTGTTATTAAGACTTATTTTTTAGAACTCTGCATAATTGATATATAATATTTAGATTTGGATCTACTAAAGATCTTAACCTTTTTAACTTTCACGTTATGCTAAGGGATAAAATGATATTTTAAATTTATTGGAAAAAAAATTCTCAAGAAAACTATTAATTGCTGTTTTTTAATCTACATGTTGTATATTTAAGGTGTAAAAATTAACTATTCTTTTATTTTTATTGGGGGTGTAATCGTAGAATAGAATTTTTTTATCTATTAAAAAAGTAGAATGCTAAATTGAAGATTCGTTTTCTACAAAAGCTGATTTAATATGCTGTATAAGAAAAGTTTTTAAAGATGGGGTATTAAGACTAAAGCAAATTATTAATCAATTATTATAACAATAGTGAATATGTATAAAACAGTTCTCATTTTAGATGACGATAAAGCTATCTTAGATATTTTTACGTTAGTACTTGAGGCGTCTGGATATCTAGTGCATGTGTCGGAAACGTCTCATGATATTATTAATAAAGTCGAACTTACCAATCCTGATGTTATAATTATGGACAATTGGATTCCTGATATTGGAGGAATAGAAGCGACTAATCTGCTCAAGAAACACAAAAACTTTAAGCATATTCCTGTTATATATTGTTCGGCTAATAGTGATATCGCATATTTAGCTGAAAAGGCAGGAGCGCAGGCTTATTTATCAAAACCATTCGATTTGAATGATCTTGAAAATTTGGTTGCTAAAATGCTTGAGCCAATTAATGCTGTATGATTAAGCCAATTGAAATAATTAAAAATCGTTCCGATATAGGTGCTGGAACAAGAGGGGCAGATTTAGGAATAGATGCAATAGAAATTGCCGCAATAAATAAAGGAAGTGATTTTTTTATTCGCTATTCGCACAAGAATGTGAAAACACGCAATAATAGCGTATATAATCCTTTGGAACATCGCTTTGCAAAGCTAATTCCGCATATTTATATGCAGTGTAAGGAGGTAGCTAGTGTTGTCGAACATTGCCTAAATAATAATAGTTTCCCATTAGTTTTTTCGGGGGATCACTCTTCTGCAATTGGTACTATTACAGGCGTAAATGAAGCCTATAAAGATAGCAAATTAGGCGTCATTTGGATTGATGCACATGCAGATATACACTCTCCCTATACAACACCTTCAGGCAATATGCATGGCATGCCCTTGGCTGCGCTTATGCAATTAGATCATCTTCAATTTAGCATTAATGAGATAGATGATGAAACCAAAAAATATTGGCGTAAGTTGAAAACTTTAGGAGGAGATTATCAAAAGGTGCTCCCCGAACATTTAATATATTTTGGTGTTCGTGATACGGAAAAGGAAGAAGTTTCTATACTTGATGATTTAAGTATCAAGAATTATTCTGTAGAAGAATCAAGAGCATTGGGGATCTCAAATGTTGTAGCAGATGCGCTAGCGAAACTTCATGATTGTGATATTATTTATATATCTTTTGATGTAGACAGCATGGATAGTGAGCTTATTTCCAAAGGCACGGGTACTCCTGTACCTAAAGGTTTTTACCCTACTGAAATAAAACAACTCTTGGAAAAGTTTTTTGAATCTTCAAAAGTTGTTTGTTTAGAAATTGTCGAAGTTAATCCGTTGCTGGATAATAAAGGAAATAAAATGGCAGAAGTCACCTTTGATATTTTAGATGAAGTGATCAAAGGGATGTAGCTAATCTTTTGGCATGATCTTGTAAGTAGGATCTGTATCTATGTTAACTTCGATTACGCCTTTTGCATTTCCTAATAAATTCCTACAATCAGGGCTTAAATGTCTTAGTGTGATGGTTTTGTTATGTTGCGCATACCGTTCTGTTAGTTTGTGTAAGGTCTCGATAGCAGACATGTCCACGACACGGCTTTCATCAAAATCTATTACTACTTGTGCAGGGTCATTTTCAATATCAAATTTGTCCATAAAATTGCTCGTAGACCCAAAAAATAATGGACCATATATTTGGTAATGTTTGATGCCTTCATCATCAACAAACTTGCGGGCACGTATTCTTTTGGCATTGTCCCATGCAAATACTAAGGCTGATATAACAACACCTACCAATACTGCTAAGGCGAGGTTATGTAATAGTACTGTGATTGCAGCAACTAAAAAACCTACAATAATATCTGATTTAGGAAATTTGTTGATCGTACGAATACTAGCCCATTGAAAAGTTTTGATTGCTACAATCATCATTACCCCAACTAATGCAGCCATCGGTATTTGCTCGATAAATGGTGATGCGACCAAGATAACGAACAAGATTACGATTGATCCAATAAAAGCAGATAACTTCGTCTTTGCACCAGCATTCAAATTAACAAGGGTTTGGGCAACCATTGCACATCCGCCCATACCACCAAAAAAACCATTGCTAATATTTGCTACGCCTTGGGCTATTGATTCTTTATTCGAGCTACCTTTTGTGTTGGTGATTTCATCAACCATATTTAAGGTTAGCAGGGATTCTATCAATCCTACACCAGCCATAACTAGGGCATAAGGGAATATGATTTTTAACGTTTCTAAGGTAAAGGGAATTTCAGGAATGTGAAATGCTGGAAAACTCCCTTTTACCGATGCTATATCTTCCACTTTTTTGGTGTCTATATTGAAAAAATAGGCTACAGCAAATACGGCAATTATAGCAATTAAGGAAGAGGGGATAGCTTTACTTACTTTGGGAAATACCAATACAATCGCTATGGTTAACATTACTAATCCCGCCATAATATATAGTTCAGGACCTGACATCCACGTCGTAATTCCTGCTGTAGTAATCTTAAACTGCTCGACTTGAGCCATAAAAATGATGATCGCTAAGCCGTTCAGAAAACCATACATCACCGGTTGAGGAATCAATCGTACAAACTTCCCAAATTTAAAAATACCAACCATCAATTGGAGTATGCCGGCCACTATAACGGTTGCAAACAAATATTGAACACCATGTGATGCGATCAAGGCCATCAAAACTACAATAGTAGCCCCCGCACCGCCGGATACCATACCAGGTCGTCCTCCTAGTATAGAAGTTACTATACCCATGATAAAGGCAGCATATAATCCTGTAAGCGGGCTTAATCCAGCTAATATCGCAAAGGATAATGATTCAGGAATCATCGTCATTGCGACGGTAAGACCTGCAAGTATTTCATTTTTGTAATTTATATTTCTCCATGATTGGAGCGATGGTGACGACAGCATATGTATATTTAAACTAGGTCTGCAAAAGTAGATGTTTAAATAGATAAATTAAAATCTAAACTTGATCTACTTTTATTGAGGCAATTTAGATCTTTTAATGAGCAATTGTAAGAGTAATAATGCACTTAACGCAAATAGAATCCAAGATATAATAGAGATACCCCAAAATTGTGTTTGATTAATATTAGCTAGTAAACAAGCTCCAATAAAAGTCGTACAGATGATGGTTAAAAATCTATTTAAACTATTATTGCGCAGTTGATCTAGGCGAAATTGGTTGAAAGCCTTACTTTCTGCTTGAATCTGAAATTCCCCATCGCTCAAGCGATCACCAATTTTTGAAAGTGTTTGAGGACCTGTCTTAATAAAGCGTCTTATTTCCCACAATGTACTCAAACCATGCTCCCATAGTTTATCTATGGAGATTTGTTTCGCTGTTATTTTTTTGATATAAGGTTTTACTTTTTCAACCACATTGATCTGCGGGTTCAACTCTCTACCGATGCCTTCCATTAATACAATACCTTTTACTAAGAGGTAAACATGATCGGGCATGATGATGTTATTTTGGTTTAGAATATGTGAAAATCGCGTAAATAAAGCCTTGATGTCAATATCTTCGAGGTTTTGATTATCAATTATATGCATGAGTTCATCTATAGCTCTTTCTAAGACTTTCTCGTTTTCGATATCTATTTGTATCGCCATCTTTTTGATGGTCGATACTAATCTATTGGAATCTTTATGAATAAAATAAATAATAAAGTCTTCTAATCGCTCACGATCTTTTGGTAATACTTTGGCCATTGCTCCCATATCAATAAAAGATATTTTCCCTTGTGGAGTTACTAAAATATTACCTGGATGTGGATCTGCATGAAAAAAACCGTGTTCTAGTATCTGCTTTAAGAATAAGTTTAGGAGTTGATCTAGCGTTTTTTCGATATCTAAATTGTAGCGCTTCAATCCTTCAATATCATTGATCTTGACACCTTCAATAAAGGATATACAGATAATATTGTTGTTGGATAGCTGACGATAAGGCTTCATGAGTTGGACGGTGTGGTCCTCCGCAAAATTGCGCCTGAAGTGTTCTATATTGTTTAATTCATTGTTGAATGATAGTTCTTCTTGAAGGCTTACGGCAAAAGCTTCAAATACATAGATTAGATTAATCTCTTTGACAAGGTTATAATAATTTGTCAATAGGGTGATAAGGTCCCTTAACAACTCTAGGTCGGCATATACAATTTCTTGAATGTTAGACCGTTTTATTTTTAAGATTACATTGTTCCCATTGACGAGCTTCGCTTTGTAAACCTGCGCTATGGAAGCTGAAGCCATCGGAATTGGA
Organism: Sphingobacterium rhinopitheci; assembly: GCF_022627575.1. Classification (GTDB taxonomy): domain Bacteria; phylum Bacteroidota; class Bacteroidia; order Sphingobacteriales; family Sphingobacteriaceae; genus Sphingobacterium; species Sphingobacterium rhinopitheci. Next base: position 69,372 of record NZ_JADEYQ010000010.1, read on the forward strand.
TCTATATCCAAGAAATATGCGGATGGTTCAATTCCTAATTCCTCTATCAAAACCTTGTTTATATCCAGTGGTTCTGGAGCGACATCATCTTGAAGTTTTTTAAATTCAGTGATTAACTCTTTTGGAAATAGATCCTCACGAGTAGATAGTGTTTGCCCAAATTTGATAAATGTTGGACCTGCTTCTTCTAAAGCACGACGTATACGCTGATAAAAGTCTTGATTGGGTGTAGGTGCATCTTGATTCTTACTTCTTTTAGTAGAGGAAAGTACTTTAGCTTGTAGATCTTCAAATCCATACTTGCTCAGTATGGATGTCAATTTACTAGCTCTTTTAAGCTTAGCGGTCTGTTTACCAAATGGATTTTGCATAATACCCGTCGACGTTATAAGTTAAAAATAAATATTTTAAAGTAATTAAACTTTATTTCTTCAGTTTTTATTTAGGTTTTTATAGTTCATATGCGTAGCCTAAATCATATTTTACAATTCTAGTTTAAATACATTGCCGTTTGATCCAGTAAGATATACCGTTTTATTATCAGTACTCTTTCCTAAAGTGTTAAAGCTTTCTTTAGAAATATTAGTCCAATTTTTACCCCCATCGTAGGAGATATCAGTGCCCGAAGTTCCAGTTGCAAATAATTTGTTTTTCGTAAGGTACATGACGTCTGAGCGATAGCCTAAAACAGGCGTTTCTGGTTTGGACCAATTTTTACCACCGTCATAGGTTAAGAGTACATTGTTTCGGTTATCTTGATCCAGCATGTAATTCCCGCCAACCGCTATTCCTGTTTTATCGTCTAGAAAATCTATAGCGAATATACCCGAACTATTATTCCCATACCAAATAGGACATTCATATTTGTCGATTTTTAACTTTTTCGGACTATAATAGAAAAATCCTGAAAATGCTCCTCCAGTACCTATTAGCACAAAATCTTTGAATGCTTGAATGTTGGATCCTGAGGCGGCAAAAGCTGCTTCACCTTCTTCTGCGTATAGCATAAAGTCGTTACTGACGTCGATCCATGATTTTCCTTTATCTGTAGATTTGAGCAATTGAAAGGAACCATCAATAGGATCTCCAACTATATATCCTGTATTGCCGTAGAAATCCATCGCGTCCAAAAATATCGATGAACGCTCATCTTTATATACTTCTTTCCATGTCTTGCCAGCATCTGTTGTGCGCAATATAACAGCTGGGCTTCCAGAACTCATTATAACAGCATCTTTTTTCGAAAAAATAGCTATATCTCTAAAATCGAATTTTTCATATCCTACCGGATTTACCCATGTCCAATCTATGCCTGCATTTGTACTATATCCTACGGTACCATTGCTACCTGATACCCATACCACATCGTTTTTGTAGGTGTCTAACCCCCTGAAGCTAGCCGGTATATTTGTAGTTAAAGGTATGAATGTTTGTGCTGGCGCAATAAGTGATGTGAATGCGAGTACTATTGTTGTAGCAAAATATTTAACCATCATAACTATGTCAATTCAGCTATTAATCTATCAAATTCTGATCTTAATAGTGCTAATTCTGTCTCTAATGTTTGTACACGTTCTTCTAGTACTGAAACTTGCGAAGTTGAATTTGAAGAGCCCTGTTCAACCTGATTTGCGTCATAAAGCTCTTCGTCAAAGGTGGAGAATAAATGAATATAACGTCCTTCTTTTTGGCCTGCTTTTTTTGGTAACAATTTAACGTAAGCCGGTTCTTCTGAAGCTAATTTATGCAATACCTCGTTGACTTCCTCGAGCGTCTCAAATTCATATAATCGTCCTGAATTGGAGTTTATTTCGCCACTTGTTAATGGTCCTCTTAAGAATAATAAACATAAAACTGCCAATTCAGCGGGGACTAATGGATATTTTATAGCAATATTGTGCTTATATTTGGCTACACGAGAACCTCCACCTACCACAGTAGATATTAATCCTTTTTTCTTCAGGCTATCTAATGTTTCTACAAGGATGGATTCGTCATAGTTTACCACAGGTTTTCTTGAAGATTTTTGATTACTTGCAGCTTGTAGGCTGTTAATTGTCATTGGGTAATATTCGGGTGTTGTTTTTGATTTCTCTAATAGAGCACCCAAAACGCGTATTTCTGTGGCCGACAATTGTGGCAAGCTTGTGTTTTCTTCCATTTTAACAGTTGTTATTCAATTTCTAAGTTAACAATTATTTAGTTCGTTGTATTTTTGTATTTCCTAAAATATATTATTTTGCTAAAAATTGCTTTTCATCCTGCGTATATATATCCGGTTCCTGAAAACCATCGTTTTCCGATGCTAAAATATGAATTGATACCCTCACAATTGCTATATGAGGGTATAATTACAAAAAACAGTCTTTTTGAGCCTAAAAAAGTAGATTTTCAAACTGCTTGTTTAGCACATGACACCGATTATGTACGCCATCTTTTTGACGCAACCATTAATCCTAAGATGCAGCGCCGAATTGGCTTCCCTTGGTCTCAGCAGCTAGTAGATCGGGAGCGATATTTGGTAGATGGGACTATTCAGTCTGCTTTATTTGCTAGGCAATATGGTATTTCATTTAATGTGGCTGGAGGTACGCATCATGCGGGATATGATTATGGGGAGGGTTTTTGTATGCTCAATGATCAAGCAATAGCTGCTACTTATCTTTTGGATCAAGGATTGGCAAAACGGATATTGATTATTGATCTTGATGTACATCAAGGTAATGGTACGGCTCATATCTTTCAAAATTCCAGAGCAGTTTTTACATTTTCAATGCATGGCGCGAAGAATTTTCCTTTTATCAAAGAAAAATCTCACGTTGATATTGAATTGGAAGATGGCTTGACAGATGATATTTATTTAAGCTTATTGGAATCCAATTTAAAAAACTTATTTGATACAGTAGATCCAGATTTTGTCTTTTATCAAGCTGGAGTTGATATCTTGGAAACCGACAAATTGGGCAAATTGAAGGTAACTCCACAGGGCTGTAAGGCGCGGGATTACCTCGTATTATCATCCTGCAGGCACTATAATATTCCTGTTCAAGTAAGTATGGGAGGGGGGTATTCTGTTCATATCAAGGATATTGTCAATGCGCATGTCGAAACGTATAAAGCGGCAGTAGATATTTATGAATTTTAAATTTTCCTGCCCTCAGCAATAATCTTTACTTTTGACTATTAAATTTATACTATGTTTTTTCATCAAGACGCTATTTTCGAAAATCTTTCTATTCATCATGTAGGTAATAAATCTAATGATGAGTTTTATATATTATCCGAACAACCTATTGAACTTCATAATGACGAGATCCTGCCAGATCTGTTGATGCAATATTTTATGAAGCCATTTGCCAAATTGACTGAAGTCAATCGTTTCTTTCATCCCAATGAAGAGCTTCAATTGAATGAGGTTTATCATTTTACTAAGAAATTTTTTGATGGTGATATCCCTTTTCACGAATATTCGCAACAAGTCGCTAAGCATCTATACGAAGTATCGGAGCATCCCAAGATCAAATCTGGTGAGCTGTATGTTGTTTCTTTAAAAAACGTGCAGATGGAAGGTGAAGACCATAATGCTGTAGGGATTTTTAAGTCAGAGAATAAAGAAGCCTACCTAAAAGTATATCCCCAACAAGGGGGCTTTGAGCTCAATTATGAGCAGGAAGCTATAAATATTAACAAGCTTGATAAAGGTGTTGTTATTGTAAATACGGAAGCTGAGGAAGGATTCAAGGTGCTTGTAGTTGATCAAACTAATCAGTCTGATGCCGTCTATTGGAAAGATAATTTTCTTCAATTAAAGTCTAGAAATGATAATTTTCAGCAGACAGGTAATTTGATGAAAGTATATAAAAATTTCGTTAACGAGAAGTTGGATGATATTTTTGAATTAGAAAAAGCCGATAAAATTGAGTTGCTCAATCGATCGATGAATTACTTTAAAACTAAGGAAACATTTGATAATACGGAATTTGAAGAAGAGGTGATAGGTAACCCCAAAGCAGCGAGTCTTTTTAATGAATTTAAAGATCAATTTGCCGAAGAATTTGATATGCCTTTTCAAGCAAATTTTGATATTGCTACACCTGCAGTAAAGAAAATGCAGTCTGCTTACAAATCCGTCATTAAGTTGGACAAGAATTTTCATATCTATATACACGGCAAGCGTGAGTACCTAGAGCAGGGATATGATGACGATAAGGGAATGAATTATTATAAGTTGTTTTATAAAAATGAAAGCGAGTAGAAATACACGTTTGTCGAGGATAAAATATTATTGGATAATCAGTGTTTGTCTGATTATCCAATTCCTTATCTTCCTTGTCAAGGATAACACCATTTGGGTCGAATATTACTATTCTAGAGCCGCCTATCCAATTATTGCTTACCTCAATAAGTTTTTGTTTTCTTGGATACCCTTTAGCATAGGGGATATTTTTTATGGCTTGATGGTACTGCTTTTTACTGTGTCGATCAGAAAGATAATAGGCTGTAGCTTTCGTCGAAAATGGAATTTAGTAGCACAACATATCCTGCATTTAGTTACCGTTATTCTATTGCTGTATACTTTCTTCTATGTAAATTGGGGATTGAATTATTATAGACAACCGATCGCGACTTCAATAGGCTTGGATTTAAAGAATACCACTAAGGAGGATTATTTACAGGTCTTAGAGAAATATATTCTGAAGGCCAATGCCTTGCGTCATGAATTGGATTTGGATAAGTATCCTAAAGATGGGGTAAAGCAAGATATGGAATATTTGATGCAACAAGACACGGTCTTTGCAGGTATTCTTAGTAAGACGCAAATCAAAATCAAACATCCTATATCTAGCGAATTGATTTCTTATTTTACGGTATCGGGGTATTTTAATCCTTTTACCTCCGAAGTACAAGTGAATAGCATTATCCCGAAACCTGGCTATCCTTTTGTCAATGTTCATGAATTAGCACATCAAATGGGAATTGGATTTGAAGATGATTGTAATTTTATAGCCTTTCGGAAATTAGTACATCACGATAATTTGTGGTACCGATATTCGGCCTATTACAATGCTATTCAAGCCTTACTACAGCCTATCTATGCTGACAAGCAATTAGTAGAAAAATATAGAAAATTAATGTCCCCAAAAGTGAAAAATGATCTCCAGCAAGAGTATGCGTTTTGGCGCTCATATACTGGATTTTTGGACCGAATATCTTCCATCTTCTATAATGGGTATCTTCAGCATAATAATCAGCCTGAGGGCTTAGAAAGATATAATATGATGGCAAGACTTATTGTTGCTTGGGACAAGCAACAATAAGTCTGTCTTTTTTTTAATACTTTTAGATTAAATCAAGAATATCATTGATCAATGGGTACGTATTTTCTTTAACTTTAGCGAGTTCTTTTTTACTTAACCATTCGGCCTCTGTGATATCTTCTTCGAGCTGTGGAGTCAATTTGGGATTTTTGTTGACACCCATATCATACCATTTAGTTTGCTTCAATACAAACTTACCGCGCATTTGATAGGTGTGATAGGTAGTGGCAATTTTTTTGCCCAAATAATCTATTTTAATGCCGCATTCTTCTTCTACTTCTCGAAGAGCAGCATCTTTCATTTTTTCTCCTTCTTCGACCTTTCCTTTTGGTAAATCCCATTTGCCTAGGCGGAAAATAAATAAATAATCACCATCGCTATTTTTGACTAATCCTCCGGCAGCATGGATGATTTTTATACCTGCGATAACCTGTTCAAAGATTTGATCAATATCGGGATGTACATACAGATAGGTATTTTTTTTATTTTTACTTGTATTGTTGAAAAGTTTTTCCAAGTCAATATCTTGTAATCCAATAGTTTGTACATTTTTCTTGATTAATGGAGCAAAATCTGCTAAAATAAGCAGGCTTTGGTTCATATAAATTTTATAAATTTGTGCCATGAATAATTTAAATGAGGTTGAACAAAAAGTTGCTGAATCCTTATTGCAAATTAAAGCAATAAAATTGCAACCTAAAAGTCCTTTTACTTGGGCTTCGGGTTGGAAGTCTCCAATTTATTGTGACAATCGTGTTACGTTGTCACATCCATCTATAAGAACGTACATCCGCCAAAATCTTGCACAGTTAATTCAAGAAGAATTTGGATCTGTAGATATGATCTCTGGTGTGGCTACAGCAGGTATCCCTCAAGGTGTGTTAGTTGCACAAGAATTGGGCTTGCCATTCTCTTACGTGAGAAGTAGTGCTAAAGATCATGGTCGTCAAAATTTAATCGAAGGTGAAGTAGTTTCGGGCCAAAGGGTCGTAGTAGTAGAAGATTTAGTATCAACTGGGAAAAGCTCTTTGCAAGCGGTAAAAGCACTTAGAGAGGCAGGATGTAATGTAGTAGGATTGATATCAATTTTTACGTATGGCTTAGATCAAGCTAAAGTGAATTTTGCGGAAGCAAAATGTCCTTTGTTTAGTCTTTGTGATTACAATGCACTAATTCAGGTTGCTGTAGATAAAAGTTATGTTTTGGAATCTGATATTGAACTATTAGAACAATGGCGTAAGGACCCAGCAAACTGGTCTGCACAATAATATATTATTAATTCAATATTTTCATTATGGCTGTTTTTCAAAATAATGTAATTGTAGATAAACCATTAGACCAAGTTTATCAATTCTTAGCAGACTTAAATAATCACGAGCAATTAATGCCGGATAATATTTATAATTGGTCTTCCACTACAGATGAGGCGAATTTTACCATTAAAAATATGGCAAAATTAGCGCTGAAAGTGAGTGAAAGAGTTGAAAATGTCGAGATTATTTGTACTCCTGTCGGAGAAACACCATTTGCAATTAAATTGTCTTGGAAAATTGAATCCATTGATGTAAATCAAACCAAAGCATCATTTGTTATTGATGCTGAATTGAATATGATGATGAAAATGGTCGCTTCAGGACCTCTTCAAAAGTTAGTAGATCACCAAGTGAATAAGCTTAAAGATATTTTAGGATAATATATTTATACATATATTGTTCTTTTAAGAGTCCAAAAGAGTCTGTTTATATTTTTATAAATAGACTCTTTTTTTATGTGCTATTTTCAATATATAGATTTCTAGTAAAGTCAGCTCCTATCATAGGTTAAGATTTTTTATTAGCCAGTTTTTACTTTATTTGTGTTTACTTATATACGCTATATTGTCCTTCCTTCACAGTCCTAAATAGAAAATAACTCCCTGTATTAACCCTTTTTGTTTCGACATTTCTTTCTTGTATTTTACAATATTTAGTAATGTAATTCTTTGTTTAGAGGAGTTTTTAATCTTAGTTAATTCTTCCAGTTGTTTGCGTATTCTTACTATTAATTAATACGTTTTTTTTGATTTCGTTATAGATTGCTATTTAAGTTATTTTTTAGTAGATATCGTCGATTAGGTTAACTATTATATAACCATATCTGTTGGTTTTTGTTGTTTTTAGATATATTATTTAACCTTAAGTTGTTTGATTGTTTATGTTTTATTAACTATAAAGTAATTGTGTATCGTTTATTTTAAGTAAAACTAAAATAGATGAAACCAATAATTAAAGTTAAGTTGAAAAGAAGTATTCTTTGTTTAGCAGCATTTATATGTATTGTACCATTAGAGTATGCACGGGCTAAGAATATGGATCATATGGTGCTGTTGATAAACACTAGACAGTCTATAATCAAAGGTGTTGTATATGACCAAGAGGGGCATGTTATTGCAAGCGCTACTATTCGCAATACCAGGACTCACCATAGTACCCAAACGGAGTTTGATGGATCTTTTTCTATAGTGGGGCAACCAGGGGATAGATTTAGTGTAACCTCGTTGGGTTTTAAACAACAATACCTACTTGTAAAAGAAGTTGATATTACCATCACATTGGTTCGAGATGCTTCTATGCTAGATGAAGTGGTAGTGACTGCGATAGGTATTAAACAGCAAAAGAAACAGATCGGTTATGCTACGCAAGAAGTAAAAACTGATATATTGAAGGAGTCTAAAACGATGAATATAGGTTCTGCATTGACAGGGCAAGTGTCTGGAATGATGGTAAATAACCCTACGGGGCTCTTTCAGGCTCCTTCATTTGAATTGCGTGGAAAAATCCCTTTGATTGTAGTAGATGGTATACCTACGGAGTCAGATTTCTATGATATGTCGAGTCAGAATATTGCGAATATAAATGTATTGAAGGGGACAGCCGCATCTTCCTTATATGGTTCTAGAGGTAGGAATGGTGCTATATTAATAACTACAAAATCTGCTAGCGAAGACAATTTGAGTCTGACAGTGGGCACTACAAATATGTTGTCCGCAGGATTTACCGTTTTTCCGGAGTCACAGATGGAATTTGGCTCTGGGTCCAATGGGGAGTATGAATTTTGGGATGGCGCTGACGGTGGTATATCTGATGGTGATATGGTTTGGGGGCCACGGATGAATACGGGAGTTAAGTTGCCGCAATGGAATAGCCCTATTCGAGATAGAGAAACTGATGTGGTTATCCCTTGGTGGGGGGATGTCAGAGGAACTATCTATAATGATAAATCACGTTATGAGCGTGTTCCTATTGATTGGGTTTCTTATGATAATCTGAAGGATTTTTTCAGTAAAGGTTTTATTACTGAAAATAACGCCACTTTATCTTATCGCTCGGATAAAGTTAGTGTATTTGGTAGCGGTAATTACGCTTTTCAAAAAGGGATGTCTCCCAACACACAATTAGTTAGTGCTGGATTCAATCTAAATACCTCCTATAGATTTTCTCCGGAGGTACAATTTGATGCAAATTTATCCTACAATAAGGTTAAATCTCCCAACTATCCACGCTATGGATATGGTCCTCGAAACTATATTTATACGCTTTTATTGTGGATGGGTAATGATGTGAATGGACAGGATTTAAAAGCTAATTTATATATTCCAGGTCAGGAGGGGTATCGTCAAGCAAACTATAATTACGCATGGTTCAATAACCCCTATTTTATGGCTAACGAGTTAAATCAAGGATATGACCAAGATATACTATATGGACAGACGGCACTTACATGGCGTATAACTCCAGATCTTACCTTAAAAGGGCGTATTGCAGTACGTCAGAAGAGTCTATTTGAAGATATAAGAATACCAAAATCATATATCGACTACGAAGAGTCTCGAAATGGGGATTATAAGATGTGGAATACTAAGCAGCTGAATTTCGATGCTGACGCTTTAGCAACCTATACCAAAGAATTTCATAATCTTTTTGGCCTAACAGTAAATGTAGGAACATCTACATTTCAGCGTGACTTTAACAGTTATAACCAGTCTACAGATGGTTTGATAGTACCTTTTATCTATAATTTAGGAAATACTCAAGGTCCGGTGAAGGCGGATAATAATAATGCGACTAAAGTAATTCGTAGTGCATATGGATCGGTGAATTTTAGCCTCTTTAAATCTACGTTTTTAAATTTTTCAGGTCGTAATGATTGGTCTTCAACGCTGTCTAAATTAAATCAATCTTTCTTTTATCCGTCAGTATCATTGAGTGTTATTGTGTCAGATTATTTAAATCTTCCCGCACAGATTGATTACCTCAAGCTGTATAGCTCCTGGGCTTCAGTATCTTCTGATTTGGATCCCTACAGCTTAGTGTCGACCTATAAAAAGGATCTTACCTATGGTGCTTTAGCTTCTGTCGCTTATCCAGCGGGTATTATTAACCCTAATATATTGCCACAACAGTCTAATTCTATAGAGGTAGGTACATCAGTAGCTTTTTTTAAGAATAGATTTAATGCCGAAGTTACATATTACAATGTGGTAGATAAAAACCAAATTATAGATCTTAGTATATCGCAATCTAGTGCCTTTGGTTCTCGTAAGGTAAATGGAAATGTATATCGTACTCAAGGCTTAGAGGTATCCATCAATACCAGCATGATACGTAAAGAAAATTTTTCGTGGCATTCATCCATTAATTGGTCGCGTTCGATACAACGATTAGAAGCTATATATAACAATGCTGAAAAATTTGGAAACCTAATTGTTGGCGATCGTGCTGACGCTTATTATGCAACGGTATGGGAAAAATCTGCTGATGGTAAAGTTATCTTAAATCCGAATACAGGAATGCCCATTTTAAATCCATTTCCGCAGAACCTAGGATATTTTCAGCCCGATTGGCAATTTGGATTTGCGAATAGATTTAATATAAACAATGTAATGGTCAATGTTGATATACATGGTTCGATAGGTGGGGTGCTCAATTCTACTACTATAGAGAAACTTTGGTGGGGTGGAAAGCACCCTTCGTCGGTTTTGTATCGCCAGGAACAGTATGATGCAGGGATGAATATATACGTTCCTGAAGGGGTGATAATAACAGGTGGCGAATTATTGAGGGATATCAATGGCAATATCGTCTCTGATACACGGACTTATATAGATAATACACAGGCTGTAGATTGGCAAGCATGGGCACAAAACTACCCCTATAGAGCACGCGTAACAGAAAGCGAAAGTAAGCTGTTTGCTAATGTATTTGATCGTTCCTTTGTCAAACTAAGGAGAGTATCTGTAGGTTATGATATCAATAAATTCTTTAAGTCTAAGCAAGTAAAAGCAATAAATGCTTCTCTATTTGGATATAATCTAGCGATTTGGAAGAAGATCCCTTATATAGATCCTGATTTTGGCGTAGGCAATGATGTTGATCTTCAAGATCCTTCTACACGTTATGTTGGGATATCGTTGGAATTCAAATTTTAATTTAAATAAACAAGTTATGATACTATCTAAATATATAAGTGTAGCTACAATAGCGGTTCTATTGCTATTTGTAGGGTGTAAAAAGTTAACAGATATCAATATAAATTCGAATGAATCTGAGGTTACTCATCCGCAGTCCTTGCTTCCAAAAATAGAATGGGAAGCCTTTCGTACCTGGAGAGGAACAGATCCTTTGTACGCGCTAAAGATGATTGTACGTACAGACGGGGAGCATGCTTACCAAATATATACTTGGCAACGTGGTACCTTCAGTCAGTATCAGCATTTGAGAAATATTACAAAAATGGAAGAAGAGGCAACAAAAATAGCTTCACAGGGCTACATTGCTTTAGCTAAGTTTTTTCGTGCTTATTATTTCTATAATCTTACGCTTACTTTTGGGGATATCCCATATACGGAAGCCGCAAAGGGAGAATCTTTGGGGATATTTAACCCCAAATATGACAGTCAAAAGGAAGTGTTCGTAGGTATTTTGCAGGAACTAGAGGAAGCTAGTGCTATTTTGAAAAGTAATGCAGATGATATTATTGGTGATATTATTTATGAAGGTTCCGTAAGTCGCTGGGATAAATTGGTGAATTCATTTCGTTTAAAAGTATTAATAACACTTGTTGATAGAACAAACGACTTTCCTTTTTCTATAGCTGAGGAATTTGCACGTATAGTAGCACAAGAGAATATTATTAACGCTATAAATGGTTCTGAAGATGGGCAGTTATTTTTTTTAAATCAAGAAGACAACCGTTACCCTGAATTTAATGCCAATAACTACAGTTCTAGCATGTATATGGATTCTACTTTTATTCAGCATTTCCAAGATCTTAGAGACCCACGTCTATTTGCGATAGCTAATCAAACTAGGGTTGGCAAAGAAGAAGGTAAAGCAGAAAATGATTTTTCTTCTTATGAAGGCGGTGATCCTATAGTTCCTTATACTTTGGTCAATCAAAAGGCCGTTAGAGGACAGCTTTCTAAGGTGCGTGAGCGTTATTATGAAGACCCTACAGCAGAGCCTCTTGTATTATTAGGGTACTCCGAATTGCAGTTTATTATTGCTGAAGCAATATGGAGAGGTTGGCTGGTAGGGGATATGAAGCAGCATTATGACAATGGTATTCGCTCTTCATTCCAATTTTATGAAAAATATGCCAAAAATATGTCTAATTATTTCACTGAAAATCAGGTTGTGCTGTATTTATCCCAAAATAATGTTAGCTTTAATTTAGCAAGTACATCTACTGATCAATTGGAGCGTATTATTATACAGAAATATCTACGTAGTTTTCATCAAGGGGGATTTAGTGCATATTTTGACCATCTACGTACGGGATACCCATCGTTGCGTAAGGCCAACAATGTGCAGGTTGCATATCGATGGATGTATCCTCTAGATGAATATAACAATAATACCGAACAGGTAGCTATAGCTATTCAATCTCAATTTGACGGAAATGATGCTATTCATATTAAACCTTGGTGGATAAATTAATGGATTCTAGAAGAGATTTTTTAAAAAAAGCCGCTTTATTAGCGGGAACTTCGGTTACGGTCAACAATTTGCCGGAGTCTATTCAAAAGGCATTAGCTATAGATGCTGATCCAGGTACTACCTATCTGGATGCCGAGCATATCGTGTTTTTGATGCAAGAGAATCGTTCTTTTGATCATTGCTTTGGTACACTCAAAGGGGTGCGCGGATTTAATGACCCGCGTGCTATGAAGCAACCTAATGGTTTGCCTGTCTGGGTACAAGGGAATAAGAAAGGACAATATTATGCGCCATTTCATTTGGATATTGTAAATAGCAAGTCTACATGGATGGGCTCTTTGCCACATGGCTGGCGTGATATGGTAGCGGCGCGCAATAATGGAAAAATGGACAATTGGCTGGAAGCCAAAAGTTCGGGAAATAAAGCATATAAAGATATCCCGCTAACGATGGGCTATTACAATCGTGCTGACATTCCATTTTATTATGCTTTTGCGGATGCATTTACGGTCTGTGATCAACACTTTTGTTCCTCTTTGACGGGTACGTCTGCTAATAGGTCTTATTTTTGGTCTGGTGCAGTACGTGAGCAACCTCGTGATCCAGAGTCCGTAGCCCATGTAGATAATGGTCAGATAAACTATAAAGATGTTAGTTGGAAGACGTTTCCTGAAAGATTGGAAGAAGAAGGCGTTTCATGGAAGGTCTATCAAAATGAATTGAGTATTCCTGTAGGTTTGTCGGATGAAGAAGAAGATTGGCTAGCTAATTTTACGGATAACAATTTAGAGTTCTATAAGCAGTATAATGTACGTTTTCATCCTAAGCATAGAGCCTGGATGCACAATCGCATAGCTGCTATTCGAATTAAACTGAAGGAGGAAAAGGAAGCTAATGAAATAGAAAAATTGAATAAAGAGCTCACGCGTTTATTGCTGGATATAGACAAGTACAGTGAAGCTAATTTTCAAAAGCTTTCGCCACATGAAAAAGCGATACATGAAAATGCTTTTGTGACCAATGTGGAAGATCCAAACTACCATAAGCTGGAAAAATTAAGCGGTACCCATGATGCTGAAGTAAATGTACCTGCTGGAGATATCTTTTATCAATTTCGTAAGGATGTAGATCGTGGAAAATTGCCTACCGTGTCTTGGTTGGTTGCACCATGTCGCTTCTCGGATCACCCTGGTAGCCCTTGGTATGGCGCATGGTATGTGTCCGAAGCATTAGATATCTTGACCAAGAATCCTGATATATGGAAGAAAACAATATTTGTACTCACCTATGATGAAAATGATGGTTATTTTGATCATATAGCGCCATTTGTTCCTCCATTGTCTAGCCGTGATGATGTAGGCCGAATATCAGGAAATATTGATACTGCAGATGAGTATGTGACAATGGAGCAAGAGCGAAAAAGAACTGGTAAGCCGGATGCTACACTAGATAGTCCTATCGGGCTCGGTTATAGGGTGCCTATGGTTGTAGCTTCGCCGTGGTCTAAAGGAGGATTTGTGAATTCTGAGGTATTTGACCTTACGTCAGGGATTCAGTTTATTGAGCATTTTCTGGAGAAGAAAAAAGGTATTCGTGTACGCGAAGACAATATTAGTGATTGGCGTCGCATGGTGACTGGGGACATGACTTCAATATTTAGAGCCGCTAATCATTTTCAGCGTGCACCTATTGATTTAGTAGATCGTGACGTGTATGTGTCGCGTATTTATGCTGCGAAAAGTAAAAATGTACCCAATAAGTATGTGGAGATTACCCAACAAGAGCTATCAGAAATTAAGAATAACTCACACTTTAAGCCTAATGTACCTCTACAAGAAAAAGGGTTCAAGCCTGCTTGTGCATTGCCCGTGGAGTTACAGCTCAATGTAGTCTGTAAAGGAAGCAACTTGTCCATGTTGGCACAGCTTGATAAACGTATAAAATCAGCATCTACGGAAGCGATTCCTTATTTTGTGATTGCCTATCATAGTTATGTGCAGGAGGAGCCAGGAAAGATTTGGAATTTTGCGATTGCTAAAGATGACGATTTGCGTTACGATTGGGATTTGAATGGTATGAAAGGGGATTTATTTTCTTTTGCGGTACATGGACCGAATGGTTTCTATCGCTCTTTTGATGGTAATAAAAACTATATCCCCTCTATTGAGGTCAAGTCTTTCAATCGTCTAGGGAAGACTTTTCTAAGTATCAAAGTGCATGCTTCTGATGGTCCATTGCAGATTGAAGATAAATCTTATGGTTTATTTCAGGCCCAAAAGTTAACTAAAGGCCTTGAAATAGATTGCTCAAAGAGCAAAGGCTGGTATGATGTCGAGGTGACGAATCCGAAGGATACATCATTACGTTTGCGCTATGCTGGACATATCGAAAATGGGAATATCAGTATCACTGATCCATTGATGGCAGGATAGCCTATTATGCTTTAGTTTTGAGGAACCTTCAAGGCAAATTATAAAAAAAAATCCTCCTACACTTTACAGTGCAGGAGGATTCCAAATATTACAATTTGTCCAACTTATTTCTTGTTTGCTTCACACCAGTTCTTAGCATTTACAAATGCTTCTAACCAAGGTGATACTTCGTCCTGACGGCCTGCAGGGTAGTTTGCCCAGTTCCATTGGAAGATAGAACGTTCGATATGTGGCATAGTCACCAAGTGACGACCTGTAGTATCGCACATCATCGCGGTATTGAAGTCCGAACCGTTAGGGTTGTGTGGGTATTGCTCGTAAGCATATTTTGCTACGATATTATAGCGTTCTTCCCCATAAGGCAATTTGAATTTACCTTCACCATGAGAGATCCAAACACCTAAAGTAGTACCTGCTAAAGTCTTTAACATGATAGAATCATTGTCTTGTACTTTTACAGAGATGAAGTTAGATTCGTGTTTGCCTGAAGTATTGTGCTGCATTTTACCGTGTACTTCGTGTTCGGGATTGATAAGATCTAATTCCATCCACAATTGACAACCATTACAAATACCTACAGACATTGTATCTGGACGAGCGAAGAATTTTTCTAATGCTGTTTTTGCTTTTTCATTGTATTTGAATGCTCCCGCCCAACCTTTAGCTGATCCTAATACATCAGAGTTAGAAAATCCACCAACAGCACCTACAAACTGAATATCTTCTAACGTCTCACGACCAGAGATCAAATCTGTCATATGCACATCTTTAACATCAAATCCCGCTAAGAATAATGCATTAGCCATTTCACGTTCTGAGTTAGAACCTTTTTCACGGATGATTGCTGCTTTAGGACGAGCCCCGTTGTTTACAGGTTTCTTTCCCGTGAATTGAGTAGGGAAGGTGAATGCTAATGGTTGATTTTTATAATTATTGTATCGCTCTTGAGCCATTCCATTCTTCGATTGTTTTTGATCCAATAAGAAGGATGTTTTGTACCATGTATCACGTGTGTCTGTTACATTGAACGCAAAGGTATCTGTGTTATTTTTGATGGTTACTTCTGTACCTTCGATAGCAGTACCAATCTTCACAGCTGCAATGCCAGCAGTAGCTAATGTCGCCTCAAATGTAACATCATCTTTCGCTTGCAATACTACAGCGATATTTTCATTAAATAATGCTTTTACAGTATCCACTTCACCTAGACCTGATAGGTCATAGTTTGCTGCTAAGTTCACATCAGCAAATGTCAATTCTAAAAGGGTTGTAATCAAACCACCTGAACCTACATCGTGACCTGCAGCTACTTGATCGGTATTGATCAAATCTTGGATCACGTTGAATGCTGTCTTGAAGTAAGCACCATCTTGGATTGTTGGCACTTCTTTACCAATCTTGTTCAAGATTTGAGCAAATGATGACCCGCCTAATTTGAACGTATCTTTTGATAAATTGATGTAATAGATAGAACCTGCATTTTTAGCTAAAACTGGCTCTACTACTTTGTTGATATTGATGCAGTTACCTGCTGCGGATATAATCAAAGTACCTGGAGCGATAACATTTTCACCATTAGGATACTTTTGTTTCATGGATAATGAATCTTTTCCTGTAGGAATATTGATTCCTAATTCTAAAGCGAAGTCTGAACAAGCTTTTACCGCTTTATATAGACGTGCATCTTCTCCTTCATTATTACATGCCCACATCCAGTTTGCGGATAATGATACACCCGCTAAACCATCCTTAATAGGAGCAAATACTAAATTAGATAATGCTTCAGCGATAGCTGTTCTACTAGCAGCTGCAGGATCTACGATAGCGGCTACTGGAGAGTGTCCTACTGTAGTAGCGATACCTTCTTTAGATTTGTAATCCAAAGCCATTACACCTACGTTGTTTAACGGTAGTTGAAGAGGGCCGGCACATTGTTGTTTGGCAACACGTCCACCCACACAACGGTCTACTTTGTTTGTCAACCAATCTTTAGAAGCTACAGCCTCTAATTGTAATACTTGCTTTAAGTAGGTCGGTACTTCTGTTACATTATATTCAACATCTGCGTAATTTCTTACTACAGTGATGTCGTTCATAATAGTTTTTGGAGAGGAGCCAAAGAAATCTTCTAAAGCATAATCCATTGGTTTAGCACCTGTAGTTTTCGATTGAAATGTAAAACGGTGATCACCCGTTACTTCACCAACAGTGTACATTGGTGAGCGTTCACGGTCTGCTACACGTTTCAAAATATCGATATCTTGCTCACCAATCACTAAGCCCATACGCTCTTGTGATTCGTTACCAATAATCTCCTTAGCAGATAATGTAGGGTCGCCAACAGGTAATGCATCTAAATCAATCAATCCACCTGTTTCTTCTACCAACTCGGAAAGACAGTTTAAGTGTCCACCAGCTCCGTGGTCGTGAATAGAAACAATAGGGTTGTGGTCAGACTCTACCATGCCACGGACTGCATTTGCTGCACGTTTTTGCATCTCTGGATTCGAACGTTGGATGGCATTTAATTCTATGCCTGAACCAAAAGCTCCCGTGTCAGCAGATGATACTGCAGCACCACCCATACCGATACGGTAGTTTTCGCCTCCTAATATTACTACTTTGTCGCCTGTTTTTGGCGTATGTTTTTTTGCTTGATCTAATTTACCATAGCCAACACCACCCGCTTGCATGATAACTTTATCAAAACCTAGTTTGCGCGCTTCTTCTTCATGCTCGAACGTCAGTACCGAACCCGTGATAAGTGGCTGTCCAAATTTGTTACCGAAATCAGATGCTCCATTAGAAGCTTTGATTAAGATATCCATTGGTGTTTGATATAACCAGTCACGCTCATCCATTGCTTTTTCCCATGGACGATTGTCTTCCAATCGGGAGTACGAAGTCATGTAGATGGCTGTTCCTGCTAAAGGAATAGATCCTTGACCACCAGCAAGACGGTCACGAATCTCACCACCAGATCCTGTAGCAGCACCAGAGAATGGCTCTACAGTAGTAGGGAAATTGTGTGTTTCTGCTTTCACGGATAATACAGAGTCAAACTCTTTCTCCGCGTAGTAATCAGGCTTATCTGCAGATAATGGTGCAAATTGTGTGACACGAGGACCTTTTACAAAGGCTACGTTATCTTTATAAGCTGAAACAATATCGTTAGGATTTGTTTCTGATGTTTTCTTAATTAATTTAAATAAAGATGTAGGTTGCTCTTCACCATCAATAATGAAAGTACCATTGAAGATTTTGTGACGGCAGTGCTCTGAGTTAGCTTGGGAAAAGGCAAATACTTCGGAGTCGGTCAATTTACGGCCCAATTTAGTGGCTAAATTGCGCAAGTAGTCTACTTCTTCGGGGTTTAATGCTAAACCTTCAGCTTTATTATAAGCATCGATGTCATCGATTTCCAAAATAGGCTCTGGAGCGATGTTTATACTGTACATATCCTGGGTCAATGCTTGATATTTCTGAGAGATCATGGGATCAAACGTGTTAAAATCAGCTTCTACAGGTTGGAATTCCTCGATACGAATAATACCTTCAATTCCCATATTTTGCGTAATCTCTACAGCATTCGTACTCCATGGAGTAATCATTGCTGCACGAGGGCCTACATAAAAATGGTCGAGGGTTTGATCGTCAAGTTTTTTGGCATTGCCAAATAACCAATTCAGTTTAGTAATGTCTTCTTGTGATAAAGAGTTTACACTTTGAACACCATATACAGTGTTCGATGGGTTCTCAAAGAAATGGATCATTATTGTATGTTAGTTTTGAACGTTCTTCAAATTAAAGTCCAAATTTAAGCATTATTTATGAATGATTGGTTATAAACTATGGATGTTGTTAGGAAATAAGAGTTATTAACACTGATTGTTTTTGTCGACAATATACAATATTGTATTGCTAAAGGATTCTTATTGCCCAATAGCTTCATACTGAATGTTTCTACGATCTGCTAATTGTGATATGGTTTGTGTTAATTCCCTAAATCTCTTACATTTGAAATACCAATTATAGTTATTTACAAGGTTTTTTCTGGAGAGGCTTCATTTAAGGCTAATTCAGCAGATCAATTGAAACAGATATGGATTCTAAAATACTTATTGAAATATATGCAAGATCCTATTCAGGGATTTTATGAATATAGAAGGACTAATTATCCAATTTCCCCTATTAATGCAGCAGCTTCGTTAAACGTAAATAAAAAGGAGGCTATTCCATTACGTTGGTTATAACCTGCTACTGAAGCGATACATAACCATGCGAATCTGATGGAAGCGCTAAGTCGTCAGTATAATGGTGAAGATGAGGTTAATAAATTGATGTGGTTGTTGAAATAGAAAATATAAGGGTAGCAATGTGTATAGCTAAACTTGTAAATTTTAATAATAATTAAGATGAGTAGATTTATATTTATAATACTTTTTGTTTCCCTGTTGTTTACAAGTTGTAGGACTTCACGCAATTGGAAGTTGGTATGGTCTGAAGAATTTAATTATACAGGATTGCCTGATGCTAAAGTGTGGAATTTTGATACGGCTGGTAATGCTTGGGCTTGGGGTAATAATGAACTTCAAAATTACACAGCTGAGTCATTACAAAATGCTAAAGTCGAACAGGGTAAATTAATTATTACAGCAAGAAAAGATTCTTCCAATGGCAAAGCATATACTTCAGCGCGTTTAACGACAAAAAATAAAATAAAATTGAAGTATGGAAGAATTGAAATTCGCGCAAAATTACCCCAAGGTAGAGGTTTGTGGCCCGCTATATGGATGTTGGGGGACAATATTGATACTGTAGGCTGGCCCATGTGTGGAGAAATTGATATCATGGAGTTTGTCGGCTATCAACCAGATTCTGTATATGCAACTATACATTCTGAAGCTTACAACCATATGAAGAATACACAAAAGATGAAATCGTTATTTATTAGACAACCACAACAGTTTAATACGTATGCCGTAGAATGGTCGAAGGATAAAATAGATTTCTATTGTAATAATATTTTGTACAATTCTATATTAAATGAACATAATACTGTGCGAGAATGGCCTTTTGACAATTCCTTTTTTTTATTGTTAAATATTGCAGTAGGTGGAAATTGGGGAGGGAAATATGGTATTGATAATAATTCCTTTCCTGCTATGATGGAAATAGACTATGTAAGATGGTGGAAGAAGGAATAGTTTCTATAAGTAGGTAAGGCTATAGTTTAGTTTCAGTTTACAAAAAAATAGTCGAAGTATATTTGCTTCGACTATTTTTTTGTGTACTAAATCATTCTCAATAGATTCTTGTTAATAAGTCTTGTAAATTATCCTCTTTAGATATTGATGTAATTTTAATTTAATATTATTTCGTTAAATGAATAAAAATATCTTATATTAGTATAGAACTTTAGGGGTGTCTATTATGAAATAGGCTGAGAAATTACCCTCAATACCTGATCTAGGTCATACTAGCGTAGGAAAAAGTAAAATGTCTTATCTGTGCTACCTGCACTTTTTAGTCATTCCTGAAGTTTTTAATACAACTTATTTAACTATTTAAAGGAATGGAAATAACTATTAATCATCAACTCACTTTTTTCGAAATTCTTCCAAGTTCACTTGAAGACATAGTATTACTATATACGCAAGGTAGTAGCTCAGGTATTGCAGCAGCATTAAATGACTTTGTTGTGCCCAAATCCAAATGGCCTACTACAGTATTAAGTGCAAATGATGAAATTCTTATCATCAAAGCTTTTCAGGGAGGCTAACATAGTACTAACATAGCAATAATTATGAGCACACAAAAAATTACGACAAGTCCTTTTCCAAATTCTAAGAAAGTATCTGTAAAAGGAGATATATATCCAATTGAAGTAGCCATGCGCGCAATTTCACTGAGTCCAACAAAATTCAGTAATGGTGATATTGAAATAAATCCACCAATCATTATTTATGATACATCAGGGCCTTATACAGATGCGGAGTCGGCTACTATAATTGATATACGTAGAGGTATTAAACGGTTGCGTGAATCATGGATTTTAGCTAGAAAGGATGTTTTGGTGTTAGATGGGATTACCTCCGAATATGGCAATGCTCGACTTAATAATGCTTCTCTTGCTGAATTGAGGTTTCAATATAGTCACCTTCCAAAAGTTGCTAAAGAAAATTGTAATGTAACGCAATTACATTATGCCCGAAAGGGAATCATTACGGCAGAGATGGAATATGTGGCTATCCGTGAGAACCAATGTTTGGAGCAGTTGCAATCTTCAACAAAGGGAATGGATCATCAACATCAAGGAGACAGTTATGGCGCCAATACCCCTAAAGGACTGATTACACCAGAATTTGTACGATCGGAAATTGCTGCAGGGCGTGCTATTATTCCCAATAATATAAATCATCCTGAAAGCGAACCTATGATAATTGGGCGAAATTTTCTCGTTAAGATAAATGCTAATATTGGGAATAGCGCTATTTCCTCCAGTATCGAAGAAGAAGTAGAAAAAGCAGTATGGGCATGTCGCTGGGGAGCAGATACAATAATGGATCTTTCTACAGGCAAAAATATACACGAAACTAGAGAATGGATCATTCGTAATTCGCCAGTTCCGATTGGAACTGTACCTATTTATCAGGCTTTAGAAAAGGTAAAAGGTATAGCGGAGGATTTAACGTGGGAAATTTTTCGCGATACTTTGGTGGAGCAGGCAGAACAAGGAGTTTCATATTTTACCATTCACGCAGGTGTATTATTGCGCTATATCCATCTCACAGCGAGCCGCGTCACTGGAATCGTTTCTAGAGGAGGTTCGATTATGGCCAAATGGTGCTTATATCATCACAAAGAAAGTTTCTTATATACACATTTTGAAGATATCTGCGAGATAATGAAACGTTATGATGTAGCTTTCTCTCTAGGGGACGGCTTGCGTCCAGGTTCTATTGCTGACGCTAATGATGCTGCGCAATTTGCGGAGTTGGAAACACTAGGGGAGCTAACGAAAATAGCGTGGAATCACGATGTGCAGGTGATGGTCGAAGGACCAGGCCATGTGCCTATGCACCTAATAAAAGAAAATATGGATAAGCAATTGAAGGAATGTGACGAAGCACCATTTTATACGTTAGGACCTTTGACAACGGACATTGCTCCGGGATATGATCATATCACCTCTGCCATTGGTGCAGCTATGATTGGATGGTATGGTTGTGCTATGCTTTGCTATGTAACACCTAAAGAACATTTGGGTTTACCAAATAAGAAAGATGTTAAGGATGGAGTTATCACCTATAAGTTGGCGGCACATGCTGCAGATCTTGCCAAAGGTCACCCTGGCGCACAATATAGAGATAATGTTTTAAGCAAAGCTCGATTTGAATTTAGATGGGAAGATCAATTTAATCTTTCTTTAGACCCAGATACAGCACGTGAATATCACGATGAGACATTGCCTGCTGACGCCGCAAAGGGTGCCCATTTTTGCTCTATGTGTGGTCCTAAATTTTGTTCGATGAAAATAACTCAAGAGATACGAGATATGGCTAATGAAGGGATGGATGAAATGTCTAAAGAGTTTGTGAATCACGGTAAAAAAATATATTTATGATCGTCGTTATAAGTCCTGATCGAAAATACGCTAATGAAGCTTATTGGATTAATATGATGTTGGATCAAGGTTTGGATTTATATCATATTAGAAAACCCTATGCTAGTATACTTGATGTATTAAAGATATATAAAGATATAGAATCTTGTTTTTTGAACCGTATAGTTTTTCATGCTAATGATATTAATGGATGTGCATTTGATGGTTTTAGGGTTCATATCAATACAAGACTACGAAATATAGCTTTATCTAACCCCGTATTATTGGATTATGTTGTTTCTACTTCTACACATAGTATTGAAGAATTCAATGGCTTAGCCGCACCTATAAACAACGCTTTTTTAGGGCCTTTTTATGATAGTATTTCAAAGTTCGGATATAAAGCATCCAAAACATTGATGTATGAATTGAAAGATAGAATTAATTACGATACCGGATTAATTGCTATAGGGGGGATTAATGATGTCAATATTGCAGAAATATACCCGCAAGTAGATGGTGTAGCTTTAATGGGGGCGATCTGGCAAGCTGATAACCCATTAACTAGTTTTTTAACATGCAAAAGAAAGATAGACCATTTGTCTTAATGATTGGTGGATTTGATACAAGTGCTGGTGCTGGGGTATTGGCAGATGTGAAAACAGCTGAGCAGATTGGAGTCCAAGCATTATCTGTATTAACAGCAAATACCATTCAGACTGAATATTTATTTTATGATTTGGAATGGTTGCCTATTGCTGGGGTTAGGAAAGCGATCGCAGTCTTGTTTCAATCGTATGATATCAAGTGCGTCAAAATAGGGGTAGTTCCTGATGTTTTATATCTTTCTAATATCGTTGATGAAGTCATTAAATACAATAGAAGCTGTAAAATAATTTGGGACACCGTTATATACAGCTCTTCTAATCAACTTTTTTTATGTGTTTCTAATGAGGATATGATTAAAGATTTATTGCCTTTTATCTACTTGTTAACGCCTAATTACATGGAATTCAAAGCGCTAGATTTATCTGGAGATATTGGGGTTTTTGTGTTCCTTAAAGGTGGACATCGGGAAGATAATATTGGACAAGATATTCTGTATGGAGGGTCGAAGGAAATAGTTTTTATGCCCTCGCAAATTGTAAAAGGAAACGGAAAACACGGTTCTGGTTGTGTTTTAGCAGCAGCAATTACATCCTATTTAGGGAAGGGATTTGATATAGAGACGGCTTGTTTGAAAGCTAAAAATTACGTAACGGTTTTTTTAAATAGTAATACTTCAATGTTAGGTTATCATAAATCATAAAATGGAAAAAATACAATATATTTCACAAGGTGCCACATTACTACAGCATAGAAATAATATTATAGGCGTTCTTGAAGCTGGTGGAAAATGGATTCAGCTCCGCTGTAAATGTGTTGACAAAGACGAGTTATTACTTTTTGCAATAGATATAAGATTAATCTGTGATCAGTATGATGCTGTTTTTATTATCAATGATTATGTCGATATCGTGGTAGCAGCAGATGCTGATGGGGTACATTTAGGATTGTTAGATGCGGATGTAACAGAAGCACGCAAAATTTTGGGATATAATAGGATTATTGGAGGAACGGCCAATAACATTGATGATGTAATGAATAATATCAAGGATGGATGTGATTATATTGGGCTAGGACCATTGCATTATACGGAAACAAAGAAAAATCTAAGTCCTATTTTAGGTATTGATGGAGTTCGGGATGTAATGGCACAATTGAAGCTTCAATCTCTCAAAAAAAAACCGATTTATGTTATAGGTGGAGTGGTAGAGAAGGATATACGGGATCTTTGTGAAGTTGGCGTTTATGGGGTTGCTTTGTCATCCAGTTTAACACTTTCTCCCGAATCCTTTATTTATTTTAATCAGTTAATTACTTCGTGATGTTAAAAATAGCAAACAAAGAATTTAAATCTCGACTAATCTTAGGTACGGGTAAGTTTGGGCGTTTGGAAGATATGTACAATGCAATAGCGGGATCGGAAGCAGAAATGGTGACTTTAGCATTAAAAAGAATAGATTTAAAAGGTACTAATGCATCTATAATTGATCATCTCTCGATAAGCTCTTTAAACTTATTACCCAATACATCAGGAGCACGTAATGCCCGTGAAGCTATTCTTGCTGCGCATATGGCACGTGAAGCTATGGAAACCAATTGGGTGAAATTGGAGATCCATCCTGACCCTCGGTATTTATTACCCGATGCAATTGAAACATTGATAGCGACGGAGCAACTTGTTAAAGATGGATTTGTGGTATTGCCCTATATTCATGCGGATCCCGTATTATGTAAGCGCTTAGAAGATGTTGGTACTGCTGCGGTGATGCCTTTAGGTTCTCCTATTGGTTCTAATCAAGGATTGATAACAATAGATTTTTTGGAAATTATTATAGAACAAAGTAAGGTTCCTGTGATTGTAGATGCTGGAATTGGAGCGCCCTCAGATGCTGTAAAAGCCATGGAAATTGGTGCTGATGCCGTTTTAGTGAATACCGCAATTGCAGTAGCCAAAGATCCGGTGCAAATGGCTATTGCATTTAGAGAAGCGGTCAAAGCTGGTCGATTAGCCTTTGAGAGTGGACTTGGTAGTAAGATGAAAGTAGCACAGCCTTCCAGTCCGTTGACCGGATTTTTAAACCTACCTTAAAAGAGTATATAGTATGGATATAAAAACATATTTAGCGAGATTTAATTGGGATGAGGTCAAGGAGCGTATATATGCTGTCAATACAGAAGATGTAAAAGTAGTCCTGTGTAAAAAGAAACTTAGTGTTGATGATTTTTTAGTTTTACTGTCGCCTGCCGCAGCATGTTTTTTGGAAGAAATGGCACTGATGTCGCAGCATATTACACAAAACCGATTTGGGAAAAATATTCAATTATTTATGCCTCTTTATTTGAGTAATGAATGTCAAAATATATGTACGTACTGTGGTTTTAGCCTTGATAACAAGATTAAGCGTAAAACATTGTCTCATGGCGAAATAGTCATTGAAGCGCTAACCTTGAAAAAGATGGGGATTGATCACGTTTTATTGGTTACTGGTGAAGCTAATTCTACTGTACATATTGATTATTTTTTAAAGGCCATTGCTCTATTAAAGTCTTATTTCAATACTATTTCTATAGAAGTACAACCTTTAGAAGAAGAGGAATACAAATTGCTCTATGAAGCTGGGGTTTATTCCGTGTTAGTTTACCAAGAAACTTATCATAGAGAAGTTTACAAAAAATACCATCTAAAAGGTAAAAAAACAAATTTTGATTATAGATTAGCAACATCAGATCGTATCGGTAGAGCTCGTATTCATAAGATTGGAGTGGGTGTTTTGTTAGGTTTAGAAGATTGGCGGGTGGATAGTTTTTATAATGCCCTTCATATTGATTATTTACAGAAAATGTACTGGCAGTCAAAGTATGCAGTTTCTTTCCCTCGATTGAGACCTGCAGAAGGTGAGTTTGTTCCTAATTTTATTCTTAGCGATAGTAATTTGTTGCAATTGATATGTGCTTATAGAATATGGAATCCAGAGTTGGATATTTCTATTTCTACGCGAGAAAGTGAACTATTTCGCAATCATGTGGTTTCGCTGGGTGCCACCACGATGAGTGCGGCTTCTAAAACTAATCCTGGTGGTTATGCTGTCGATCTACAATCTCTAGAGCAGTTTGAAATTAGTGATGAACGTTCTGTAGAAGATTTTGTGGCAATGATAACAGCAAAAGGGTATGAATGTGTGGTTAAAGATTGGGATACTATTTATAAAGGGGTAAAACAATGAAAGATAATACATTTGAACGCTATATAAGACAGATTGTGGTCGATAATGTTGGCGTGTCGGGGCAGCGTAAAATATTAGCTTCCAGGGTGCTAATTATTGGTGTTGGGGGGTTGGGATCAGCGGTACTACAGCAATTGGTAGGTGCTGGTGTCGGATTCATTACCATTATTGACCCTGATTTTGTAGAGCTACATAATCTCAATCGACAGACTATACATAGTGAAAAAACAATAGGATGGGCTAAGGTAAATAGTGCTAAACGCTATGTTGAGGATTATAATACGGGTATATCCTTGACATGTGTGCATGCAAAATTTGATGTTTCTAACGCCAGTAGCTTAATAGAAAATATGGATATCATCGTTGATTGTACTGATAATTTTCAAACGCGTTATCTCATCAACGATACCTGTGTAGACTTTAATAAACCCTTGGTTCACGGCAGTATATTAGGTTTTGAAGGGCAGGTTACTGTTTTTAACTATAAAGGGAGTGCTGATATGAGAGCGATTTTCCCAGAAGAACCTGTATCGATATTAGATTGTGATATGCTTGGTGTATTAGGTCCTTTACCTGGTATGATAGGGAATATAATGGCGATGGAAGTATTGAAGATTATTTTAGATCTGGATACCCTTCGGGGTAAATATTTAGTTTTAGATGCCTTAACATGGGATACATCAATATTAAAATATAGCCAATAGAGTACTGATTTTGTGTGTAAAGAGTGTTTTTTCTTATTATTAATGAGAAATGGAGATTGTATTTCCTGTTCAAAAACTTATCTTTGTGTCTAAAATCTCAAATAATGAATATTTCTTACAATTGGCTTAAGAATTACTTAAATATAGATAAAACACCAGATGAGCTTTCGTTGATCTTAACGGATGTTGGTTTGGAAGTTGAAGCAGTAGAGAAAGTGCAATCTATCCCTGGTGGATTAGAGGGTTTGGTAGTAGGTGAAGTACTTTCTGCGGAGCAGCACCCAAATGCAGATAAATTGCGAGTTACAAAAATTAATATTGGAGGTGAAACTCCCTTAGATATTGTATGTGGTGCACCAAATTGTCGCGCAGGATTGAAAGTGATTGTTGCAACTGTAGGTACTACATGTCATCCTTTGACAGGTGAGCCTTTCAAAATCACGAAGTCCAAAATTCGTGGTGAAGTCTCTGAAGGTATGCTTTGTGGTGAAGATGAGATTGGTTTAGGTTCTTCACATGCAGGTATTGTGGAGCTTCCTGAAGATGTACAAGTAGGCACATTGGTAAAAGATTTCTATCAAATTGAAGATGATTTTCGTTTTGAAATAGGCTTAACGCCAAATCGTGCAGATGCGGCTTCGCATTTAGGTGTAGCACGCGATATCGCTGCTTATTTCCGTAGTTCTTATACTTTACCATCCATCGAAGATTTTACTGAAACTGACGTTAAACAAACTGAGGTTGTAGTAGAAAATACAGCGGCTTGTCCACGTTATGCAGGCGTAAATATCTCTGGCGTAAAGGTAGGTCCATCACCAGATTGGTTGAAAGAAAAATTGAATACTATTGGCATTCGCTCTATTAATAATATTGTTGATGTTACAAATTTTATTTTACATGATTTAGGTCAACCTTTACATGCTTTTGATGCGGATAAAGTTGCAGGAAACAAGGTTGTGGTGCGTTTGGCTGCTGAAGGTGAGCTTTTCACTACTTTGGATGGCGTAGAGCGTAAGCTTTCAGCAGAAGATTTAGTGATTGCAGATGCCGATAAACCTATGTGTATTGC
The DNA here is from genome assembly GCF_022627575.1 of Sphingobacterium rhinopitheci. Taxonomy (GTDB): domain Bacteria; phylum Bacteroidota; class Bacteroidia; order Sphingobacteriales; family Sphingobacteriaceae; genus Sphingobacterium; species Sphingobacterium rhinopitheci. Next base: position 97,308 of record NZ_JADEYQ010000010.1, read on the forward strand.
AGGAGTATTTGGCGGTGAATACTCGGGTGTATCTGATGGTACAACGAATATTTTCTTAGAATCCGCTTACTTTAATTCGGTATCGGTACGTAAAACAGCAAAAAGACATACCTTAAAAACAGATTCTTCATTCCGTTTTGAACGTGGTACAGATCCTAATATGCCTTTGTTTGCATTAAAACGTGCTTCTTTATTGATTCAAGAGGTAGCAGGTGGAACAGTGAGTTCAATGGTGACAGATATATATCCGAATCCAGTTTCTCCATTTGCTTTTGAAGTTTCTTATACGCGTGTACAACGCTTAATCGGTAAAGAGATTCCAGCAGAGGAGATTAAAGCTATTATCTTAGCTTTAGGAATTGCCATTGTAAAAGAAGATGGTGATATTATTGAAGTAGAAGTACCTGCTTACAAAGTAGACGTGACGCGTGAAGTTGACGTTATTGAAGAGGTATTACGTATATATGGGTATAATAATATTGAGTTAAAATCGCAGATTTTAGCTTCTCTAAATACACAAGAAAAACCAGATAAAGAAGTTGTTCTTAATCAAGTAGCTGATTTATTAATTGGTAATGGTTATAGAGAGATTCTTTCCAATTCGTTGACAAAAGGCGCTTATGTAGAAGATGAAGCTACAGCTGTTAAGTTATTAAATCCTTTGAGCTCTGATTTGGATACAATGCGTCAGAATATGGTATATTCTGTATTGACCGCAATTGAGTATAATCAAAAACGTAAATCTGGTGATTTTAAAGTTTTCGAATATGGTAAAACATATTTCTTAAAAGAAGAAGGTTACGAAGAAAAACAACGTTTTGCATTAGGTATTGCTGGTAAAATTACGGCGGAACAATGGAATACTACAGCTAATACAGTTAATTTTTACAACCTTAAAGCGGCTGTTGATACTATCATAAAACGTCTTAAAATAGATAATCTACAAATTGTAGAGACGACTAATCCACACTTGTCTTATGGGTTAGATTACCTGAAAGGACAAAAAGTAATAGTTTCTTTAGGTGCTGTTGCTTCAGAAGCATTGAAAAAAGTAGATGTAGATGGTCAGGTTTTCTTCGCAGAATTTGATTGGGATTTAGTTATAAAAACGATTCGTAAGAACTCCATTAAGTTCAAGGAAGTTTCTAAATTTCCTGCAGTACGTCGTGATTTGGCTCTATTGATAGATGATGCGGTTACTTTTGAGCAACTTAAAAATGTAGCCTTAAAAACAGATCGTAAACTATTGAAAAGTGTAAATATCTTTGACGTTTATAAAGGCGATAAATTACCAGAAGGTAAAAAGTCTTATGCACTGAGTTTTGTAATTCAAGACGAAGAAAAAACGTTAAATGATAAACAAATTGATACTATTATTCAAAAATTAATTATTAACTTTGAGAGAGAAACAGGCGCAGAAGTGCGTTAATTCTAAAACAAAATAATTTAATTGCGAAAAACAATATGGCTTCATTATCTACACAAATGGATATTATCGTTGAGAAAACGAAAAATTTAATTCAATTGTGTGAAACTTTGCAAGAAGAGAATGATTTGTTGAAGCTTGAACTACAATCAGTTCAAGTAGCATTTGATACAAGTACAGACAAGGTTCAGCAGCTGGAAGAGAAAATCAAAGCGATGGCTGTTGCCAAATCTTTTGAAGAAGGGGATATCGATAAGGAAGTTATAAATGAAAAAATACTTGACACAAAACAAAAAATTAACGATTTTGTGCGAGAAATAGATAGATGTATAAACTTATTGAAATAGTTTAATAAGTATTTAGAATTAGAAAATAAGTTTATAACGTTTTTAAGCTCAAAAATAATGGGAGAGATTTCCATAAAAATAAATATCGCGGATAGAGTTTATCCACTACGTGTAACAACGGAAGAGGAGGAAGTAATTCGTTACGCTGCGAAACTGATAAATGAAAAAATTAAAGAATTGCAAGATAATTATGCAGTTCGTGATAAACAGGATTTATTATCTATGTGTGTACTACAGTATGCTACAGGGATGATTAAAGCCGAAAGATTGGCACAAAACACTGATGTTGGGTTGGAGCAGTCTATTCATGAACTTGATACATTGTTGTCTGATTTCTTTAAAAAATAAATCGTTCTTTATAGAGCTTTAACAACGAATTTGCCGCAATTAAATTCGGGTTGTCACTATTTTAAACTTAACGCTTCAATATCAAGAGCACATAAAGATGAAGGCCATTTTGCTTTACGCCATCTAGGTCAAGATCAAAAGCTCAATTCATGATTATTCGAAGTTTAATAATACTTGATACTCGTTATATTTAATTGCGGTTTTTTTTTGAAAAACAATTTAAAATAAATTATATAAATAAACAATGGAGTTAGCAATCGCAATAATAATATCACTAATTATCGGTGTTGTGATTGGACGGTATTTACTTCAAATGCTGTTCAAAAAGCAAGAAAGAGAAGCAAGTGAAAAGGCAAATAATATAATCAAGGAGGCAGAAAAACAAGCAGAACATGCTAAGAAACAACGCCAACTTGAAGCGAAGGAGAAGTTTTTGCAACTTAAGTCAGAGCATGAGAAAGAAGTAAATCAGCGTAATAATGGAATTACTCAAAAAGAGAATTCTATACGTCAAAAAGAACAATCGCTAAGCCAAAAAATAGAAAATCTTAATCGTGAGAAACAAGATTTAGATAAGAAAAATCTAAAATTAGATCAACTTATTGAATTAAATGAGAAAAAAAGTGAAGAAGTAGAGTTGTTGAAAAATCAACACATTCAGCAATTAGAGGCTATGGCAGGAATGTCCGCAGATGAAGCTAAAGAACAATTAGTTTCTTCATTAAGAGAAGAAGCGCGTTCGCAAGCGATTATGCAGATTAAGGATATCGTGGACGAAGCCAAACTAACGGCGTCTAAAGAAGCTAAAAAAGTCGTAATTCAAACCATTCAACGTACCGCTACAGAATCTGCTATCGAAAATACGGTTTCTATTTTCAATATTGAGAATGATGAGATCAAAGGACGTATTATTGGTCGTGAAGGTCGTAATATTCGTGCTTTAGAGGCGGCAACAGGCGTAGAGATTATCGTTGATGATACTCCTGAAGCAATTATTCTTTCTGGATTTGATCCTGTTCGTCGTGAGATTGCCCGTTTATCATTGCACCGTTTGGTGACTGATGGTCGTATTCACCCTGCTCGTATTGAAGAGGTGGTTGCGAAAACACGTACACAGATTGAAGATGAGATTGTCGAAATTGGTGAACGTACTGTTATCGATTTAGGTATCCATGGTTTACACCCTGAATTAATTCGTATGGTAGGGCGTATGCGTTACCGTTCTTCTTATGGTCAAAATTTATTGCAGCACTCGCGTGAGGTAGCTAATTTTGCAGCAACAATGGCCGCAGAATTAGGTCTTAATGTGAAGCATGCCAAGCGTGCTGGTTTATTACATGATATTGGTAAAGTGCCTGATGATAACCCTGAATTGCCACACGCTATTTTGGGTATGCAATTAGCAGAGAAATATAAAGAACACCCTGATGTTTGTAATGCTATCGGTGCTCACCATGATGAAATAGAAATGACTTCGATGATATCTCCTGTTGTTCAAGCATGTGATGCCATATCTGGCGCACGTCCTGGTGCACGTCGTGAGGTTGTTGAAAGCTATATTAAGCGTTTGAAAGAGCTCGAAGAATTAGCATTGTCATATCCTGGTGTAGAAAAAACATTTGCTATTCAAGCAGGTCGTGAATTACGTGTGATCGTTGAAAGTGAGAAAGTTACCGATGCACAAGCTGATATTTTGGCGGCAGATATTTCAAATCGTATTCAAACAGAAATGACTTATCCAGGTCAGATTAAAGTTACGGTTATTAGAGAAACACGTTCTGTTTCTTACGCCAAGTAACTCCTTAATTCATATTGTCATAAAAAAGGGGCTTTCTTGTAGAAAGCCCCTTTTTTATGATAATATAAGTTTTAAAATTAGCCTTTATTTTTTAGCGATTTTATAAACTCTACCGCCGTCGGTAATCGTAAATAATTCTCCATTATTACCCTGTACAATATCGCGGAAACGTTGTCCTTCTTTTGCAAGTAAACGCTCTTCACCAACTACTTTATTATTCTCGTCAATTACTAAGCGTGCAATATGTGTACTACTTAGTCCTGCGATAAATAAATCATTCTTCCATTCTGGGACTACATCGCCGGTATAGAAAGTAATTCCGGAAGGTGATAAAACGGGATCCCAGTAATAAACTGGTTGCTCCATACCTTCTTGTTGTTGGATAGGAGGATTGCCAACCGCTTGACCAGAATACTCAATACCATACGTAATCGTTGGCCAGCCGTAGTTTTTTCCTGCTTCGATACGGTTTAATTCGTCTCCACCTCGAGGACCAAATTCTGTAGCCCAAAGGTCTCCTGTTTCGGGATGGAATGCAATTCCCTGTGGGTTACGGTGCCCGTATGAATAGATCTCTGGCAAAGCATTATTATCATTTTCAAAAGGATTACCAGCCACTGGTTTACCATCTGTGGTAATGCGTATTATCTTACCTATTGCTGATTTTAAATCTTGTGCTTGCGGACGTGTTTCTAAATCTGAACGCTCACCACTAGTAAGGATTAGATTTCCAGATTTATCAAATAATAAGCGACCTCCATAGTGAAGTTTACCGTTATATACAGGGCCGGCTTTGTAAATAATAGAAGAATTTTCTATTGTTTTTTCATCGTCTGCTAATCTGCCTTTCGCTACTGCAGTTTGGTTGCCACCTTCTTCAGGATGTGTAAAAGCCCAATAAACTATTCTGTTGCTTTTAAAATTTGGATCTAAAACGATGCCAAATGTTCCACCTTGTCCATTTGGGTCAACAGTCGGTAATCCGGTGATCGCATCAGAGATGTTACCTGAAGTATCAACTATTCTTAAGACGCCTTCCTTTTCGGTGATTAATAATCTGCCATCGGGAAGTACAGCTATGCCCCAAGGTGATTTTAAACCATCAGCAATTACAACGCCTTCGTAGGGAGTTGTAGTGGATACACCCTTAGCTCTTGTTTGACCATCAAATGCGGGTTTGTATAATGTATTTGCTTTTTGACTTTCTACAGGAGGTAATGTATCTTGTAGATTTTTCACGTCATTAGCCGCTGAATTGGCATTATCACATGAAATAGCCGCAAATGAAGATGAAATTAGTACATAGTACAGTAGATTTCTCATATTTTTTGAAATGTAGATTTAGATTCAATATTAAATATAAACAAATTATATTAATTAAATAGTAATGATGAATTGAAAATCCGCTATTTTAATATAAATGCTTCCTTGTGCATTACAATTTTTTGGTGAGTAGGAGTGTTTTCACTGCCTAGAACTTCAGTATGAAAAGGGGCAGGGATTAATACCTTGTACTCTCTTGCTTCTATCGGAATAAAAAATAGAGCGCCTTGAGTTTCTGATTTCTCATTTACTATCAATGTATGTTTTTGAACTGGAGTGCTTAGTTCATTTGCTTTCTTTAGCTTATCTATCAGTATTTGAATGTCCATATTATTCTAATTATGAAATAACCCAAAGATACGATGTCTATATTTTATATTCTTAGTTTTGTCTAACTAATAAACAGGAAGTACTAATTTATACTTCCTGTTTGTCCTTTAGTTTTAATAGGTAGGTTCGTTGGGATAACTATTGTTTCTGACACAACGGATGTTCATAGAGTTTTCCCAGGACATTGTTGAGAAGTTAGAAGTGAAGCTATTTGATGGTAATACACTTAGTAGATTTAGACCAAGTAAATTTATGGATGCTAGTGTGTTACTATTATATCTATAGGTATAATATGTAGGAAGAAGCACCGTATCATCTTTTGATATATCTTTCGATGTCCAATAGTATCCATTACCAACCAATCCATTACTTATATTTAAACCAAGTATTTCAAGTGCACTTACGCTAAGCACCTCTGTTAATGTAGGCCTATTAGTAATGGTCTTGTCATTAGCTCTATATCCAATAGCTGGTAAGAATAAATCATTCATTGTTGACAGGGTTTCATTAGTTAAATATGGGATGGAATAGGCGTTATTAGCGTTCGAACTAGCAGATTTAGCCCATTTAGCTAATAATTCAACTCTTGTTTCGGTATACACCTGAACTAAACCTATTATCAAATTTGCCTCTAAACCTGTTTTTAAATCATTTCTATTTACCAAATATATGTCAGTAAGCGGGCTCAAATTTTCGAAATCAATCTGACTTGGTAATTTCCATAGATTATTTGGATAAACTGATCTGCAGGGGTCGAAACCATTTGTTTGGCTTGTGCCATCTGGAGTAGTGGTATTAAATTTCCAAAGGTCCTTTTCATCTGATATATAGCCTTCGCTATCTTTGGAGATATCTCTTTGATGTGGACTCACCCTAAATCTATAGGCCCCAGTTATATTATTTGCACTATACCAAAGGTTTGATCGCGCCCATTCTGTTGTCGCCGTGCCCACTTTTATGGCAGATTCCACTAACATAGCATTGATGATGTACCGTCTGCCACGCGTGGAGGGTACGGATAGTGCTTCGTGTTTTAAATCTACGCTAGTGGCTGCAAATTCACGAAGTAAACCTGTGGGATGTTCGTTTTCGGGATCCATAACAATACTTAAGGGAGTGAAGTTTAATTTTAAGGCATCCTTAAGAGCACTTTCTGACGAAATTATAGAATAAAAAGTAGCACTTTTCTTGTCGTTAATTCCTGCTGTTATAGCTTTTAGATCAGTTCCATTAATTTTTATAGATTCAGGGGTTCCCTGGAATTCACCTGTTAAAATATTGAAATCAGCCGTTTTGAATAAATCTATATTCCCATTGGAAATACTAACCCTCGTATTATCATGGAATGTAGCAAACATCCCTCTAATATCAACATTAACGACATATTGGGTAGTGTATCGTTTGAAGGTAATGTTAAGGTAATTTTCACCGTATTGCATCGTTAGATTTCCTGTAGCGTATAATAAATCTTTATTCGCAATATCTGTTTTGTTTATAACATTATTTGTTATAGCAGGTACGGTTGCTTGATTGATGGAGTATGCGATCCATTTATAAGCAATTCCAGCATCCAGTTGAATATTTGGGGCATCGCCGACTTTGATTTCCTGATCAGCAGCTATTGTGTTATTACTAGTTCTATAGAATATTAAACGGTATTTAACCGTGTTTTCTAATTTTGAGGTATCCGTAGCGGCATATTTTTTTATAATAGTGGCTTCTTTTGTTACTTCATTACCATCTAGAGGCTCGGCTATGTGGATAGAGGTGATAGCATCAAAGCCAGCATATGAATGTATAGCAGTAGGTGTATTATTACTATTTTTTGTTGTTGAAGATTGTTTTGTAGTATAATCTACCTCTACATAATCTTCAATGCCCTTTAGTGAAATCTGTAAGTTGCTATTCTTTACTAACTCTTGTTGTTCTGTTTTGCAGGAGATTAATACAGAAATTATAAGGATAGGTAGATATCCATAAATTTTAGCCTTTTTAAGGATTATATTTTGTAGTCTCATAGTGTAGCTGATTTGTTTTTTATATATCTCCAAAACCCGTTATGGTAGTTTCATCTTCTATAAATTCTTCTACATTGGGCGTCAGTGAATCTTCTGTTAAATTTAGATTGCCTGATGATTCAGCTATCGAATATTCAGCTATTAATACAGTAATAGTGAATAGAGGGGGGGTGTAGTTGTTTCGTTTCATAAGTATAAGGTTACGATACAGTACTTAAAAAGGATTGGTATTATTTTATAATTTTTCTAGGTATATATATTAAAGTAAGGAAATAAAAACCACAATAACAACCAATAAAATTAATTAATTATTAATTTTATTATTAATCAATAAAATTATAGTTCTATTTCAATTTAAATCCTGTGATTTGTGTTATTATTTTTTACTTATTGCAAACTAATATTATGACTTAAATAGCTTTTCAATTATAGAAATTGCATATAAATTATCGTATAAACTTTGCTGTTGCGTATGTTACTTTTCTTTGAATAAGGTAGGATGTAATGTTGAGGGGTGAATAGCACTTCCTATTTGTAAATAGTAATGCCCTTGTCAGTCGGAGCAAAAAAAACAGCAGCAAATATTTATTTGCTGCTGTTTTTTTGTTTAGTAGAGTTTACGGATAACTTAATTATATTAGTTTGTATAATTTGGATCTCGAACACAGCGGATATTTAATCTTGCTCTCCAATTAGCTGTAGAATTAAAGTCCGTTGAATTGACGAAATTATTGTTTTGAATATTTTTAAAGTAACCATTAAAGCTCAAGACATTAAGTTGAAGTATTTCTAATAAATTAACGCCTAATACCGTTGCTCCATTTACTCCATATTCAAAGTAAGTAGGCTTTGTTACATTACTTGTAGAATACAATCCTTTAGATGTCCAATAAAAACCTCCGCCAGAGATTACAGGTAGAACTTTAACTAATTCACCTATTGAAAGTACTGATGATGCAATAGGTCGTTCATATATTGTTCCGTGTATATCTGTGCGGCCAACACCAGAAAACACTAAATTATCCATAGTAGATCTAGGGTCATTAGGTCTATATGGTTGACTATATCCTTTTCCTGGAGTTCTATTTTGGGTGTTACTTTTATAAACAGCCGACATTTCATAATATTTGGAGTTACCAATTAGTCCTAATACAACCGTCCACCAAGGTTCATCTCTATCTATTATATATAATGAGTCTGGATTATTAACTGTTAATGAGGTAAAGTCTTCGTCGCTAGCCATTTTCCATAAACCTTCGGGAAATACTTTATTACAAGGGTCAAAGCCTACTTCTTGCTCTGTGCCATTAGGTGTTGTAGTGCTGAACCTCCATAAGTCCTTTTCATCTTTTAAGAATCCGCTACTATTCTTACTTTGCATATCCCTAAAATGAGGACTTGGACGTAATCGATATTTGGAAATAGTATTGTTTTCATCATACCATAAATTTGACCGTGCCCATTTCGTATTACTTGTTCCTACTTGTACGGCAGATTCTATCAACATAGCATTTATTTTATATTTGCGACCCCTTGTTGATGTACCTGTTATTGCATTGTGTGTTAAATTAATAATAGCACTTGGGAAATTGCGTATAGTTCCGTTATCTTCCAACGCTAAATTTAATGGTAGAAAGTTTAATTTCAATTCATTCTCAAGAGTTATTTCAGATTCTATAACGGTATGAAATATAGCTTTCTTTTGGTTATTATCATTTAATATGTTATCAACTATTAGGTCGCTACCTTTGAGTGTGACAAGAGTTGCTGAACCTTCAAATTGACCAGTAAGAATATTAAAATCAGCTGTTTTAAAAAGATCTCCATTTGTGTTTGATAAACTAATTCTTGTATCCTCATCTATTGCAGCAAACATCCCTCTGGTGTCAACATTGACTTCGTATTGGGTGGTATAACGCTTCAGTGTAAGGTTTAGGAAGTTGTCCCCAGGCTGTATTGTTATAGTATTGCTAGCATATAACAAGTCTTTATTCGCAAGGTCATTTTTATTAATGATATTTTCAGTTATATCTGGGACATTTGCTGTATTGATAGAATAAGCAACCCATTTGTAAGTGACGCCGATATCCAATCGAATCCTTGGCGCATCACCGGCTTTGATAAGTTCATTGACAACAACAGAGTTGTCACTCGCCTTAAAGAATAGTAAACGATAACGGACAGTATCTTGCAATTTTGTAGTGTTGCTAGCTAATTTCGTTACTTCTGAAGATGCTTTTTTTGTAGATACAGCTGCTGTTGGTTCTTCAACTTCTATTGATGTAATAGCATCAAATCCTTCGTATGATTGTATTTCTACAGGTGTATTATTGTTACTTTTACGAGTAGCTGCTACTTTATCTATAGTTGTATAATCTTCTATACCTGCTAGTGATATTTTAATGTTGCCATCGCCGCTAATGATTTCCTTTGGATCATTTTTGCAAGAAGATAAAATAGTGATTATCAAAAGGCTAAGAATGCCCAAAATATTCCATTTTTTAGGATGGAAGCCTGGAGGTGTTAATTTCATATTGTTATAATTAATTGTAATCTATGAACTTATAAATCTCCAAAACCTTCTATTGTAGTGGTATCTTCGTAGAATTCCTCCACATTAGGAGTGAAAGAGTCTGTGTTAGTGCCGATATGAACGGATCCAGTTGCTATTGAGCACTCAGTTTGTACAGTTGTTAGTGTTAGTTTTGGTTGCTGGTAAGTGTTTTTTTTCACGGTATTCTAAATAGCTATATGTAATGTTAGTTTTTCGCTTTAAAGTCTATTAAAGATGTTCTTAGCGCCAAAATAAGATAATATAAGTTACAAAAACAAAACTTTTGTTTAAATAATACTCTCTTTCAATTAATTTTTACAAAAGTGATTGTCTTTCAGTTAATTGTGCTTTAGATTAATTTATTGCTTTATTTAGATTTGTGTTTTTATTTTCGATTATTTATTTCTAAATCATACATTTTTGTATAGCATGACTAAATATTTTCTATTCTAAAAACATTTAGTTATTGTTTTGCAATAAATTTAATTCACTCTTTTGATAGGTTTGAAACTATTTTTTTGTATTGAAGATTAATTTTAGGTTTCTTTTTGGTAAAAAATAGTATTCGGCAAAATCTGAAAAATTGCTTTTATAATTAGTGATAATTATTGGCAATATTTTATGGAGATTATTGTTTATTTTAAATTGCATAAAATAAGCTAATAATTATTAGAGAGAAAGCGTATTTTATTTTACAACAAAAGCAATGCTTTGTGGCATTGCTTTTACGGATTATATGATTTGAAATTTATTATTATCTTTCCTCGTGAAATACCCAAGTAGGTATATGAGAATGAAAGACAAACTCATTACTTAAGCTAGCGTTTATCAATCGATCAAAGAAATTTCTATTTCTTTTTACTACAGCAAGTATATCAATTTTGTTTTCTGCTAGAAATTTATTAACTGTATTTTCAACTGTTTCTTCCTTTTCCAAAAACACGAATTCTAAATTAGCATTATCGTATTCTTTTCCCCATTCTTCTGCTGCTATTAGTACATCCGCTATATAATCTGGGTTATTTAATACATTAACACAATATACATCAAAAGGTACTTTTTCCGAAATTCTAACTATTTCTTGTAAGGCAGGTTTGTCTTTGTCTCTAAACAAGGTGGTAAAAGCTACCTTATCTATAGGTTTAAATTTTGCTTTTGTCGGTATGGCTAATACGGGCTTTGTTACATTCTTAATGACGTTGACCGTATTGGTTCCTATGATTGCTTGCGAAATACCTGAAGCACCAATTGTTCCCATTACGATAGCATATATATCTTCATTAGCTATTGTTTTTTTTACCGAACTAACTAATGGACCTTCTTCAAAAAGGAAAACTACATTGTTGGGATCAAGGTTGTTTTCTGCCGCCAATTTACGTAAAACCGCGACATTTTTTTTGAAAGTATCGAATTTTGAAAGTTCTATTTCTTCGTAGATACTTTGTAATAATTCGGGCTGACCTCCATGTGTTGCTGATAGTACAGGTGACATATAAGAATACAAAACATAGATTTTTAAGTCCAGATGATTTGCTAAATGAAGACCGTATAAATAAGCATTATCCGCTGCTTCTGAAAAATCCGTTGGTATAAGTATGCTTTTCATAATCTTTTATTTTAAATTTATCTATAATTTATCTATAATTTATCAATTGAGCAAACATTGTGATGTATGTAATTATTTTTAATATTTTTTATTACTTAATAGGTTGTAGCATTTATGCGAATTGTGTCGTTTATAAAGAATACACAACTAAAAAAAAGCGTAGGTATTAGTATATATAATTTGTGAATAAAATACATAACTTACATCATTGAACTGCCTATAGGATTTCTGTGAGTATATTACCTAAATATTTTAAAAAGAAAGCTCCATTAACATTGAAGTTAGCATTGGAGGAATGTGTTTTGTTAAATTCAGAACGCAGTAAGTCTTTCCTATATAAAAGATTTTATGGATATCTTATGGCTGTATCTATTCGTTATGTAAAGGATGAAATGGAAGCTGAAGATGTGGTTAATGAATCATTTGTTAAGATATTCAATAAAATAAATGGTTTTTCTTTTGAGAATGATGAACTCATTATTGAGAAAACATTTAAAGCATGGATAGCACGAATAACAGTTAATACATCTATCGATAAATTACGTGTAAAAAAGGGAAATTATGCGTTAGATGATTTGACTGATGCTGATTTAAAATCACATGCTGTAATGATATCTACTAGTTTGGAGGAGAAAGATATCATGAATTTATTAAATAGCTTGACAGATGTCCAACGTTCAATATTCAATTTGTATGAGATTGAAGGTTATTCTCATGATGAGATAGGGAAAATGCTCCAAATTCCAGAAAGTACTTCGCGTACTTATCTTACAAGGGCCAAATCCAAATTGCGTCAATTGTATATGGAACAGTTTGAAATATTAGAAAAAATTAATCATTCTTAATATATAGTCGTAGAATGAAAAGAGATAAAGAATTAGTAGCAGATATTGTTGATCGTTTGAAATCAATAGAGAATTATCCCTATAGAGAAGGTGCTTGGGAGAATTTTAAGCAAAAGAAACCTATTTCTTCTACTGGAGGGATTAGCATTAACAAATATTTGGCTATGGCAGCAATGCTAATAGCAGGTTTAGTGATTTCATATTATAGTTATAATAATAAAGTAACTATACACAAAGATCTAGAGCAAAATAATAGTTTAATTGTTACGCAAGAAAATACTAAAGGTGCCCTATTGGAGGATGTTCCAGTTGGTAATATAGAAGCAGATAATTATGATACAATAATTCGTTCTTCAACACTTATTGGAGCAAGTGAGCAAAAAAATACTAATCTACCAGGATTAGATTATATAGATAATGATCTACAACTAAATGTAACGGTCGATCTCAGTCATATTCTTCCATTAAAGCCAACTTTGGGACAATTTAACCCTCCCGCAATTGTTGTGCAAGAAGACTTAGATAAAGTGCAGTTATCTAATGATTTGGCAGACCATCTGATATTAGCAAATAGTAGTTTGGCACAAACTATACTTTCAAATTCTAATCATGAAAAGTCTTTAAGTCCTAAGCGTTTCAAATTCTCCGAGAAGTTCGATTTAGGTTTATTTATTTCGCCGTTTACCAATTCTGAGAATCTTAGAGTAGGAGGTGGATTAGCATTGGCTTATAATATTAATAATAAAATTAGTATTCGTACTGGAGCATCTTATAATACGTATGAAGTAGGTCTTCTGAAAAATCCCCTTGCCGCAAGTAGCGTTGAACAAGTTGAGGTAGGTATGTTGAATTCTAATTTGCAATCGCCGGGTAGTGGTAATGATTTGTTATCTGTATCTAAATTGGCGATTCCAAATATAAACGCTGTGTCAGGTTTTGTTCAGTCTGTTGAAATTCCTCTTGAAGTGAAATATACATTGAATAATTCCTTTTATGCTGCAGCGGGAGTTTCTTACTCCACAATTGTGAGCCAAGAAAGAAATGCACAATATGTAGAGAATGTGAATTTAAATACCTTTAATGATGGTTTTCCAGCGAATGAACAGGAAGCTTCTAAAGTATTGAAGATGGTTACTAAAACAGTTAAATCTGCTGAGCAGAATGTCAATACCGCAGGTTATAATGGGTTTATAAACTTATCTATTGGCAAGAAAATGAAGGTGAATAGTAAATTTGGTGTGGCCATTGAACCTTATTATAAAATACCTGTAGGAGAATTTAGAAAAGCAGATATGAATTACAGTAATGGTGGTGTACGAATTATGACCAACTTCTAAAGTTGATCAATACGCACCCATCCCATTCCAGCTGCTATTGCTCCTTGTACTCCGGGGTCACCATCTTCGAATACTAAACATTTTGTTGGATCAACATTCAAATGTTTGGCCGCTAATAGAAAAGGCTGTGCTGAAGGTTTTCCTTTTTCGGTATCGCCCGCGCAAACTAGAGTTTCGTATTTATCGGCTACTCCGATCACGTCGAGTGTTATATTTAAGGTACTTCTACTTCCTCCAGAAACAATACCTATTCTTTTTAAACCAACATGATCGATTAATATTTGTCTCACATAGGAGATAGGTTGCGTAGCTTGAATAAAGCGTTCAATAAAAATGGCTGATTTGCGTTTAGAAAACAGTTCAATATCGAATTCCTTACCGTATCGAATTGTTATTTCCCGTGCTACGGCTACTGTTGGCCATCCGGCTGTCTCGTCGATTAGGTTGTCATCTAAGTCAATGCCATATTCTGTAGCTGTAGCTACATAAGCCGCTTTGTGTGCATGTATATTGTCTGCAAGTGTACCATCGACATCAAATAAAAGAGCTTCATAAGGAGCGGCGATTTGACTTAGCTTTTCGTATTTAGTTATTTCTTCGGTTGTCATCATATCCTACAAAAGTAATGAATCAAAAAAGGATGCAAAATCATTTGCATCCTTTTTTGATTATTTTGAATTTTTACGTCTTTGTTTTTCTTTGATGATAAGGCTCAATTCTCGGCCAGTTTGACCTGCTGCGGAAGAGTTTTCTTGAGCTCGTCTGAATAAGTAAGGCATTACTGCTTTTACAGGACCGTAAGGCATGTATTTGGCTACGTTGTAATTAGATGCTCCCAGATTAAATGATAAGTTATCTGACATACCTAACAACTGTGCGAAAAATACATTCTGATTATTCGGTGCTATATTGCGCTTCTGCATCTCTTGTGCCAATAAAAGACAGCTTTGATCGTTGTGCGTACCTGCCATTAGTCCTATTTTATCGATGTTATCCAAACAAAAGATGATGGCCTCATTGTAATCAGTATCTGAAGCTGCTTTGTTAGGTTGGATAGGCGAAGGATAACCCTTCTCCTTGGCACGTTCACGTTCTATCTCCATGTATGCACCACGTACGATTTTTGCACCAATATGGAAGCCTCGAATATTAGCATATGCTAAATCTGCTTTTAGAGATGCCAATTTATCGTGTCTATATAATTGATATGTATTATATACAATAGGTTTTTCGATATTGTATTTTTCCATCATGATACGTGCGATATCATCTATTGTGTCTTGAATCCATGAATGCTCTGCATCAATTAATACCGGAATACCAGCTTTATGACAGGCTTTACATATTCTATCACAACGATCCATCAAGCGTGCAAATTCTTCTTTTTCTTCTGTTGTTAATGTTTCTTTAGCATCTATTTTTGCTAATAAATCAAAACGACCAACACCAGTAGGCTTGAATACACAGAAGGAAATTAGTTTATTTAATGTCGCATACTTTACTGAAGCAAGTACTTCGTTGCAGCATGCATCAAAACTCTCTTCTGAATCTTCGCCTTCTACAGAATAGTCTAATATTGTAGTTACGTTTCCCTTGCCTAATTCTGCGATAGCATGATCACATCCTTGGATTGTTTCACCACCACAAAACTGTTTGTAGATTGTATTGCGGATTATCCCCTGAACAGGTAAACCTACGCTTAAGGCAAAATTTGTTATTGGCGTGCCAATTTTAATTAAGCTGCTAGACGCTACCATTTTAAACAACCAGTATGCTCTTTCAAGGTCTTTGTCGCTTTTATTGCGAAAAGCAATTTCTGTATTGTCAAAATTTAATGTTGTATTTTGAGATGCCATTCTTTATAAGATTACTAACCAAAAGTAATATTTATTAAATTTATTTTGTGCAAAATATCACAAACTGGACAGTATTAGTATATTTTTGGTGTATTTTTGTTTATGCAAACATTTACATTAGAAAAGGAATTTATCCCACTTATTCAATTGTTGAAAGCTCTAAATTGGGTAGAGCACGGGGGGATGGCTCAACGTATGGTTGATGAAGGTCTTGTAAAATACAATGGTGAAGTAGATTACCGCAAGCGTCTTAAAGTACGTAAAGGTGATATTGTTGAATTTGACGGAATGAAAGTTCAAGTGCAGTAAATTATTTATATTTACTGCAATTATAAAAATAGTATATGCAAGCCATTAATAGTTTAGGATATCAAGTGTATTTTGAAGAAGATTTAAACTCTTTAGAATCATTTATAGAAGAAAGAAATTACTCGCAGATTTTAGTATTAGTAGATATTAATACAAATGATAATTGCTTACCTGTATTGCAGGCGGCTATGCCTAATCTCAGCAATTATGATGTGATAGAGGTTGATCCAGGCGAAGAGAATAAAAATATTGATTTTTGTATCGGTGTATGGAAGACTATGCTTGATTTTGGTGCTGATCGTAAGGCTGTTATGATAAATCTGGGTGGAGGTGTCGTTACCGATATGGGAGGATTTGCCGCTTCTACTTATAAAAGAGGTATTGATTTTATACATATCCCTACCACATTATTAGCGCAAGTAGATGCTTCTGTTGGTGGTAAAACCGGAATTGACCTGGATAATGTGAAAAATATAATAGGTACTTTTACTCAACCACAGGCCGTATTTATCAGTACTAAGTTTTTAGCTACTTTGGATGAGAGGCAGATAGCGTCTGGTTTTGCTGAGGTAATAAAACATGGCCTTATACAAGATAAAAGTCTGTATGAATTATGTAAAACAGTAAACTTAGCCGATATCGACGCTGCTATTATTCATCGTTCTGTAGCTATTAAAAACAATGTTATTACGCAAGATCCAACGGAGCAAGGTTTACGAAAGATTCTGAACTTTGGACATACGATTGGTCATGCTGTGGAGGGCTACTCTTTATTTAACGATGAGAATTCTTTATTACACGGAGAGGCTATCGGTATAGGTATGATTTGTGAAGCATGGTTGTCACACAAATATTGTGGCCTTTCGGAAGAGGAGCTCGCCGATATTTGCAACACCTTTATGACCTTGTATTCTAAATATAATTACACAAAAGAGCAATATCCTGCATTTTTTGAATTGATGAAAAATGATAAGAAAAATGAAAGTAATAAAATAGGATTTGCTTTATTAAATTCAATCGGTGATTGTACATATAATATTTATGTGTCTGAAGAAGATATTGAGTCTGCGTTAGATTACTATCTATCTTTGAGTTAATTATATAATTATGAGAGCACTTTTTATTTTTTCAATGTTTTTATTGTTTACTAGTGACATCTGTTTGTCACAGCAAATGAAAAGTGTTCTCATATTTTCAAAAACTACGGGTTTCCGACATGAGAGTATATCTAAAGGGGTGCAAACGGTGTCCAGATTGCTTGATGAATCAGGGATAAATGCGACCCATACAGAGGATGCTTCCTATTTTTGTACTGATAGTCTTTCAAAATATGATGCTGTTTTATTCCTAAGTACGACAGGCGATATTTTGACTAAAGAACAGAAGGTAGCTTTTCAGGAGTTTATACAATCTGGTAAAGGTTATGTGGGTATACACGCTGCTTCGGACACGGAGTACAATTGGCCTTGGTATGGTCGGTTGGTAGGTGGTTATTTTTCAAGTCACCCTGCTGTCCAAGAGGCGACGATCAATGTCGTCGATAAGAATCATCCGTCAACAAAGCATCTGCAAAATATTTGGATTCACCGTGACGAATGGTATGATTTTAAAGATGTGAAGCCAGGTTTAAATATCTTGATGACATTGGATGAAAAATCCTACCAAGGTGGGAAGATGGGGAAATTTCATCCCATCGCTTGGTTTCAGGAATTTGACGGAGGTCGTTCCTTTTATACAGGTTTAGGGCATACTAATGAGTCATTTGATTCAGCAAATTTTCAAAAACATATTTTAGGCGGTATTTTTTACGTGCTTAAGTATAATTAAAAGTATCTTTTACTCTTCAAAACTATATATTGACGTGAATCAAAAAATTCGAATAGCTTCGGCAATTATATGTAATGCAAATAATGATTTATTGGTAGTACGAAAGCGAAATTCTTTATTCTATATGTTGCCAGGAGGTAAGATTGAACCAGGAGAGGAGCTGATAGATACTTTACTAAGGGAATTGTTGGAGGAATTGGGTTTGCAGTTTGCGAAAGATGATTTTTCCTTTTTAGGGTCTCATGAGACAGCGGCGGCTAATGAAGCTAACACCACAGTGCAGGGTAATATTTTTTTATTAACAAAACCGTTGCCACTAGATAAGCTAGATAATAAAGCTGAGATCGAAGAGGTGTGCTGGATGACTAAGCATAATTATAATTCCTATCAGCTAGCCCATCTTTTGGAAGAATTTGCTTTGCCACGCTGGCTAGCTGATTTTAAGTAATCCTTTTGATTACATTTAGTGCTCTAATGGATTGTTTATTAGGTCGTTTGCTTCTTGTATAACAAGTTGTTTTTGACTGTTGTTAATAGCTGTAACATCTAAATATTTTGGCTCTCGCACAATATCTTTGACGAGAATACATGCTGTTTTTAAAAGTTGTTTTTTATCTTTTTCCGTTAGTGTGGTAAGGCAAGTAATAGGATATTCTCCATTGTTGTCGACTTTTACTTTTAGGCTATCTTCTTTTGGATAGTCCCATGAAAGTAGGTTCATCTTGTGATATTTTCCAAATTTGATCGAGTCTAAAGTAAAATATGCATTCGTCACTAACCAACCTTCGCTTACTTCTAGTGTTTTATCAAAAAAATTGAACGATAGTCCAGTTATATCTTTTACACGCGACATAAAGTACATCGGGGTTGTTACAGATATTTTAGCATCTACATCATTTCTGAATTTACACTCTATAGCAAGCAATTTGCTGTCTTTTACTGCGATTACATCTATTTCATGCGTTACAGCGTGGCCTTGAATAGTTTGCCCTGTTATGGATTCATATCCTTCTTCTTGATAGATTCTAGCTACCCATTTTTCAAAATAAAAGCCTTCAGGACCTAAGTCGCGTAATGCTTTCTTAAGTGAATAGCGGGCTGCAAAATAGTTGCGTACTTTTTTTAAATGATCAAAAGCGAGTTCGTATAGTTCTCTTGTGGATATGCCATCGTATAATCTATGCCCGATTTCATTGAATACTTTATCTACCTCTTGCTCATTTGCTCCAGATCTTGATAAGGAATGTCTTAAGCTTTCGGGGTTGAAGTCAACAAGTTCGCCAGAATATTTTTTTATACGCATAATGAGCTCTTATTTTAAAACTTTAAGATATTATTAATTCATTCAATTTACAATATTTTAAACCAAATTCTGTTTTAAGTGTTTCATAATAAACATTAAAGGATATGAATAAGATTGTAGATTACGGTGTAAAAGCACTTCATGAACGTATGGATAGAAAATGTGTTAATGGAAAAATAGGAGGTTCGGAACGTGTACTTTCTGTTGTAGCAGGTGCTTTTATTGTTGGATTTGGATTGAAGTATATAACCAGAAGGCCGCTATTGGCCTTGTCAGGGCTATCATCAGGTGGTGCTTTGGTGTATCGTGGGCTTACTGGGCGATGTGTAATTAAGGCTGAATTTGATAAGGCTGATAAAGAAAAACGTGAAGAGATAGAGTTTTTAGAACGTCGTTATATTGTTAAGTAGTGCTCTTCTGTAGGTTATATGTTTTTTTATAACGTATGGTTTAAGTTTGTTTTTTGTATAATAGTATATGCAAAAGCCTAAAGTAGTCATTCTAACTGGTGCTGGAATATCAGCTGAAAGTGGAATTCCAACATTCCGTGGGGTAGATGGTTTGTGGGAGGGACATCGTATTGAAGATGTAGCATCTCCAGAAGGTTTTTTAAGAGATCCTGAGACTGTTCAGCGGTTCTATAATACGAGGAGAGCTGACGTGCGTAAAGCCCGCCCTAACGCGGGGCATTTGGCACTTGTAGCCTTGGAGAGAAAATTCGAAGTTCATATTATTACCCAGAATATTGATGATCTACATGAAAGGGCAGGAAGTAAAAATGTGTTACATCTGCATGGTGAGATTATGAAGTCTCAATCTTCTTCGGATCCTCAAAAAGTATATGTAATAAAAGGGGACGACATCAGGATGGGGGATCTATGTCCAGCTGGTGCTCAACTACGCCCACATGTAGTCTGGTTTGGTGAGTCTGTACCGAATATGAAAGAGGCTATCAAGTTGACCAATGCTGCAGATGTGTTTATAGTGATAGGTACTTCTCTTCAAGTGTACCCTGCTGCCAACCTTATTTACGAGACAAAAAAAGAATGCGAAATCTACCTTATTGATCCTAATGCTTCAACTTTAAATGTAGGAAAACGGGTCGTCCTGATCAATGAAACTGCGTGCGCTGCAGTACCTGAATTAGTTAAAATGTTGACCAAATAATATTTTGTTTGTAATTATTGGTATTTGTAATTATCTGTAATTTAGGTGTTTAGTATAATCACTTAAAGTATTTATTTATATTT
Source organism: Sphingobacterium rhinopitheci (assembly GCF_022627575.1). Lineage (GTDB taxonomy): Bacteria > Bacteroidota > Bacteroidia > Sphingobacteriales > Sphingobacteriaceae > Sphingobacterium > Sphingobacterium rhinopitheci. The sequence goes on from NZ_JADEYQ010000010.1 coordinate 117,785, forward strand.
GTTGTTAAAAATGCTTGTAAATAGAACGGGTTAGCCAAATATTATTTGGTTAACCCGTTTTTATTATATTAAAGTGTTATTAGTTAACGCTTTGTGTGATTTATGTGTATCTTTTGTTTATTAGTAATATCTGTTGTAGGTATCATTAAAGCTTGAACGCATTGTTTGAAAATTTGCTAGTACGGAATTAATAAATGTATCATCTAATATCTCGAAAATACCATTAACTTCATTAACAATATCTGCTTCAGCAATTTTATAGGATTGCTCAAGATTGCCTTGTTCGAATTTGATAATGTATTTTTGGTTCATGCCAAAAATAGTAATCTTACAATTTGGGTGAGGTAGCTCGGCTATAGTTCTCATATGATTATTAATTCCTTTTTTTACAAAAGTACAATTTATTTATACAACGCCTTGTGCTTTCATCGCCTCTGCGACTTTTATAAAACCACCAATGTTTGCTCCTCTAAGATAGTTGATATAGCCACATTCTTCTTTACCATAGCGGATACATGTTCTGTGTATGTTCTCCATAATAGCTTTTAATTGTGAATCTACTTTTTGTGTATTCCATTGTTGGCCGATTGCATTTTGCGACATCTCCAATCCCGATACAGCTACACCACCCGCATTTGCAGCTTTACCTGGTGCGTATACAATTTTAGCAGCATGGAATACTTTTACGGCTTCCGCAGTTGATGGCATATTGGCTCCTTCGGCGACACATATACATCCATTTTCAACTAATATCTCTGCATCATTTTTATCCAATTCGTTTTGCGTAGCGCATGGTAAAGCGATATCACATTTGAACTGCCAAGGCTTTTGCTCAGCATAGAATGTTGCTGATTTATATTTTTTAGTAAATTCCTGTATATCTCTCCCTAAAGTAGCTAGATGATGTAATTTCTCTAATGTGAAGCCATCTTCATCGTATAGTGTACCTGAGCTATTCGACAGTGTGATCACCTTAGCGCCTAATAAAATTGCTTTTTCTGCCGCGTAGTATGCCACGTTGCCTGCTCCTGATATAGCAATAGTCTTACCTTCTAAGGTGTCATTGTTGTTATCTAAAACACAGGATACAAAGTAAAGTAATCCATAGCCTGTAGCCTCAGGTCTGATATACGAACCTCCCCAATGTACTCCTTTCCCTGTTAGTACACCCGTGAAGTTGTTTTGGATTCTTTTGTATTGTCCATATAAGTAACCGATTTCACGACCACCTACACCGATATCTCCTGCCGGAACATCTGTCTCTGCACCGATATGGCGGTACAATTCTGTCATAAAGGATTGACAAAAGCGCATAATTTCCATGTCTGATTTTCCTTTAGGATTAAAATCAGAACCTCCCTTGCCACCACCTATAGGTAATCCCGTCAGTGAATTTTTGAAAACCTGCTCAAAAGCTAAGAATTTTAAAATACTCAAATTGACTGTTGGAGAAAATCGTAATCCACCTTTGTAGGGGCCTATTGCACTATTCATTTGTACGCGGTAGCCTCTATTTACTTGTATTACATTATTGTCATCTAACCAAGTGACACGAAATGAAACTACTCTTTCTGGTTCGGCAATGCGCTCCAAAATTTTAAGTGTTTCATAATCTTGATGATGGTTATTGATGTACGGAATAAGATCTTCTACAACTTCTGTAACTGCTTGTAGGAATTCGGGTTCATTAGGATTATGTTCCGCAACATAACCTAAGAATTTCGTAAGGTTGAGCATTGTAAATTACTAATTAATCACTTTTTCGTATTTCAAATTTAATAAATAATTTTAATAAAATATGTAATATTTTTAACTTTTGGTCGCTGTGATTCGTTATTTATCAACTTTCTGTATCCGTATTTGAATATTATTAATGTTAAACTATGATTATAGTTTTGGTTTATAGTTGTATTTTAGCGTTTAGAATTATGATAATACAAAGCTAAGATATATGGAGAATATGGATTTAAGTAAGTATCCGAAATTAAAATTATTGAATCAAGCTACTGAAGTACAGTATATGGCGCAATTGAGTGGTCAGCTTGGTGTTCATTTATATATAAAGCGTGATGACTTGAATGGTGTGGGCTTTGGTGGTAATAAAGTGCGTAAGTTAGAATATTTATTAGGTGATGCGCAACAACAAAAGGCAACACATATATTGACCTTAGGTGCTATACAGTCAAATCATGCGCGACTTACGGCAGTAACAGCCCGTATGAAGGGATTTGACGTTGAATTGTTTTTGAAAGAATCTGTAGCCATAGATACGGATGCCTATCAACAGAATGGAAATATTGCGCTCAATAAAATTGTCGATGTAAAGATGCATCGAATTCCGAATGATAATGCTATGATGAATAAAGTGAAGGCTAGGATGGATCAGATTATTAAAGATGGTGGTAAGCCTTATTTTATTCCTGTAGGTGGATCAAATGCCTTAGGTAATTTTGGTTATGTAGACTGTTATTCTGAGTTATTGAAACAACAAGAGGACCTACAGCTCAAATTTGATTATGTGGTAGCAGCTTCTGGTTCTGGTGGTACACACGGTGGTTTGATTATTGGTCAAATTCTTTCGGGAGCAGATATGCGCGTGAAGGCCTATAATGTGCAGCCTGAGCATGATGAGTTGGTAGATCACACGATGGCGATATGTAATGAAACACTGCAATGGCTAGGTAGAAGTCCTATTTCGAAAGATGAAATAAATTTAAATTCATCTTATAGTGGTACAGCTTATGGTTTTCCAGAGGATATTCATTTGGAAACACTCCAACTTTTGGCCAAACAAGAAGGTGTATTTTTAGATCCTGTCTATACGGCAAAAGCATTTACAGGTCTTGTTCAAGATATCAAAAAGGGGATATTCCCGCTAGGGTCATCTATCGTGTTTGTGCATACTGGAGGAACTCCAGGGCTATTCGCCTACAATAATTTGTATTAACATTTTTTAGAACTGTCAAATGGTTCGATATGAACGAATACATTTGATATATTTTCAAGCGTCAAAATAAGGTGATCCTTCAGTGAATGTGCTATATCGTGCCCTTCTTTGACGCTTAAATGTGGATCTACCACAGCGTGTAGGTCTACAATATAATCCATTCCTATTTTGCGGACAAAACATTTGTCTGTAGCTAATACACCATTTACTTCAAGAGATCTTTCACGGATAATATCTACTAAATCTTCGTATAAATTTTCATCCATTATTTCGCCTAATGCGGGTCTGAAAATTCGATAACAGTTATAAATAATAAAGCCAGATGCTAATAGTGCAGCCCAATCATCTGCGTATTCATAACCCGGCCCTAACCACACGGCGATAGAGATACCAATAAAAGCTGCGACAGAGGTGATAGCATCACTGCGGTGGTGCCAGGCATCGGCTTTAAGTGATGTACTATTAAGTGCCTTTGCTTTTCGCATCACTATATGGTAACTAATTTCTTTCCAAATGATAATTAACCCAATAACATACAAAGTCCATGATTTGGGTGATTCGTGTGGTGTATTTAGATTTATAATACTCTGATGCGCTATGATGGTTGCAGAGATAACTAAGAATATAACAACAATAAAGGTAATTAATGGTTCGATGCGGCCATGACCATAGGGATGCGTCTCATCAGCTGGACGTTGTGAATATTTAATGCCTAATAATACAAGAATCGAAGAAAAGATATCTGTAGTAGATTCAATCGCATCGGCAATCAGTGCAAATGAATTACCGAAGAAACCAGCAAGCCATTTGATAATAGCTAAAGCTAAGCTTCCAAAAATACTGAAATATATTGTTTTTTCCGCTTTGCTTTTTTTCTTTACCATCTCATTTATTGTATAATAACACAAATGTAAGCGGATTTGTTCGTAATAAAAAAAGATAACTAATATCATTTTACTATTGGTTAAGATAGGAGTGGAAGGCTCCCCAGGTAAATGAGCCTTTTAACTAGGTGCAATTACCCTTTAGCATAATCGATTGCATTTCTTATATTTTTTAGATTGTCCATTAACATTGGTTGTTATTAGTAAAATAAAGACTACAAACAATTTCTCTATCGTTAGTAGACTATCTTTTTTGAATTAATTGTATATAATTTAAATAAATCAAAGTAACAACGCTATATCAAGTGGAACAGATTTTTGGAACGTATTTTTAATAGTAGTTATATATGAATAATATTCTTCATTTTAGAC
>NZ_JADEYQ010000011.1 GCF_022627575.1 Sphingobacterium rhinopitheci
TTAAAGTTAAATTGTAACTTTCGTTTCTCAACTACTCATTACGCTACATGATCATTTTCTTAAAGAACTTTCTTCGCATCCGCATCGCGCTTCTGCTTATATTTCGAGCATTACTGCTGTACTTATCGTTTTTTGTTTTCCCTTCGTTTCCGTCGGGACTGCAAAGGTAGAAAATTTATTCTAATCTCCAAATTTTATTTGAAGATTTTTTTGTTTTGTTTTTCGCATATTTCTATGCTTAAACATCTTCTACTCTACTTTTTCAAGGTTGTTACCAACCGTTCCTCCCTTGCGGAGTGGTGCAAAGATAGCACAAAATATATCCTACTTCCAAGTGTTTTATTCCTTATTTTCTGAAATAGTAGCTAAGTTGTTGATACGATGACGGATAAAATGATTGTATATGCAATTATCGCTACTCTTAATTATAGTAAGATATGATGGAATAACGTTTAAACAGTAGTTAATTATCATTTTTGCCTAACAATCACTATAATTGTTTAGGAATAACATATTATGAACTTTATTTACGCAATAGATTTATTAGGAACAGGAGTATTCGCGATTTCTGGAGCAATGGCCGGACATCGAAAAGGTATTGATATCTTCGGTGCCACATTTATGGCCTTCGTTACTGCTATAGGTGGAGGTTCATTACGCGATGTATTCCTTAATATACGACCGCTATGGGTCGAGGATGGCAATTATCTGATTGCTATTTTCGTTGGTGTTTTAATTTCTATAGTAGCCAACAAACAATTATATACATTAGCGAAGACATTAACTTTATTCGATGCGATAGGAATCGGATTTTTTACAGTAGTAGGAACATTAAAATCATTAGATTATGGGAGCAGTGATATTGCAGCCATTATGCTGGGGATGTTTTCTGCAGCAATGGGTGGAGTAATACGCGATGTATTAGTCAATGAGACACCACTTATTCTACGCAAGGAGATATATGCATCAGCCTGTTTGGCGGGAGCCCTATTATTTGTAATATTAAACTATTTCGAAGTGGACACAGGATTGAATGCTTTTATAAGCGCATCATTAGTTTTTATTATCCGGATAATATCAGTAAGGTTCAATTTATCATTACCAAGTGTTGAAGAAAAAGAGGAGGTTGTATAAATACAACCTCCTTTATAATTTATATTGACAATCTATAATAGAGCGATTAAATTTTCAAAAGCCATACCTCTTGATGCCTTTAACAATACAAAACTATCTGACAAATCTATAACCGCAGCCTTAGCTTCTTCAGTAGTCTTATAAAATTCAGCTTTATCCGATTTTTGCTTATAAAACTCCTTGCCCACAAATATGAGTTTATTAAAGCCTAATTTTACAGCCTTCTGAATGATATTTTTGTGCTCTTCATACGCTTCTTCCCCCATTTCGAACATATCACCTAAAATAACAACCTTATTATTTGCTGTCAAGACCTCCATATTGTCCAAGGCCGCCGCCATACTACTGGCATTAGCATTATAAAAATCAGCAACTACAGTATTTCTTTCGGTTTTTGTGATCTGTGATCTATTATTTTGAGGAACATAACTAATGATACCATTATTGATCTCCTCTGCATTAAGACCAAAATGTAAACCAACCGCAATTGCGGCTAAAAAATTCTCCGTATTATAAGAACCTGTTAGGTTTGTCGGAACTTCATAAGGAAGCTGCTGCCCCTTTTGCTGCCAAGCAATAGATAAATATGGGTTTGCAATTATTAACTTCCCTATTACATCATTAAAGTCACTAAATCCATAGCGAATAACAGTATCAATAGATCGTTGGGCTGCCATTTCTACTAGATGATTATTATCTCCTTGAAGAAATAATATTCCATTATGATCTTGCAGATAATCATACAACTCACCTTTGGTCTTCTTTACGCCCTCAAAGGAGCCAAATCCTTCAAGATGCGCTTTACCGACATTCGTTATCAATCCATGTGTCGGTTGGGAGATATTAGAAAGAAAAGCTATTTCGCCAAAGTGATTTGCCCCCATCTCAATTATTGCTATTTCATAGCTACGATCTATAGCAAGTAAAGATAATGGAACCCCGATATGGTTATTCAGATTTCCTTTTGTAGCAAATGTTTTAAAATGTTGAGATAATACAGCATATAACAATTCCTTAGAAGTGGTCTTCCCGTTAGTGCCTGTTATACCAATAACTGGGATCTGCAATTGCTTACGATGGTATTGTGCTAAGTCTTGCAAGGCAGTCAATACATCATCTACAAGAATATATTGATCTCCTTTTTTGAAGGCTACTTCATCAATAACAACATACGCTGCACCATTGGCTAAAGCCTGATCAGCAAAATAATTACCATTGAAATTAGCTCCTTTTAAGGCGAAAAAAATACTATCTTTTATAATATTACGTGTATCCGTAGATATGGAAGGATATTGTTTATAAATAGTGTACAATTCTTCGATGTGCATAAGACTAAAATTTTATAGAACAAATGTACTAAACGTTCTATTTATAAAACAAAAAAAGGTGCCTAGGCACCTTTTTTTGTTTTATTTTAGTTGATAAGCAATCACGCTGTTATTACTAAAAGTAGGAATATACATTATTTTAGTTTTAGGATTATAGCCCAAATCTGCGGTATTCATTACCCCTTGCACATCTTTCATTTTGACAATACTACCATCGGCATTAACATAATATACAATACCAGGCCAACACGTAACCAAATAATCCCCATTACCAATTGGTTCTAGGCCATCGCCACCTTTTTCAAAACCTTTAGCGATTACTTTTATTTGTTTATTCGCATCTATAGCCCACAGTTCTGTTCCTACTAGTGCCAAAAGCTTCCCTTTATCAAATTTTAAACCATTCACATTTGGGGCATTCTCTAAGTACAATGAGGAGCTTCCATTCTGTACTTGATAAATCTTACCATCTCTTGTATCGGATACATACACAATTCCTCTATCATCTACGGTGACATCATTCAAAAATGTAGATCCAGGAATACTGATTTCATCGACAATATTTCCAGAAACAATATCTACTACTATGATAGATGATATATCTGCTATATATAATAGGTCATTAAAAATTGCTAATCCTTTAGGGGCATTTAAACCCGTAATCCAACTCGCATCTTTTGTAGAACCATCTGTATTTAGAATCGCAATTCCTCCTTTACCATCTTTATCACTCGCTCCACCATCAATCAGAGAAACATATAGCATTCCATTTTTGGCATGAAAGAGCACAGACTCCGGTGTTGGAAGATTATCCTTCACTTCCCATAATCTCTCTATAGATTGTGCTTTCAAACTAGATGTTCCTAAACACGCTGCTATCGCAACCAAAAACATATATCTTTTCATATTTTAGTGTTTTAGACTGTAAAATACAAAAATATAATGACTTATCCCTAAGCTATTTCAAATTCACAAACAAAACAAACGACATCATCCTTAAGGATTTTAAAGAATATCCTATTTTCATCTATACCTTTAGCAATAATTATTTTGTCCTCTAATGCCAATTCTTTAATAAAATTTAAATCTATTGCTTTGATTCTATTATTTAGAATAAGATCTACATTTACATGATTGAGACACCACTCGAGGTATTTGACATTATTAGCATGCCTAACGATATCTAAATCTGAAAACTGCACGGTATAATCATAAGATTCCGTAACGACAAAATCTGATGAAAGCTTGCGATTTGGAAAATTAGTGGCGTGTCTGTCGGGGTAACGTTCCACGTGGGAGGTGTCAATTTTAAGACTATCAGGTCTACGTGTTTTCATATTAAATATAGCCCATAAGGAAGATACACCTATGTATTTTTTCCCTTGATGAATTACCTCAAAGTCACGGACAGATTTAACGCCTTTCAGTTCTTCTACCCAGGTATTAATTTCAATATTATTTGACCAAACAGGAAGTTTATCAATTTCAATACGCATTCTATTCATCACCCAAGACTGATCATAGTCTGCAAGATCGGCAAATCCCACACTGCCCATATCTGCATGAGCTGCTGCTGTCAATTGGAGTAAATTAGATAACTCCGGTATTTTGAGTGCTCCATTAGGATAACACTGCGAAAAATAAATCTCCCAATTAACTGTCAATTGAGAGCTAAAATTTGCTGCTATAGGCATATTAACTATTTTCTATATTCAACCACTTAGGAACATTTGGAGCTTTATAATTCTCCATTTTTTCCAGCAACTCTTCAATTGTATTTGCAACCAACAACATATTTTTATTTTCTATTTTCAACAGCCCTGTATCCACCATCTGAAGAATAAATTTTAGGAGGTGATCATAAAAACCATTTGTATTTAGAATACCTACAGGTTTTTTATGTAATCCCAATTGCGCCCAAGTAATCATTTCAAAAAGCTCTTCCATCGTTCCAAAACCACCAGGCATAGCAATAATTCCTTCACACAATTCGCTCATCTTCAATTTGCGCTCATGCATTGTCTCTACAGTGATCAGCTCCGTGACTCCGGTATGTCCGACTTCTTTACTATTTAGAAAATGAGGAATCACACCTATCACCTGCCCTTTATTGTCAAGAGCACCATTAGCAACTTCCCCCATCAGACCTACACGACCACCACCATAGACAAGAGTAATGCCACGATTAGCTAAGTATGCACCCACTTGTCTAGCTTCTTTCCCCCAAATTGTATCAAAGCCTAAACTTGAAGCACAGAAAACTGATATACTTTTTATTTTCATAGGACAAAATTAAACAAAAAACCGCTAGCTAATTATAAGCTGGCGGTCATATAAACTTCAACAAAAGGTTTTATAAAATATATTATAATGCTCTTTGTTTTTCATCACTAGCATTATCTGAACGCTTTATCGTTTGTTTTAAGTTACCAAACTTATAATTGAATGTTAGGCGTACAGATTGTGAATCATAGTATTGATAGATTCTAGAGTTAAATTGGTTAAAACTAGTAAACACATTATTGTGGTCAGAATGGAAAATATCCGTTACTGCTAATTTTAGGGAGCTACGTTGATCCTTGAAATTATAACTAGCCCCAAGATCTACATTTACACGTTGCTGAATTTCGTACACGTTGTAAATAAATTTAGAATTGTAACGAACAGACATTTCAGCATTCCATTGTTTTGTCAGCTTAAATGTACTATTAGAGTTACCTTGCACAAAAGCAGAACCTTGATTTACTACCGACCCCGCAATAGGACCTTTGAAATGCATATATACTCCTGTAATATTATTATACATGGACCATATTTTACCTATACGCACAGGTATAGTAAGGTTCAAATAACTGGTTGACTGTTCGCCCAAATTTTCTCTAATCACCCAAGTCGTTTTTAATTCATTGTCTTGACCTAAGCTTTCGACGATAGCATCTTTAGTAATATCATGTCCTAAGGCAATATTGAACATCTTGTATAGTGTATAGTTTAAAGAGAAGCCATCGGTATACTGCGGATTCAAATAAGGATTACCTTTGTTATAAGTTCTCTTATCGATATAATATTCAAAAGGATTCAAATAACGATAATTTGGTCTTGTAACCTTACGTGCATAAGAAAGTGATAACACATGATTTTCATTCATATTATAACTTAATGCTGCTGAAGGAAATAAATCTAAATAATCTCTTTTTACTCTTTTACTTTCTGTTATAGAGTGGCCATCAGAAACAGTATATTCCGCTCTAAGGCCGGCTTTTATTGCCCATTTATTGATATCCTTAGCATAATCTAAATATCCAGCAGCAATTTGTTCTACATAATTGAATGTATTGGAACGTTTAGCATCATTGACCCAATTATTGTTTATGAGTTCACTAAAATCTAATGCATTATCAGACTGTACATTGCTATACTTCAAACCTGCTTCCATTATTCCTTTCCAAAGACTTTGTGTATAATCCAGCTTTGCGGCTAAAATGCGAATATCAACTGAAGTATAATTTTTTTCAAATTCAGGATCATATTTACTGCTTAGATCAGGCAATAAAGTATAGTAATCATAATTAGTATTTGCTTTAGTATTGAAAAAACTATAATCTAAGTCAGCTGTTAATTTTCGTCCTGTAGTATCGATTTTAAATTCATTATTGGCATTAAACGAATAACGGTTGAAATGCTCCATGGTAGCCGTTTTAGCATCTAAAATAGAATCCACTTGACCAAAATTTGGCCCCATCAAAGTCCGCCCCGTAATGTAACTATCTTCCGGATTATTGATACCACTAAACTGAACCATAAATGTATTACGATCCGATGTTTTTTGCTCTATTCCTATTTTATAATTATGACTAACGTCAGAATATTTACTTACCGATGTTTGATCAAAAACAGTATTACCATCCACTCCTGGGATTGTACGCTCCAGTCTTAAATCATTTTCTCGCGTATTGTTATTATACGAGTAATTTGTAAATAAGGTTGTATTATCTTTTCTATAGTTCAAATTTAAATAAGTATTCCCTCTTGTCTTTTTAGCGATTGCACCGGAAGCCATAAAAGTACCATTGAAGCCTTCTATTTTATTCTTCTTCATTACGATATTAATGACACCAGCCGCTCCTTCAGCATCATTTTTTGCAGAACGTGTAGTAGACAGTTCAATACTTTTAATCTGACTTCCATCCGTACTTTTCAATAGCGATGCTAACTGATCACCTGTCATATATGTCTGTCTACCATCAATCGTAACACTAACCCCCTGTTGCCCCATCAAGCTGATATTATCATCCTTGTCAACATTTACGCCAGGTGCTCTTTTCAATACTTCAAGTGCATTATTGCCCGCGCTTATAGTAGAATTCTCTACATTCATCACGAGCATACCATTTTTACTTTGTATGGTTGGTAATTGGCCTACTATAGATACAGCATCTATCTCTTGTTGTTTGGTATTTAAAACAACAGTTGGCAGCAAAATCGTGTTCCCTTTTCCTTCAAATTCTACGGACATATACTTGGCATAGCCTATTGCACTAACCTCGACTACCATCGTACCTTCAGGGTAATCCAAGAATGAATATTCACCTACCTCATTAGTTACTGTTGTTTTTAATATCCCTTTAGCAGTAGCAGTCAGTAAATACACAGAGGCATTGCTTACGACTTCATTTTTTTCATTAACAACTTTTCCTCTGATTAAGTGTTGCTGATTGGCCATAGCTATCCCCGCACAATATATTGCGCAAAGAATTAATAATATTCTTTTCATAAATATTTTAAGTAATGGTTGTTGTTATCTTCCTATTCTAATAGACACTTAGTTAGAAGAATTGGTAGCTGTGGGGTCCAATTTCTCCGCCTTTCGCTCAATAGCTTCTGCAGCTCTTTCAATTTTTCGTTCCATTTCCTTTGCTTTGCGTTCAATTTCTTCCCCTGCTCTCTCCAGTTCACGCTCTGCGGTATCCATATCAAGACTACTATCTATGTCTGTTAACGGATAGAAATCAGGAGCACACGTAAGGCCAGTCTTCATCATAACCCATTCCGTACTTTTTACGTTATCATTACTATAGGAATTTTGACAAGCATAATAATCAAACCCTCTGACTTTATAACGCAATGATTGATCAATCACAATTATAGCACCAATAGGCAAATAAACTACTGCCGTCACCGACTGATCTCTAAAATCATTAGATTCACCTAAAGAGAAATGACTATCAAAGGTAATTTTCCCATTATCCTGTATAGCGATATAATTGATATCTGACGCTCTTTTGGTTGCGGCTTGATATGTTTTTCCTTTAGCATAATAATTATACTGAATATAAGGTGCTTCCCCTTCATTCAAATATTCGAATCTAATGTTGATATCACTTTTTAGATAAGCAGAAAGTTCTTCACCATCTACTTGAATTTTATATTTCTTCTGTCCATTGTCTAATGTTGAAGCTTCTATTACTCTAATATCCTTTTCGGAAAAATAATAAATATCCTGCTTAACTAAAGGCTTATCAATTTTAATGGTACTATCTTCCTTAAATTCTCTTGCTCCTAATAAAGCGAAGAACACAACCAATAAAACAGAAGCAATCCAACCAGCCCATAAGCTTAGGGACAAATAATTATTCATTGGCTTGGTCTTAAAAAGAATACGAATAAGTACATGAAAAAGCGCTAAAAATGGGATTGTAATAGCAAGTACGCCGGCAAATAAAGCTAAAAAAGCCTGTTCTTGTGGCAATACATCTAATCCTGGGAAAGCCATTTGATTTTGTAGACCAATAATGGCCGAACCAAACCCTATTAAAGTAATCAACATCCCAAAAATTGTCATTCCCGAGAAGATCAATAACATAAACACAAAACCTTTACCTATAATACTAAAAATTGTAGCAATTCCATTGCTTACAGATTGGCTACCTTTGGATTGCTGTCCATTTTCATTAGACAAATCTTCTTTATAATGTTCCAGCTCCTCTTCGTAATTCTTTTTAAAATTCTGCAGATTTGGCTCTTCACCACGCATCGCCATTCTATCCGCTCTACTAGTAGCAATAGGCATTACAATCCATAAGACGATATATAATAAAACACCAGATCCTCCGAAAATAAAGAACAAAACAAATAATATACGTACCCATTTGGTTTGTATGCCAAAATAATAACCTAAGCCACTACAAACGCCTCCTAATACTTTATCATCCCCATTACGCATCAGCTTCTTTTCATAAGCTAAACGAGAAGGTTCTTCTTTATTCTCGTTCACATAAGGTCCATCGGCTATATCTTCAAAATCGCTAACTCTACCCATCTGAGCAATTACGATTTCGACATCTTGTGCAGCAATAACCTCTTTCTTTCCTTGCTGAATACGCTCAGTAAACATCTCTGCTACACGATTTTCAATATCCAATAATATCTCCCCACTATCAGCAGATTGACTGAAATGTCTTTTTATTTCAATCATATAACTTCTTAGTGTTTCATAAGCATCTTCTTCAATATGAAATACGATACTATTAATATTTATAATTATGGTCTTATTCATTATCTTTCGTTTTATAGTGCTTAATTATTAAATCTGCCAGCTATAGAAACCTCTACAGCATATAAAAGTTCCTTCCAAGTAACATCCAGTCTACTTAATACCTCCTGCCCTTCAGCGGTAACTTCATAATACTTCCTAGGAGGGCCTGATGTAGATTCTTTCCAGCTATAACTCAATAGTCCATTATTTTTCAGCCTCGTCAATAGAGGGTACAGCGTGCCCTCTACAATCAACAATTCAGCTTTTTTTAATTCAGCTATAATGTCCGAAGCATAAATTTCACCCCTAGAAATAATAGAAAGTATACAGTATTCAAGTATACCTTTTCTCATTTGGGTTTGTGTATTTTCAGCTATCATAATAATACAAAGATATATCCTTTAGATAGTACTTTGCAATACATAGTACTAAAATTCTTAAAAAAACACAGTAACTTTCTGATTATCAGCGAAATAATTTTCATTTCTTAAAACTTAGGATTTAATACATTGATAATTAATGAAATAATGCGACATTTGAGATGTGAATTACTTTATTAATTATATTTGGGCGATACTTTGGGGCGCTATTATTTGTTTATTCTTGTTATTACCTTCTAATAGTTATAATAGTATACCAATGTTCCCCGGAATAGACAAAATGGTACATTTAGGCATTTTCTTTGTGCAGGCTACATTGCTTTATTGGGAAGCAAGCATGAAATCTAATCGTACAGCCAACAAATGGATCATCATCTTAAAAGTAATTCCTACAACAGCCGTATTTGCTGTAATGACTGAACTGGCTCAAATGTATCTTACTAATACAAGATCTGCTGATCCTTGGGATGTATTTGCTGATATCGTAGGCGTGGGTATGGCTACCTTTTCGTTCATATTGATATATAAAAGAGTAAAGAAATGATAAAGAAAAAATATCTTATAGCTATAATGATTTGTCTTACTACGTGTTTGACATTAGAATCGTGCGGTGTCTTCAAAAAAGATTGTGGATGCCCAAGTCCAACTAAGGCATCGAAAAGAAGATAATATCTTAAGCCCGAGCTAATGTAACTATACTTACCTTGGCACCTATATCCTTCAATATATTGCCTGCCACGGACAATGTAGCTCCGGTAGTAAGTACATCATCTACCAACAAGATGTGTTTATCTTTTAAGGAAATTACATTTTTAGAAAGTCCAAACACCATTTCTACATTTTCATACCGTTCTACACGAGCTTTAGTGATTTGACTATCCGAATTGATCATTCGTATCAAATAATTATTCAACAAACGAACCTTCAATCCATTAGATAATCCATTAGCAAAACATTCTGATTGATTATAACCTCTTTTTCGTAATTTGGATGGATGTAAAGGTATCGGAATGATATAATCAAAAGGTAATTCTTGGTGTAAATCTATGAGTTGTTTACCATACATATTTCCTAAGTACACGCCAATTTCTGGAAATCCATTAAATTTTAATTTATGTAATAGCCGCTCCGCATGGGATGCTTTACTGAGGTAAAGCATAGAAGTAGCAAATTCGAAATCCAATTTCCCCCAAAGTTGCTGTGCGCTTTCATTCCGCTTATCGCGGTGAAAATCCGTCAGGGGAAGATGATATAAGCAGGCCAAACAAAGGACATCTTCGTTAGCAAACAAAGCTTTATCACAAGCACAACAGGTGTTGGGCAAAAACAGATGGATAAAACTTTGAAACGACGATTTTATGTGCATGCATAATAATTTGGTATATTAAATATACCAAATTATTATGCAGACTCTTCTTTAATTGCTAATTGTCCACAGGCAGCATCAATATCTTTACCTCTACTGCGACGTACATTAGTAATGATACCTTGACTTTTCAAATAGTTGGCAAAAGCATCAATTTTATCCGCCTCAGCATTTACAAAATCAGCCAAAGAAATAGGATTATATTCAATAATATTTACTTTACATGGGACATGTTTACAAAATTGAGCTAATTCACGTGCGTCTTGAATTTCGTCATTTACATTATTAAAGACGATATATTCGTAGGTAACAGGGTTTTTTGTTTTGGAATAATAATAACGCAATGCTTCAGCTAATGCTTGTAACGAATTTTGCTCATTGATAGGCATTATTTCATTACGTTTCTTGTCATTAGCGGCATGCAGTGATAGTGCCAAATTAAATCTCACCTCATCATCACCCAATTTTTTAATCATTTTTGCAATACCTGCCGTAGACACTGTAATTCGCTTTGCAGCCATATTTAGACCATCGGGCGAGGTAATACGCTCAATAGACTTCATCATATTGGCATAATTCAGCAATGGTTCACCCATGCCCATATATACAATATTGCTCAAAGGAATACCATATTTATCTTTAGCTTGCTTATCTATCAAGACTACTTGGTCATATATTTCATCGGCATTAAGATTACGCTTACGATCCATATATCCTGTAGCACAAAACTTACAGGTCAAACTACAGCCCACTTGCGAGCTTACACAAGCGGTCATACGCTCTGGCGTAGGAATTAATACACCTTCGATTATATTACCATCATACAAAACAAAGCTGCTCTTTATTGTTCTATCGGAACTAATTTGAGATTGCTTTACTTGGACATAATTAATGGTAAAGAACTGCTTTAGCTTTTCACGAAGCTCTTTACTTAAATTACTCATTTGATCAAAATCGGTAGCCGATTTTTGCCAAAGCCATTCGTAAATTTGTTTAGCACGAAACCCCTGCTCACCCATTTCTACTAAATTTGCTTTCAACTGATCTAACGAAAGACTTCTGATATCTATTATTTTTGTTTGTAATCCCACGGCACAAAGATACGGCAAATTTTCTTTCTTATAATAACTTAGCAGATTGATGCAATAGATTTACACAGAAATTATAATTTATATGTTAATTTGCAGCAACATTTAGTTAAACAAAAATGAAAAGAACTCTTTATATCCCCCTACTTATAGCCGTAGCACTATTTGCATCTTGTAAATCAGGAAAATATGACGCTACAGAAAAAGTGTACAAAAAGAAAGCTACTGAATATGCAGACTTATACAAGGAGGCTCCTGTAGAAAGTCAATTAGCAAAAATCAATAGCAACGACAAAGAGTGGATAGCATCTATCAATTTTGGGATACGCAAACCAAATTATGTGATGATCCACCATACAGCACAGGATTCTCTTGCGCAAACGGTAAAAACATTCCATTCGGCGAAAGCTGGAGTAAGCTCGCACTATGTTATCGGTAGAGATGGAAAAATCGTACAAATGGTAAATGATTTATTTCGTGGTCATCATGCGGGTGCTGGAAAATGGGGAAATGATACCGATCTAAATTCCTCATCTATCGGTATAGAATTGGACAACAATGGTACAACAGATCCATGGAGCGATGCCCAAATAAATGCCTTAATAGCACTTTTGACGACTTTAAAAGATACTTACAAAATTCCTCAAGCAAACTTTATAGGACATATGGATTATGCTCCTACGCGCAAAAATGATCCTTCCCGTTTCCCGTGGAAAAAACTTGCTCAATCTGGATTTGGTTATTGGTATGATGAATATTTAGAAACTCCTCCAGCAAATTTTGATGTTAAATTAGCGTTACGTATCATAGGATATGATGTAAAAAATCTAGACGCCGCTATCAAAGGATTTAAGCACCATTACATTCAAAACAATGCGAATAGTGCTAATCTTAATGATCAGGAATTAAAGATTCTATATTCGATCTTCAAGAAATATTTATAACCAAAAAAGGGAGCTTTAAAGGCTCCCTTTTTTGGTTATATAAAATACAATCTATTTTACAATAGATCCATATAAATCGAAATCTTCGGCACGGTCAATTTTTACTTTTACAAAATCACCAATACGTGCATAATTATCTTTAGCATTCAATACGACTTCATTATCAACCTCTGGAGAATCGTACTCCGTACGGCCAATAAAATAATCCCCATCAACGCGATCCACAAGAACTTTAAACTCCTGACCTACTTTCGTTTGATTGATATCGTATGATATCCCCTGCTGCACTTCCATAATAGCTTCTACACGTTCCTGTTTAACTTCTTCAGGTACATCATCTACAAGCGTATGTGCATGAGTTTTCTCTTCATGAGAATAGGTAAAACAGCCCAAACGGTCAAAGCGTGTTTCTTCAACCCAGTCATACATCTCTTGAAAATCTTGTTCTGTTTCTCCTGGATAGCCACAGATCAATGTGGTACGCAATGCAATATTTGGTACTTTATCACGAATTTTATTTACGAGATCAATTTGTTTCTGCTTTGAAGTACCTCTACGCATAGACGTCAACATACTGTCCGTAATATGTTGCAAAGGCATATCTAGATAATTACAGATATTACTACGCTCATTCATCACATCCAATATATCCATCGGAAAACCCGAAGGATAGGCATATTGAAGACGAATCCATTCAATACCATTGACATCAGAAAGGTGACGCAATAAGTCTGAAAGGTTACGTTTACCATATATGTCTAATCCATAATATGTTAAATCTTGAGCTATTAGGATAAGTTCTTTGGTACCATTTGATGCTAAAAACTTAGCTTCCTTTACTAGATCTTCAATAGATTTAGACACGTGATTTCCACGCATCAAAGGGATAGCACAGAAAGAACAAGGACGATTACATCCTTCAGCTATTTTGAAATAAGAGAAATGCGATGGTGTCGTCAATAAACGCTCGCCTAATAATTCGTGGCGATAATTAGCCCCTATAGTTGACAATAATTCAGGCAAATCATTTGTTCCAAAAAAAGCATCAACATTAGGAATTTCAGATTGCAATTCCGGTTTGTAACGCTCCGAAAGACATCCTGTGACAATAACTTTATTTACTTTACCTTGATCCTTAAGCTCCGAAAACTGTAAAATTGTATCTATTGATTCTTGTTTCGCATTATCAATAAAACCACAGGTATTAATAACAACAATGTCATTGGCCTGTATATTATTAGATTCATGAACAACATCGAATTGATTCCCTTTCAATTGGCCCATCAAAACTTCCGAATCGTGAATATTTTTGGAACATCCTAAAGTCACCACATTTACACGGGGTTTACTTATAGGAGTTATGATTTTTGTTTGTTTTGTTTTCATTATTGAAAATTGAGAATAACAGCAGTTAGTTTAAAGCACTTAATACCCTATTCTGCTATTAAAAGATAAAGATGAAATTCTATTAGAATAAAATTCACCTTTAAAATATATATGAATTCATCCGAATTCGATTCTATTTAAATATACTATCTACAAAGTCCTTTTTGTTGAACAATTGTAAATCTCCTATTTTTTCACCAACACCTATATATTTTACTGGTATACGGAATTGATCAGAGATACCGATCACAACACCACCTTTGGCCGTACCGTCTAATTTGGTAAGTGCTAACGCGTTAACATCTGTTGCTTGGGTAAATTGCGTACATTGTTCTATGGCATTTTGGCCTGTAGAAGCATCCAATACTAACAATACTTCGTGTGGAGCACCAGGAACGACTTTTTGCATGACATTTTTGATTTTGCCAAGCTCATTCATCAAACCTACTTTATTATGTAAACGTCCTGCGGTGTCAATAATTACCACATCATCACCATTAGAAACGGCAGATTTTATCGTATCAAAAGCTACAGAAGCAGGATCAGAACCCATTGCTTGTGCTACCACACGCACACCGACTCTTTCTCCCCATAACTTTATTTGCTCTACAGCAGCAGCTCTAAAAGTATCGGCAGCTCCCAATACCACTTTATTGCCTGCAGCTTTGAGTTGGTGGGCTAGCTTACCAATTGTTGTGGTCTTACCGACGCCATTGACGCCGACGACCATGATAACATATGGTTTATGATTGCCGTACTCGAAACTTTCAAAATCATTACTATTATTTTCAGATAATAATGCTTGAATCTCTTCTTTTAATAATCGATTAAGTTCATCAGTCCCTAAATACTTATCCTTAGCTACACGATCTTGAATACGTTCGACAATCTTCAAGGTCGTAGTTACACCTACATCCGAAGTAACTAACACCTCCTCCAAATTATCTAGCACATCATCATCAATAGTCGATTTCCCTACTACCGCCTTTGTTATCTTAGCGAGAAAACCTTCTTTGGTTTTCTCCAAGCCCTTGTCCAACGCCTCTTGAGCCTCTGGTGTTTCTTGTTTCTTTTTGAAAAAATCGAATAAACCCATTTGAAATAAATAAAAAGCTATTAAAAAAAACTATTAAAATATAGGATTCTTTAATCTATTGCATTCAAATATACAGAAATACGCTATACTAAAAAAGCCCTTTCGGTTTCAATACCAAAACGGCTTATTAGCTTTTTTTAAAAAATATTTAAAAAAAGGAATATCTTATACTTATTTAGTACCTGCAGCAACAACATCTTTAACGTTGTCGTTGTGAATCATACTTTCTTTGAAAGTATAAGCTCCTGTTTTTTCAGATCTTTTAGTAATAATTACTTTAGTGTACTCTTTACCACCACCTTTTTGTAATGATGCTACCGCTTTCTTTGCCATAGTATTATATTTTTAAAATGGTAAGCTCACGCAAACCAAATATGAATTATTTAATTTCTTTATGAACAGTAACTTTTCTCAATACTGGGTTGAATTTTTTCAACTCTAAACGCTCAGTTGTGTTCTTTTTATTCTTCGTAGTAATGTAACGTGACATTCCTGGAAGACCGCTTTCTTTGTGTTCAGTACACTCTAAGATAACTTGTACTCTATTTCCTTTTTTAGCCATTGTTTTACTTTATTTTAATCACTAGGGACTAATAGTTTATGAATCTCTTTAATTAACAGGCGAATTATCTATTAAACGTAACCTTTTTTAATAAAAGTACTAATAACAGATGAAATTCCGTTTTTGTTAATTGTTCTAATTGCAGACGTAGATACTTTTAAAGTAATCCAACGGTCTTCTTCAGGAATGTAGAAACGTTTAGTTTGCAAATTTGGGTAAAACTTACGCTTAGTTTTAGCGTTCGAGTGAGAAACGTTATTACCTTTTAATGCCGTTTTGCCTGTTAAGTCACAAATTCTTGACATGATATTTATTTTTAATGTTGTCTAATTACACAAATACTACTTTGCACTCTCTGCAAAGAGTTTGCAAATATCTATATTTTTTTTTGGACTTACAAGAATCTGGGAGAATTATTTTTTCGCAAACAATTCAATAGGAGGGCTTAGCATGCAAATGTATAAGTTTATAAATCGCGTTTTTAAGGAATTTGGCAAAATAGTTTTCAACAATTCACAATTGTAAGCGATATACAATTCATAATTATAGATCATGTTCGCTACAAATTAAGTTATTACCTTTGTAAAAAACAGCAAAAAAGAGATGCTTCAGAGGACACGTGGTATAGCACTTAAAGTAACAAAATATTCCGAAAATAGTGTTGTAGCTCAGATATATACAGAATATCTAGGTTTACAATCCTATCTGATCCCTGGAGCCCGTAAGCCTAAAGCAAAAATACATGCGAATTTATTACAGCCCTTGCATTTATTAGATATGGTTGTTTATGTGAAAGAGAATGGCTCACTCCAACGCATCAAAGAGGCGCAAGCATCACCTTCGCTAAAGACCATCCCTTTAGACATCCAAAAGAGTGCCGTTAGTATGTTTTTAAACGAAGTATTATTTAAAGTATTAAAACATCAGGCAGCAGATCCACATCTTTATCACTTTATCCATCAATCTATCCTATGGCTAGATGAGACAACAGGTTCCATCAGCAACTTTCATCTTTGTTTTTTAATGAAGCTAAGTCGATTTTTGGGATATACGCCAACGACAACAGCCGAAGTAAAGCCTTATTTTGATTTAGTAGAGGGGATTTTTACGGCCTATGCCCCCGCACATACTTACGTATTACAAGAGCCACATACGTCGATATTTCATGGGATATTAACGGCAAACTATGACGAGAGTCAAGCACTAATTATAAATCATTCGGACCGCATATACCTACTTCAACAAATTATAAATTTTTATAAGTTACATACTGAAAACTTTGGTAAAATTAATTCATTGTTAATTTTAGAAGAAATATTTCATTAATAAATAAAATTTAACAAAAATTTATTTACTTTAGATTAAAATTTATTATTACATAATACTGTAATCTATGAACTGGTATCTAAAGGTGATAACACAAAACTACGCTAATTTCAGAGGTAGAGCACGTCGAAAAGAATATTGGATATTTGTTATATTCAATTTAAGTATTGGTTTTATTTTAGCTTATATTGATAAAACATTTGCGTTGTCATACGGTAATAACAACACCGGAATAATAGAAACTATCTATTCATTAATTGTAACAGTACCAACGATAGCAGTGATTGTACGAAGGTTACATGATACGGACCATTCAGGATGGAACTTTTTGTGGGTATTTACAATAATAGGGATAATATATATCCTTTACTTATTGATCAAAAAAGGGGATTTTGGGGCCAATAAATATGGTGAAGATCCGAAAATAGACTATAATGATGGTTCAATTAAAAGAGAGCATATTGAGAAAAATCTATTTCTTTAGCTATGCAACTCATCTGTAAAAAAGATGAGGTAATTTAGCTAAAAAAAAAGCCCGAAATTCTTATAATTTCGGGCTGTTCACAATAAATATATTGAGTATTATCTTAGATAACTTTTACATTCACTGCGTTAAGACCTTTACGGCCTTGCTCAACTTCGTAAGAAACATCGTCGCCTTCACGAATTTTGTCAATTAATCCTGAAACGTGAACGAACAATTCGCTCTCGCCTGAAGCTGGGATGATGAAACCGAAACCTTTAGTTTCATTAAAAAATTTTACTTTACCTTCTTGCATTACTATATTGTATTAATTTCCTAAAGATAATATTTAATTATATAAAACTCAACAATTTTTTGAAAGTGAAGTTAAACATTTATGTCTTCTTTGAGTCAAATAAAAAAGCAACATAAAATATATCTATATGAAAAAAATAAGTACATTATTAGTATTAATAATCTCTATAATAACGGTAAACGCACAAACCATAAACGTAGAGAATAGTAGAAAAGTAGCAACCAAAGGGTATGCCGAAAAAGAAGTAACACCAGATATAATATACCTATCGATCAATATCAAGGAATTCTATAAGGATGGTAATCAAAAAAAGAAGGTGTCCATCGAAACACTTGAAAAGCAGCTATTTGATGCTGCTATAGCAGCAGGCGTAAAGAAAGAAGATTTTACGATTCAGAATATATTCAGCTATAATCAGCAAAACAAGAAAAAAAACAATGAATTGCTTCAATCAAGACAATATAGGATTAAAGTAACCAACCTTAATGGCTTAAACGATATGATGGACAAGATCGACCCTCAAGGGTTACAGAGTACAGCTATCGAAGGATATGACCACAGCAAAAAGCGTGAGATTGAGAAGGAATTAAAAACTACAGCTGTCAAAGATGCGCGCAATAATGCAGAGATATTAGCGGCTGCAGATGGCCAATCGATAGGTAATGTTTTAGTCATAAACGACAACAGCAATTTCAATTTTAATGACTTAATACCACAACCACGTTATATGCTTTCAAAAGTTGCAATGGCAGATAATACGGTGATGGAATCCAATGCTTTGAATCTTGATATTAAGCCAATAAAACTAAGCTGCTACATTGATTGCGTATTCGCATTAAAATAAAAACTATACACAAAAGGTTCAGCATCGTCTGAACCTTTTGTTTTTCTAAATATAAAGCATTTCAAAAGTAAAGGCTTATTTTTGTACTATGTCTAAAACAAGAGTATTTGCACTTCTTATGGTTGCATTCATGTTGATTTGCATCCTTACAAACCCTTCAAAAGAGAAATTTGAAGACGCTATTAGCAATAAAGCGACAACCATCGTAAAGCAACAGCTGCACTATAAAGATCAAGGTGCTGTAGATTTGGCGATGGCATTATTCGGCCATAAAACCGTAAACGAATTTGTCAACAATAATATTATCATTAAAAACTATTACCTATTTAGCGTTGCGACCCTAAAATGGGAAGGACAAGAGATGCCGATTGGTGGAGGAGCGCTCCAAACAATATGGTTAAGTCCAAAAATAGACGAAAAAGCAGATGAAATTATAGGTGTTTTAAAATCTTTATAATGATATTAGATATCCTTTATCGAGATGAACACCTAATCGCGATCAACAAACCACATGGTTTATTGGTACACCGCTCTTCCATTGCGGCAGATACGTCCGAGTTTGCATTACAGATCTTACGTGACCAAATAGGTCAACCAGTATATCCAGCACATCGTTTAGACCGAAAAACAGGAGGAGTTTTATTATTTTCCTTAGATAAAACTACAGATCAATTGATCCAACCTTATTTTGCGGACAAAAAAATCAACAAAGAATACGTCGCTATCCTTCGCGGTTACTGCCCGGAAGAAGGTACGATAGATTACCCTTTAGCCAAAGAAAATGGAACCATCCAAGAAGCGATCACACATTATACGAGATTAGCCACTGCAGAGATAGATGTTCCACAAGGAAAATTTACTACCTCGCGTTATTCTTATGTAAAAGCAAATCCTGAAACCGGTCGGATGCACCAATTACGTCGTCATTTTGCACATATTATGTACCCGATAATAGGGGATAGGCCACATGGTTGTAATAAGCAAAACAAACTGTGGAAGGAAAAATTCAACATGGACACCATGCTATTACATGCTACGCACTTATCTTTCCAACACCCTCATAGTGAACAACAAATCAGTATAAATGCGCCCTTACAAGAGGAGTTTATCCGTGTATTAGATATCTTAAAAATTAAGCCGTCGGAGGCTCCGAAACCGATTGCACAATATTAAGAATATTGCAAATTAAAGCCTAATAATCCCGATATATTAATTATTTTTGTAATAAAATATACTTATAATACTAAAGAATGAAAAATACTGCTTTAACTGATCTTCATATCTCATTAGGGGCCAAAATGGTGCCATTTGCTGGCTTCAATATGCCTGTTCAATATTCTGGCATTAATGTAGAGCACGAGACTGTCCGTACTGCTGTCGGTGTATTTGACGTGAGTCATATGGGTGAGTTTATCCTAAAAGGAGAAAAAGCTTTGGACTTAATCCAAAAAATATCATCAAATGATGCCTCAAAACTATATGATGGTAAAGTTCAATATGGTTATATTCCAAACGAAGAAGGCGGTATTGTTGATGATTTCTTAACGTACAAAATTGATGATCAAACCTACTTCTTAGTAGTTAATGCATCAAACATAGAAAAAGATTGGAACTGGATCAGCAAGTACAATACATACGGTGTAGAGATGAAAAACATATCTGATCAAACCTCTTTATTAGCGATTCAAGGACCTAAAGCTGCAGAAGCTTTACAATCATTAACAGAAATCGAATTAGCATCAATGGAGTACTACACGTTCTCTAAAGGGCAATTTGCGGGTGTTGACAACGTAATTGTATCTGCTACAGGATATACTGGCGCAGGCGGTTTTGAGATATATGTAGACAATAAAGATGCTAAGCAAGTATGGGATGCTATATTTGAAGCAGGAGCAGCATATGGTATAAAACCAATTGGCTTAGGCGCTCGTGATACATTGCGTTTAGAAATGGGTTTTTGTCTATACGGTAATGATATTGATGATACAACCTCTCCATTAGCGGCAGGATTAGGCTGGGTTACAAAATTCACTAAAGACTTTGTAAACTCGGATAACTTAAAAGCAGAAAAAGAACGCGGCTTAACACAAAAATTAATAGGTTTTGAAATGATTGATCGTGGTATTGCACGTCATGATTATCAAATCGTAGATATCGATGGTAACGTAATTGGCCGAGTTACTTCAGGAACACAATCCCCGACTTTAAAGAAATCAATAGGCTTAGGTTATGTTGACTTAGCATTTACTAAAGAAGGAACTGAAATATACATCAGTATCCGTGATCAAAAAGTAAAAGCGGTAGTTAAGAAAGCTCCTTTTGTAAAATAATATCCCCTAAAATATAAAAAAGGAAATCAATAGATTTCCTTTTTTATTACTATAATATAAAGCGCTAAAACAGTACAATCTCTTAAAAAATTATTTCTTCGTTTTAGTCATTTTTTCATTCTTGATTTTTTCTTGGTGCTTATTTGCTAGATCCTTATTTACAAACTTTAGTAAGACCACTTTCAAATATATTAGAACCACAGCAATAGCAATTGATGCGCCTAAAATAAGCATATTACCACTTTGGTAAGCAGCGACACTACTCATTAACAAGAAAATAATCCCTAAGTTTAGGAGAAGATTTAAAATAAAGTGTTTTTTCATAAGTTTCAACTTTTTGTCCTTGTCACCCGATCTCTTAACAGAAAGAAATATGCTGTACCTCCAATAATATTGGTAAATATGATGAATAATAACAGAATTAATCTTTCTGCATTTCCGATCTTAGAAGAAAGCATTATTTCCCGCAGTACTAAGAATACCCAAATCAAAGAAATCAATAGGGCCACACTAAATAAAATAGGGCCATAACTAACTTTAAAAATCATTAGCACAACGGACACTAAATAGAAAGCCAAACTAAATAAGAAGGCTTGTTTAGTCTGGTGATAAAGACTCTTCATACCCCAAAAGTACGAAATTATTTTTTGAGAATATAAGATTATGGAAATATCCCTAACTCTTCATAAGCTACTCCAATCTTATTTATAGCACATATAAATGCTGCTGTACGCATATCTTCGACGCCTGCTGTATTGATGTATATATCTCTTATTTCGTGATAGGATCCCATCATTGTATCTTCCAAACCAGAATGTATTAAATCAATCTCCTCAGGGCCTTTCAAGATATTACGTCTTTCGATAGCACCAACATTCTTATTGGTCAAAGCCTCCAAAGAAGACACAATATCGGAGTATCTATTTTCGGTAAAACGTTTCTCTAGTCTACCATAACGAACATGGCTCAAATTTTTTAACCATTCAAAATAGGAAACCGTTACGCCACCGGCATTTAAATACATATCAGGAATTACTAAGACCCCTTTTTTATTTAGGATATCGTCCGCATCCGGGGTCAAAGGACCGTTGGCTGCCTCACCGATTATTTTGGCTTGAATAGCATGCGCATTATCTTTATGAATTACTGCTTCCAACGCTGCAGGAATAAGAATATCACAGGGCTGTTCAAGCCCTTTAGTTTCATCTTCGAAACTCGTTGCACCTGGAAAATTCAACAAAGAGCCATTTCGCTTACGATAAGCTTGTACCTCATCTATATCCAAACCAGATTCTTTATAGATGGCTCCATTATATTCTATCAATCCAACAATAATAGCGCCTGCCTGCTGACAATATTTAGCGGCATGATAACCTACATTACCTAAACCTTGAATAATAATCGCTTTACCTTTGATCCCTGTAGAAAGGCCCAATTTTGCCATATCTTCTTTTATAGAACAGGCTTCCCTAATCCCAAAAAATACCCCCATGCCCGTTGCTTCCACGCGACCTCTAACGCCACCTTGGGAAATAGGCTTACCCGTAACACAACCTAATGCATTCAAATCACTAGGATTCAAAGAGGAATATGTATCTACTATCCAACTCATCTCGCGACTACTGGTACCATAATCCGGTGCTGGGACATCTAATCCGGGGCCTATAAAATTCTTCTTACACAACTCAAACGTATACCGTCTCGTAATACGTTCAAGATCTGCTACAGAATAAATAGAAGGATCTATTTTTATTCCTCCTTTTCCACCTCCAAAAGGAACATTAACAATAGCACATTTATAGGTCATCAATGCAGCTAATGCCATTACCTCATCTTGGTTAACAGATTTACTAAAACGAACACCTCCTTTGCAGGGCAATTTGTGGTGTGAATGCTGTACTCTATACGCTTCAAATACCTCTACCTTACCATTGATAAGTACAGGAAATTTAACTTGAAGCGTCGAATTACATTCTTTTATCTGATTCAAAATACCTTTGGGGAATCGTGTAAATTTAGCTGCTTTATCAAAACTCCGTTCTACACCTTTGAAAAAACTATACCTTGGATTTGTTGACATTTCTAGATAATTTGGTTATCCTAAATTACATAAAAGAAAATAATTAAACCTTTGTGATATTATTTTTATAAAAATAACATTTAACAGGAGTAAATATTAACAAACTACATCACAAAAGTGTTGATTATTAGATATTTACTATCAAAAAGAAACATATAATAAGATAATACTAATAAAAAAGCCCCCAAAAGTATATAACTTTTGGGGGCAGTATAATATGGGTCGCTTTTTTATTAGCTATGACTATAGCTACTAATAAACGTCCAATTCAGGATCAATATCTTCTTTCCAAGCTAAGATACCGCCTTGAAGATTAGCTAAATTCGTATAACCTTGTTGTTCTAATACCATCACGGCTTGGGCACTTCTTTTACCCGAACGACATTGAATAATTACAGGAATATCTTTAGAAACTTTATCCGCTTCAATTAAAATTCCTGAAAGTGGAATATTTAGGCCATTAAGATTTGACACCTCATATTCAAATGGTTCACGCACATCGATCAATTGAAACGCTACATTATCATCAATCATCGACTTTAGTTCTTGTACTGTAACCTCTTTCATAGTTCTAAAATTTTATACTCAAATATATAAGAATTTATCTAGATATATAAACTAGTAAGTCATTGGTATGTTTTATTTTTTAGTAAATTGTACCAAAATAACGTAATATGAAAAAAGCTTTTATACTAAGCATAAGTTTGATCTTGGGATTTAATAATAGTTATGCTCAAGACACTAATAATATTGTAGAAACGTCCTTTATAGAGCGCGTATTGGGTGAATTAGCCTCTGACGATATGAGAGGAAGGCATGCATTTACAGCCGATGCAGAACGAGCTGCAGACTTCATCGCATCAGAATTCAGGGCAATAGGATTGGAGCCTTATGCAAAAGATAGCTACAAACAAAGCTTCGCCATGAATAAAGTAAGTAGGGAAGAGGCAGCAGTCGTATTGGATAGTAAACCGATCGCGAAAAATAAATTCCTTATCCTAGGCAATGAAAAAGAACTTACTTGGGATCAAAAATCAAACATACAAATAGGGCTAATAAAAAAGACGGATGATTTTGCAACTAAATTTAGGGCATATGCCAATGGCAATGAAAACATAATTGTATGGGTAGACCCCTCATTTGCATCTTATATTGAACGCTTCAATAAAATATATGGTAAGGATAATGTAAGCGCAGCATCAGCAAAAAGTACACCTACACGCGTATTTATAGTTGCTGAAGGATTGACCAAAGATTTCCAAATCAGCTATAAAAACAATATTCAGCCGATCACGATGAGTAATGTAGCAGGTATGATCCCAGGCAATGAAAAGCCCCATGAATATGTAATATTTTCTGGACATTATGATCATATAGGTATTTTACCTGCCGAAGGAGGACAAGATTCTATCGCTAATGGTGCTGACGATGATGCGTCCGGTATTACGGCGATGATCAGCTTAGCAAAATATTATAAGGAACAGGGGAATAATGCACGTACTTTGATATTTGTAGCTTTCACAGGAGAAGAAGTAGGTATGTATGGTTCAAAATATTTTTCTAATAATATCAATGCAGATAGCGTAGTAGCCATGATCAATATAGAGATGATCGGTAAAGATTCGAAATTTGGTCCGAATAGCTTATATATTACAGGCTATGATCGATCAAACTTAGGCATATTGATGCAGCAAAATCTCAAAGGTTCATCATTTACATTTCACCCAGATCCATACACGGCACAAAACCTATTTTATAGAAGTGATAATGCTGTCTTAGCAGCTTTAGGAGTACCTGCACATACCTTTTCGACATCACAAATAGATAAGGATGAATATTATCATACTGTAAAAGATGAGATAAGTACTTTGGATATTGGCAATATAAAATCAAGTATTGAGGCTATTGCTATCGGTGCTAAAGGTATTGTTGATGGTAGCCAAACACCAAATCGTGTAGAAAAATTGAAAGATTAAAAATCTTGCTGCATGACATAGTCATCTAAGATATAGCCATAGTATGGAATATCTATTTCTTGGATGACTTTGAACCCTTGTTTCAAATAAAAATTGTACGCTTTATTACCACGGTTTACATTCAGCTCTAATCTATGTTTACCTACTGATAAGGCCATATCTTGGGCGTAATTGATCAACAACTTACCACAACCTTTTCCTTGCATCTCAGGCAGTAAATATAGCTTTTCTATACGTACTATAGTATCTGTAGCTTGCTTTAAAGCCATGAAGCCGACGTATTCATCTTCTTCTTTCAAGAGATAAAAGTCTTGATCTGTAGCCATTGCGTGTTGTAGGGCCTCAATCGTATAACTCTTATCCAGCATAAAATCTATTTGTTCCTTAGTAAGGATATCTTTGTAGGTAGGATAATAGATTTGATGTACCAAATCATGAATAATCTGAGCTTGATCCGCCGTCGCTTTAGTCACGTGAAACATTATATATCTTCTCCTATTAGTACAAATTCTTCCGTATTAAACTCCAATTGTATAAAACCATCATTGGTCGTCACAAAAGTACCTTTACTGTTATGCGCTAAGCCCTGAAAGGACTTTACCAATGACTCATCAATATAAACAAACTCACCCTTGGGTTTCCATTTTTCATAAGTATGCCGTACAAATACAAAGCGCTTAGATTGAAAAAATAGGACGATATTAATATCTTTTGCCAATAGACCTATATTCGTTGGTATATAAGAACTAAGGATATTTACAGCTTTATGATTATGGTCAATAAGATAACGTAAAGCGACCTCCAAAAAATCTCCTTCTTGAGGTACTACTTTAGTATGCTCCTGCAGGGGAGGAAGCACATGATCTGCAAATAATATATCTACTTTGATCCCTTCTGCTAGTAGAATGTCTACACTATCCTCATTGGTGACAACAGTAGGCGACCATTCCAATAGTTGACCAAAAGATTCTAAGTCTAAAGCCGAAAAATCTTGAACCAATACTGCTGGTTCTTGATTTTCTCTTATTACATGATGCGAAGACATACTTTTATTCGCTTAATTGTTTTATAGTAATATAAGACATTAATCCAATACTTAATTCTAAAGCATTTTCATCAATATCAAAAGTTGGTGTATGCACGGCAGACAGAATACCTTTTTCTTTATTACCTGTACCCAAGCGATAGAAACAAGCATTAGCTTCTTGCGAGTAATAGGAGAAATCTTCTGCTGCAGGCCACAATTCAAGCTCTACTACATTATTATCCCCAAGGTATTCTTTAGCAAATGAACGGGCATTTTCAGTCAATTTAGGTTCATTTACGAGAAAAGGATATCCTTTACGGACCTCAAAATCACAGCTTGCACCCATACTTTCAGCAATACCTTGTGCCATTTTCACCATTTTTTGATGCGCATCGGCACGCCATTCTTCATTGAATGTACGAAATGTACCTTCGAGATAAACTTCATCCGGGATAATATTTGTAGCACCATTGCCGATAATTTTTCCCCATGATAAAACCGTTGGTATGCGTGGATCCGCAAATCTACTTACTACTTGTTGCAAGCCCGTTATTATTTGTGCTGTAATAGCTATAGGGTCAATATTCTGATGTGGTTGAGCACCATGACCACCTCTGCCACGTACCGTCATAAACAATTCGTCACATGAGGCCATGTATTGTCCAGATCTAAAGCCTACCTTACCGACTTCAATAAAAGGCATTACATGCTGTCCTATAACAGCTGAGGGTTCAGGATTTCTGAGTACACCTTCCTTTATCATTAAAGAAGCACCACCAGGGAGCTTTTCTTCACCAGGCTGGAATATCAACTTTACGGTACCACCGAAAGAAGATTTCAAATGCTGTAATATTTTTGCAACCCCCAATAGGGAAGAAGTATGCACATCATGACCACAAGCATGCATAACTCCAGGGTTTTGAGAACCATAGCTTCGTCCTTTTACCTCCGTAATCGGCAAAGCATCCATATCAGCACGCAACGCTATTACCTTATCGGATGCTAATTCACCTTTAATAATACCAACAACGCCTGTATTAGCCATCGTCTGATAGGGAATATTAAGCTCATCCAGTTTTTGCTTCACAAAAGCCGAAGTTTGGTATTCCTCGAAAGATAATTCTGGATTTTGGTGTAAATGACGACGATTTTCTACGGTTTCAGTAAAAAAATCTTTCGCCAACTGTTGAATATTACTTTTTAAATTGGCCATAACACTAAAGTGAAGTTATTTTATTCCCAAGTCCATATATCTTCTTGGAGTACGAAGACATTATTGTACTGAGAACGCAGAATACGCATATAATTATTTGCTTCTGTACGACTGGTAAAATCACCTACCTTAACACGAAAATTGGGTTCATGATAAGCTATATAGGCGTCCATCTCTGGGTGTAAACTTTTAAACCGTGATTGTATAGCTTGCGCTTCCGAACGATTTGCCCCGGAATATATTTGGACTCTAAAACCTTTACGTTTTACGCGCGTTGCTTTAGCTTTGTCCAGTATTTTGGGAGCCAAGCTTACGGTACGTGTTGTTGTAGGATTGATTTCATTCTCTGCTCTAAAATTCTGCAGGATGGTAATCAGCGTATCCTTAGATACATCTATTATTCCTGACTCTTGTGCTTTAAGGGAAAAGCTACCAAGCATTAAAGTAAATCCTAAAATCAATCCTCTATTCAACATCACTATTTATATTTTGTTAATTATCCGTTCTTACCGTGACAATTTTTATATTTCAATCCTGATCCACATGGACATTCTTCATTTCTACCAATTACTTGATCATTGCGAATGGGTTGTGTTACGGCGATATCTTCTTCAGAAACACCCGTTGGGGAATCTAAATCTTCCTTCGATGCAATCACATTTGCAGGTTGAGCGGGAATTGGTTTTGCTTCTTGTACATTTTCAGCTTGTTGTGAGCCTGGAATTTCGCCTTTGAATAAGAAACTTACAATCTCTTTATTCATCGCTGCTAACATGCTTTTGAACAAGTTGAAGGCTTCCATTTTATAAATAATAATAGGATCCTTTTGCTCATAAACAGCATTTTGTACAGATTGTTTTAAATCATCCATCTCACGTAAATGCTCTTTCCACGCTTCGTCAATTAATGCTAAAACAACACCTTTTTCAAATGATTTGAATACCTCTTGACCATTGGTCTCAATAGCTTTTTTCAAATTTGTAGCAACTTGAATACCACGAATACCATCCGAGAATGGGACAATGATATTTTCAATCATTTCACCACGCTCCGCCATTACGTTAGTTAAAACTGGTAAGGTATGAGAAGCAATATGTTTAGCTTTTTGCTCATAATGAGCTATGATTTGACTAAATAATTTCTCTGTCAATGTGAATATACTACCTGAAGTATACTCTTCTGATGATAAATTAGGATCTACAGCAAACAAACGGATGACTTCAATTTGTAGTTCTTCAAAAGAACCACCTTCTTTAGCTGAAGTAACCACATCTTCGACAACATCATAAATCGTATTATTCAAATCTACGTCTAGACGCTCACCAAATAGGGCATTCTTACGCTTAGTATAGATTACCGAACGTTGTGAATTCATAACGTCATCATATTCCAATAGACGTTTACGAATACCGAAGTTATTTTCCTCTACTTTACGTTGTGCACGCTCAATAGATTTTGTCAACATACTATGTTGCATTACTTCACCATCTTCAACCCCCATCTTCACCATGATATTAGAGATACGCTCCGAAGCGAACAAACGCATCAATGGATCTTCTAATGACACGAAAAATTGAGACGACCCTGGATCACCTTGACGACCCGCACGACCTCTCAACTGACGGTCTACACGACGAGATTCGTGACGCTCAGTACCAATGATTGCTAAACCTCCAGAATTAATTACTTCTTCTGTCAATTTAATATCGGTACCACGACCCGCCATATTTGTTGCGATAGTAACCTGTCCTGGTTGACCAGCTTCAGCCACAATCTCCGCTTCTCTTTGGTGCAACTTCGCATTTAAGACATTATGTTTGATCCCTCTAAGTTTCAACATACGGCTCAATAACTCGGAAATCTCTACCGAAGTAGTACCTACCAATACTGGACGGCCTAATTCTGTTAAAGTTTGAATCTCTTGCGCTACGGCATTATATTTTTCACGTGCAGTACGATAAATCAAATCCTGTCTATCGTCACGTTGAATCCCTCTATTTGTAGGTATCTCTACTACGTCTAATTTATATATTTCCCAAAGCTCACCTGCTTCAGTAGATGCTGTACCTGTCATACCTGACAATTTGTGGTACATACGGAAGTAGTTTTGCAAAGTAATAGTTGCGTACGTTTGTGTCGCATCTTCTACTTTAACATTTTCTTTGGCCTCGATAGCTTGGTGTAAACCGTCCGAATAACGACGGCCATCCATGATACGACCAGTTTGCTCATCTACAATCTTTACTTTGCCTTCATCAACGATATATTGATCATCAATTTCAAATAAAGTATATGCTTTTAACAACTGATTGATCGAGTGAATACGCTCTGCTTTAATGGAGTAATCACGTAATAATTCCTCTTTACGCGTAGCTTTCTCCTCTAAAGGAGCAGAAGAATTTTCAATCTCTGCGATTTCAGTACCTACATCAGGCAAAATAAAGAAACTAGGATCTTCACCTGAAGCAGTAATCAATTCGATACCTTTTTCGGTAAGCTCTACTTGATTATTTTTCTCGTCAATAACAAAGAATAATTCTTTGTCCGCTTTAGGCATATGACGATTTTGCTCCTGCATGTAATAGTTTTCAATTTTTTGCAAGATTTGACGGTGATTACCTTCACTTAAGAATTTAATCAACGATTTGTTCTTAGGAAGACCACGGTACGAACGGAACAATGCTAAACCTCCTTTTTCAGGATCTGTATCACCAGCAGCAATCGCTTTCTTGGCTTCATTAAACACAGTATTGATATATGCTTTTTGTGCATTTACCAAACGCTCAATACGAGGTTTCAATTGATAAAACTCATGCTGATCGCCCATCGGAATAGGACCAGAGATAATCAATGGCGTTCGAGCGTCATCGATCAGTACTGAATCGACCTCATCAATCATCGCATAATGCAATTTGCCCTGCACCATAGCATCAGGAGTTTGCGTCATATTGTCACGCAAATAATCAAAGCCAAATTCATTGTTAGTACCATAAACGATATCACTTTTGTAAGCGTTACGTCTTTGGGGAGAATTTGGTTGGTGCTTATCTATACAGTCAACAGACAATCCATGGAATTCGAACAATGGCGCATTCCACTCAGAGTCACGTTTTGCTAAGTAATCATTTACGGTAATGATATGAACCCCTTTGCCTGACAATGCATTCAAATAAGTTGGTAATGTACCTACTAAAGTTTTACCCTCACCTGTAGACATCTGCGCAATCTTACCTTCATGTAATACAATACCACCGATCAGCTGCACATCATAGTGTACCATATTCCAAGTAACCTCATTACCTGCAGCTAACCATTTATTGCTCCAGAAAGCTTTGTCCCCTTCGATACGTACATGAGGCTTGCGCGCCGCAAGTTCTCTATCATAAGCAGAAGCGGTAACTTCTAAAACACTGTTTTCAGAAAG
The DNA here is from genome assembly GCF_022627575.1 of Sphingobacterium rhinopitheci. Classification (GTDB taxonomy): domain Bacteria; phylum Bacteroidota; class Bacteroidia; order Sphingobacteriales; family Sphingobacteriaceae; genus Sphingobacterium; species Sphingobacterium rhinopitheci. The sequence goes on from NZ_JADEYQ010000011.1 coordinate 30,819, forward strand.
GCGACGGGCCGTATCCTTAACAACAGCAAAAGCTTCAGGCAATATTTGTAATAATACTTCCTCAAGCTTTTTATCTCTATCTTTATTTAACTTATCTACTTTCTCATATAGCGCAGTTTTGTCTGCCATATCTGTAGCAGGATCATCTGCCTTTTCATTAAGTTGTCCAATTTCAGCATCTATTTCTTTTAGATATTCTGCTATACGTCGTTTAAACTCAAATGTTTTAGCACGCAATTCATCATGTGATAAATTGGCTAGCTTGCTATATTCCTCTTTAATTTGATTAACAAGAGGCATAACAGCTTTAATATCTCGCTCTGACTTGCTACCAAATAGTTTGCTTAAAAATTTTAACATAATTATATTTTATCTCTTTTCATATGCACAAAATTAAATCCAAACTATTTTGCAGGACATTTTGGCACTAACCGAGCAAATTTACTTATTCGAACTGATAACTTACAGTATAATAAGGATTTTTTTACTTTTTTTCCTTTAAAAATATATTCTTTTCTGTTTCGGGAATTAATCCTAAATCTCGAGCTTTGTCGAACATCGATTGAATAGCTTTTCTGCCTAAAGGACCTAAGTCCGAAGAGTGCTGATTTACATACAGTTCTATATGCTTATACATCACATCTTCTTCCATTTCTTGAGCATGTGAGCGGATATAATCTATTCCCGACTTGGGATTAGCAAAGGCAAATTCTACAGATTCATGAATCAATCTGTTTACAATATCTTTTATTTCTTGTGGCAAAGACCTCTTTATGACAATACCTCCAAGGGGAATAGGACTATTTGTCGCTTTTTCCCAAAAGTCACCTAAATCGTGGATTTTATAAAGTCCTTTATTTTGATAGGTGAAACGATTTTCATGTATGATCAATCCTACGTCAATGGTACCGTCCAATAAAGAGGCTTCAATTTCTGAAAAAACAAGCTCCACTTTATTTTGAAGCTCGGGATACGCTAAACCTAACAAAAAATTAGCTGTCGTGTATTTCCCTGGTACACCTACTTTCAATTTTTTATACTTGTCAGGTAAGTCTTTGCCCGCATATAAAGCCAAATCCTTAGCCAAAGATTCCTCTTTAGTAATCAACAATGGCCCTACACCGAATCCCAATGCAGAGCCAGAATCTAATAGCTCATACTGTTCAATAGCATATGCAAAAGCATGATAGCTAAGCTTGGTGATATCCAATTCTCCACGGAGGGCCTTGTGGTTCAATGTTTCAACATCATGGTATTCGACATCAAATTCCAAGCCTTCAGTATTTATTTTATGATGAATCAAAGCATCAAAAATAAAGGTATCATTGGGACAAGGGGAAAACCCTAATGTTAATTTCATACTATTATTTTTTATAAATGTTACTACACTTTTAAGCCTGTTCCAAATACTAAAAATAGCATTGCTAGGAATGTTATCATTAGTATCCCTTTGGCGAAGACATCTTTACCTGCGCGATAAGAAAACCTAAAAATACCCAAATTAATAACCGCAGCCATAACATATATAGCGATCGGCTTCTCTACAAAGTAAGCTGCTTGTACCTCCGTATATACGGTTAATAAATAAGCTACTAAAGGAAAAAATAAACCTATTAATACACCTAATGGTAAAGAGTTTTTCATGGTTAATCGTTTAAATCAAAACTCCAACTATTCAACTCTTGAATAGCATGGTGTGCTGTCATATCATACTGTGTAGGTACGATAGAAACATAACCATTATTTATGGCGAACACATCCGTATCTTCACCTCTATCCATCCACTCATAACGCCCTGTCATCCAATAGTACTCTCTATTGTAAGGATCTACACGGTGTTCAAATTCCTCTACCCAATTGCCATTCGCTTGACGACAGATTTTAATCCCTTTAATTTCCTTATCAATATGTGGGAAATTGACATTCAATAAGGTTCCTTTCGGCAAGCCATTAGCTAATACTTGTTGCGCTATTCCAGCCAAATAAGGACGTACATGTGTAAAGTCAGCAGAATGCGAAAAATCATCTAATGAAAAACCTATCGATGGAATACCTTCAATAGCACCTTCAACAGCAGCAGACATGGTCCCCGAGTACAATACATTGATGGAATAATTCAATCCATGATTGACACCAGAAACACAAAGATCAGGTTTGTTATCTCTAAATATACGATCTACAGCTAGTTTGACACAATCTACAGGCGTACCTGAGCATTTGTACATTTCTATACCTTCGTATATCTCCACCTTATCCAAGCGTAATGGTTTACCGATACTAATAGCATGTCCCATTCCAGACTGAGGTCCATCAGGAGCAACGACTACCACATTACCCAATTTCTTCATCTCTTCCAACAGCACTTTTATACCTGGTGCCGTTATACCATCGTCGTTTACGACCAAAATAGTAGGCTTCTTCTTTGTCATACTGCTAAGTTATGAAAATATCAGTAATGACATTATTAGCCTATTGTAAAAACATATAGTTATTTCAGCTAAAAGGTATAAACCTTGCAAAGCACAATACCTCAGTGGAGATCCTCTTACCACAAGTCGGTATAAATACATCTTAGCAAAGAGACAAATTGTACCAATAAATAAGAATAGTCCTAAAATGCTACATTAGTATAATGGAGAGGTATATAATACGATTACTAAAGCATAGATCAATAATACCACAAAAGGATCATCGCTGGTTTTCCCTATCACAAGGTAAAATAATAAATAACAAAAAAGGGAGCTCACAAAAATGGCTCCCTTTCTTGTTACGATAAATACAGCTATCCTAAACTATTTAACCAATCAATAACTTGTTCTCTAGTTTTTCCTAATTTTTGTTGAATCCGCCCTAATAATTCGTCATCTTGACCTTCTTCATAGGTTAGATCATCATCGGTAAAGTCGGCATACTGTTGTTTAACTTTACCTTTTAGCTCGTTCCATTTTCCTTTCAAATCTAATGAGTCCATAGTATAAATATTTAAGTATTATATTATTAGTATTACTATATAAACAGACAATTGCGAAAACTTGTTTGTTAAGAATAGTTAAAACTTAATAATAAAGATTTACAGTAAAATATATCATAATGATATTTATTAATTATTAATCTATTCTTCATAGAAGAAAAACAAAAATGATAGGAATTGTAGGATTTTATAACAAAAAAAGAAAATAATTACTATTTTTAAGCATCAATTATAAACTCAAGGGATATACATCCTCTCTTCGGTTTTAATATTTAAAATCATTTACATATGCCTAAAAAACCTATCCTAAAGCCTGGTTTGAAGACTTTTTTATGTATTGGTGGTACAGTGTTAGCATGTTCATATTCTCCAAATATGAGTGTATTTGCTAATCCATATTCTCCATTTACAAAAAATGTATTTCAACAAAACATTACTGTAAAAGGTATTGTTAGCGATCAAGAAACTAACAGCCCTATGGTTGGTGTTACCGTTACAATACAAGGGACAAGCATCACAACTACCACAAAAAACGACGGTTCTTATGAATTAAAGAATGTCCCCCAAAACGGTACAATTTTATTTTCCGTTGTTGGTAAATCCCCTGAGACCCAAAAAATTAACAACAGAACGACGATTAACGTCACATTATCAAGCAGCAGTACAGATTTGGATGAAGTCGTAGTTGTTGGTTATGGTGTCCAAAAAAAGGAAACTGTAACCGGATCAATCGTCGCCGTAAAAGGTGAGGATTTAAAAAAATCACCCGCATTGAATGTTTCTAATGCTATTGCGGGACGTGTTCCGGGTGTTATAGCTACTAATTCTAGTTCTGAACCTGGATACGACGGATCAAGTATTAAAATACGTGGTTCTAACACACTGGGCGATAGTGGACCACTAATTGTTATCGATGGTGTTCCTGCTCGCCAAGGCGGATTTGATCGATTAAATCCCGCTGATATAGAGAATATTTCTGTCCTTAAAGATGCATCTGCAGCTATCTATGGTGCGAGGGCAGCCAACGGTGTAATATTAGTGACAACAAAAAGAGGAAAATCAGGAAAACCTAGATTATCATATAACTTTAATGAAGGCTTTTCTCAACCTACAGTTGTTCCAAAACTCGCTGATGCGGTAGAATATGCAGAGATGCGTAACGAATTAGAGATTTATAAACTCCCTGTTGGAGAATGGTCCAATGCACTGACGGGTTTTAATTCAACAGGTAATTATATCAGACCTAATACCAATACCATCACGGCGCCATTCACGCCAAACGATATAAGCCTATTTAAAGACGGTAGCGATCCATGGGGGCATCCAAATACAGATTGGTACGGTGCTACATTAAAAAAATGGTCCCCTCAACAAAGGCATAATTTACAAATTGATGGAGGAACAGATGACATTAAATATTTAATTTCTTTGGGGTACCAAAACCAAGATGCCTATTATAAAAACTCAGCATCAGGATATAAACAATATGATTTCCGTATTAATCTAGATGCAAATATCAATCCTTATATAAAAACACAATTTGGGGTACTAGGACGTCAAGAAGACCGAAATTCTCCAACAAAAAGTGCAGGTACCATTTTTCGTATGCTCATGCGTGGTAACCCCACGATGCCAGCATATTGGCCTAATGGTATGCCAGGCCCAGATATCGAACACGGCGAAAACCCTGTAGTAATAACTACCAATGAAACAGGGTACAATAAAGACAAGCGTTATTATTTACAAACAAATGGTCAGGTAGATATAACAAACCCTTGGGTTGAAGGATTAAAATTAACTATCAATGCCTCAGTAGATAAATACTTCAGAAAAGGAAAAAACTGGCAAACACCCTGGTATTTGTACACATGGCAAGACCAATATGAAGCAGATGGTGTTACACCAAAATTAATCGCTGGTAAACGAGGTCCAGCCGAACCTCGATTAACTCAATCAGATGAAGATCAACTAAATGTTCTACTGGGAGGTATATTAAGTTATGATAAAAAAATTGGCGACCATAACTTCAGTATATTAGCAGGTGTCACTAGAGAAACGATTAGAAACGATTATTTTAGCGCATACCGTAGGTATTTCTTATCCGAAAATATAGATTACCTATTTGCTGGAGGAGACACTGAAAAAGATAATAATGGTGGCGCATGGGAACGTGCCCGGTTAAATTACTTTGGCCGAGTTGGATACAATTACAAAAGCAAATATATAGGTGAATTTTTGTGGCGATATGATGGTTCCTATATGTTTCCTGAAAACAAAAGATATGGCTTTTTCCCGGGGGTATTGTTAGGGTATTTAGTGTCTGAAGAAACCTTTTGGAAAGATAATGTTTCCTTCATCAATTATTTCAAAATTAGGGCTTCCTATGGACAGATGGGTAATGATAACATATATTATGATGGCGCATTGCAAGAATATCAATACTATTCTACCTATGCATTTGGTAGCTATATAGTTGGTAATGAAGTTGTAAAATCATTATATGAAAGTAGAGTACCTAATAATTTTATCACTTGGGAGGTTGCAAACAATTATAATTTAGGTCTTGATTTCCAATTCTTTAATGGAAAACTAAATGCGGAATTTGACGTGTTCAAAAATAGCAGAAATAGTATATTATGGCGTCGAAATGCGTCTATTCCACAAAGTACAGGCATGACATTACCGGCTGAAAATATTGGAAAAGTAGATAATTCGGGATGGGAATTTAATGTTGGTTATAAGAACAAAATTGGGGAGTTAGGTTATAATGTGTCTGTAAATGGTGGTTATGCTAAAAATAAAATCATCTTTTGGGATGAAGCACCTGGTGCTCCTGAATGGCAACAAAGTACAGGAAGGGCGATAAATGCAGGCTTGTTTTATATCTATGATGGCGTCTTTAGAGATGCTGCAGACATCTCCTCAAACAGTATAGATTACAGCTCTATAACGGGCAATCTTAGACCTGGAGATATGAAATATGTAGATTATGATGGTGATGGTAAAATAACTCCTGATGATAGAGTACGAAGGAATAAAAATACAGACCCTACATTCCAAGGAGGATTAAATTTAGGATTGACCTACAAGAATTTTGATTTAAGTATACTATTTCAAGGGGCAACAGGAGGAGAACTTCGTGTAGGAACAGATGAATCAGGTGCCATTGGTAACTACCTACATACATTTTATGAAAATCGTTGGACAGTTGACAACCCAAGTAGTGAACATCCTAGAATAACCGATAGAAGTGATCAATATTATTCATATAATAATACCTATTGGCTCCGCAGCACAAATTATATACGACTAAAGAATGTAGAATTAGGATATAATTTTTCACCTACGCTATTAGAAAAGATAAAAATGAATAATATAAGAATTTATGTAAGTGGCTTAAACTTACTCACATGGAGCAAGATTAAGGTATACGACCCAGAATCAACAAATCAATTAGGCCAATATTATCCGCAAGCCAGATTGATTAATGCTGGGCTTATGGTTTCATTTTAAAGATAGCACAACATGAAAAATCTAAAATATATTTTATTATCAGTATCAATATCCTGCATATCAGTATCTTGTAACGATAATTTTGTTAATACAAGCCCTCTAGGAGAGGTTTCAGAAACTGCAGTATGGCAAGATGCCTCATTAGCACAGGCTTTTGTATATGAAATTTATAACGGCTTTGGCGTAGGTGGTTTTTATGAGCAACAGATGGCCTCCATGACAGATGAAGCCCTATTTACCCATCCAGGCAGAGGCATAAATACCGTTACTGAAGCTCGCTCGAACCCTGCAGATCAAGGCTATATAATGGATACCTATAACTATGGAAATATGTATAGTCGTATCCGTGCTACCAATATAGCCATTGAAAATCTTAAAGATCCAAAATTTACTAATCCCTTATTAGTAGATCAATTGTTAGGCGAGGCCTATTTTCTAAGAGCTTATTATTATCATAATTTAATTCGTATTTACGGCGCTGTTCCATTAATTGAAACCGTTTACAAATTAGGTGAAGCTGATTATACAAAAGAGCGCAATACATTTGAAGAGTGTATTAATTTTATTGTTAAAGATTGTGATCAAGCCGCTATATTACTTGCCGGTAAAGCAACAACAGATGGAAGAGCGACAGACGTAGCTGCATTAGCATTAAAAGCAAGAATCCTCACTTACGCAGCTAGTGATCTACATGATAATACCACAGCGAAATCCAAATCATCAATTATATCGGCCTATGCTAATCCTGAATTTTTAGGTTATAGCTCAAGCAATAGGGTAGAACGATGGCAAAAAGCTAAAGATGCTGCCAAGGCAGTGATAGAAAATAATAGTCATGCCTATAAATTAGATTTAGCGACAGCAGCCACAGCGGCAGAAGGACAGGCAAATTATAATGCTATTGCGATGGGCGGTGGTAGTAAAGTAGCTGACATCAATGCTAAGAAGGATTTGATATTGGGAAGATTTTTTACTGATATGAAGGATGAAAGAGGAGGCTATGTCGGACGAGACAATGGTCCAAATGGCTATCACAATTGGTCTGGGAATTCACCAACACAATTATTGGTGGATGATTATGAGTTGATAAGTGGCGTAAAATTTGACTGGAATAATAGTAACCATAAAGCATCACCTTATACCAATCGTGATCCTAGATTATATGCTACTATTTTACATGACGGCAGTACATGGAAACCTCGTACCGATGATGTAAAGAGTAGAGATCCCCTTAACCAAATACAAACAGGGCAATATGAAATCAACAATAATACAGGTGCAAAAATTGTCAACTATGGCTTAGATACCAGAAATAGCCCTGTAGAAGATTGGAATGGCTCATATACTGGCTATTATTACCGAAAATTTGTAGACGCCAATCCTGCCATTGTAGATCAAAATACACGCCAAAGTATTCCATGGCCAATGTTAAGATATACAGAAGCTGTTTTAAATTATATTGAAGCTTGTATAGAATTAGGCGAAGAAAATGAAGCAAAAATATGGCTTAATAAAATACGTTTTAGAGCAGGGATGCCAGCAATTACTGATTCAGGACAAGCTTTAAAAGATAGATATAGGAATGAGCGTCGCATAGAACTTGCATATGAAGAGCACCGCTATTTTGATGCTAGACGATGGATGATCGCAAACGAAACGCTAGGCAGAAAAGTAACTTATATAAGCATATTTGGTTCGTTGAAGGCTGGTAAAACCGTAAATATCTATTCCTATAATACCGACAATTATACGTATTCGTATACTGTAAATACGATTGATCCGGGTATTGAAAATAGATCGTGGAATGACAAAATGTATTTTACATCCTTTCATAGAGATGAAATAAATAGAAATACAAAATTAGTTCAAAATCCAGGATATTAATCCTAAAATGAAAGCAGTAAACGTAATAAGTTTACTGCTTTCATTTTTGATTTATTTACGCTCCAATAATTAGATACTAATAAAATGAAATAAGAAGAACTGCTATTCTTCCATCATGATTTTTATTATTACTGATAAAGACCCTTTTTATCGATAAAGTCAATCACACTATCCGGTGTAAAGAAAGCTATACTTTTTTTGTCTGCTATTGCTTGACGTATAAAAGTAGATGACAATTCCATCACAGGTGTATCGGTCATCGTCACAGCAGGGTGATTTCTTAATTCGCCGGCATCATACCCTGGACGTGGATATACTACGATTTTATAATCACGCAGGATGATATCAGCATTTTTCCATTTTGGTAGACCTACCAAATTGTCTTCACCCATTATCAAGGAAAAATCCTTTGTAGGATATTTTTCCGCTAGATGAGCTAAGGTGTCTATGGTATAGGAGGGTTGCGGTAGCTTGAATTCTATATCACTGGCGCGCAGACTGTGGTGCCCCTCTATAGCGAGGTTTACCATTTCTAAGCGATCATACATATTACCTAATGTTTTTTTCTCCTTAAAGGGGTTATGAGGAGAAACAACAAACCACACTTCTTCTAAATCCGTAAAGTTGGCTATATAATTTGCTATGATCAAATGCCCTATGTGAATAGGGTTGAACGATCCAAAAAACAAACCAACTTTACTTTTATTCATTATATTTATGAATTGATAAAATCAAAAAACATTGTTTCTGCTTCAGCTTTCGCTGTCTCTAATTCAAAATTATTTAATATAACATCAAACTTATCCGCATAGCTCAATTCCAATTCTGCCTTTGCGAAACGCTCATTCAATTTCTCTTGGGAATCCGTTCCTCTACCTGACAATCTTTCCTTCAGCACTTCCAAAGAAGGCGGATTTACAAAAATCGCTAATGCTTCGTCAGGAAACTTGGATTTTAAACGTAATCCTCCTATAACATCAATATCAAAGACAACATGCTTACCCAATGCCCATATACGCTCTAACTCCGAACGTAGCGTACCATAAAACGTACCAGAATAAACCTCTTCAAACTCGATAAATTCATGCTTTGCAACCTTATGCAAAAAATCTTCTTTGGAAATAAAATAGTAGTCCTTACCATCTACTTCATCCCCACGCAGTTCGCGTGTTGTAGCAGAAATAGAGAATGCTAGTTTATCACCATATTTATTCAATAAGTGCTTTACTATAGTTGTTTTTCCTGCTCCTGATGGGGCAGAAAAGATTAATAATTTTCCCGACATACTATTATAATACGTTTAGCAGTTGTTCTTTAATTTTTTCTAATTCTTCTTTCATTCGCACTACAACCTGTTGAATTGCAGCATTGTTAGCTTTTGAACCTAACGTATTAATCTCTCGGCCCATTTCTTGCGAAATAAAGCCTAATTTTTTACCATTTGAATCTGGTGCATTTAGTGCTTGTAAAAAATAATTACAATGACTTCTCAAGCGTACTTTTTCTTCTGTTACATCCAATTTATCGATGTAAAAAATTATTTCTTGCTCGAAACGATTCTTATCAATATTTTCTTTGCCTACCGCAGCATCCATATATTGGCTTAATCGTTCTCTAATTAAGGGAATACGATCACCTTCTACAGCTTCTACTTCTGTCAATAAATCCAATATCATCTGAACACGCTTTTCCGCATCATTTTTTAATATTAGACCTTCATCCTCACGAAATTTATTGAATTGTTGAACAGCTAACGCAAATGCATTTAATAAGACCTTTCCTTCTTCTTCATCCACCACATCGTCATTATTTGCTATTACCTCAGGCATATTGAGTGCCAAAGAGAAGATAGCAGCATCCTTGTCACCAAGCTCATCGGCTACCGTCTTTAATTGATTGTAATACTTTTTGAGTAATTCAGTATTTATGGAAGAAGCTTTTGCTGTTTGATCGGTATATTCTGATGAAATCATTACATTCACCTTACCACGTTCAATTAGTTTACTACATTCTCCGCGTAATGTTAATTCCTTATCCGAAACAGCTTTTGGAAGACGAATGCTTAACTCTAAAAATTTTGAGTTAAGAGACTTTATTTCTACAGTGTATTTTACTTTCGCATTTTCATGCGAACCAACACCATAACCTGTCATTGACTTTATCATATACAAAGGTAGGAAATCTCTGAATAAAAGTGAATTTTAGATTTATAATCGATATAATAGTAAAATGAATTATTTCATTTAGGAAATTAGAAACCTAACATGCCAATGGTAAAAATAAAAATGTCGTTGGATCCACCCCTTTGTAGCAGATATAGGTTTGAATTATTCATGAAAACAATACGCATGAATATCCAATATATAAAAATTAAGGTACCCAATATGGGTACCTTAACAACTATTACAGTATGTAGTTATTATTTCTTATTCACTCTAAATTCATCCGCTATCTCCGCACTATTCAACTTAACATTATAAACCTTCAAGTCAGCTATAGCACCATTTTTAAAGGTAACCTTCTCTAATGGGAATACCAATGTTTTTACTTTGGTAAAGGAGACCGCTTTACCAGTTTTATCCTTTGTTTCTAAAACGATAGTTTCTGGCTTATTATCTGTTACTAATTTATCATTAAGATAGAACTGAGTGCCATTTTTATCTCCTGTAACCGTTAACAATGCCCATTGGTCTACAGGAAGCTTGATATCTACATTATAGGTATAGCCATCCCTTTGATACATCAAACCTTGATTCTTTAGATAAGAAACAACAGCATTTTTAGATTCAAAAAGCTTTCCTTCAAAATTAGTGGTGGGTTTTACCCAGAATGATACGGTATAATTCTCTCCAATTTCTTTTATAGGCAATGTCTTATCTATACCTGTAGTTGCTGCTTCAGCAAAAGAGTCAGCAAAAATAACACCTTCCTTTTTATCCCCGAAGTAACCTCTCATATTTAATCCTGGAGCTTCGCCAATATATTTTCTATTAGCATTAAATTCAAATAGGGAAGGTTTTGTATCCTCTGCGGTCCACATTTTTTCGGATAAAATTTGCATAGCAGGGAACACACGATTATGGACATCTTTCTCGGAGATACCATTTCCAGCGATATCATTCCATACCGCAAACATACCTCCACGGACAATAGGATCTCCTTTTTCAAATAACACATTACCTATCTGACGTGGAGACCAGCTATTATAAAGATAATTGGTATTTAGATAATCATAATAATACCCTGCTGCAGGTACGATATATAAATAACCATCAGGTGTACTTATCTGGGGATATCCCAATTTTTTCATCTCTATAGGATCCGCATAGCCATTATACCACATATTGAGGGTGACATCTTTTACACGAACAGGTGTCTTACCTTGTGCATGTGTCAACGCTCCCCACGCACGTACAGATTTACCATTATCTTGAACCACCTTGAATATAAAGTTTGTAAAAGCTCTAAATTTTTCAGCTTCTTTCTTATCGTATTCATCCGTACCTACGTGTACTTCTTGCCCAATAAAAACAGGATTATCACCTTTTGTATATTCATCGAATACATTCTTTACTACTTCATAAGATTTGGGATTGTTAAGGTCCAAATGATCCATACCATATTCTTTACTCCCCAATTCTGGCATCATATGCGCAAATGCTAAGGAATGTGCCGGAACATCAATCTCTGGAATTATAGTGATACCATAGCGTGCAGCTTTCTTTTGAAGATCTATAAACTCTTGTTTGGTATAATGTCCATCTTTAGATGCTAAGCCCGGATAAGTGGTATTCTCTAGTCGAAATCCCGCATATGTCTTATTCCAATCATTATCAAAATATTGCTTAAATCCATTGTCATTTAAGTGAATCTGAAAATTAGACATTTTATAGTAAGACATTAGCTCTACATAATCATTAAGGAAATCTATCGTAAAGAATTTACGGCCAACATCCAACATAAAACCACGTACATCATACGTAGGGTAATCACGAACCTGCCCTTTAGGAATTGTAAGGTTATCCTTATCTTGTGCTAATAATTGTAGCAATGTTCGTGTCCCAAATACTTTACCGGCATATTGTGGTGCTGTAATTTCAAATCTATCACCTATATCTATTCTATATCCATCACGACCCAAAGCATTGTCATTGGAATAAGCTATGGTAATATCTCCTTTTTTCGCAGCCAATCTACGAGAAGCAACAACCGGTATATCCAAATTCAATAGCTTCTTTATATCTTCTTGCAATAGTACAGCAGCCTCTTTGGAAGTCGCAGACGTATCACTATATACAATCTTTGAACGTGAAGATAATTTATAATCACCTTCAGTACCTTTCCACTCCCGTAGCGTAGGGATAACAAAAGGCTGTGCATTGCCTGTAGCAGCACTATTTACACCTGTTACCACAATATTCTTTGCTGGCACTTCTAGGACCTCTTGAGAACCAGTATCAGTAACTTTAAAAAGTAGATTTACAGATTTGTCTACCAACGGTTTATGAATATTACCCTTCAAATCAATAACAGATTGATTGTCTGAACCTATTAGCATGATATTCTTATTTGGAATATTAGGCAATACAACCTTATTGTTGGAGATAATAACCTTATCAAAATAAGGATTTAACTTTTTTAATTCTACATTATCTTGAGCAAAGGACTGAGCGGCACAGGAAATAGCCAATACGGATAAAAAAAAGGGGTTTTTAATTTTCATAACAAAATATTAGTCTTTCGGTAATTAGTAATGTTGTAAATATAATAACATTATGTAATACATATAGAAATATATTAAACTTACCTTATTTCTTACCAAAGAATAATTCGAACAAAAATGGTATTAAAGATAATGCGATAATAGCTAAGACAACTAAAGAGAAATGATCACGAATAAAAGCTATTTGACCAAATAAATATCCCGCACTTAAAAAAATAGAAACCCACAATACCCCTCCAATAACATTATATTTTACAAATTGAGGATATTTCATTTTACTGATTCCAGCAAAGAAGGGAGCGAAGGTTCGAATGATAGGAACAAATCGCGCATATATAATGGTTTTATTCCCATGCTTTGCATAGAATGCTTGTGTTTTATGTAAATAAGAAAGCTTAAAAATCATTGCATCCTTTTTAAACACCCGAATACCTAAATACTTGCCTACTTCATAATTTACAAAATCACCTATTACCGCAGCTATTATCAACACGAAGAACATCAGGAAGAAGTATATGTCTGTTTCTGGCTTGGCTATTAAAGCACCCATAGCAAAAAGAACAGAATCACCAGGTAAAAATGGGGTAACAACTAAACCTGTCTCTGCAAAAATGATAAGAAATAATAGGAGGTAGGTCCAATAATGATATTCATTAACTATCTGTACGAGATGAATATCTATGTGAAGAATAAAATCTATAAGCTGTGTTATCCATTCCATAAGGAATATATTAAAATAAAAAAGGAAGCTTTTAATGAGCTTCCTTTTTAGAACTGAATTTTGCCTTTAGCACTTCATATATTATTGGTAATACCGATAAAACTATAATTAGCAGTACTACTTTAGAAAAATTATCTCTTATCAAAGGAATATTCCCTAAAAAATAACCTGCTAAAGATATACCTACTACCCATAATATAGCACCTAATATATTATAGGTAAAGAATGTAGTATAATTCATTCTACCAATACCTGCCACAAATGGCGCAAGCGTACGTACAATAGGGACAAATCGTGCTATAACAATAGTTTTACTACCATATTTCTCATAAAAAGAATGTGTTTTTTCAATTTGAGAATCCGTAACCATTTGTTTTCCTAAGAGCCTAAACTTTGTAATACGAAGACCAAAATTTTTGCCTATTGAGTAATTTAAAGAATCACCTGTAATAGCAGCTATAAGCAGTAAACCTATCATAATCCAGATATTCAATTCATTGGGTTGAGCAGCTAACATACCTGCAGCAAACAACAACGAATCCCCCGGAAGAAAAGGCATTACTACCAAGCCTGTTTCTACAAAAATAATTAAGAAAAGAATCAAATAAGTCCAATATTGATAGTCATTCACTATCTCAACTAAATGCTTATCTATATGAAGAACAAAATCTATTAAAACTGTAATATACTCCACGTGATATACTAATTATAGTTATTTAACATAACTGGCATCACCAACATCAAAATCTCTTCGCTATCCTCTTTAGTAGCCGGTAATAATAAACCAGCTCTATTTGGAGTACTCATTTCTAATAGAACTTCTTCGCTGCTCAAGTTATTTAACATCTCTACTAAAAATTTAGCATTGAAACCTATTTCCATATCCTCACCTTCAAATTGACAACTCAATCTTTCATGTGCCTCATTTGCAAAGTCCAAATCCTCTGCCGAAATATGTAATTCAGAACCTGATATTTTTAAGCGCACTTGGTGTGTAGTTTTATTCGCAAAAATAACAACACGACGAAGCGTATTTAAAAACAACAAACGATCAACTGTCAATTTATTAGGATTTACCTGAGGAATAACAGCCTCATAATCTGGATAACGCTCATCTACCAAACGACAGATCAAATTAATCGCGCCAAATTGAAAAAAGGCATTCGTTGTATTGTATTCTACAGATACAGCTGTATCATCTGAAGGCAATGAAGACTTTAATAAGGTCAAAGCTTTCTTAGGTAAGATAATAGAAGTTGCTTTATCTGTGCCTACATCAGTACGACGATATCTTACCAAACGATGTGCATCCGTAGCCACAAACGTAATGGTTTCTTCACTGAGTTGAACAAAGACACCAGACATCGCAGGACGTAACTCATCTGTACTAACAGCAAAAATAGTTTTGTTGATCGCTTCTGCTAATACCGAAGCTACCAAGCTCACTTTAGACACATTGTCTACAACAGGAATCTTCGGAAAATCATCGGCATTTTCACCGCTCAATTTATATTTACCATCACCCGCACTAATCTCAATAGCTAAAGTCTGTGTATCGACAGAAAATGCAACAGGCTGATCTGGTAAAGTCTTTAATGTATCTATCAATATCTTTGACGGCATAGCTACTCTTCCATCTTCTTTAGCTTCGATAGGCAGAGACGTAACCATACTTGTCTGTAAGTCAGTCGCTGAAATTGTAAGCGTATTATCTTTGATTTCGAATAAAAAGTTCTCCAAAATAGGAAGAACAGTACTACTACTCGATGCTCCGCTGATTGCTTGCAATTGCTTTAATAATACGGATGTTGATACTATAAACCTCATGTTTTATTTCGATAAGTTATTATATGCAATATTACAGAAAAGAATTAAATTTTGCCAATATATAGTACAATAGCATTTTTAATTAACCAATCTCTAATTTTGTTATATTTGTATATATAAAGTTATGCATTTCAAAGATATATTTGGTCATAAAAGTGTTAAACAGCATTTAATCAGCTCTGTAAAAAATAACAGAGTGAGTCATGCCCAGCTGTTCCTAGGTCCCGAGGGCTCGGGTAGCTTAGCATTAGCTATCGCTTATGCTCAATATATTAACTGCCACAACAAACTAGTAGATGATTCTTGTGGAGAATGTAATTCGTGTCGTAAATATGACAAACTCATACATCCGGATTTACATTTCTCGTATCCATTTTACGCTAAAAGTAAAGATGAAACAGCAAAAGATTATATCGGCGAATGGCGTAGTGCACTCCTAAAGAACCCTTACTTAGGATTGAGCTATTGGCGAGATCAATTGGATGCCGGCAATAAGCAAGCAAATATCAACATCGCAGAAGCCCATGATATTATCAAGAAGCTAAGCCTTAAGTCATTTGAAGCGGAATACAAAGTGCTAATTATGTGGTTGCCCGAATATTTAGATACCCAGGGTAATGCTTTATTAAAACTTATAGAAGAACCGCCGGCAAAGACTTTGTTCTTGCTGGTAGCCGAAAATCAAGATAAAATAATTAATACAATTATATCGCGCACACAACTTGTTAAAATCAATAAATTGAAGCATCAAGAGATGTGCGATTATTTGGTCAAAGACAAAGGAATAGAGGCAAATAAAGCCAATGAAATTTCTTTTATCGCTGATGGTAATATCCAAGAGGCACTTAACCTTATAAATGAGCATAGCGAAAATGAAACTTTCTCACTGTTAGTACAATGGTTACGACTTATCGTTACCGATAATGGATCAGAATTAATTAAACTTTCTGAGGACAAACTTTCTAAGTTAGGGCGAGAAAATCAAAAAAGTTTCTTACTTTATGCCATTAATATGATGAGACAAATCATATTAATGCAACAAGGATTAAGAAACTTAATATTTTTACAAAAGGAAAAACTATCTTTTATTGAAAAATTTAGTGAATTATTTCAATTTGAACAACTAGAAGAAGCTATTTCTGTAATAGAAAAAACACATTATGGAGTAGAAAGAAATGGTAATCCTAAAATATTATTTTTAGACTTATCTTTGCAATTAGTTTTATTGTTCAAATATCAAACGTTCCCGAAAGGGACTCAATATATATAAAAACATAATATGGGATGTGGCAGTTGCTCATCTGGCGGTTGTGGGAGTAGCAGTACAAAATTAGGTACTGTACCAGGAGGTTGTAATAACAACGGTTCCTGCATGACTAGCGGATGTAATAAATTAGATGTATATGACTGGCTTTCCGATATGGATTTGCCCTCAAATTATAAACCATTCGACATCGTAGAGGTTCGTTTTAAAGGGTCTAGAAAAGACTTTTATTTAAATACAGACAACCTATACCTCGAAATGGGAGAAATGGTAGCTGTAGAACCCTCTACGGGCGGCTACGATATTGGTCACGTTTCTTTGACAGGCGAATTAGTTCGTTTACAATTAAAGAAAAATAATGTTGATCCAGAAACTGTTTTAAAGAAAATCTATCGAAAAGCGAACGAAAATGATATCGCTAAATTTGAGGCAGCCAAAGAATTAGAATGGGAAACCATGCATAAAGCACGTAAACTAGCTTTAGATTTGGGATTGTCCATGAAAATATCTGATGTTGACTATCAAGGTGATAAAACAAAAGCTACATTTTTCTATACTGCAGAAGGCCGTGTTGACTTTAGAGAGTTAATCAAAAAGATGGCCGAATCATTCCGTATTCGCATTGAAATGCGTCAAATAGGGATGCGTCAAGAAGCAAGTCGTTTAGGTGGAATTGGTTCATGTGGTAGGGAATTGTGTTGTTCAACATGGCTTACGGATTTCAAAACCGTATCTACATCAGCAGCACGTTATCAAAATCTATCGCTAAACACGTTAAAATTAGCAGGTCAATGTGGTAAGCTAAAGTGTTGTCTAAACTTCGAGTTGGATAGCTATATGGATGCCCTAAAAGACATTCCTAACGATGTAGATAGGATAGAAACACAAACGGGTGTTGCTTATCTTCAAAAAACAGATATTTTCAAAAAAACAATGTGGTTTTCTTTCCCTGGTGCGGAAAGTTGGATTCCCTTGAGCATTCATAAAGTAAAAGAATTTGCGGAAATGAATAAATCGGGATCTAAACCATTGGGCTTGGATTATGTTCCAGAACAAAAAGAAGTTAAGAAGCCTATTGTATTTGATTATGAAAATGTAGTTGGTCAAGACAGTTTAACACGTTTAGACGAAAAGAGCAAAAGACGTAAAAAGAAAAAACCAAGATTAAATCCAAATTCTACTTTGGTAAAACAAGAGAATACGGCGACTTCTAGAGACATTAAAGAGCAAAAACAACCCGTACAGGCTCGTGTTGAAAAAACTGCTTTACAGCCAAGCGCAGCAAGCGCTAATCCACAAAAGACGGATCAAAAGAAGAAACGTAGATTTAATAATAACAGAAACAAAAACAGAAATAACGAAAACCCTAATAAAGGTGGCGAATAATATCGCCACCATTTTTCAATATGGTAAAATATATTCTATATAGTTTTTTTATTGTAACCGGATTAAGCAGCTGTACCAATAATGCTATTTATGATCAGAACTCCACTATTAAAGATAAAAGTTGGACATATGATCAAAAACCTGCATTTACCGTACATGTAGCGGACAATAAGCCTACATATAATATTTATATCAACCTAAGACATACAAATACTTACGATTATTCAAACCTATATGTCTTATTGCACGAAAAAGGAAATAAACTAAAGGATACAGCGTATAGAAATGAAATACAATTAGCTGCACTTGATGGAAGGTGGTTAGGAAAATCGGCAGCTTCACTGTATGAAGTACAATATTTAGCTAAAGAAAACTTTTCCTTTCCTGATACCGGCAAATATACATTTACAATAGAGCAAAATATGCGCGAAAACCCTTTGAAAGATATCGTTGATATTGGATTAAAGGTCGTTAAACAATGATTGCAATTTTACGCTGGATATTATTACCTATTAGCCTTATCTATCAATTTATAGTATGGCTAAGAAATAAAATGTATGACCATAACATCCTAAAGAGTCAAACATTTGATACCCCCACTATAGTTATTGGAAACCTCGCTGTAGGTGGCGCAGGAAAAAGCCCAATGACAGAATACCTTATCAGATTCCTCAAAGACAACTATACTATCGCTACATTAAGTAGGGGATATGGGCGACAAACTAAAGGATTTAGAATAGTTACTACAGCATCTACTGCCTTAGAAGTGGGAGATGAGCCATTACAATTCAAAAAAAAATTTCCCGACATTACGGTATCAGTTTGTGAAGATAGATGCACAGGCATTGAAACATTAGGCATAGCCAATGATATTATACTACTAGATGATGCGTATCAACATCGAAAATTAAAAGCTGGATTTTATATTTTACTTTTTGATTTTCAGTCGCTATTTAAGCCCCTATTAACATTACCTACTGGCAATTTTAGAGACAATCTTTCATCCATAAAAAGAGCAGATTTAATTGTTATTACAAAATCTCCTTCTACGATAAGGTCCCATCAAAAAAAACATATAGAAAAGCTAATCCGTACCTATAGTGATTCGCCTATCTTCTATAGCGCTATACAATATCAGGCACCTGTAAGCTGTGCTAACCAACATCAAACGATAAAAGATCTTACGGGCTTAGATATTGTTTTATTTTGTGGTATTGCCAATCCGACACCGCTAGTAGAATACCTAACAAACTTAGGAAATCGTATTCACCTGTTAGATTTTCCAGATCATTACAACTATTCGAATAAAGATTTTCAAAAAGTCATAGCTAAATATCATCAAATAGCATCAGATAATAAAGTAATAATTACGACCGAAAAAGATATGCAACGGATCGAAAAAAAAGACTTTTTAAACCTCCCTTTATATTATATCCCTATCCAATTAGGAATTAACAGGAATGATGATAATGCGTTTGAGTATTATATAGAAAAATATATATCAACAGTTATTTAGTGTTAAGAAACCTTAATAAAGGTTAAACTTTGATAATCAGTTAGTTTTGTTATTTTTTTTCATAATATTTACATTAAAACATAAGTATAACAATTATGAAAAAGATAATGACAATTGTAGTTGCAGGGCTATTAACTATTGGAATATCCTTTGCACAAGATAGCGGATCACGTCAAAAAAGAACTCCCGAAGAAATGGCCAAAGCTAAGATTGAACGGTTAACAGAGCAATTAGCATTGAGCCAAACTCAACAAGATTCCATTTACAAATATGCCCTATTAGCGAGTAAAGAGCAGCGTGAATTAATGAAATCTGCAGGAGATAATAGGGAAGCTACATTTGAAAAAATGCGTGTATTAAGAGATAATAGTGACAAAAAGATAAAAACTTTCTTAACGGCAGAACAGCTTAAAAAATACGAAGACGAAGTAAAAAATAACCCTCAAGCTGGCCGACGAAGAGCTAACTAAAGTTCCACCGACTTACGGATACAAAAAAAGAGAGTTGATAATCTCAACTCTCTTTCTTTTGTTATAATTCAGTAAAATTAAACGCCTTTTAATTTTTTCTGAATGTCATTGACATACGTTTTAAATTTTTTATCCGTTTCGATAAGATCTTCTACTGTTTGACAAGCATAAATAACAGTGGAGTGATCTCTACCACCAAAGAAACTACCTATTGATTTCAATGAAGACTTTGTGTGGCTTTTTGCTAAATACATTGATATCTGACGCGCTTGAACGATTTCACGCTTACGTACTTTAGATTTTACCATCTCTACAGGAACTTCAAAATATTCACATACTAATTTCTGGATATAATCCATAGAAATCTCTTTGTGCGTATTCTTAACAAAGTTCTTTAACATTGATTTCGCTAAGTTAAGATCAATCTCTTTCTTGTTAAGAGTAGATTGGGCTAATAAGGAAACCATTGCACCTTCTAACTCTCTTACGCTATTATCAATTTGAGTAGCTACATATTCAACTACATTTTCAGGTAACTCAATACCATCGGAATACATTTTCTTTTTCAAAATAGCCATTCTTGTTTCCAAGTCTGGGATTTGAATATCAGCAGATAAGCCCCATTTAAATCGACTAAGAAGACGCTCTTCTAAACCTGATAAATCTTTAGGTGCTTTATCCGATGTAAGAATAATCTGTTTTCCAGATTGATGTAAATGATTGAACACATGGAAGAAAATATCCTGTGTTTTCTCTTTACCAGCAAAATTGTGAACATCATCCATGATGATAACATCCATTGCTTGATAAAAATTAACAAAATCATTAATGGTATTATTTTTTAAGGAGTCAACAAATTGTTGACAGAACTTCTCACAAGAAACATAAATAACCAACTTGTCTGGTAAGTTCTTTTTGATTTCATTACCTATAGCTTGTGCTAAGTGGGTTTTTCCCAAACCTACATCACCATAAAGCATCAAAGGATTGAAAGAAGTACCACCGGGCTTATTCGCTACAGCATAACCTGCTGATCGCGCTAAACGATTACATTCACCTTCAACAAAGTTATCAAAAGTATAATTTTGATTTAATTGAGGATCTACTTGTAATTTCTTAAGTCCAGGAATAACAAATGGATTCTTGATGTTTTTGTTCAAAGCAACAGGAACAGGAATAGACTGCTTTTTAGCTTCTGCTCCATTACCATTAGAAGGAATATTTGTTGTATACGGTATATTAGCAGAAGATTTCTCTACTACAATATTATACTCCAGTCTTCCTTGCTCTCCCAAAAACTTTTTTACTGTCTTACGAAGGATTCCCACATAGTGCTCTTCCAACCACTCGTAAAAAAATAAACTAGGTACCTGAATAGTTAAAACGTTTCCCTCCAAACGAACAGCTTTTACTGGCTCGAACCATGTCTTGAAACTCTGTGCGGGAATGTTGTCTTTTATTACTTGAAGACAATTATTCCATACACTTGTAAACGTTTTTTCCATTCTAAAATTGTTAATAACTTGATATCCAACAGTTGATACAAAAAGTGTTTATAACTTTTGCTCACAACGAAGATGACAAAAAAAAATGAGCTATAAAAGTTAAATTCTAAAAAAATCACAAAAGATTAAAAATCAAGATGTTAGGTTATTTTTTTAGGTGTTTAAGCAATTGATAAATGTGAATAACTTTGTTTTCCACATTGTAATTTCTTCTATAAATTTAACGTTATTTATTATCATAAACAACACAAATTTGTATTATATGTTGAAAACTTAGCGGAGGCTTAAAGGTTGATAATAAACAGGTTATATAAAACACAAAAAAGCCACAAAGATTTGTGGCTTTTTTAGGATTATTATCTATCGTTTACAACTAGCTTACTAATACCTTAGTAGTAATAGATTTAGCTAATTTTTGAACCTCTTCAACAACAGCTTTGGCATCATATCTACAAATGCTCCACAGTTCCTTTTGCTCTGCATGCTCAACGATTTCATCTGGAATACCTAAACGTATAACCTCAGCAGCATAATTGTTGTCCGCCATAAATTCAAGAACAGCAGATCCAAAACCGCCAGGCAATACACCATCTTCTATAGTTATGACGTTATTAAATTTAGCAAACACTTCATGTAGCAAAGCTTCATCAATTGGTTTTACAAAACGTATATCATAATGTGCAGGATGAATTCCTTCTTGATTCAATACTTGTAAAGCTTTAGAAACTTCATTACCAATATGGCCTATACTTAATATCGCTACTTGCTCACCGTCTACCAGTTTTCTACCTTTGCCTATTTCCAACTCTTTAAATGGTCTCTTCCAATCAGACATTACACCATTTCCTCTAGGATAGCGTATCACCACAGGCCCTTTATCTTCCAATTGAGCAGTATACATCATATTACGAAGCTCTTCTTCATTCATAGGAGCTGCAACTACCAAATTAGGAATACAACGCATAAAAGCAATATCATATGCACCATGGTGCGTCGGTCCATCAGCACCTACTAACCCGGCTCTATCCAAACAAAATACTACATTCAGTTTTTGTAAGGCCACATCATGTATCACCTGATCATAAGCACGCTGCATAAAAGAGGAATATATATTACAGAAAGGAACTAATCCTTGGCTAGCCAATCCCGCACTAAAAGTAACAGCATGTTGCTCGGCTATGCCTACATCAAAAGCACGATCAGGCATGGCTTCCATCATGATATTCATGGAAGATCCACTTGGCATAGCAGGAGTAATCCCCATGATCTTTTTATTATTTTCTGCTAATTCTACTAGCGTATGTCCAAAGACATCTTGATATTTTGGTGGCTGAGGCTTATCATAAATAGGCTTTTTTATTTCTCCAGTTATTTTATCAAATAATCCTGGTGCATGCCATGTTGTTTGATCTTTTTCAGCCAAAGAATAACCTTTGCCTTTTACCGTCACTACATGTAACAATTTTGGGCCTGGAATATGCTTCAAATCTTCTATTGTCTTCGCTAATCTATTAACATCATGTCCATCTACAGGGCCAAAATACCTAAAATTTAACGCTTCAAATAAATTAGCATTTTTCAATAAAGAACCTTTAACACTAAGTTCTAATTTCTTAGCCCACTTATAAGCATCAGGACCATTTTTAGAAATTCTGGTAAGAATAGCAACGAGATCATCTCTAAATTTATTATATCCTTTGGAGGTCGTGATACTAGTCAAATATTCTTTCAAAGCGCCTACATTAGGATCTATAGACATACAATTGTCATTAAGAATGACTAATACATTAGATTTTTCTATTCCAGCATGATTAAGCGCTTCAAACGCCATCCCACCAGTCAAAGCTCCGTCACCAATAACAGCGACATGCTGTCTATCAGTTTCTCCCTTATAAGCAGAAGCTACTGCCATGCCTAAGGCCGCAGAAATAGATGTCGAGGAATGCCCTACACCGAAAGCATCGTATTCACTTTCACTACGTTTTGGAAAACCAGATAAACCACCTTTAATTCTATTGGTATGGAATTGATCTCTTCTACCTGTTAAAATCTTATGACCATACGCTTGATGTCCTACATCAAAAATCACTTGATCATAAGGAGTATTCAAGACATAATGTAATGCAACTGTAAGTTCAACAACCCCTAAGCTAGCAGCAAAGTGTCCTCCATTTACAGATACTACATCTATTATATATTGTCTAAGCTCTTCACTAACCTGTTTTAAGTCAGATTCTTTCAATTTCCGTAGATCTGAAGGAAAGTGAATATCATTCAAAAGTGCCCCTGCTTCAATTTGCATGCTCAAAAAAGTTTCAAAATAAGATACAAAGTAACAATTAATTCCTTAAAGAATAGGAATATTATATAAAAAACATATACTATTATTATACTTTAATTAGTTTATAAGTGGATATTAATATCCAATTGTTTATTTTTGGTAGCAGTATATGGAAAAAACAAATTACGAAATAAAATTAGAACAATTTGAAGGACCCTTTGATTTATTATTATTCTTTATAGAACGAGATGAATTAAATATCCATGATATTCCTATTTCACGTATTACAGATGATTTTTTGGAATATATTCAAAAAATGCAATCCCTAAATATAGAACTCGCTTCTGAATTTATTTTTGTTGCCTCTACGCTTATGCGTATTAAGGCCAAAATGTTGCTTCCTAGACCCGATTTGGATGAAAATGAGCAAGAAGTAGATTTAAAAGAGCAACTTGTTCAAAAATTAATTTTATATAAGCAATTCAAAGATATCTGTGAAGATTTAAAATCACTAGAAATCAATAGAGAGAAATTGCATCATCGTGCAAATATTGCTTATGATCTGAAACATACCAAACGTCAAATAACAGAAGAAGAATTAGCTTCATTTGATTTATACAAGTTGATGATGGTTTATGAGAAGATGATGTATCATTTTACGCATCGTGTTCTTCCTGTAACACATACGGTTGTTAAGTTTCCGTATACCATAGAGCAACAGAAAGATGCTATTACAGCCTTATTAGATCTTAATAAGAAATTAGATTTTCAATCGATATTACGTAATTCCGAAAATAGAGTTCAATTTGTATATAATTTTCTAGCTATCTTAGAGATGCTTCAACAAAAGCTTCTTGAAATTGAAGTAGGATTGGGTTATAATAATTTTTCGGTCGAGAATAGAGATCCTAATAAACCCGAAGAAATTATAGAGGAAATAAAATATACATTATTCTAAAATTTACAAATTATCCAATATAGATTTTAAGTACGAAAATCTTTGCTGTGTTGGAATATGCTGTAAAGACCTTAATGTTTTTATACCTGCTTGGAGGGTTTCGGTTTTTACATCCTTAAAAGAGTTTATTAATACATCAATACGTTCTTCATGAAGGTATCCATCTACGATGCCTAATTTTTTAGCTTTTACAGCATCAAAATATTCCGTTTCTAAGCATAACTGCAATACTTTCTTTTCGGGCATTACTTTTAGTAAAGAAGCCATTACTTGAAAAGGAAAAATTCCTAAAGCTAATTCTGGCAATCGAAATTGTATTTCAGGCTTACAAAAAACATAAGTACATCCTAGTAGAATCATAAATCCCCCCGCTATTACATTGCCTTCCACCAGTGCAATAGAAGGTTTGTGCAACTTATCAAACACCTCACCCAAAGAAATATCTTGGGGAATAATAGCTGCATTAAAATTATCTAAAGCAGGATTTTCAAAAGTCTTCAAATCCATACCAGCACAAAAAATAGGTCCATTGGCTTTTATAATTACAAGCTTAACCTCTTCGTCCATATTAGCTTCATTAAATGCGTCCTGAATTTCATTTACCATAGTTGGTGTAAAGGCATTTCTTTTTTCAGGGCGATCTAAAGTAAGGATCAATTTAAAATCGTCCTTAATGACGTTTATGTAATTATACGTTATCATGAAGAATCATATTTTGAAAACTAATCATCAATTTTGTCATTTCTAAAGAATCTGATTTATTAAATCTATCCAAGAGCAATTCCATAGGTACATTACCTACCAAATCATCCTGTGCAAAAGGACAACCTCCATACCCCAAAAATGCACCTTCAAAACGGCTACAACCCGCTTGATAGGCGGCTTCAATTTTTAATAATGAGGATTCAATCCTGCTATGCAGATGGATACCAAAATCTAAGGTTGGAAACCTACGATTTAGAATAATGAATAAATCGCTTATAGAAGAGGGACTGGCTTCAGAAGTAGTATCTGCAATAGAAAAACGTTTAATACCTAAATGGGAAATTCTATCTATCCATTCTATTACATTTTCCATTCTCCAGTGATCTCCGTATGGATTGCCAAATGCCATAGATATATAAATAACAATTTCTTGTCCAGAATTGGCTACAATAGTTACTATATTTTCTATTCTACTAAAAGATTTAGCAATACTAGAATTGGTATTACGTTGCTGAAAAGTTTCTGAAATTGAAAATGGATAGCCTAAATAATCTATTTTATTGTAATTAACAGCTATTTCTGCTCCTCTTTCATTCGCAACAATAGCTAATAACTTGGTTTCATTGATCTTTCTTAATCCTTCCAAGACCGCTAAAGTATCTTTCATCTGAGGAACAATCTTTGGCGATACAAAAGATCCAAAATCAATGTATTCGAATATATTACTCGCTATCAATTCATTTAAATATTCAATTTTCCTTTCTGTCGGAATAAAGTGCGTAATTCCTTGCATCGCATCTCTAGGACATTCTACAAGATTTATAGTATTAATATACATCTTTTTTTATTTCACGCGATATAACCATTTTCTGAATAGCACTTGTTCCTTCGCCAATTGTACAGAGCTTAGCATCTCTAAAGAACTTCTCCGCAGGATAATCCTTGGTAAATCCATAGCCACCGAGAATTTGTACCGCTTGATTAGAAGCTTCTACAGCAACTTCTGAAGCATACAATTTGGCCATTGCCCCTTCTTTGGTAACCTTAAGATTATTATCTTTCAAATAGCCTGCTTTGCGAATTAGTAACTCCGAAGCTTCAATCTTAGTAGCTATATCAGCAATCGTAAAACTTACATCTTGAAAATTATAAATCTTTTGATTGAATTGCTCCCTTTCATTAGCGTATTTCAAAGCACATTTATAAGCGCCACGTGCAATTCCTAAAGATAATGCAGCAATTGAAATCCTTCCACCATCGAGTAATTTTAATGCTTGCACAAAGCCATTTCCTACTTTACCTATTACTTGATCTTTATGCACGCGACAATTGTCAAAAAATAAGGATGCTGTTTCTGAAGCACGCATTCCTAACTTGTCTAATTTTTTGCCGGAAGTAAAACCAGGAGTGCCTTTTTCAATAATAAACGCTGTCATACCATGTTTATCATTTTTATCCCCTGTACGAACCATTACTACAGCCACATCTCCACTAATAGCGTGTGTTATAAATGTTTTAGAACCATTTATAATCCAATAATCCCCATCTTGAATACCAGTGGTCATCATTCCTCCAGCATCAGAACCAGAGCTTGCTTCTGTCAATCCCCAAGCGCCTATCCAATCTGCTGTTGCCAATTTAGGAAGGTATTTGTGCTTTTGTTCTTCATTAGCGAAAGAAAGAATATGATTGGTACATAACGAATTATGAGCCGCTATAGATAATCCAATAGATCCACATACTTGTGATATTTCGTCCAGAATAGTGATATACTCTTGATAGGATAATCCAGCACCACCATATTCTGTAGGCACAACTATGCCCATAAAGCCATAATCTCCTAATTTTTTAAAAAGATCTATAGGAAAAAACTGCGCCTCATCCCATTCCATTATATAGGGTTTTATATAAATCTTTGCAAATTCACGTGCACTATCACGTATCATGACCAGTTGCTCACTTTCTACGGCATTGTACATAAATAAATTTTTACTTAAGTTTATAATTACTTTATAATCGCAATATAAATATCATAATTATAAATTTAATTTCATCTTATTATAAATTAATTCAAAATATTTAACATATTAAAACACCATCAATTATATATTCTATGGAAAAATTATTGAGTTTATTACAGCAAAAAAGAAGTAATCTATACTTAGGTGGAGGAACTTCTAAGATAAAAAAACACAAAATAATGGGAAAGCTTACCGCTTGGGAGCGCATAGATTATATTTTAGATAAAAATAAACCTTATGTAGAAATAGGTTCATTTGCTGGTGATAATATGTACAAAGAGGATGGAGGATGTAACAATGCCGGAGTTGCTATTGTATTGGGATACATAAAAAACAGACTTTGTATAGTTGTTTCCAATGATGCTACTGTAAAGGCAGGCGCTTGGTTTCCTATTTCTGCGAAGAAAAACTTAAGGGCACAAGAAATTGCGATGGAAAACTATATTCCAATTATTTACTTAGTAGATTCAGCGGGAGTTTATCTTCCAATGCAAGAGGATATATTTCCTGATAAAGAACATTTTGGAAGGATATTTCGTAATAATGCAAAGCTATCGTCCATGGGAATACCCCAAATATCGGCTATAATGGGGGCTTGTGTAGCTGGGGGTGCTTACCTACCCATTATGTCAGACTATGCGTTGATAGTAGAGGGAACCGGTTCGGTATTTTTAGCAGGATCATTTTTAGTAAAATCATCTATTGGCGAAACTATTGATAACGAATCTTTAGGAGGGGCATCTACACATTCAGAAATATCCGGCGTAACAGATAATAAATATCCTAATGATGAATCATGCTTAGAAGCAATTAGAAATATAGTAGATAAATTTGGCGATACTACTAAAGCAGGATTTTCGAGAATTGATAGCGTTTTACCGGCATTGGATCCTGCAACCATCTATAAAAACCTGCCTGAAGATCGATTAAAACCTTATGATATGCGTCTTATCTTGAATGCAATCGTGGACAAAGATTCTTTGGAAGAATATAAAAAGGATTATGGAAAAACGATAATATGTGCATTAGCACGAATAGATGGATGGGCAGTAGGAATAGTAGCGAATCAACGTAAAGTCGTAAAAGCGAAAAAACCTGGAAATTCGGAGGAAATGCAGATGGGAGGGGTTATATATTCCGATTCAGCCGATAAAGCAGCACGATTTATGATGAATTGTAATCAACAGAAGATTCCCTTAGTATTTTTTCAAGATGTAACAGGATTTATGGTAGGCTCACGATCCGAACATGGAGGAATTATAAAGGACGGTGCAAAAATGGTTAATGCGATGGCAAATTCTGTCGTTCCAAAATTTACGTTTATAGTAGGTAATAGTTATGGAGCGGGCAATTATGCGATGTGTGGCAAAGCCTATGATCCGCGCCTAATATATGCATGGCCTACGGCCCAAATAGCTGTTATGAGTGGATCATCTGCAGGAAAGACATTGTTACAAATCAAAGAAGCTACATTAAAAGCTAAAGGAATAAGTTTGTCTGATGAAGATAAAAAAACATTATTAGATGAAATTGAAAATCAATACAAAGAACAATTAAATCCTTATTATGCGGCTTCGAGATTGTGGGTTGATGGTGTTATAGATCCTATAGAAACACGACAAATAATCTCCATGGGAATAGAAGCAGCAAATCAGAATCCTAATATCGCACGTTATAATGTAGGTGTTATCCAGACATAATTCTTTGGTATTCTTCTAGACATGCAGGATTGCGCATAATATCTTTGGCAACAGCCTGTTCTAAAGAAATCCCTGAGAAGATCTTTTTTACTGGTAATTCCAACTTCTTACCACTTAATGTATAGGGAATATCCTGTACTTGATAAATAATATCAGGAACATGACGGGGGCTATTTTGAGTACGCAATTTTGATTTTATTAAGCTAGAAAAATTTTCATCTAATATTTGATTATTACGTAATTGGACAAATAAAATCATGACAGCAGAACCATCTTCTTTATCTACCGCAATCACTAAACTATCCGATACATTAGGAATAATATTAACGGTATTATATAGCTCTGCAGTACCCATACGGATACCGCCACGATTCAAAGTAGCATCAGATCTACCGTATATTATTATGCCTTTGTGGGGTATTATCTTTATCCAATCACCATGTGACCATAACTGCTTAAATTTAGTAAAATAGCTTTCTTTGTACTTGATATTATCCTTATCATTCCAAAAATAAATAGGCATAGAAGGCATCGGTTTCCGTATGATCAATTCACCCACCTCATCTTCTACGACTTCCCCATGTTCATTCATAGCAACGATATCCGCTCCTAATGCCACACATTGTAACAATCCAGCATAGACAGGTAACCATTGTGATCCCGTGAGAAAGGCAGAGCATACATCGGTACCACCGCTCAAGGATATAATATGAACGTTTGGAAATTTTATTTGCAACTCTTGAAACGTGGTTGCAGATAAAGGAGATCCCGTTGAACCAATTACATGAGGCACATAATCCGTCGACACTAAATCTGCAATGCTATTAAAATAGACAGCTCCGGCTCCCAAATGATCAACTTCAGCACGTCTAAGGAAATTCCAAAATGTTTGATGATTATCATGATTGATAATACCATCAAATAAGCATAAGGTAGCCCCGCATAATAAGGAGGAGAGCGCATAATTCCACATCATCCATCCAGTTGTCGAATACCACAAAAAATTGTCGCCCACTTTAACATTCTGATGCAGTGCTAACGCTTTATAATGTTCTATTAAATTACCGCCAGTTCGGTGCGTGATGGCTTTAGGATTACCTGTAGTACCAGAAGAGTACAAAATCCATATCGGATGATCAAATTCTACTCGTTCAAAAGAAAGTGGTCTAGGGTCATAATCTTCAAATATTGATGTCCATTCGGAAGCATTTATATCCACTATATCTTGTAAAGATTCAATAGAATCCTTTAAAAAAATTGCTGATTCTTTCTTTGAAAAAATCTTACTGTTATATTGATAAGAGCTTTGATAAAAGAGTATTTTAGGATCTATTTGTAGGAATCTATCGACCATACTTTTATCGCCAAAATCAGGAGAACAGCAGGACCAAATAGCACCTAAACTATTCGCTGCTAGAAAGATAACTATTGTTTCAATAGTATTATTTAATATTCCTACTATTCTATCACCTTTGACGATTCCTTTTTTTATCAAATATTGTTGTACACAACTCACCATCTCTTCCAATTCATGCCAACTTATTTCGGTATACGTATGATTTTCATTGGCGTATTTTAAAGCTGGTCGAAGTTGAGATTTCTGCTTAAATATATGCTCGGAATAGCTTAAATAAATTCCCTCAAACCACTTTGCTGCGGTAAAATCAGGATCCGCATGATCCCATTGCAATACCTGCTTGCAAGTCCCGGAATAAGAAATTTTAAAGTAATTAATTATGCTAGTCCAAAATTTATCTATATGCGCTATTGACCACAGCTGCATTTCATGATAATTATCAAAAGATAAATTATATGATTTTTCAATATACTCTTTATAATTCCAGATGACGGAATTAATCTTAGACTGTTCTGTAGGTACCCACAATAATTCCGACATAACTTATTACAGTTGGTTTCTTTAAAGTTAAGAAAGATTATGGCAATAAAAAAGGCTAATATACTGCTATATTAACCTTTAATTATTTTTATAAAACCTAGTATTAACGCTTAAAAGCATTCCAACCTTGAGCTTTTATCTCATGTACATGACCAGATTTAGAAATCATCTCTTTACCCGCATTTTGTTCGGTTATATAACCTATTACAGAAATATCCAATTGACCTTTTATTTTATCATAATCAGATTGTGGAACGGTAAATAACAATTCATAATCTTCACCACCACTCAACGCACAAACAGTAGGATCCAATCCAAAATCACGCGCTGTTTCATATGTCATAGGGTCAATAGGAATTTTCTCCTCATACAATTTACAACCTACATTAGAAGCATTACACAAGTGTAAAATCTCCGATGCTAAGCCATCAGAAACATCAATCATAGCATTTGGCTTAATACCAAGATGTTCTAATAATTCCACTACATCTTTACGCGCTTCAGGCTTTAATTGACGTTCTACTATATAATCTTTACCTTCTAGATCAGGCTGAATATTAGGATTTTCTAAGAAAATATTTTTTTCTCTTTCTAGCAATTGTAAACCTACATAAGCACCACCCAAATCACCTGAAACGCATAATAAATCACCTTCTTTAGCGCCAGAACGGTAAGCTACCTTATCTTCGTCTGCATAACCGATACTTGTAATAGATAAAACTAATCCCTGGGCAGAAGCAGAAGTATCACCACCAATTAGATCGACACCAAACTTTTTGCAAGCTATCAAAGCGCCTTCATAGATCTCTTCAACAGCTTCTAGTGGAAATTTTGAAGACAAACCTATAGAAAAAGTTATTTGCGAAGCAATACCGTTCATGGCATAGATATCCGATAAATTTACCTGTACTGCTTTGTATCCTAAATGCTTAAGAGGAACATAGCGCAAATCAAAATGTATACCTTCTAGCAGTAAATCAGTAGATATTAAAGTTTTCTTATTCGCAAAATCCAATACTGCGGCATCATCCCCAATTCCTTTAATTGTAGAAGATTGCGTTAACTCTACAGCTTGTGTTAAATGCTGGATTAACCCAAATTCACCTAACTCATTCAAAGATGTTTTATCTGTATTTTCAAACATATTTATAATTTTTATCTATATAAAACTTGCAGATTACAATTTAATTTGCAAATTTAGGTAAAGCAAAATTGAGGCCTTAATAAACTTTGTATTTAAATTGTAATAAACAATGATCAGCAAAATAGTAGATTACCTTCAATTTTGTAATTAAATTTAGAAAAGCATCGAACCTAATTACCATCAAAAAATAATAGTATTTGAACGATTATTAGCTCTTTAATAGCTTTTCAATTTGAATTAATTATAAAAAGTGATTTTATCAATTATCCTTATAGTTAATTCCAAAAAGATATCAGACTAGAATCACATTTTCTTGACCTACCTTAATTTTGCCTAAAAACAAGGTTACAAATTTCATTATTATATTGTTAATTTTACATTGACGAAAATAAAAGTTATATTATCAAAATTGTAAAATTATTATCAATATTGTTAATTTAATAATACCATTAACAATTAGTTAACACCTAAAAAAATCCAACCTAAAACCCTATTTAATTACTAGGTAATAGTATTAAAAAGGATAAATTTTGCACGTATGACATAACGTCATGCGTGCAAATATCGTTTTAACAATTAATTAAAAAATATTATAACCCTAATTTTGCTGAAATATCCAACATTCTTTCAATAGGTTTTTGCGCCCTAGCAATTACATCTTCAGGAAGCGTAATTTCGGGCAAATCATATTTCAAACAATTATATAATTTTTCCAAAGTATTCAATCGCATATGTGGACAATCATTACATGCACAAGAATTATTTGGTGGAGCAGGAATAAATTTTTTCGACGGACTAGCTTTTTGCATTTGGTGTAAAATTCCAGATTCTGTCGCCACAATGAATGTTTCACATGAATCTTCGATCGTAAATTTCAACATCCCTGATGTAGAACCAATATAATCTGCATCTACCAAAATATGTTCCTCGCACTCCGGATGAGCAATAAATTTTGCGCCTGGATTATCCGCTTTCAATTTATCAATTTTTTCACGTGAAAAAATTTCATGAACCATGCATGCACCGTTCCAAAGTACCAAATCACGACCAGTTTTCTTTTTTACGTAATCGCCGAGATTACGATCTGGGCCAAAAATTATTTTTTGTTCCGCAGGAAGAGATTCTACAATCTGTACCGCATTGCTCGAAGTGCACACAATATCAGATAAAGCTTTCAATTCTGCCGTACAATTTACATAAGTTATAACCAAATGGTCCGGATATTGCGCTTTAAATTTTGCAAATAAATGTGCAGGGCACGAATCCGACAATGAACAACCCGCTTTTAAGTCCGGTAGAAGCACTTTTTTGGTAGGCGACAAAATTTTTGCCGTTTCAGCCATAAAATGAACTCCCGCAAAAACAATAACATCTGCATCAGTCTTAGCAGCTTGTTGAGATAGCCCTAAACTATCCCCAATATAATCCGCCAAATCCTGAATTTCTGCTTCCTGGTAGTAATGGGCTAAAATAACAGCATTTTTTTCCTTTTTTAGTTTTTTAATTTCCTCCACCAAATCAATACTTGGATCAATAGGCAAATCGATAAAGCCTTTTGCTTCTAAATCTCTTTCGAAAATTGTATTCATTCTCTGTTTTTGTATTTCGGTTAATTTTGGGAGTAATCAACATATTTCTTGAGTATTCCACATCACAAAAGTAAACAAAGAAATTCAAACGAAATTCACATTCCTTTTTTTCAATAAATAATAATTCTTTTATATAAAATAGTACTTATTGTTTATTAGTGTGTGGAAAATGTGGAGAACATAGGTGCTTTTGATTTTTTTTTTGACTTACTATACAGTTATCCACATGTTATAAACATCAAGACCTATATGATATACTGATTTTCAGTGCGCTAATGTTTCACGTTTTTTTCTTTCCATATTTTTATGTGAATTAATTGTTGTTCATAAAATGTTAATATCACGTGGCAAAGTGGGGTAAATTTTGTAGGAAAATGTTTGTATTTCACGTGGAATGTGGAATAATAAATAGTTTTCCTTTTTAATTCACCATTTGTATACACGTTTTCCACATTATTTGTTAATATTGTTGGTGTAATTAGTGAATTAAGAAAGTATGTTAGAAAAGAAGGTCGATTTTTTAGTTATTGGATCCGGCATTGCAGGGTTAACTTTTGCATTAAAAGCTGCAAATGTTGGTAAAGTGTTAATAGTTACAAAATCTAACGAGGATGAATCTAACACTAAATATGCCCAGGGAGGCGTTGCAGTGGTTACAAATGAAGCAGATAGTTTTCAAAAACATATAGATGACACATTAATTGCGGGTGACGGATTGTGTTCTCCACAAATTGTGGAAAACGTAATAAAGGAAGGACCGGACCGAATTTCCGAATTAATTGCATACGGAACTTCCTTTGATAAGGAGGATTCTGGGGAGTATAATTTAGCAAAAGAGGGTGGACATTCAGCCCATCGTATTTTACATTATAAAGATATAACGGGATATGAAATTGAGCGCGCTTTATTAGCGAAGGTTCACGAGCATCCAAATATTGAAATTTTGACACATTATTTCGCTATAGATTTGATCACCCAACATCATTTAGGTGTTCACGTGGATAAGAAATCTGAAGACATTTCGTGTTATGGTATTTACGCTTTAAATACTGTTTCTAATGTGGTAGAAAAAATTTTGGCAAAGGTGACGCTAATGGCTAGCGGTGGGGCAGGGCATATCTATTCTAGTACTACGAATCCAACGATTGCTACTGGTGATGGTATAGCGATGGTATATAGGGCTAAAGGAAAAGTACGTAATATGGAGTTTATCCAATTCCATCCAACAGCATTATATAACCCTGCAGAATACCCTGCATTTTTAATTTCTGAAGCCGTTCGAGGTTTTGGTGGTATTCTTCGCCGTGCTAATGGCGAATCTTTTATGGAGGAGTATGATTCACGTGGATCATTGGCTCCGCGCGATATTGTGGCGCGAGCAATAGATAATGAAATGAAGAAATCTGGTTTGGATTATGTTTATCTCGATATAACACATCGTTCTAAAGCAGAATTGATTTCTCATTTTCCTAATATTTACGAAAAGTGCCTTTCTATAGGACTGGATATGACAACAGATTTTATTCCTGTTACGCCAGCAGCGCATTACTTATGTGGTGGAATTATGGTGGATGAAAATGGAGCGAGTTCTATTCATAACTTATATGCTTGTGGAGAATGTTCTTCTACCGGGCTACATGGTGCCAATCGTTTAGCTTCAAATTCATTACTAGAAGCAGCAGTATATGGACATAGAATTTTCGTACAGTGTTTAATTAATTTTAAAAATTTATCCTATCAGGATAATATTCCAGATTGGGATGACTCCAATACAAAACTTCTAAATGAGGATATTTTAGTTACACATAATTTAAGAGAATTGCAAAAAGTTATGTCCGATTATGTTGGTATTGTTCGGTCTGATTTTAGATTAGAACGTGCTAAAAGACGATTAGGATTTTTGTATGAAGAAACTGAATTTTTCTATAAAAGAACAAAATTATCGGTTAAATTATGTGAGTTGCGCAATGTAATTCAAGTTGCTTATTTGGTTGTTAAATCTGCTATGCTTCGGAAAGAGAGTAGGGGATTGCATTATACAACTGATTATCCAAATCATTCTGACATTTTAAAAGATACAATTGTATAATTATGGCACTTATCTTACCTGTAAAGGATTCTTTTCCTGTTGTTGGTGAACATACATTTTTGGCTCCTAACTGTACTTTGGTGGGCGATATTAGCATAGGTCATCATTGTTCTGTGTGGTTCAATGCCGTAGTACGTGCTGATGTAAATTACATCAAAATAGGTAACTACTCCAATATACAGGATAATGTTACGATACACGGGACCTATGAAAAAAATGGTACAGACATAGGTAATTATGTTAATATTGGTCACAATGCGTTAATTCATGGCTGTAAGATTGAGGATTATACGCTTATTGGAATGGGGGCTATCATAATGGATCAAGCTTTAATTCAATCAAATGTAATTATTGCAGCTGGCACTGTAGTATTGGAAAATACGGTATGTGAATCTGGTTATTTATATGCTGGGGTTCCCGCAAAAAAAATTAAACCTTTGACGGATGAACAAAAAGCTTTATTACAAAAGTTACCTCATAATTATGTCATGTATTCTTCTTGGTTTATGGATTAGTATTTTTCCATCAATTTATAGGTATTATATAGATTGATATTATATTTTTATTTACAATACCAGGTTTCCCATAATATCTTTTGTTTGTTTTTATATTAATCAATTATTTATATTCTATTTTCAGTATAAGTTCTCTATTTCCATTCGGTAGGTATTATTTTTTCTTTATTTAAATTGAATCTATCTAGTCTATAGATTACCTTTTTTATAGGGTTGTTTTACTGATTACTCAGCATATTTTTCTACTTAATTTTCATAGATAGGATATTTTCTATTCTTATATTGTATGTAATAAATTGCATTTATGCTATTGATGTTAGATTGATTTTTTTGTACAGAGCATTAAATGATTAATAGGCATTATGAAATAGGAGGTACTGAGGGCTATTTTTTAAATTTGATGTAAGATCTGTTTTTAGCCTAAAAAAAAGGCTTTTGCTACAATTAGCAAAAGCCTTTTTTATGAAATTTCTTCTTTAAGAAATACTTTATTACTAGGTATTAATCGTTATCAAATTGTACACTGATATTTTCATTTTGTTCCCAGTTTGATCGTATGGTAAATGGTTTATCCAAATACCATATTGGTTCAGCCTGTATTTTATTATATACATCAGCTCCGTCCCAACGACCATTTTTATTAATATCTTTTATAATACGTAGTCTATATTTTCCTCCCGGAAATTTTATATAGTTTACTTCATTGGTATTATTTAGAATTTTAGAATTTATGACTTTATTATTTTTATCATCTATTAATTCTACTATATATTGTTCGTTAGAATCTAGATTGCTGATGTTGAATTTAATATCTCCATAGTTATCAGCTTCGTTGAATGTAAAGTTATATTTTTCTTCCTTATTGAATTCTTCAAATGGACCTACCAAAGCTTTCTCTTGTAATACTAATTCATAGTTTTTCTTAGGTTTCCAGTTAAAACGTAAGTGGTATAAATTAGCATCTAAGCTATCCTTTTGCAATTGGAAATTACGTCTTTCTACAGAATCCTCTTTTAAGATAAATTTATCTTTATTCG
This sequence comes from Sphingobacterium rhinopitheci, assembly GCF_022627575.1. Classification (GTDB taxonomy): domain Bacteria; phylum Bacteroidota; class Bacteroidia; order Sphingobacteriales; family Sphingobacteriaceae; genus Sphingobacterium; species Sphingobacterium rhinopitheci. The sequence continues at coordinate 68,535 of NZ_JADEYQ010000011.1, forward strand.
CATTATCAATAGGGTATTTTGAAGTAATTGTAATGTGTTTAATGCGGTCAACTTTATTTGTAAAGTTTGTAATAGGGACTATTACTTTCTCAAATTTTTGATTTTTAGACTTCCGTATTACTGTTGTATCTAATATTCTTAAATTATTTGCTATTTCGAATTTTATAGAGTCAAACTCTAAATTCTTTACGAATATAAAAGCTGAATCCTTTGTCGAAGAGAAGCGTACTCTTTTATCAGCATTGTAGTCACTAGGATCTATGATAGTGATAATAGGAGTGTCTATGGGTTGATTAAATATTAATAAAATCTGTCCATCTTTTTCTATTTTTTTATCGATCGTTCTAAATTTTTGTGGATTGCCTTTAGAGTATTCTAATTTTATATTCGCTATATTTTTATTAAGAACTATACTGTCTGCCAAAAAACCAATTGATTCTTCGGGGCTATTGTATATTCTATCGTTATTTTGTTCTTTTAGTGCATAGATTCTATACGTATCTTCTCTTAAATTTTTAAATGTAAAATTTCCTGAGGTATCTACTGTAGTATATATATTAGCTTTCTTTTTACCAAATATTGAATCTTGACTAGTTGGTATCAATAGTACACGCACATCTTTATCTTCCTTTTCATCAAATATTTTTGTAAAAGCATTTTTCACACTACCACTTATCATTAATGAATCTAATACGGGGCCTGTAGAAAATACGTAACTATAATTAATAAGCGCATTGCCTTCATTATAATCTACTAATCCTTTACCAAAATTTATGGTATAGGTTGTATTTTTTTCTAATGAATCAGGAAGTATAATATGAAGACTTTTCTTTTTTACCTTATATTCTGGTTGTTTGTCTACATCTGGAGATATACTAAATTCTTTATTTGGATTCGTTAATTTGATGTATTCATCAAATTGCAAAACAATCTGTTTTGAGTTGAAGTTTGTGCTAAAGTTAGGTGGTATCTCGCTTAGAATTTTTGGCGGGATTGAATCTTTCGGTCCTCCAGTAGGTCTTTGCATATTAGCACAACGAAAAAGACTTAGTGATATAAGTATCAAAAAGGGTAGGAGCATAAACTTTGGAAGACTGAATTTCCAACCCAATGTGTGATCTAAAGTATTGTTTTTAGTATTCGCCATAAATGTATTTAATTTCTTATATCACTAATATTATCTTTTTTTTTGAGCTTTATTAACTCATATGAACCATCAATACGCTAATATCCGAAGGTGTAACTCCCGAAATACGGGAAGCTTGTCCTAGCGTACGGGGTTTTACTTTAGATAATTTTTCTCTAGCTTCTATAGATAACGAAGTTAATGAAGAATAATCAAAATTTGGATTAATTTCTTTATCCTCCATTTTTTTCATCTTATTAACTATTTCCAATTCTTTTTCGAAATAGCTTTCGTACTTTACTTTTATTTCTGCTTGTTCTATAGTTTCTAAATCAAATTTACCCAGCTCATTTGCAAAGGCAGTATCTGCTTCAGCAATATTTTGTATACTTACTTGAGGTCTTACTAAGACATTAAATAAGCGTGCTTTTTGTGTAAGGACACTGGAATTTTCTCTTTCTAAAATGGGATTCATGTGTTCAGGAGAAACAGAATTGTTTTTCATAAACTCAATTAAGTGATCTGCATTTTTTACTTTGTCCTCTACTTTTTGTAATCTCTCATCCGATACTAGTCCCAGTTTATGGGCGATAGGAGTCAATCGTATATCTGCATTATCTTGACGTAATAGTAACCTGTGTTCGGCACGTGAAGTAAACATTCGGTATGGTTCTTCTGTACCTTTTGTTACTAAGTCGTCTATCAATACACCTATATATGATTCGGATCTTTTTAGAATTAACTCATGAAGATCATTTATTTTTTGATGTGCATTTACACCAGCAATGAATCCTTGTGCAGCTGCTTCTTCGTATCCTGTAGTACCATTTATTTGTCCTGCAAAGAATAGATTTTTAACGCGCAATGTCTCCAATGTAAGGTCTAATTGCATCGGTGGGAAATAGTCATATTCTATCGCATATCCTGGTCTGTACATTTTAGCATTTTCAAATCCTGGAATTAATCGTAGTGCTTTTTGCTGTACATCTTCAGGTAGGGAAGTAGAGAATCCATTGACATAAATTTCTACGGTACGGAAACCTTCAGGTTCAACAAAAATCTGATGACGATCTCTTTCTGCGAAACGGTTTATTTTATCTTCAATAGAAGGGCAGTACCTTGGTCCAAGGCCTTTAATACGTCCCGTAAACATAGGTGATTTTTCAAACCCAGTTTTTAGAATTTCATGTACTTTATCATTCGTATAAGTAATCCAGCAACAGCGTTGCTCTGTTGGCATCTCTACATCAGTATATGAAAATCTTCCTTTTTCCGTATCGCCCCATTGCTCTTCCATCAAGGAATAATTTAGACTTCTTCCATCAATGCGCGGAGGAGTACCTGTTTTCATTCTTCCTGATTCGAAGCCTAATGATACGAGTTGTTCGGTCAGACCGGTAGCTGATTTTTCTCCCGTTCTACCACCGCCAAATTTTTTCTCGCCGATATGAATTATACCGTTCAAAAAAGTACCATTCGTTAAAACGACAGCATCGGATTCTATGCGAATACCAAGAGATGTTATTACACCTTTAGCTATGCCATTTTCTACGATTACTTCTTTAACGGTGTCTTGCCAAATATCTAAGTTAGGTAATGATTCTAGTTGCCATCTCCATTCCTCAGCAAAACGCATTCTGTCATTTTGGGTTCGTGGACTCCACATAGCGGGGCCTTTAGATTTATTAAGCATTCTAAATTGTATGGTAGATTTATCTGCAATGATACCGGTATATCCACCCATCGCATCTATCTCTCTTACAATTTGTCCTTTTGCTACACCACCAATTGCAGGGTTACAGCTCATCTGAGCAATAACTCCCATGTTCATTGTAATTAGTAGGGTAGAAGATCCTAAGTTAGCAGCCGCTGCAGCAGCTTCACAACCCGCATGACCTGCACCTACGACTATTACATTATATTTATTAAACATAGCTTCAAATTAGTTTCACGTGAAACATGTGTTTTTTTTACATGTTTCACGTGAAACAGTTTACATGTATTCTGATAATTCTAACCATCTTGCAGATTTAGCATCCAGTATGGTTTGTAATTTTTTAATTTCGTCCGCCAGCTCAGATAACTTCAAGTGATCACTCTCTGTATTCAATTCAGCTGTTTTATCTTTTATTGCTACTTCAATAGTATCAATTTCCTTTTCCAAGGATTCATGTTCTAGTTGTTCTTTGTATGAAAGCTTTTTCTTTTCTTCTGCTTTTTGTATTGGAACTTCTACAGTTTCTTTTTTGTTTTTACTATTAAGTTTTTCTTCTTTTGATTTTAGTTCTTGCTCATATTTAAAATCAGCGTAGTTACCATTATATATAGTAACATGACCAGTTCCATCAAAGATGAAAAGTTGTTCTGTAAGTTTATCAATTAAATACCTATCGTGTGATACTAATATTAAAACACCAGGGTAGTTTATTAAAAATTCCTCCAGTACATTTAGGGTATCAATATCAAGATCGTTGGAAGGCTCATCGAGAATTAAGAAGTTCGGATTTGCCATTAACACACGCATCAATTGTAATCTTTTCTTTTCGCCTCCACTCAATTTGTTTATTAGGCCAAATTGTTTTTGAGGAGGGAAGAGGAATAATGTTAGCAATTGGGAGGCAGTAAGTGTATCACCATTTGCCATCTGGATATATTCAGCTACATTTTTAACGACATCCAATACTCTTTCGTTGTCGGTAAATTGTAAACCTCCCTGACGGTAGTATCCATATTTTGTGGTTTCACCAATTTCTATAGTTCCACTGTCTGGTTGAAGCTCTCCAGTAATCAAGTTTAAAAATGTACTTTTTCCAGATCCATTTTTTCCAGCTAAACCAATACGATCTCCTTTTTTGAATACATAAGAAAAGTTGTCGATTAATTTTTTAGTCGTAAAGGTTTTTGATACATTCTCTAGTTCCAATATTTTAGAGCCCTGTCTAGATACTTTTACACTTAATTGAACCTTATCTTGGCTACGTGGTCCTTGCGCTTTATCTTCTAATTCATAGAATGCATCAATACGGGCCTTGGATTTTGTACCTCTCGCTTTTGGCATACGACGCATCCATTCTAATTCTTTTGTCAGTAGGTTGCGCGCTTTATCTGCCGATAATACATCATTGTATTCACGATCTGCTTTTTTCTCTAAGAAATAGGCGTAATTTCCTTTATATGTAAATAGGGTGCCTTTGTCTAATTCTCTTATTTCTGTACATATACTGTCTAGGAAATACCTATCGTGAGAAACCAATAGCACTGTCTTTTGACCTGTTGTCAAAAGCTTTTCTAACCATTCGATTGTTTCAATATCTAAATGGTTGGTAGGCTCATCTAGTATATATACATCAGGTTCATCTATTAATAGTTTAGCTAATGAAAGGCGCTTTTTCTGTCCACCAGAAAGGCTATCTATTTTTTGGTCAAAGTTAGATATGGAAAGTCTATTGAGAATAGTTTTGATATTATACTCGTATTCCCAAGCATCTAATTCGGTTAGCTTGTCCGTAATAATAGCTAATTTGTTCTCGTCAATAGGTTCGCTTTCAATAACCTCTTCATACTCTTTTATCAGTTGTTGCTGTTCGTTGTCAGCACTGAAGATAAAATCATTGATGGTTTCAAGGCCTTCAAAGCTTGGTTCCTGCGGCAAGTAGCCAATTCTAATACCTTTTTCTTTTACGACCTTACCTGCTTGAGGAGGGAAGATTTCCGCTAATAGTTTTAACAAGGTTGATTTTCCTGTACCATTGATTCCTACCAATGCCACTCGATCACCTTTAAGTAAACCAAAATGTAAATCTTTAAATAGCCACCTATCATTGAAGGAGTGACCAATTTGTTCTGTGCTTAATATACTCACGCGTTTTCTTTAATTTCTTCTGTTTGGTATATGTGTGTACCTATTTTATTTTTAAGTGTAATATTCAGCATCGCTGAAGCTACTACACTGGCCTTTATACTTTGATAATTCTTTAGTTTTCCTATTAATAATATATTCATTAGAGGGCTCAAGCGTTGCGCTATACTTTCGAATAATCGTTTTTCGCTACGTTTGCCAATTAATAGGGAAGGGCGGAAAATATTTGTTGATTGAAAATGGAGTGCTATTACGCTTTGTTCTACTTTACCTTTAAGTTTTAAATAGAAGTTTGTAGTGTTGCTGTTCGCACCAATACTGGAAACAATGTTAATTGTATTACAGCCATTATTTTTTAAGCAATTAGCTACTATAATAGGGTAGTCGTGATCTATTTTATAGTATTCTTGCTCATTGGCTACTTTATTTTTAGTAGTTCCTATACAACAATAAAAGTGATCTACTTTAACCGTATTTATTTGAGGTAGTATATTGTCGTAGTCTGCTATAATTTGAATAAGCTTATCATCCTCAAAAGGTAGTTTTTTTCTTGATACGGTATATACACAAGCGTATTGATCATTCTCCAATAATAGTTGGAGAAGTGCTGTACCAATTAACCCATTAGCACCTAAAATTAAAGCAGTATATTTTTCCTTAGACATAATTACCCAAGTACAAAAATACGTAAATTATCTTTCTACATTGCTGAAAATGATGAGGAATAATAGTTTTTTACACTATATTGTTAATTTAATTTATACGAGGCTATAAGATTAAATTTTGGTATTTCTACTTCAAATAATTCACCATCAATTTCTCTGCGCATCGTATAATAGCCGTGCATATGCCCAAATTCACTTTTTAGGTTACATCCCGAAACATATTGATGTGATTCGCCGGGGCTTAATACCGGCTGATTACCTACCACGCCAGGGCCGTCGACTTGGCTGTATGCGCCTATAGCATCGTAAATATCCCAATGACGATTAATCAATTGTGTTGTATATGGAGAATTATTTTCGATGGTTATGCGATAGGCAAACATATAATGCATGTTAGAAGGGTTAGAGTATTCTTCTTGATAAATACATTCTACAGAAATTGTAATACCTGATGTTGTTTGCGTCACCATAATACACAAATTTAAGTACTATTCGTTATAAATCATAGTATGAAATAATAGTTAAAAGGAATTATATTTTGAATTTGTGGCTAATAAACTGCTGTTTGATGACTATATACTATCGTTTATTGCGCTAAACGTTAACGACTAGTTTAGAATATTTGATGTGTAGGTTAGCTATTGTAGAGCTTCAAATAATAGTATATTTTACCCAGTAGTATACACTTATTTTTAAAACTTAATATGATTAGTTTACAAGCATATCACATGATAAGTGCCGATAATACTATTATCGGCACTTATTCTATTTTGTGGCTTCTTTTATTTTTGGCGCTATTTTGGTTCCGAAAATTTCGATAGATTTCATCATGTCTTTATGATCAGGGCTACCGACATCCATATGTGCTGAGAACCTAGTCAATCCAAATGTTTCTTGTATTTTCAAGATCTTATCTATCGCTTCATTTGGGTCTCCAATGACTAAATGGCCTAATGGTGATCTGCCAAAATCATACTGTGTCCTTTGATATGGAGGCCACCCTCTTGAAGCGCCAATTCTATTCATCTGTGCCGAATAAGTAGGGTAGTAGCTAGCGGCTATTTGATTGCTGTCTTCCCCAAAGAATGAATGCATATGTACACCCACTTGAAAATTAGACATATCATGGCCGTTATCCTCGTATGCTTGCTTGTACATTTCAAATAAAGGTTTGAACTGTTCCCATGCACCACCTATGATTGCAAACATAACCGGTAAACCCAATTTCCCAGCACGTATTACAGAAGAGGTAGTACCGCCTACGGCAACCCATATTGGAAGACCATTTTCAGTATGTCTAGGATATATGTCTTGATTTATTAATGACTTTCTAAATTTCCCTGTCCAATTTATGGTAGGATTAGTTCTTAATTTTACTAGTAAGTCTAATTTTTCTTCAAACAATTCACTATAGTTATTCAAATCGTAACCAAATACAGGGAAAGACTCAATAAAAGAACCTCTACCAGCCATTATTTCGGCTCTACCACCTGATATTAAATCTACCGTTGCGAAGTCTTTGTATAGTTTTACAGGGTCTGTGGAGCTGATAACAGATACTGCAGAACCTAATTTTATGTTTTTTGTTACAGAAGCTGCTGCTGCTAATATTATTTCGGGAGAAGCTACAGCATAATCTTCTCTATGGTGTTCGCCCATGCCGAAGAAGTCTAAACCAACTTGATCCATTAATTTCACTTCTTCAATTATTTCTTGAAGACGTTGTTGAGCAGATTGAATTTTTCCTGTAGTTGGATCTATCTGAAGATCACCAAACATCCCTATTCCTAATTCTAACATAATAGTTCTCCTTTTTATTTATAACAAAAATAAGAGCAAATCGTTATCTATTTCTTAATATAGATTAATAAATAGATCTACAAGAGAAAGGGAAGTATTTATACCTCCCTTTTGTTATTTATCCGTGAATATATTCTTTTGTTCCGTACGACTGAATCAGCTGGCCTTCGAAATCTAACCATTCTTTCCAGCGCTTATCTACATTAATATCTGTTGCATATTTACGTGCGAAATTTAAGAATGTAGTGTAGTGATTGGCCTCGGAAACCATCAAATCATGATAAAATTTAGCTAAATCTTTGTCTTTGATATTTTGTGATAATACTCTAAATCTTTCACAACTACGTGCTTCAATCATAGCGGCAAATAATAGCCTATCTATAAATGCTTGGTTTTTTGAGCCATCCTTTTTAAGGAACTTCATTAGTTGTCCTACATAATCATCTTTGCGCTCACGGCCCAATGTATATCCTTTTTCATGGATGATATTAATAACCATTTTGAAATGTTCCATTTCTTCAATAGCTATATCCGTAAGTTCGTGCACCAAATCTTCAAATTCGGGATTTTGTGTAATCAAACTAATAGCATTTGAAGCAGCCTTCTGCTCACACCAAGCATGATCTGTCAAGATTTCTTCTAAATTTGATTCCGCTATATTAGCCCATCGAGGATCTGTTAATAATTTTAAACCTAGCATCTTATCTTTGATTTTGATTTACAAAAGTACAAAATACTTTTTAGTAGGTAAAAAAGAAGCCGGATTACATCAAGTAATCCGGCTTATCTGCTATTGATATATTTTAAGAAAGGAATCCATGTTCCTTAAGGATGTCTGGAGGAACACCAGTCCATACACCTGGTCGGTTACCGACATATCCTAAATCTGCAATTCCCTCTTTACTCGTGTAAAATCCTGAAGCAGTTAAATCGCGCATTCTATTGAAGAAATTGACACCCTGTGCCATTTCTGGTTTTGCTTTTGAAGGGTAAGCTATTTCATCCACGATTGCAATTTGTTCCTCGGGTTTCAAATTGATAAACACGTTTTTGAAGTTATTCAACGAATATACATCTAACCATTTCAGCCCGCCGCGCATAGGTAATTTGTGATCGGGAATATCTTTAACAATAAATTCGATAAACTCTGGAACACCTACTTCAGATGCTGCTGGTGATTTGTCATCTTTAGGAATGATAATATCTGCTAAAACCGTAATCGTAGCCATCTCATGTTCATTAAAGTAAGTCTCTTCATACAGCTGTTTTGTACGCTCATATTCAAACTCCTGTATGCCAGGCATCTTATCTGCAGCATCAGTTAGAGCTGGAGTTTTGTTTCCTTTGCTATCGCACGAATTGTTTGCTAATACGGCTGCAGATCCTGCAGCTAACAAACCTAATGCTTTTAAGGTATCTCTTCTGTTCATACTATTAGCTGTTTAATTTGTTTTTCTGTTCTAATATATGTTCTGCAGATCGCATAGAAAGGGCCAAAATTGTCCATGTTAAGTTTTTATCTCCTTGCTGAACAAATGGTCCTGCATCTACGACATACAAATTTTTACAATCATGTGCTTGGCCCCATTTATTCAAAACTGATGTTTTGGGATCATTTCCCATACGGGTAGTTCCCCCTTCGTGAATAATTTTCCCTGGTGTTGCTAGGCCATATAGTGTGTCTGCTCCAGGAATACCCGATGTAATTACAGCGCCCATATTATGCATGATTTCTTGAAAAGTATCAATCATATGTTTGGCTTGATTAATCTCCTCATTAGACCACTTATAATTGAATTTTAATATAGGAATACCAAATTTATCTACTTTAGTGGGATCAATTTCACAATAATTCTCTTTGCGTGCAATGGCCGTTCCTCTACCATCCATACCTACACTAGCACCATAAAATCTTCTATAATCTTGTTTTAAGGCTGCACCATATCCACCACTTTCTTGTGGCATCCCATCTGTACGAGGTACTTTGTTATTATAATTTTGAATACCATGATGTGAACCATAGGACGGCATATGCATACCACCCCAATATTCAATGTGGTAACCACGCGCAAAATCTAATTTTTTATTCCCTTGTATCCATGGAGAATATACGTGTACTGATCCAACACCATCTTCATTGTAACGCTTTCTATCCAACAACTGTGGTAGAAAACCTCCAAGACCTGCACCTGTTGAATCATGCAGATATTTTCCCACCAATCCCGTACTATTTCCTACGCCACCAGGGTGTGCTTTAGATTTAGAATTCAGCATTAAGCGAGCGCTCTCACAAGCACTAGCACCTAGGATAATCGTTTTAGCTTTTACAGAATATTCTTTTAGGTCTTTTGTATTCACGTAAGATACCCCTGTTGCTAGGCCTTCGTCGTTCGTTAATACTTCGCGCACCATAGCATTATCAATAACGGTTAAATTACCGGTTTTCATGGCAGGAATTACTAAACACGAAGAAGAAGAAAAGTCACCATATACTTTACAGGAACGGCCACATTGACCACAGTAGAAACAAGTACCACGATCTTTATTTCCAGGTAGAGCTTCTGTTAAGACAGCACCACGACCTGGGATCACTTTTACGCCAGATTTCTCTGCACCGCGCATGATATAATGTTCATTGAGTCGAGGGGCAGGAGGTTTGAGAAATATTCCGTCCGGCTCATTAGGAAGATTTTCTACTGTACCATATATACCTACTAATCGATCTACACGGTCATAAAAAGGCTTAACCTCTTCATACGAAAAAGGCCATTCATCTGTTAATCCATCTTTAGGTTTAAAATCATCAGGCCCCATTCGTAAAGAAATACGTCCCCAATGGTTTGTTCTGCCACCTAGCATACGAGCTCTGAACCAATCAAATTCTGTTCCGGTCTCTGTTGTATAAGGTTCGCCTTCTAATTGCCAACCTCCAAAAGCAGCATCAAATTCGCCAAATGGTCTTGTTGTACTAGCACCCCTTCGTGGTGATTCATAAGGCCATCTTAGTTGTAAAGCATCTTTCGCGGGGTCAAAGAAAGGTCCAGCCTCTAGCATCAACACTTTAAGGCCTGCATTTGCTAATATATAGCCTGCCATTCCACCTCCAGCTCCAGAACCTACCACTATGGCATCATAGACGGTACTATCCTCAATAATTTGTAAAGAAGTCATTATCTGGTTTAATTAATTGTTTCTTAGATTTGTAAATCTAAATATAGTTAAAAATATTATTCCCCATATATTTATACATGTTAAAAATCTTGTTTATTGGTTTAGTGTGGCCTGAGCCAACGTCCTCAGCGGCCGGGTGGCGTATTTTGCAATTGGTAAAACTTTTGTTGCAAGAGTATGAGGTGCATTTTGCATCGGCCGCATCAAAGTCCCCTTATTCTTATGATTTGAATGCTTTAGGTGTAATAGAACATGATATTAAGCTCAATGATTCTTCTTTTGATCGATTTATTACATCTTTAGATCCTTATGCCGTTATTTTTGATCGTTTTATGGTAGAAGAGCAGTATGGTTGGCGTGTTGTTGAAAATGCACCCAACGCCTTACGCATCTTAGATACCGAAGATTTACATTTTTTACGATTAGCAAGGCAAGAAGCATTTAAAAAGAATTTGCCCGTAAATATATATCATGAAACGACCAAGCGTGAGATTGCTTCTATTCTGCGCTCCGATCTGTCCTTGATTATTTCTAATCATGAGATGAATCTGTTGGCAGAGCAGTTTAAGGTGGATGCGGAGCGTCTTTTTTATTTACCATTTCAGGAAGATAGATTGGAGTATCCTATTCATAGAAAAGAAGTCGGAGAAAGAGCACATTTTGTGTTTATTGGGAACTTTATTCATGAGCCTAATTGGCGAACTGTGGAGCTCTTAAAGCGCCATATTTGGCCTAAGCTACGAAAGAGCTTACCGCAGGCAGAACTTCATATATATGGCGCCTATGCTACGGAGAAGGTCAATCAATTGCACAATCCCAAAGAGCGATTCTTCATAAAAGGAAGGGCTGAAGACGCGAGAGAAACATTAGAGCAATACCGTGTTTTATTAGCACCCATTCCATTTGGTGCTGGCGCTAAAGGAAAATTTGTCGATGCGATGTATGCCGGTACGCCATCTGTCACCACTTCCATAGGAGCCGAAAATATGATGCTCGATGATAGCTGGGGTGGGATTATTGCTGATGAAGATTCGATATTCATTAATGCAGCAATAGAATTGTATTTGAATGATGAAAAATGGAATACGCTACAACAACTAGGCTTCAGTATATATAATTCAACTATAGCAAATACGGCGCATTCGGCAGTTTTATTAAATTGGTTACGTAAAAGTAAAGAACAAATAGAGACGCTTCGAAGACAAAACTTTATCGGTCAGATTTTGCAACAACAGCAGGTAAATGCGACAAAATATATGTCCTTATGGATTGAGCAAAAGAATAATAAAGGGAATTAATTTTTTGATTGAATTAGATAGAATAATCTTATATCTTTATGAAAAGCTTAGATTATAATGAAAACAATCAAAGGACCTGGAATTTTTTTAGCACAATTTATAGCAGAGGAGGAGCCATTCAACTCTATTGAAAATATTGGTAAATGGGCACAATCATTAGGATTTAAAGGGTTACAAATCCCTACTGGCGATCCTAAATATTTTGATTTGCAACAAGCAGCGGAGAGTAAAACCTATGCTGATGAGTATAAAGGCAAATTACAAGAGATAGGATTAGAGATAACGGAGCTCTCTACACATTTGCAGGGACAATTGGTAGCATCACATCCCGTTTATGACAAGATGTTTGATGCTTTTGCACCTGTACAATACCGTAATAATCCTAAAGCACGAACAGAATGGGCTGTACAGCAATTAAAATATGCAGCTAAAGCGTCACAAAATTTAGGATTGAAAGCGCATGCTACGTTTAGTGGCTCTTTATTGTGGCAATATTTCCACCCTTGGCCACAACGCCCTGAAGGATTGGTGGATGAAGCATTTACGGAACTAGCACGTCGTTGGACACCTATTTTGAATGCTTTCGATGAAGCGGGTGTCGATGTCTGTTACGAGATACATCCTGGCGAAGACTTATTTGATGGGGTAACTTATGAGATGTTCTTAGAGAAGGTCAATAATCACCCTAGGGCTTGTTTGTTGTACGATCCATCACATTTTGTACTTCAACAATTGGATTATATACAGTATATAGATTTTTACCATGAGCGTATTAAAGCGTTCCATGTAAAGGATTCTGAATTTAATCCTACAGGAAAGCAAGGGACATTTGGGGGCTATCAATCGTGGTTGAATCGTGCCGGAAGGTACCGTTCTCCGGGGGATGGTCAAGTAGATTTTAAAAAGATTTTTAGTAAGCTGACGCAATATGGTTATGATGGTTGGGCAGTGATGGAATGGGAGTGTTGCATCAAAAATCAAATCGATGGTGCTACTGAAGGATCCAAATTTATTCAAGATCATATTATCCGCGTCACGGATAAAGCATTTGATGATTTTGCTTCTACCGGGGCAGATGCTGCTTTTAATAGAGAAATATTAGGTTTATAATAAATAAGGCGGCCATTTAGCCGCCTTATTTATGTTATCTTCCTTTTTTCTCAAAAGGGAATTTCATTTTATAGGCCACACGGACTATTCCTTTGGAAATAGCATCTAATTTGCTTTTTAGCATGGTCTTTTTCAAAGGACCTAATTTATCTACAAATAATTTTCCTTCGATATGATCGTATTCGTGCTGAACAATACGAGCAGCTAAACCTGTAAGTTCAATCTCCTGCTCTTCAAAGTTTTCATCCAAATAGTTGATCAACACATTAGCATGTCTTAATACATCTTCAGTGATATCTGGGATAGAAAGACATCCTTCATTGAATGCCCATTTATCACCATATTCTTTGACGATAATAGGGTTTATAAATACCTTTTTAAAGTCTTTAACGGTTGGGTCACCAGGGCTATCTTCTTCATCCTCGCCAAACGGAGAGCCGTCAACAACAAATAAACGAATAGGTAAGCCTACTTGAGGAGCTGCCAACCCTACACCACGCGCATTGTACATGGTTTCGAACATGTCGTCGATTAACTGTTTCAAGTTTGGGTAATCTTCGTCTATTTCTTCGGCTTTTTTCCTCAATACAGGATCGCCATATGCTACTATAGGTAATTTCATTTCTTGTAATTCTCCGACAAAGTTACCAATATAATTTGCGACAAGCAACTCCTGTATTAATTCGTAGATTTGTATAGATGGATACGTATTTAGGGAGTATAAAGAGTTTTGTGGCCGAATTGGCAAAATCTATTGAGATCGTAGAAGCTGTTCAAATGGATAATGTGCATTTGCTGATTACGCACAAATATTTTATTTATATCTATTTGCCAGGGTCTGTACGACAAGAAAATAGCGAATATCTAGCTTCTATTCATATTGACATCGATCAAGTAAGTAATGATAGCTCAAAAATAATAAAGCGTATCCGTGGGCTTCATGGTTTGGGAGAGCGTGTGTATGCACGTCAAACAGTGGTTGCACGCGTGGACAAAAGGAACGCTTTACATTTTTTAGAAGAGCATCATTTGAATATGGCTTTTCCAGGCAAATATCGGTATGGTTTATATTTAAAAGGGGAGTTGGTATCTGTTGCGGTTTTTAGTGGAGGTCGCCATATGCGTGATTTAGGTGACGCATACCGTTCTTTTGAGTTGATACGTTTTTGTCATAAAGGTGATTTATTGGTGGTCGGAGGATTGTCTAAATTGATTAAAGCTTTTGTGAAAGACTTTAATCCTCAGGATATAATGACCTATGCAGATCTGGATTGGACACAAGAATCATCCCTTGCGGCTATTGGATTTGTAGCAATAGATAAGACCATTCCGCAGCAATTTTATGTGGTCAATGGGATACGTAAATCTAATTTATTAGAAACAGATCAGAACTATTATACCATAGAAAATAGAGGGAGTTTGAAATTAAAACTCATTCTTTAAATTGAATTTATTATTTTTAGTAATTAAATCAATATTAAACACAGTTCTTACATTATGAAAAGAAAACTTCGAATGGGAATGGTAGGTGGTGGAAACGATGCTTTCATTGGAGCAGTTCACCGCATAGCAGCCTTTATGGATGGTAAAATAGAGTTAGTATGTGGTGCTTTTAGTATCAATCCTGAAATATCAAAAGAGTCTGGTCAGCAGTTATTTGTAGCAGAAGATAGAGTATATGTTGATTATCAGACAATGATTGAAAAGGAATCTCTATTACCTGAAGGGGAGAGAATGGATTTTTTAACAATTGTAACACCCAATTTCTTGCATTTTGCGCCAGCCAAAATGGCGTTGGAAGCAGGATTCGATGTCGTTGTAGAAAAACCAATGACTGTCTCTCTTGAAGAAGCGCTAGAGCTACAAGCGATTGTTGAGCGCACAGGAAGAACCCTTTGTTTGACACATACTTATTCTGGTTACCCTATGGTAAAACAGGCTAAAGCGATGATTAAAGAAGGTCATTTTGGAAAAATACGTAAGATTATTGTTGAATATCCACAAGGCTGGTTGAGCCGCTTGTCGGAGCGCGAAGGTAATGCTGGTGCTGCTTGGCGTGCTGACCCTAAGCGATCGGGCAAATCTTTAGTAATGGGCGATATCGGTACACACGTAGCACATTTAGCCGAATATATCTCTGGATTACGGATCACAGAATTATGTGCTGACTTGACAACATTTGTGGAAGGACGTGTGTTAGATGACGATGGTGCTGTATTATTACGCTTTGAAGAAGGTGCTAAAGGAGTTTTAATGGCTTCACAAGTAGCTGCCGGCGAAGAAAATGCCGTTAGAGTTCGTATTTATGGCGAAAAAGGAGGCTTAGAATGGGCTAACGAAGATCCTAACAATTTGGTTATTAAAATGTTGGATCAGCCACGTCAGATTTACCGTACAGGTAATGCATATGCAGCGCCATTTACGTTAAGTTCTTTTGCTACGCACAATACACGTATTCCGGCAGGACATCCTGAAGGTCTATTGGAATCATTCGCTAATATCTACCGCAATTTTGCGTTGACTGTTTCAGCTAAAAATGAAGGTCGTACACCAAAACCAGAGGAGTTAGATTTCCCTTCAGTATATGATGGCGTTCGTGGTATGGCATTTATTGATACTGTCGTAAAGAGTAATGAAAGCAACGAGAAATGGACTAAATTTGTTGTGTAATAAATAATGTATTTAAAGTCAATAGTTCCATCAGCGCATGGAGCTATTGACTTTATCATTCTTAAGAGAATAGGAGACTACATTTCTATAAAACATTTTTATGCTAACTATTACTTTATCAGATTAATAGCATTTATAAGTGTTTGTTGAATGATATTATTCTTTCATCTAAGATGTTGTAAATCTAATAGTTAGTATGTCTAATTCCTTCGGACAGCTATATTTGACACTTCGTTTGCGTTTATATATGTGAAATAATTGTTATTTTTAGAGAAGATAGCTATGAATAATAATGAGTTTCCGGATTTTCGTAGAATTTTAGAGCGCATTGCTAATGGCGATGAACGAGCTTTTGCTATCCTTTATGATTTTTTTGCCGAAGATTTAATAAGACATATTCTATCTAAAGTGGCCAATAAACAGGTCGCAGAGGATATATTACATGATTTGTTTCTTACCCTGTGGCGCAATCGATTACGCTTGACAGATATTGAGTCCTTGCCAGCTTATCTATATTCTTCTTGTCGTTATCTTATTTTAGCCTATTACCGTAAACAGCTCAAAGAGGGCAATTCCATTGATCTACATGAATTGGATATATTGGATGATAGTGTATCGTTGGAAGATCGTATACATTATCGTTATGTAATTGATATTGTATCCAATGAAATTGAAAATTTGCCCGTTAAGTGCAGAGAGATTTTTAAACTGAGCCGTTCAGAATACCTCAGCAATCGTGAAATAGCAGAGCGTATGAACATTTCTGTTTCTACTGTAGAGAAGCATATCAATAAGGCTATCAGTAGGTTGCGTAATGCAACGAAAAGAAATTTATTTTTTTTCTAAATATAAGTAGAAGGTCCTCTTCATTTTATACACTTAATAGAAAAGCACTTAGCTTTTACTATTTATGAAAGGTATAAAAAATTTATATCAGCATCTAACTAATTTTTTGAATGGAAAGAAGGAAGACAGGCGTGATGCTTTATTGTGGTATGATCAACTATCAGATGAAAATGTTGCTGATAGAGAAGCAATTCATGCTATCCAAGCTCGTACAAGAGATCGTATACTAAATTCTATTCAGCAGGAACGTAAGCAACCTATATTTCGTAATATTTACCGTTATGCTGCTGGCGCAGCAGCAATACTCGTATGTGGTTATTTTGTGTGGCATTATTATGATAAGACAGAGGTGATCCCTATGGCTCAACTAGCTCAGGTGGAGCCTGCTCAAGACCGTGCCATTATCGTGTTGGAAGATGGCAAAGAGCTTGATCTAAGCCAATTGGCTATAAATCAAAAATTGGTAGTCGGCAATACTGTTATTATAAAGGATGCCCAAGGTAAAGTTAGTTACCTAAGTACTATAGAAAAGGGAAAATCATCGCAGCCAAATATATTGCGTATTCCTAGAGCAGCGACCTACCAATTGACGCTAATAGATGGCACAAGAGTTACCTTAAATTCAGATTCTAAACTGACCTATCCATCTTCTTTTGGTGATGGTGATCGTATTGTTGAATTGGAAGGGGAGGCATATTTTGAAGTGGCACATACGCATCATAATCACAAGTTTGTCGTTAAGTCCAAAAATCAACTCATCACGGTATTGGGGACCAAGTTTAATGTAAATGCATACCCTGAGTATTCCGATATAAAGACAACCTTGGTACAAGGCGCTGTCCATGTACGTGCTGCAGGAAAAAGTATTGTGTTAGCCCCAAATCAGCAAGCAATTTTTAATGGTAATACCTTAGCTGTAGATGAAGTCGATAGTGATGATATATTGAGCTGGACAAAAGGCCAATTTTGCTTCGATGGTTCCAATACAAGTGCTGTATTGCAGGAGATAGCACGCTGGTATGATGTTGATGTGGAGTACGTAGAACAGCATAAAATAGAAAAATATATAGGTAAAATACCTAGAAACCTACCTTTAGATCGATTGATCGACTTATTAAATTATGCCGAACTGCGAACTAAAGCTGTCAGCGGAAATAACAAACGTATTAAACTAATAATTCAATAAACTAAACCTAAAAACTAAACCATGAAATATAACAATTCAGAATAGAAAGACATATATAGAACAAAATCGGACCCTGTTGGCGCAGGACCCGATTGATAAGTTCTAGGCTGTAGTAATCAAGTGCAAATATTTTTAATCGTTACAACCCATACTAAATTAATGAAAATTTCTGTAAATCCATTCTTGCAGAAGGAGGCAGATATATTGTCTGTGCCTGAGCTGAGCCATGCTCCGCTATATAAATCCAAGAATGGTGGTTTTCTAACAAAACCTCTAACACGATCATTGATGAGAATCAATTTAATTACCTTTTTATTAGCAATAGGGTTTTCCCAAGTGGATGCAAATACGTATGCGCAACAAATAACATTGAAGCGTAATAAGGCTGATTTAGAAACAATCTTAAAGGATTTTGAAAAACAAAGTGGCTATACTTTTTTTTATAAAAAAGAAGATATCAAGGCTATTGGTAGATTAGATGTCGATGTCAAGAATAAACCGCTCAATCAAGCCCTTAAATCCGTATTAAATGAAAATTCATTTACATATGAATATTTTGATAAGACAATAGTGATTAAAAGATCACCTTTGCCTGCAGCAGTTGTTCCTGTAGCTTTAAGTCTAGATAAATCTTTAAACGCTGCTGCTGTGCAGCAGATGGTACGTGGTAAAGTATTAGATGAAAGCGGTAACCCGTTGAAAGGCGCTACTGTTCGCGAGAGATCTAATGCCAAAAGAACGATCATGACTCAAGAAGATGGCTCTTTTATTTTGCCTATTACTTCGTTGAATGAGCTGCTCATTGTGTCGTATATGGGCTATGAAAGTAAAGAGGTAAAAGCGAGCTTGAATCCGAATCAAATGGAGATTAAGTTAAAGAAAAAAGAGCAGGAGGTAGATGAGATTGTCGTAACAGGAACAGGCATAAATAGAAATAAAGATAGCTTTACAGGTACTACGAGTAGATTTACGGGGGATGAATTGAAAGCAATAAGTAATAATAATATTATTCAAAGTTTGCGTTCTTTAGATCCTGCTTTTTTACAGTTAGAGAATAATCTTTCTGGATCTAATCCAAATGCCATGCCTGTGATTGAGGTGCGTGGCAAAAGTAGTATTCCAAGTTCTACGTTGAGGGATGAATTTGGCTCTGATCCGAATCAACCATTATTCGTATTGGATGGATTTCCTACTTCGCTACAAACGATCATGGATCTAGATATGAATAGAGTAGCTTCTGTGACGATATTAAAAGATGCTGCTTCGACAGCATTATATGGCTCACAAGCCTCTAATGGCGTCGTTGTCGTAGAAACTATAAAGCCTAAGCCTGGAGAGTTACGATTTTCGTATACGCAAGATTTCAGATTTGAAACGCCAGATTTGACGGCTTATAATATGATGAATGCAGCAGAGAAATTGGAATTTGAAGTGCTCGCGGGGCGCTATGTTCCTGCTGCTTCTGGCGATCCTTCCTTAGAGAATTTTCTCGATGATCTATACCATAAACACTTGGGTAATGTACAAAAAGGAATAGATACCTATTGGTTAGATAAGCCCGTACAATACGGTTATTCTACCAATAATTCGATCAATGCTTCAGGTGGTGATCAAGCATTCACCTACAATGTAGGGATGAACTATAGAATGGGTGAGGGAGTGATGAAAGGCTCGGGTAGAGATAGCTATAGCGGTAGTGTGAATTTGACGTATAGAAAAAATAAAATCAACTTCAATAACATAACCTATATCAGAGGCAATAAAACCAATGAATCTCCTTATGGTTCATTTTCAAACTTTGTGAATGCTAATCCCTATTATGAGGCTAGCTATGACTCTCCTTATTTAGAAGTATCTCGTGTCGCTGGCAGAGCTGGAGCATATATTAATGTGGTAAATCCATTGTATGATGCCATGCAAGCACAGTATAATAAATCGAATACCTTGGAGGTTCAGAATAATTTGAATGCCAATTACGATATCAGTTCTATGTTTCGTCTAAATGGAGGTTTGCAAATTAGCAAGGGTTCGTCGATAGCAAAGATTTACCAATCCCCAGAGATGAGTGCATTTATGGATATGCCAATTCTGAGAAAAGGTAGATATACGGATCGTCGTTCGGATAATTTCTCTTATCAAGCGAATGCCATGTTGACATTTTATAAAACCTTTGGCAATAAGCATAATGTAAATGCAAACTGGAGAAATACAATTTCTGAAAATAAAAATAGCTCTTACAGCACTGTTGCAGAGGGTTTTCCAGAGGGAAATCTAGGGAATCCCAAGTTTGCATATAGCTATCTACTAGATGGTGCACCGGGAGCCTCTAGTGCTGTGTATCGTTCTGTAAATACTACTTTAAGCACAAACTACGCCTATGACAACACGTATTTGTTTGATTTTGTATACCGTTTGGATGGCTCCACAGCTTATGGTAGCAACAAACAATTCTCTCCTTATTATGCGGTTGGTATAGGATGGAATTTGCATAGAGAAAACTTTATTAAGTCAGTTTCTTAGGTTAACTCCTTGCGTCTGACGGGTAATATTGGTATTACCGGAAATCAGAATTTTGCCAATATTAGCTCCGTATCCATATATAACTACAACTCCAATGTCAATTACAATCAATTTGGACAAGGTGTAAGTTTAAATATGCTTGGCAACCCAGATTTGGAGCCTCAAAAAACACAACAGATAAGTACATCTTTGGACTTCAATTTATTTAATAACCGTCTTACAGGATATTTCAATCTATATAAAAAGGAAACTAATCCCTTGATCGTTCCGGTAGATTTACCATCATCCACAGGAGTGTTTTCTTATCCTTATAATGTGGGTAGCTTGACCTATAAAGGCGCCGAGTCAAAGATTACTTTCTTCCCTATTTATGATTTGGCGAAAGGGTTAACTTGGAGTTTGGGCCTTACAGCATCATCTTATAAAAGTGAATATAATGGCTTTGGGGATTTGTTGGCTAGCTTAAATAAAAAACAAGAAAACGATAAGAACTTAGTACGTTATATCGATGGTAATAGTGCCGAAGCTATTTGGGCTATCAAATCATTGGGTATTGATCCTGCCACAGGTAGAGAAATGTTCTTGACTAAAGAAGGGCAATATACATTTGATTATTCTGCTGCTAATATTGCAAATGTAGGTAATACTGTAGCCAATATGGAGGGTGTTATATCTACAAATTTGCGTTATAAGCAGTTTACATTTGGATTAGGTCTTCGATATAGAATAGGAGGAGATATTTATAACTCGGCATTGTTTAATAAGGTAGAGAATATATCATACACCAATATCACGAACAATCAGGATAAAAGAGCGCTTTATGAGCGTTGGAAACAGCCGGGCGATATATCCCAATTTAAAGGGATTTCTCAAACATCGACGACACCTATTTCATCACGTTTTGTACAATCAAACAATACATTGAGTAGTGAAAGTCTTAATATAGGTTTCCTATTTAATAATGAGCCTTGGTTAAAATCGCTAGGCTTGGAGTCCCTATCAACTAATTTTATGGCAAATGACTTTTTGTATTTTTCTACGGTACGTAGAGAAAGAGGGATTGATTATCCTTATGCAAGAACTTTCGCCTTCTCTTTAAAAGCATCTTTTTAATCGTTGAAATTATGAAAACAATAATAAAATCATCGCTTTATTTATTCGCTTTAGCGACAACGATATTTAGTTCGTGTTCTGATTATTTGAATGTACAGCCTGAGGATAAAATCATGGAAACACAGCTATTTTCTACACCTCAAGGGATCAGATCCGTATTGAATGGGATGTATATTTCCTTGTCAGGAAATGCATTGTATGGGGACAATATGACATTGTCGACAATGGACATATTAGCACAACGCTATAATGTGCCTTCGACACACAATCTTAATAAGATTAGTACTTATGCATATGGTGATAGTCCTGCTTCGAGTAGGTTAGAAACGATATGGAGCAACAGTTATTCTTTAATATTAAATGTAAACTCATTTTTAGAAAATATAGACAAATATAAAGGGGTGTTGGATGCAAAGACAGAAGCTATTTATAAAGGAGAAGCTTTGGCAATTCGTGCATTTATGCATTTTGATCTCTTGCGTTTGTATGGGCCACGCTATTCTACTGTCGATTCTACCAAACAGGCTTTACCATATTATGTGAATACACAAAATACTATTAACCCTTTATTGCCGGCAAATTCTTTTCTAGATAAAGTATTGGAGGATTTGGAGCATGCCGAGCAACTGCTTGCCGCAGATGCTATTATTACAAATGGGGTTACCTCAGTAGGTGCTACTACGGCGGAGAATTTTGTTACTGCCGATAGAAACTATAGATTGAATTATTATGCTGTCTTAGGCTTGAAAGCTAGAGCCTATCTGTATAGAGGGGATAAAGTAAATGCACTAAAATATGCCAATCTTGTAATTGATGTTGCCGATAAATTTAAATGGACGACATCGGCAAATGCACTTTCAGAGAAGCAAAATCCTGATCGTGTATTCTCTACAGAAATGATTTTTGGCGTTTTAAATACGCAGTTATATAGTCGTTATAATTCATTATTCGACCCTTCGATCACAGATAAAAATATATTGGCTCCAATAGAATCAAGGTTGAATACCCTGTATGAGAATAATGAAAATGATTATCGCTTCAACCTCAACTGGGCAAAACCATCAACTGGTGCTAAGACGTATAAAGTGTTTCTTAAGTACGCTGATATTGTCGATAAAGAAAGGACTTATCGCTTTACTATTCCAGTATTAAAGATTAGCGAGATGTATTATATCGCTGCTGAGAGTGAGCCAGCTGCGGCAACAGGCATTGCTAAATTGAATATTGTACGCGCCAATAGAGGATTGCTTCCTTTGGCTGCTACGGCAAATCTAACGACAGAGTTGCAAAAGGAATATCAAAAGGAATTCTTTGGTGAAGGGCAACTTTTCTATTACTATAAACGTAGAAATGTGACTTCTGTAGCGAATGGGTCTGCAGCAAGTGGTAATGTCACAGTAAATTATAATATTCCATTGCCTCTGTCAGAGTCTCAATATAGAAACAATTAATACCATACGATTATGAAAAGCAGAATATTAAACTTTATTTATATAATACCTCTTATTATGTTTCTTTCTTGTGAGAAAGATCTTCATAGTTATGATGGGAAGTCTGTTATTTATTTTAATGAAGCAGGCAGATTACCAACTTATAGTGGCGAGGTGATTAAAGATTCTACAATTATGTCTTTTAGTCTATCCACAGTACAAGATTCAATTGTCAATATGGTCGTGAAGATTGCTGGTGCCCCACAGGATATCGATAGACCTTATATTTTGGCTGTAAACAGTAATTCTGATGCGGTGCAAGGGCTTCATTATGATATCTTGAATACCGAGTATAGTATCAAGCGCAATCAGATGGCCGATACGGTAAGGGTAAAATTTTATCGCAAGGCGGATATGCAGGAGAAATCATTCTTGTTGAGTTTTGATCTTTTGGATAATGCATACTTTTCAACGGATATGAAAAACAAAATCACCAATGTAACGACAAATGCATCCCATTCGTTTATTAATTATCGTTGGTATGTAAATGATATCATCAAAAAACCTAGTCGTTGGATTGATAGTTATTTTGGAATATTCTCGCGCAAAAAATTATTCTTATTGGTCGAAATATTAGGGGTTGATCCAGCATATATGGACACCTCTATGGCTATAGCTGAAGGGGCAGCATATGCAAAATTTATGCAGCGTTACCTTAATGACCAAAAAGCAGCTGGCAATATTATTTACGAAGAAGATGGTGTGACAGCGATGGTCATGGGCTCTGCTGCACAATAGCGCTATTATTTAAAACGAAAAAAATGAAAAACACATATTTATTAATGCTTCGTTGTATCTGTCTATTGATTGTTGTGTCCATGCTAGGATCTTGTATGAAAGACATCGGCAATTATGATTACAAAGAGCTCAACGAATTGGTGGAGGTGAGCAACCTTCCTGAGGAAATGCAAGCGCAATACGGCAAAAAATTGGAGTTTGTGCCTATTATAAAGTTTAGTAAAGACCCCGATTTTGATGCGTCAAAATATGAGTATGAGTGGACTTATATCGGTCCTAATGGAGTGGGAGGTACTGGACTTTATGTTTTGAGTGACACTAAGGATTTGGACATGCTACTTACTAAAGTTGTCGCAGGCACCTATACGGCCTATTTTGCTGTTACCGACAAAGCCTCTGGCGTAAAATACAAAAAGAGTTTTAAGCTGAAAGTAGTCAATGAGTACAACGAGGGTTGGATTATGATGAATGAGGCTAATGGAAAAGCGCGTGTTGATATGTTGTATTTAGATGCAGAGCGTAATTTCAAGCTTGTAAATGATGTTCTTGGTAGCACGGGTGCGGGATTGTCATTAGAAGGCAAGCCAGTGCTTGCCTATACGTATAGTACAGGCTTGCTTATAGGGCCAGATAAAATTAGTTACGGTGTGTATTTGGGGACCGATAAGTATACGACCAAGGTAGATCCTAATACCTTCAAATGGACGCCTACTATGGGCTTGGCTTATGAGATGTATGGTGATGTGCCTGCAGGATTTTATGCTGAGCGAATCCAAGTACGTGGTAGTGGATCGTCAGCCTATATGATTGGTGCTGGTGATGCTTATTATTATGATCGTACCATGCAGATTTACTTCTCGGCACCGATTAGTTATAATAATGAGGATCAAAAATCCTTTAAGGTAGCACCTTTTGTGGCAGCAAGCTCTAGTTATGGTATTTTCTACGACAGCACAAATCGTCGTTTTGTGAAGCATTCAGGTACATCTTCTACGATGACAGTAATCCCTGATCCAGCTATTGGCGAACGCCTATTTAGCTTTACAACAGGCATGGACTTAGTGTATATGCGTAATGTTCCATATAATGGTGGTGAGGTATTTTCAATCCTTAAAGAAGTAAATGGTAGTAAAAAATATTTAGCACGATTTAATCCTGCTAATAACGTACAATCATATTATGCCGAAATTAAAGGTACTGATATAGATAAAGCGGAGTTTTATGCTATAAATCCAGAGTTTGGTTACGTATTCTATTCGGTAGGAAGTAAAGTATATCAATATGATATGACCTATAAGACATCCAAATTGATGGCTGACTATGGATCTCATAAGATTTCATATTTAGATTTTTATGAATTTAAAGCGACAGCAAAAATTAATGCTGAAGGGAAAAGATTAATGGTTGGAACCTATGATGCGACAATAAATAATGGTACAGAAGGATCTTTACATATCTATACTGTTCCAAGCTTAAATGGGGATTTAATTGAAATTAGCACTTACTCAGGTTTTGGGAGAATCAAGAGTTTAACGTATCGTGAGCGTTAATACATGTAAGTGTTTGCGTTAGCAGCATATTATGCTGCTAACTTTTTTATCTATTATATCAATAATCAACCCCTTATGGATACCCAATTTATAGTAAAGGCTTTTTTAATTGTCGCTTTCTTTATGCCCCTGAAAGTATGGTCTCAAACAGATAGCGTGACCGTTGGCGGTAGATTGAAAAATGCTACTGCAGAGCGCATAAAAAGTATCTCCATACAGGTGATACTGGAGGATGGTAAATCTAAATATTATGGTTCTCCATTGTTGTCGGATTCTTTTGCTATCCGTATACCAAGTCAGACCAATGTTACGGAGGCGATGATACGTGTCATTCCTGAGGATCACAACAAAGTGGTCATGTATCGTCCATTGAGCTTATTTGTACAACAAGATGATATTTTCGTTGACGGTGATGGTTATCAATTGGAATCGGCACATGTGTCAGGAGGAATAGATAATGCTCTTTATAATGTTCTTCGTCAACAGACAGCTCCGTATACAAAGGAGGTACAAAAGGCATATGATTTGTTGTATTCAAAGGATATAATCCTAGATAAGCAGGCAAAAGATAGTATCATGTTACGTATTAAAGCATGGAGCCTCGAAGAGCGAAATTTGCAAAAAGTATTTATTAGCAATCATCCCACATCATATGCTAGCCTCTCTTTGTTGTCAAGGATGAAAAATGCATATAGTTCAGATGATTTTAAACTAGCCTTTGAAGGTTTGGGCGATAAATATAAGGATACACGTGTAGCAGCAGATTTGCGCGCGTTTATTCTAAAAAACTCCGTTACAACGAAGGGTACTATGGCAAAAATATTTGATCGTACTACCGTTAAAGGAGTTCCCTTTAAGCTCGATGAATTGAAAGGACGCGTTGTTTTATTGGACTTTTGGGGTAGCTGGTGTGGTCCCTGCCGTGCTAGTATGCCACATCTTATAGAGCTATATGAGCGATACAAGCAACAAGGTTTTGAAATAGTAGGCATAGCGCAGGAGAGAGGAAAGACACTAGCAGACTCTAAAAACTCTTGGGTCAAGGCAATCGATGAGCTTGGTATCCATTGGGTCCAAGTATTGAATAATGAAGGTAAGGAGCACTTTGATATAGTCAAGGAATATGCTGTAGGTTCATTTCCTACGCAAATATTATTGGATCAGGAGGGCAAAATATTAATAAGATTAACCTCTTCAGCAGCAGATGATATAGCTGTTGCGCTGAAGAAAATATACGGTTTTTAGTGTATTGGATGAATAATGGTGTAATTCTCTTACATAGCATTATTACTCTATAAAATATATATATATATATGACAAGAATAGGAATAGTCATTTACCTGATATTACTTTTGATGGTAAAGATTGGTGTAGCACAGGAGAGCTATACTTTTAGGGGTTCTTTTGAGGACTGTAAGAAGAAAGCATTACATGAAAATAAATTAATACTTGTAGATCTATATTTTGAAGGCTGTGTACCTTGTAAGATGATGGATGAGAAAGTTTTCCCCTCAACGGAGGTAGATGCAGAGCTGAAGGCAAATTTTGTGCTGTATAAAACTGATGTTTTTAAGGAAGAAGATGGCATGAAGCTATCGCGCAAATATGGCGTCAGTGGTTTTCCGACGTATTTGATAATGAACCCTTCGGGTAAGGTGATATATATAGAATCGGGGTATTTTGCTGTCGACCGTTTTATGGATTTACTGCATGAAGGGAAAAAAAGGTCTGCTGAAAATAAGCTTTTAGCTTTTGATACGGACTTAGAAAAGCATTATCCTTCTTATTTTACCTATAGATATTTTCGTAAGGGAGATAAAGGAGAGCCTTTAGATCTTAAGAATTATATTAAAGATAAGAATCTAAAAGAGGAGACCGCTTTTGTTGTTAGTAGTTTGGTAAATAATAATGATGTTGACAGCTGGACATACAACAATCTCCCTTGGCTACTGGATAATTATGGAAGTAGCTTGCTCAGAAAGAAGGTGATAAAACGAATGGACAGCAAAATGATTGCATATGGAAAAGCACAGCAATTAGATAGCCTTAATACTACATTAGCCTATATTAGGCCGGTTTTTAATGCGCAATTGTGGAAGACTTTTTTACCCCAATTTATCACAGATTATTATAAGGGTAGTCAAGATGCCGATTTATATTTATCCTATATGGATAGCTACCAGTTGTATCCTAGCTGGCCGCTACGAAGCAATGCATTGGCACAAGTAATTATCGATCAAAAAGATAACAAATCAGTATTGAAGAAGATACGCCAGCAGTATTTGGACCAAGAGAAGCAGGGGGATTTGGATATTACTGATCGCTATAAGTTGACCTTATTACACTTTTACTTAGTTGATTATGTTAATGCTGCTAAAGGTGTAGAAATACTAAAACTGTTAACAAACAATACTAAAGAACGCACTATAACACCTTCAGAACTGAATCTATTGTCTGCTGCTATTACACAAAAAAAACCCAACATTTACCTACCTCAACTCGCAGTACGCACAATAGGTTCTAGTTTTGAATAATACTATAAACGATGAAAAGATATTTTTTAATTATACTAGCTTTCTTAAGCTTTTTTAATCTTCTAGCACAAGAAGCTAGTACTATCAATGGCGTATTTCAATCGACTCCATACAAGAAGGTTACTCTTTTTAAAGTGCTTAATGGCCGATTGGTAGAGATCGCAAGCGCTGTTCCTAATGATAAGGGACAATTTGGATTCCGTTTCTACCCAGAGTATGAAGGGCTATATTCTGTAGGCATAGGAAACGCAATGTCACAAAATGGATTAAACCGCTTTTACTTTAAAGGTAAAGATGAATTGAACATCCAGTTGACAAAAGAAGGTCACTATCAACTTGTAGGAGCCAATTCTAAAGAGAATAAAGCTTTATTCGCTTGGGATAGCTCTACTAAGTCTATACGTGATAAGGCATTGACTCCTGGCGGAAACAGTACCTATATCGACTTTTTCCCGCAACTAGAGGCATTTAAGGATTCCGTTGCGCTATTTGCTAAATCCGAAAAATCTGGAAACAAGAAATTCAATAGTTTTTACAAGGAATTGCTGGATGTAGAGTTGGCTTATTATGCTATTTCTTATTTATATATGCCGCGTACAAAACACCCTAAAAAGGAAGATTTAACATCATACTATAATGATTTTAATTATGACCGTTTTTTGAATAAAACGTTATTAGAGCTTCCTTATGGAGATCGTTTTTTAAATAGTCTTGTATTTCGAAAAGTAGATCTTGGTAGTAAGCCTACATTTGATCAACAAGTAGCGGCTATTCCTGTGCTAGCATTAAAAGGTCAGTTTGTCCTGAATCGTTTAGAGAAGGTTCAATCTTATGCTGATTTTATGGATATAAAAAATCAGTATGCTGATTGTTTTGTCCTTGCGGAACAGAAAGATCGTCTTACAGCTGTAGAAATAAAACTTACAGAGACTAAAACCGGCGTTGCTGCTTTTCAATTTAGTTTTCCTGATTTGTCGGGCAAAGTAGTGAAGCTTGCTGATCTCAAAGGTAAAGTAGTAGTCCTAGATATGTGGGCGACATGGTGTGGTCCTTGTCGTGCTGAAGAGCCACATTGGGAGATCTTGAATGATGCTTTTAAAGGGAAGCCCGTAGCATTTGTGGGGATATCGACCGATCAAGATAAGGCCAAATGGGAAGCATATATCAAAGAGAAAAGTCCTAAGGGAATTCAATTGCATGCCGGTGTAGGGAATCCACTTTCTAAAGCTTATAGTGTCAATACTATTCCACGTTATATCGTCATTGATAAAGCCGGAAATCTGATATCAGCTGACAGCCCTAGGCCTTCGGATCCTAAGCTTAAAGCACTGATTGAAGAATGGATGAATAAGAAATAATTATAGTTGTGTACTATTTGAAAGGCAGCCCTAAAGCTGCCTTTTTTAGGTATAGGCGGTAGCATCTACCGTTTTATTTGTATGTGTTCTTCTGATAATAATAGGAATATGCAGTACCTTTGTAAGGATGATAAATGATCAACAACTTATAGCCAACTTAGCGGAAGAGCTAGATAATCTATCGGTAGATTTAATACTTATATTGGGACCTACCGCCAGTGGCAAGACCAAACTTGCTGTCGAACTAGCTGCTATGATCAATGCTGAAATCATCAGTGTCGACTCCAGGCAGGTATATAGAGGGATGGATATCGGAACAGGGAAGGACCTAGCCGAATACAAAGACATACCCTATCATCTTATCGATATCATCAACCCCGGTGAAAAATACAATATTAGTCGTTTTCTTGAAGATTTTGACCTTGCTTATAAGGAGATCAAAGCTAAGGGAAAGAAAGTTATCGCTTGTGGAGGAACGGGATTCTACTTGCAAGCATTGATTGATGCCAAGCCGTATGCGCAAATCCCTATTGACGATGCATTTAGAAATAGCCTTCTCCCATTGGCCAAGGACGAATTGTTGACACAGCTAGATGCATATGCGTTGCCAGCAAATTTTGTGGTTGACAGATCTTCCAAGAAACGTATAATACGAGCTTTAGAGATTGTCCGCTTTTTGGAAGAAAATCCTACACATCATATAAAAGAACAAGCTACTTACAGCGCCATAGTTTATGGTATAAATCCAGCGCTAGCAGTCCGTCGTCAGCGCATTACGGATCGCCTTATGCAGCGATTAGCTAGTGGTATGATCGCAGAAGTAGAAAATCTATTGTCGGCGGGTGTCTCCAATGAAGAGTTGGAATATTACGGATTAGAGTATAAATATATTTCTTATTACCTGAAAGGGGAATTGTCCTATGCTGATTTCTTGAAAAAATTGGAAACGGAAATTCACCGCTATGCAAAGCGGCAGATGACTTATTTTAGGAAGATGGAAAAGGATGGTATTGTTATCAAGTGGTTTTAATATCTTATTAATAATGATTAACTTAGGGTGACATTCAATTGTTTTAATTTAATTATTAATGAAAAATATCGTAATATTATTATCCTTAGTACTTTGCAGTACAATCGGGTCGGGTCAACAGCTGAAACCTGTTCAATATACGGACGGTTCTCAAAAATTGAAAGGCCTGATAACCTCCAATGCAGCACAGAAAAACTTGCCCGCAGTATTGATCCTCCCTGCTTGGAAAGGCATAGATAATGAAGCACGTACTACAGCGATTAATCTTGCCAAATTGGGCTATGTCGCCTTTATTGCGGATATATATGGGGAAGGAAATATACCTGTAGACAATGCTGCCGCAAGCAAGCTAGCAGGAACTTACAAAAGCGATTATAAGGCATATCAGCACCGTATTCAATTAGCCCTCCAAGAGCTTCTTAAAGCCGGCGTAGACAAGGATAAGATTGCTGTTATAGGATATTGCTTCGGTGGAACTGGTGCTTTGGAAGTAGCTCGTGCAGGTTTTGAGGTGCAGGCTGCGGTCAGTATCCATGGGGGTTTGGCAAAAGCGGCAGACCGTCCAAACAAAGAAATAAAAACTAAAGTATTGGTACAACATCCGGCAGATGATAAGTCCGTGTCGGCAGCAGATCTTGATAACTTAGAGAAAGAATTGAAAGAAGGCAATGCAGACTTTCAGATTATTACCTATGCCAAATCAGGACATACTTTTACTAACCCCGAATCCTCCGATTTCAACCCTTTAATGGCAGAACGAGCATGGAAGCATTTGGTTCTTTTCTTGGATGAAGTATTGAAATAGTCTTTCTTATACACAGGTATAAAAAATGTATATAGGCAATCCCAATTGGGATTGCTTTTTTATTAGGCGCTAATTGTACAATTGCACATTGTTAGCGTATCCATCGTACCGTTATTTGTGGCTAGTACTCCAAATGTTGCCAATAAATTATGTAATCACATCATTTTGAGCATCCTCGTGCTAAAAAGTGTATCTTTTGAGCTTATATAAACTGGCGACTGTTTTTTTTGCGGTTATGAATTGTTATTTTTAAGTAAATCTTACCATTATGAGAATCTTTTATACCTTGATTGCCCTTTTGCTGACACCCACCATTATCCTAGCTCAAGAAAAGGCTATCGCTAAAGTGCATTATAATTTTTTGCATATCAATGATACCACAAAACGGGATCAACCCCAAAGGGATGAAGTCGTTTTGTACTTAGGGCATACATCTTCCTTTTATAAAAGCTATTCCGATGAGCGTACCAAACAAAGTATAGATGCTCAAAAATTGCTGCCTGATTATTCAGGTCATATGGTTCTTAATTTGTATACAACACCTATTAAGAACTTTTATTTGCGCTATCCAAATGAGAATAGATTAGTCGATATACAATGTATTTCGTCCAGCTTTGATGCATATTATACAGAAGGATCTGACCTAAGTCAAGTGTGGGAATTAAAAAATGAAACCAAAGAAATAGGAGGGTATAGCTGTCAGCAAGCTACCACATCTTTCAATGGACGAAATTATATAGCTTGGTTCACGACGGAGCTTCCTTTTCAAGCAGGGCCATGGAAGTTAAATGGTTTACCAGGACTTATATTGTCTGCGTATGATGAAGCACGTGAGGTGGTATTTGAATATGCTGGATTTGATGCTGTCGATTCGCAAGAGCCATTTTTTATTGAAGTACCCTTTTATGTAACTAAAGGTACAAAGGCCGAAATAGCAAAGATGTATGATCTTTTTCAAGATGACGAAGCTAAATATTTTAAAGCTTTAAATAGTTCTGGTAAATTGGCAATTGCCAATTCTTACTATGGCATAGATTACAGTAAACATAACTTTGATTTCCATTTTGATGAAGATTATAAACCTTCATTTGTCACGAATAATCCTATTGAAAAAGTTAAATAGTGTAATATAATTTTGCAACTCTACTAAAATTTCGTAGAATTACAGAAAAACCGTAGATCATGAAAAGTATTAATATTACCATCTTAGCGACCCTGTTCGCTTTTTCTGTAACTGCGCAAGAGCAATCCATTGCAAAGGTTCATTATTTATTTACACATATTAATGATACGACGCAGCGAGAGAGTTACCTACGTGATGAGGTGGTGACCTATCTAGGGCCGTCGTCGTCCTATTTTACCAGTTATTCGTCGGCACGCATATCTCAACAGCTGGACCAACAAATGTCAAGCCCTACATTTGATGGCAATGTCGTGATCAAAGGTACAGGTGCAGGTATTAAGGAGTCTTATTTAATAGATTTTGCGATTCCAGCAATAGATATAATCAAAAAAGTAGGTACAGCAGATTTTCATGTCGTAGGAGATTTCTCTACACCAGTATGGCAGATAAAAGAAGATACCAAACTAATAGGTGGATATACCTGCCAATTGGCGACGACGACTTTCAAAGGACGAAATTATCAAGCTTGGTTTAGCCCTGATATTCCTTTGTCCTATGGTCCATGGAAATTGAATGGCCTTCCTGGCTTGATCTTATCCGCACAAGATGATAAAGGTGAGGTGGTATTTGAATATGCGGGTTTTGATAAATTGGAAGGTGATGATCGTCTTTTGATCGCCTTATCGCCAGATGTGACTACAACAACCGAAGTGGAGATTGTGAAATTAGAAAACGCTTTTAAGGCAAATCCTTCCACATTTGTACAGTCTCAGCAGGCAGGGCGTACCCAAAAGGTAGGACCACTATCATCAGGGCCAGCGACCGTTTATAAAGCTCCAGGTGGGATGGATAGTGTAGATGCTAACAAAATAAAATCGGTGTCTATTCAGAAAGATAATTCCTTCAAAACATCTGCTGTTACCAATAATCCCATTGAGCTTACGCAGTAGAACATGTCTAAATTTGTTTGTTTTCTCACGGTATTTTTATTGTCTATTCAACCCCTGATGGCACAAGAGGTTACGCTGGAAGGGCAAGTTATCGATGCTGTAACGCAGAAACCTTTACGTGCTATAACGGTCGTGTTGAAGGACCAGGAAAATCGAATAATCGCCTTTAAGGCGACAGATGCGCAGGGATATTTTAAGCTGACAACAGTAAAAGATATTGCTAATGGGTATATAGAAATCAATCATCTTAGCTACAAAAAACAAAGAATTAGGAAGCAAACTGACGATAGCGATGGAAGTATCTACTATTTTACTCGAAGAGGTGCAGCTGAAAAGTAGACCTCGAATTCGACAGATTGGAGACACACTTTCTTATGATGTTGCTTCTTTTGCCAAGGAAGAGGACCGTTCCATAGGTGATGTGCTAAAAAGGATGCCGGGCGTAGAGGTTTCAGAATCTGGGCAGATAAAATACCAGGGGAAATCTATTTCTAATTTTTATATCGATGGCGATGATTTATTAGGCGATAAGTATAAGATCGGTACCAATACCATAAAGTATAATATGGTGAAGGATGTGCAGGTATTGAAGAATCATGAGCACATGAAAGTATTGAAGAATAAGCGCTATACCGATGAAGTAGCTTTGAATCTTGTCATCAAAGAAGAGGCACAATTGGCCTTATCGGGGCAAGCTAAAATAGGGCTAGGTTTACCGAAACAATATGATGGCGAATTAAATACCGTTCTTTTTAATAAGAAATATAAAGGCTTAAATGTGATTAATGCCAATAATATAGGTAATGAGTTGGCATCTAATATGATAGGTTATAATGCGGCAAGCATGTTGACAAAATTAGGGTCTACTCCGGTTAATAATCTATTGTCCCTTGGGACCGTCGGTAATCCACCGATTGCTAAGCAACATTATTTTTTTAATAACTCTGGCGCTATCAATGCTAACAACCTTTTTCATCTCCAGAATAAATGGCAGGTGGTATCTAATCTTCAAGCTGTTTTTGAAAAAAGTAACCAAGATTTTGAAGGGCAAAGTGAATATTTTACAGAAAAAGATACGTATAGCTTTACGGAGAAACAAGCAAGTGATACCAAAGACTGGTTGGCTTCAATCGCTCTAAAAGCAACACAAAATGTAGACCATAAATACCTAGAAAATGCCTTATCTTTTGATTATCAGAATCAAGCTGCCAACGCTAGTATTTACACCTCAAACGACGACTTTAACCTCAATCGAAATTATATAATCAAAGGCTTTCAGAACAAATTGGATTATGTGCCGGCACTACGTAATGGTAATATTGTACAGGTTGGATGGCTGGTAAACTACGGCAGTAAACCACAGGAACTATCCCTAAAACCGGGGGTATTCATGGGCTTGCTGAATGACGGTATCGCGTACGATGCAACAGTCCAACAGGTGGAAGTACCCACATATTTTAGCCAGCTCAATATGGGCTATAGAATCCCCAAAGGTATCATCAGCCAATATTATGCGGTCAGTGGATCTATAGATGGCCAACAACTGAAATCGACTATTCTGAAGGTCGAGAATGGGGATCGTGTAGCGTTGGATATAGATAGTGCAGCGAATGATATGCATTGGCTCAGGTCTTCATTTGCGCTTCAGGCAAATTATGAATATCGGGGCAAGCGTTTTTTTTCCAGCTTGACCCTCCCTCTTAGTTACCAAAGCACCCGTTATAGGGATGCTATCTATAGGCTTGATGCAGTACAGGGAAG
This sequence comes from Sphingobacterium rhinopitheci, assembly GCF_022627575.1. Classification (GTDB taxonomy): domain Bacteria; phylum Bacteroidota; class Bacteroidia; order Sphingobacteriales; family Sphingobacteriaceae; genus Sphingobacterium; species Sphingobacterium rhinopitheci. Next base: position 103,238 of record NZ_JADEYQ010000011.1, read on the forward strand.
GGTACTATTGAACCCTAAGTTTGGGGCTAAGTATTTCGTGAATGTGGAGAGTGAGCTTTCTTTTTCTTATGATAGAGCCAATTTTTTTGGCAATATAGAGGATGTGTATAGGGGATTGATTATCCGCAATTATAGGTCTATATCTAACAATAGTGCTGGTATCAATGAATCTTCATCCAATGCTTTTGAGCTCAACTATAAGACAGGGAAGACCCTTCGATTGTTGTTTTACAACGTCGGTTTTTCATACAAGCGCACTAAATCTTCAACTTTACTTTCGAATCGGATCGGTAATGATATCTCTCAGACAGCACTTATAGCGATGGACAATTATGTACAATCCTATAGTATCAATGGTGGATTTGATAAGTATATATTTAGCTTAGCCTCTGCGTTGAAGGTCAAAGCCTCCGTCAGTTGGACGGAGTACAATCAGCTCTTTAATGATGCTCTATTGCCTTTTCTGAATACTGCATACATGGTGAACCCTTCATTGGATTTTAAAGTATGGAAGAAATTGAACCTTTCGTATAATGGGCGTATTCATTTATCAATGAACAAGGAGCGAGGAGGCCTAGGCAACTTGGATCGAAATACCTTGAATATAGTCCAAAATGTAGGTTTCCCCTTTACTGTAGCTCCTGGTTTGCATATCAATTTTAGCGGACGCCACCTATATAGCTATCAATTGGGGCTTCAAGATATCAATTACCTCTTTATAGATGCTTTTATTAAGTATAGACACCGAAAATGGAAAACAGATATCGATTTAAATGTAACCAACTTAGGGAATATCAAACGATTTGAAACGTATACCATCTCCGCGAATATGGAAAACCAAAATAGCTATTCCCTACGTGGAAGGATGGCCGTGTTGAAAACAACGATATATTTTTGATATAGAATATAATAGCGGATTATTATGGGTATGAAAAATCAAAATACCTTTCTTGGGGTTATTTTTTGTCTCCCATAAGGGCGGCGAGGCTCTATTTCTAGAATAACAATCTCATGTTTTAATAGCTGGGCTAAAAGCTTTCTATGTGTTGTCTCGATTATTTTTTACGTAAAATATTTTTTCATGAATATATTAATCAAAATTCCCTAAACGGTACCTATAGGATATTCGCTTCAGCGATAGTGTGGTTAATTTTTTTGTTTATAAGTTATATGAATTTAGCAGTGTTGCTTGTGACGTAAAAAGTAAGACATATTACCGCTATGTATTTTGCTGTGGTAGCTTTTTTTATTAGGCTTGATTACTATGGCATTAAGGGATTAATTTTATATTATTTTTAGGTAAAGTTTTTATCCTATTTATACTTTTTGTTGACATTAATTATATCGATTGTGGAATTAATCTCTTCAATTAATATATTTTATCTTTTTGAAACAAAAGTTTGGTTATTTTATTTTTAGGTAAATTATTTATTTTT